>CAVVKX010000036.1:0-16939 GCA_963748975.1 uncultured Parachlamydiaceae bacterium
GTCAGTGACCTCACTGGCTCAGTGGTGAACTCCATACCATCTTGCAATTTCTCATTGATCTCACTGGCTCAGTGGTGAACTCCATACCATCTTGCAATTTCTCATTGATCTCACTGGCTCAGTGGTGAACTCCATACCATCTTGCAATTTCTCATTGATCTCACTGGCTCAGTGGTGAACTCCATACCATCTTGCAATTTCTCATTGATCTCACTGGCTCAGTGGTGAACTCCATACCATCTTGCAATTTCTCATTGATCTCACTGGCTCAGTGGTGAACTCCATACTATCTCGCAATTTCTCGTTGATCTCATTGGCTCATGGTAACTCTTTCTAGGGCAATTTTTTTCCGTTTATTAAGGATTTGGCTTTGCGCTAATTTAACATACGTGTAAAATCCCTGTTAAAAATGCGTTTATATATATTATTGAGACGAAAAAATTGGGTGATGGCGATTGTATTAGCTTTAATTGCATGGAGTGCAAATTTTGAGGGCGTTCAGCAGCAAGCTGGTCAGGCCTTGGATCGAGGTCACATCAAAGAGGCAGAAGCGATCTACAGCCAATATTTGAGTACAGCTAACGATCAAGAGGTGGGCCCTGCGAAGGTGTTGTTAGCTATCGCTTACTATAAAGATCAGGAGCAAGAAAAAGCTTTTGAAACTTTCTTAGACGCTTTAGAAATAACTCCAGCAGCATTGCCAGTCAAGTTGTCTGAAGAAGAAAGCATTCTGTATAGTCAAGCCCTTAAAATCTATCTAGACCATCCGGCTTAACTCCCGATGAAACCGCTCAAGAGATTGTTAATAAATTTGGCGCCACGTATACAAAAAATCCCACTCTTCACCATTTAGAATATATTCTGGCTGTTTCCTACGCAAATTTGGGTCGATATGATCTTTTTTTTGACCAATTTTACAAAGCTTACACCCACGATCCTCATCATTTCTTGGCCTATAAAGCAAAGGCTATCTTACATATCAAACTTTTTGAAAGGGCCAAAACAGAAGATCAAAGAGAAAATCAGCGCAAATTTATTCTAAGCAACGCAGAGAAAGCTGTCACTTTAGAACCTGAGGATAGTAGTCTTTACCGCATGATCTTGGGGTTCACTTCGGATGAATCCAAGGCAGTTGTTTTATCCACGTACTTGAATAAAATAATCAATCAGAATATTGTGATATCTCGCATCGATATTCCTTACTATATTGAAATTGCCATTGCTTTTCGGCAATATGACCTTGCGCAATGCTTTTTAAATAAAGCAAGGGAATGGTATGACTACAGCCGTGTCATTAATAGGGCTCAACAACATCTAGATGAAGTGAAGAAAAAATAAGGATTTTATGGAAAGTAGGATGAAAGAGGCAAAAATTTTAGGGGACTATACAGTCATTAAACAAGTTGGACAAGGTTCTTTAGGAAATGTTTATTTAGCCGAACATCGTTTCATGAAAAAGCATTGTATCCTCAAGGTTTTACCAGAAGAGTTGAGTTCAGATAGGTCATTCATTCAACGTTTCGAAGAAGATATTAGCACCTTGTCCACCTTAGATCATCCTAACATTGTAAAAATTCATAATGTATCCTACTCACATGGTCAATATTTTGTTGTTACGGATTGCGTAGTCGATGAATTAGGTGAAACAACAAACCTCACGCAATATATGATAGCACGTGGTAAACGCTTAGAAGAAGAAGAGTTGCACCGTTTACTTATACAAATTGCTGACGCATTGGATTATGCTCATAGTAAAAAACTTATCCATCGGGGTCTCAAACTCAACAATATTCTTGTCGGTAAACGTCCTGGAGCGCCTATAGACTTATACCTTTCCGATTTCGGCCTTTCGCGCATTATTGGAGTGGGGGCAGTATTAACACGTACTTATAAAAATGTGGCTGAAGCTTTAGGAGTAAGTGCCGCTATAGGCACTACAAAGGCTGGTCAGGAACGCTATGCACCCTCTATCGAAACAGCTAAGTTACTCCCCTTGCATGCGTCGTTTTTACAAAATTATGCCTTTTTGGCTCCTGAACAAAAACGTTTAGATGCTCAAAAATCTGTCGAAGCTAAAGCCGATTATTATGCCTTTGGAGTATTGGCATATTACCTATTGATGAATGAGTTTCCTGAAGGCGTTTTTGATTTGCCATCGGAACGATTAGACTTTCGCTGGAATTGGGATCCTTTAATTCGAAATTGTTTACAAAGTGACCCCGCGAAACGCCCAGAATCCCTTCTTGAAGAACTTCATAATGTACAAATTCCTGGTATAAAAGCTCTCCAATCACAAGTTTTTGCCGAAGCGCAGACATTAAAAACAAATCCTTTAAATAAGATGGTTGCAGAATATGCTGAACCAGCCCCACAAAGAGTCATCCATCAAGATGAAGCACATCCCGGAGGTTTAAGGCCGATCTTACGTACTGCACAATTAGAACGTCCGCAAACTGATCCGGATCCTGCGGCGGTTTTCCAAATTGATACGACTGTGAAGTCATACAAACCCGAGCACAAGGAAGTAAAAAATATCCAGCCTCTATTAACAGATATGGTGGTGATCCCTGGAGGTAATTTTTATCGGGGTAGTAATGATGGAAATAGAGATGAAGTTCCACGTCATCAAGTCACATTAGCTAGTTATGCCATTGACATTCACCCCGTAACCAACGAACAGTTTGTTCGTTTTTTAGAAGTGATGGGGGGCGAAAAAGATAGCAATCATCAAGATATTATCCGCATGCGTGATTCAAGGATTAAACGCAGCGGAGGAAAGCTAAGCATTGAATCGGGTTATGCGAAACATCCTGTTGTGGGTGTGACATGGTACGGCGCAGTGGCCTACGCAAAATGGGTCGGAAAACGTATCCCCACCGAGGCTGAATGGGAAATAGCCGCAAGAGGAGGAAAAGAAAATGCACTTTATCCCACAGGGGATGATATAGAGAAAACCCAAGCCAACTTTTTTAGTGCTGATACAACAACGGTCATGAGTTATGCTACCAATGATTATGGCTTGTATGATATGGTCGGAAATGTTTATGAATGGTGTCAAGATTGGTATGGATATAATTATTATGAGATCTCCATTCAGGAGCCAGAAAATCCTAAAGGGCCCTTACAAGGCGTTTACCGGGTCCTGCGAGGTGGATGTTGGAAAAGTTTGAAAGAAGATTTACGCTGCTCTAGACGTCATCGCAACAATCCCGGTACAGTCAATGGGACTTATGGATTTCGATGTGCCGCTGACGTGCAATAGAAAATTCTAATTTAAATATTTTGGATGCATATGGTCTCAATTTTATTTGTTTGTTTAGGGAATATTTGTCGTTCACCAGCAGCCGAAGGAGTTTTACGCCATCTGATATCTAACGAACCTAATCTTAGTGATATGAATATTTCGAGTTGCGGTATGGGGTCTTGGTATGTTGGCCAATTACCTGATGATCGCATTCGAGCTGCTGCAAAAGCGCGAGGCATCGATTTGATCTCGCGTGCGCAATTATTTGATCCTCATTTTTTAGATAAATACGACTACATTTTTGCTGCGGATCACGAAGTGCTGCATCATCTATACCGTTATGCAAAAACACCTCAACATAAAGCTAAAATCCATCTTTTTACAGCTTTTAGTTCCCGATATCCCAATCAAATCATACCGGATCCTTTTTATCAGGGTGATGCGGCTTTCGATTACATACTAGATATCATTGAGGATTCCTGTGAAGGCTTCATTGGACATCTAAAAAAACAGCGGACTTAATACCCTGTAAATCATGACTGTGCGAAAACCAGCACGTATCAGGTTAAAGATATAATATTGATAATCAATTCCTTTCCAAAACTCGCGTTAACTAGAAAATTAACAGCATGGGTCCTACCATCCTGTTTTGTTTTTTGCTCGCTTCTTGAATAATACTCTTTATTTTTATATGGCGCATGAACCATCATCTCAAAAAAATCCATGCATCATGAAAAGATAATCCGTAATGACATCATCAAATCAACAACAATTAGATCCTATCGCTATCATAGGCATTGGATGTCGCTTCCCTGGGAAGGCTTCCAATCCTGAAAAATTCTGGAATATGCTTTGTAAGGGAGCAGATACCATTTCTGAAGTACCTAGGGATCGATGGGATGTGCGGAGATTTTACAATTCTAATGCCCGTATTTTAGGTAAAATGTCTGTTAAAAAAGGAGGTTTTTTGCATGAAAAATGGGAGCTTTTTGATGCTGAATTTTTTCAATTCTCACCTCGAGAAGCCAATTTTTTAGATCCCCAGCAGCGTCTTCTTCTGGAGCTCGCATGGGAAGCAATGGAAGACGGAGGAATCATTCCTGAAAAAATACGTGGTTCAAATACCGGCGTTTATATTGGCGCTTTCACCACAGATTGGCAAAATTTAAATAATTCTCCCTTCAATATACCTCATTGCAGCATGTATTCAGGGATTAATGGTTCTATGACTATTTTATCCGCAAGGCTCTCTTATTTTTTTGATTTGAAAGGGCCTAGTTTAACTGTCGATACAGCTTGTTCTTCCTCACTTGTATCCGTTCACCTTGCTTGCCAAAGCTTATGGCAAAATGACTGTTCATTGGCATTGGCAGGGGGTGTTAACGCCATGCTGATTCCTGAAACAACCATTATAATGTCAAAAGGTCAGTTTCTTAACCCTGAGGGTCAGTGCCGCTCTTTCGACGCAAACGCAAAAGGATATGTGCGAGGAGAAGGTGGAGGTATTGTCATTCTCAAACGTTTTGCAGAAGCCTTACGCGATAAAGACCCTATCTATGCGCTGATTCGGGGTATAGGAATTAACCATGATGGGTACACACAAGGCATAGCGAAGCCTAATCCTCTCGCACAGCAAATTCTCATTCAAAAAGTCTTAAATGAAAGCAGCGTTAAACCGAGTCAAATACATTATGTCGAAGCCCATGGAACGGGTACACCCGTAGGAGATCCTATTGAAGCTATGGCCTTAAATCATGTTCTTCAATCGGAAGAGTCGCGCGAGCATCCTTGCTATTTGGGAGCAGTCAAAACAAATATGGGGCATCTCGAAGCGGCGGCAGGCATTGCAGGATTAATTAAAACAGCTTTATGCCTCTGGCATCGTAAAATACCACCGAACCTGCATTTTGATTCACCCAATCCTAACATCCCTTTTGAAAAATACTGCCTCAAAATACCTACCACTTTAGAAAATTTTCCCTCTCCTGACCCACTGACCTTTGCTTCAGTGAATTCTTTTGGATATGGTGGAACCAATGCACATGCCGTTTTACAAAGTTATCACGTCAAGGAAGAGGCCTCGGAAGAATACAATTTTCCTCTTGTCTTTCCACTTTCTGCAAAGGATGGCGAGGCATTAAAAGCTGTGGCAGATGCTTATCAGAGCTTTTTAATGCTAAATAAAAATATTAACCTTGTAGATATGGCCTATACTTTATCCCAAAAACGTTCTTTGTTCGACTATCGCGCAGCTATTAGCGCACAATCCGCCCATGAATTACAGAATAAACTCACTAGGCTTGCAAAAGGAGAAGTCTCTGAGGGCTGCATACGAGGTAAGATTTTAGATGTTAAGCCTCGTTTAGCATTTGTTTATACAGGCATGGGGCCGCAATGGTGGGGTATGGGCCGGCAGCTCATTGAATCCTATCCTATTTTTTCTGAGACTATATTGCGTTGTGACAAATTTCTTTCTTCTATTGCTGGATGGTCATTGTGGGAAGAACTTCACCAAAAAGAAGAAAATTCGCGGATGGAAGAGCCTGAAATTGCTCAAGTAGCCAATTATGCCATTCAAGTGAGTCTGACAGAATTACTACGCTCTTGGGGATTCAATCCTGATGCCGTTGTAGGACATAGTGTAGGGGAAGTGGCCGCAGCTTATGCTGCCGGGGCTTTATCCTTGGAAGATGGAATACTTGTGAGTACTCACCGTTCACGTATTCAATCCAAGCGCAAAGGTTTAGGTGCCATGTTAGCTGTGGGAATCGGTTATGATGAGTCTCAGTCTATTTTAAGAGCATATCATGAAAGAGTCTCGATTGCAGCAGAGAATAGTCCAAATTCTGTCACACTGGCCGGAAATAAAGAGGATTTACTTAAAATCTCTGAAACTCTAGATAAAAGAAATATTTTTTCGCGATTTTTAAAAGTGAATATCGCTTATCACAGCCATCAGATGGATGGATTGGAAAAAGAGGTCTTGAGTTGCTTAGGTGGTCTTAGTGGCAATAAAACAAATATACCTCTTTTTTCTACCGTTTATGGGGATCTTAATGAAAAGCCCTTAGATGCAAATTATTGGTGGCAGAATATACGACAGCCCGTCCTTTTTTCAAAAACCCTTAAAAATATGTTGAGTCAAGATTATACGTTATTTGTTGAAATTGGTCCTCATCCTGTTTTGGGAAACTTTATTAAAGAAGGCTTATTGCATCATCAAATCAAGGGAGAAACTTTAGCCTCCTTAAATCGGAAAAGCTCGGATGTCATATCTTTAATGGAGTGCATCGGCGGGTTATTTGTTCATGGATTTCCTATCCCATGGGACAAAGTTCAACCTAATGGTCATTTGATCCGCTTACCTACTTATCCCTGGCAGAAGAAAGCTTATTGGATTGAGTCGGAAGAATCAAAGCAGTACCGGCTTAGCTCACAGCAGCATCCTTTGTTAAGCAGAAAAATAAAGTCTCCCCATTCAACCTGGCAAGTTGAAGTCAATCCTCAACATTTCCCTTGGCTTGAAGATCATAAAATTGATGGATCAATTGTTTTTCCCGCTGCAGCTTATGTAGAGGCCGGCCTTGCAATCCATGGCCATGTGCCCTGTATTTTAGAAGATATAGATTTTCAAGAGCTGTTAACGATTCAACAGGATAAAGAAGCTCTATTGCAAATTTCTTTGGATGCGGAAAATAAAAAATTCAAGGTGCATAGTTTTTCTGATTCCGGGGAATGGGAATGGATCTATCATGCCAGTGGTTTATGCGCTGCTTATGATCTTCCTCAACCTCCTGCAGTTAATCTTGAGACTCTTCAACAAAATAGCTCTGTTGCTGGAGATTCTATTTATCTTCAATTGCTTGAACAAGGCTTGGAGTATGGGCCTTATTTTCAAGGAATCAAAAAGATGTGGAAATGTAAGGAAGAAGCCTTATCTGAAATTCACATCCGCCAAAATCTGGAAAACTACCATTTACATCCTGCACTTTTGGATTCTGCTTTACAAACTTTGATAGGAGCTCTGGATAAAAATTCTTTTGACGGAGGGTTGATACTGCCCTTGCATATGGATCAGGTTATCTTTTTCTCTAGTCCCAAAAATACAATTTTTTGTCATGCGCATTGCACAAAGAAATCTAAGAAGAAAATTGTGGGCGATCTTCTTCTTTGCGATGCGGCCGGCAATGTCCATGTTCAAATCAAAGGTTTTCAATGCCGTATTTTAAAAGGTCAGTCATCCCGAAAAGTGTCTAGGCTTATCTATCATTCGGTTTGGAAAGAGAATTCCCTAGATCAACAACCACTTCTTCAAGACAAACCTTTCTGGTTAGTAGGTTTTTATAAAGCATCTAACAGCGAAAATTTTGCAGACTGCCTAAACCAAAAGAACATGGATAGCCGCATTTATTCTCCCCATGACTTACGATCTCTCAAGGATGCTGAACAATTGATTAGAGACCTGCTGCATAAAGATCACCTGCATGTTTTGTTAGGATCAGATCCTCAGATTCCTGAAGAAAAGCTCGAAAAATCGGAAATAGAAAGCATTGAAGCGTGCGTACATCTTGTCAAGGCCATCGAATTGCATAGGATGAACAAACCCACTACACTTTGGATAGCTACGCAAAAAACACAGTCGGTCAGTGAAAGTGATCATTCTTTAAATTTATCAGGGGCAGCCTTGTGGGGCTTGGGTCGTGTGATCAGGCAGGAATACCCTTATTTACGTTGTAGGCTTATTGATCTTGATGGAGAAGATTTCTATGGAATTATACAAGAGACAGTTCATCAATCGATAGATGATGAAATGGCTTGGCGTGATCAAAAGCGATATACCCATCAATTCAAAAAAAAACAAGCGCAGCAGCCCTTCCGGACAGCAAAAAAAAGCAGCCTATCCTCTCCTGATGAAGCTTTTACTCTTGATCTCCATACACCTGGTTTGATTGAGAGTTTATTTTATAAACAGATAAAAAAAGAGCCTCCCTCTATAGGTGAAGTGGGCGTTCAAGTTCATGCTTCTTCGCTCAATTTTAAAGACCTCATGAAGGTTTTAGGCTTGTTGGATCAAAACGTTCTTGAAGACACTTATTTTGGAGAAAGTTTTGGGATGGAATGTTCAGGGACCATTGTGGCTAGGGGACCTAAAGTGAAAAATTATCAAATCGGTGATAAGGTCTGCTGTTTTGTTCCTAACACTTTTCAATCTTATATCAATGTTTCCACTCAACATATCTTTGCTATTCCTCACGACACATCACTGGATGAAGCGCCTGTTTATATCCCTTTTCTCACAGTTTTAAGGGCTTTAAAAGATAGCGCAAAATTGAAAAAAGGTGAAACGATCCTGATCCATAGTGCCACCGGCGCTGTCGGTTTAGCTGCGATTCAATATGCGCAGTTTGTAGGTGCAAATGTCATAGCTACAGCAGGCAATGAAGAAAAACGCGCCTATTTACATCATTTAGGTGTTCAAAATTGTTCAGATTCAAGGTCCTTATCTTTTGTTAACGATGTTAAGCAATGGACCGAGGGAAGGGGAGTAGATGTAGTTCTTAATTCCCTTTCAGGAGAGGCATTAACAAAAAGTTGGTCTTTGTTAGCACCCCATGGACGTTTTATCGAAATCGGAAAGAGAGATATCAGCGCAAATAATCCATTACCTATGCTTTATTTTAATCGCAATACCTCCTTTGCAGCGATTGATCTTGACCGGACTTTCAAGGAAAATCCTCAAATCATTCAACGTCTCTTAAAAGAGGCAAGCCTTCTTTTTAAACAGGAGGTCTTTAAGTCTTTACCTTGCAAAAATTTCCCAGCCCACGAGGCGGTAGAAGCCTTTCAGTTTATGGCGCGATCCAAGCATATGGGCAAAATCATGCTCAATTTTGCTAATCAAAAAGTCGAGGGTTTATCTCTAGTTAATCAGAAAACTTTAGTGAATCCTGCTCATTCTTATTTGATTACCGGAGGACTGAGCGGCTTTGGTTTGATTATAGCTAAATGGCTTGTGGATAGAGGAGCCAAATATCTTATATTAATCGGCCGCAGGGGTGCTGCATCGGTTGAAGCGCAAGAAGTCATACAAGAATTATTGAAGCGTGATGTGATTGTGAAAGTAGCTGCGGTAGATGTGACTCATTACGATCAAACGAAAGCTTTATTGGCAGATTGCGAAAAAGAAATGCCGCCTTTAAAAGGAATCATCCATAGCGCTATGGTGCTTAATGATGCGTGGATTGCTCAACTGACACCTGAATCCATTCGTCAAGTCCTCCGGCCGAAAATCGGTGGATGTATAAATCTTCATCGTCTCACACTTCAACATCCATTAGACTTTTTTGTTCTATTTTCTTCCATCTCTTCTCTTATTGGCAATCCCGGTCAAGGCAATTATGCAGCTGCAAATGCCTTCTTGGATAGCTTTTGCCATTATAGGAAATATCTCGGCCTGCCGGCACTAACGCTTAATTGGGGTGCTTTAAATATGGGCGTACTAACGCGTAACAATAAAATTGCCAAACACCTTGAAGCTCAAGGGATCCATGCAATAGCTCCCAAAGAGGCTTTACAAGTCCTGGAGCAAGCTATCCTTAGCGATGATGATCAGCTATGCGCACTAGATGTCCATTGGAATAAGATCATGCAAACCATGCCTTCCATTCATAAATCCAGTGTCTTTGCTGATTTTCGTCCCGAAAAAAATCTTGCCGCAGCTCATATACCCCTTATAGACGAATTACATAGTAGGGATGAAAATAGTCGTTTGGCTATTATCGCAAATATGATCAAGAAGACCCTGGCAGACACTTTAAAGATGGATCAAACAAAATTGGAAGAAAATGTCCGATTAAATACACTGGGCGTAGACTCGTTGATGGCTATGGAATTGCAGACGACCTTGGAATTAAATCTTGGAGTAAAAATACCTACAATGGAGTTAATGAAAGGTCCTACCATCAAACAGTTAAGTCAGTTAACCGATCGGTTGTTAAAAGATTTGGATGCGTTTAATAGACCTCCTGTATAATTAGGGGTTCACGGGTCTGTTTCCATAAATAGGCGGGTATTGCAGGTATTCCGTTACATAAATGAATAGCCAGGCGCGCCATCCAGGGTGTTGACATGATTTTATGCATTTGTTGTGCCAAAAAAAATCTCTTTCTATACCTCTTCAACCAATCTTTTTTAAACTGCGCAGCATTTGCCTTTAAGAAATAATCAGCGGCCATGCATCCAGATGTAATTGCTATCGCAAGTCCTTCTCCACAAAGGGGAGGGATGCTTCCCGCTGCATCTCCTATCCAAAAAACCCTTTCCCAAGATGGATTTTTTCTGATCCCAAATTCAGGGACCTGTCCAATAAGCCATTGGGGAAAGATTAAGCGTGCGTTCATCATTCTTTCATTAAAGCTAGACATGTAATTTTTTTTTCGCAGTTCATCCATAAACATTTCGAGAGGAGTGCCATTTGCTACAGCTTCCTTTTTTACAAGGCAGGCAATATTAGTTGTTCTCTCGTCGATTTTAGAAAGGCCTAAGTAGCCTCCCTCAAAACAATGCATTTCTAAGGCGTTTTCTAGGTGAATGCCCTCAAAATGAGCTTTTAGCCCAATATATTTAAGAGGGGTCTCTTGGATAGTGACTCTATTAGGTATTTTCCCTGTTCCTATCATGAGATGGCGAGCTGCGACCTTGTTTCCATTCGATAATAAGATTTCGTAAGGGGAATCTGTATGTTTGGGAAGCTGCAATGACAGGACTTTTGTCTCTGTTAAAATGCGTGCGCCTTTGCTTTTTGCACGATCTAATAATCTTTCATCGAATTTAAATCTTGAACAGCAACCGGATTGTGTAGGCAAGGAAAACTCCATTTTGTTTGATCCTTGAAAAAAGCGGCAATACTTTATGGATTCCGACATAGGAATATTCCAGCGTTGTAAAATCGGTAAACACTCAGGAGAAAAAAATTCTCCGCAGACTCGATGCGATGGATATGAACTAGCATCAATGACGAGCGGAGTTAATCCAGCATCAACCAATTGATTCGCTGCACTTAAACCTGCAACTCCTCCTCCAACAATAACACAGTCTTCGATCATACTTTTTCCTCACAATCGATTTCAATCAGCCAACGGAAGGCCCATTTCCACTGGATGCAAAATTGGGAAGGTTTTAAGCCTGCCTTTTCAAGATAATAAAGGAGTTCTTTGTAAGCAAAAGCGCGTCGAATGGATAAGGGTCCATCATGCTGGACTAGGCGATTTCGAAAAAAGAGGGGACTCAATCCTTTAAATAAATAATAAGCCAGGAAATGCCTTTGCAAATCATTGATGATGACTCTTTTCTTGGCGATGCGGCAGGCTCGATGGATAAAGTCGATTAAATGATCATCATCCATATGGTGACAGACCAAGGTGGTCAGTACGACATCGTAACTTTTTTCCGGCTCTTCGAGTTTTGCGTTTACGCATGTTTCAAAGTTTAGATTTTGAGGAGGCTGAGGCAAGCGTGCTAATCTATTTTTGGCAAAAGCTATCGCATCGTGATTGAGATCAATGCCCGTGATCTTTGCCTGAGGATAACGTAAGGCCAATTTGGTGGTAAAAAAGCCCCCGCCACACCCCACATCTAAGAGGGATAAAGGCGCTTGCTGCATTTTTTTCAAAGTTGCAAAAGTCGCTGAATCGCCTCCTAGCCACTGGCCCACACGATCCAGTTGGATCAGACAATCTTCATATTCTTGTCTTGAATAATCAGGTGGGGCTTTATCGATAATTTCTAAATCCCGTGATCGCGATGCCCATCGACTCATCGGGATTTCCTTAATGATAGCCCTTCTACACTTATTCCAGGACCAAAACCCAGGCCTATAATTTTTTCTTTGGAAGAGGGGCGTTGAAAAATATCATCTAGCACATAAAGAAAAGTTGCACTGGATAAATTCCCATAATTTTTTAAGATATTCCAAGCAGATGATGTCAAGGAACGATCTAAAGACATTGCATTTTCTACAGCTTCTACGATGGCCTTACCTCCGGGATGTATGGCCCATTCATATTCTTCTTTTGATGATCCCTTTTCCATAAGCTTTTGAGTGAAAGGTTCAATGTATTCACCGATCAGCTTTGGCACGCGTGGGGATAACGTCATATTAAAACCCTCATCGCTAGCATCCCAAGTCATATCTTCTAACGTATCCTTAATCACATAACTCTGTTCATCTAAGAGCTCAAACAGAACTGTTTCTTTTTCAGTCGGTTGTGCACCTATAATCAAAGCCGCAGACCCATCAGCAAAAAGAGATTGAATGACCATGGATTCAATATCAGGATTCGGCTTGAAATGCAAAGTACATAATTCCGTTGCTACTAACAAAATTCTATTTTTGGGATGATCTTTAGCAATTTTTGTAGCGACTTTAAGAGCTTTAAAGGCTCCATAACAGCCTAGGAAATTAATTCCTAACAATGAAACGGTCGGTTTAAGGCCTAATCGGAGCGCAAGCAAAAATTCAATACCCGGTGTTATCACACCCGTGCATGAAACGGAAATCACATGTGTGATTTCATCTAGCTTCCCATTCCAATGGTTAAGAGCTTCCCTTGCTGATTTCTCAGCTAATAAAGGCGCTTCTTTTTTATAGATCGCATTTCTTTTGGACATGCCGAGAAAATCGGATGAATTCACCGATGAAAAGGCGCTCGTTTTTGGATGGATAATGTCTGGGAGTACAGAATAGCGTTTATTGATTGCTGAATTTGCATAAATTTTTTGTAAAAGCCAGGCTTCTTCATCGTTAAAATGCATAAGGTTATTTAGACGGTCAGCAATTTCCATTTGATATAAAGAGTAAGTCGGAAGACTTTTGCCCATAGCCAGTATGTTTGCGCCCACAGATACCTTTTAATAAAAATGAAAGTATTGTTTTTAACGAGGATACATTTTAAAAGCAACGGTTAATTATTAGACATCTTGTAGGCATTTTACTCAACTTTCAAAGTCACAATCTATTTCGCGTTTGCTCTTATTTTAAAGAATTGGTAAGCTAATCGCTACCTATCACTATAAACTACCACTAAAGATTTAATTATAAGTTTTAAAAAATGTATAATAGTTTAATTGCGAATAAAAACAATTCAATCTTTCCATTTGATTTTGTTCAAACACAAAAAGAGCCGGCAGATATTTTCCAAAATATAAAACCTCTTCCATCGGAAATTCTATTACAAATTTTCTCATCAAAAGATTTGTCTATAAAAGATTTAAGCCGTGTATCAAGAGTTTCAAAGGCATTTAATAGGCTTGCAAGCGATGGCAGAATATGGAGTGCTATTGCAAAAACATTGAAGTTTAAATGGAATAGAGAATTAGTCACTAAAGAAGATATAAGAAAATCATTTGAAAATGAATTTGATTCTCTTGAACAACTTAGAAAGAATTCCCAGGCTCTTAGTTACTTTGATTCTTTATTAATAAAATTCCGAACAAATGCACCCTCACGAGAATTTCTTTGTGAAATTAAGGCCAAATGTTGGCATGGTAAATTTAATGCATATTATTTAGCTGCAAATTTATCTAAAGAACAAATAAAAGATTTTCAAAAAAATCTCCCTCAGGAATCTATGCTTGTTTTCTCACCTAAAACGAATAACACTGACAAACAAGAAGTCTATTTTAACGCTGATTATATCATAAGTATTAAACTGTTTTAATGTTGCTAAATGATATCAAAAATGGTATCATGCATTTATGAGTAGAAAAGAGAAACTGATACAAAAATCCCGTGTGTAAAAGTGTCGATTCGTTTCTCCCCAAGCCTGACCCCGAGTGCTGATCCCGATTCTTTGTCTTGTACAAAAAATTAATCTAAGATAAAATTAAGCACGAAAAATTATATGGATAAAACTATGCAATTAATAAATAAATTTTGGAATTGTTTTTAATGAAAGTTTTATTAATAAAGAAATAAAACCTTTAGTTCCTGAAGGCAGGGAGTTTTGTGCAGAGATATTTCTTGAAATCTTTAAACAACTAATGAAGACAGGTTCTTATAAGACTATTAGTCAATTAAAAAAAACGTGTAAGAAAATAAATAATAATTTTGATTTTAATAAAATTAATTTTATTAAATTAATATGTATTTGAAAAAAATATTGATTTTTCTATCAACAACCAGATGGCTATTCGTTGGGCAAGCGGTTTAGGATATGTTGAATTTGTTAAAGAACTATTACTAGATTCAAAAGTCAATCCTGCTGCTAATTATAATAATGATCCCGTTAAACTTGAGGCTTTAGCTGTCAACATCTCGTTATACGGAACAGCCGATCCTTCTTTTGATTGTGCTATCTTTATTGCAAGTTCGAAAGGGAACCTTAACGTTGTCAAAATCTTATTGCAGCACCAAAAAGTTAGAGTTTCTAGTCTTCAGAGAGCAATAGATGAGGCAAGCAGGAACGAATATCTAGAAGTTGTCAAAGTCTTAAATGATAAACTACAAAAAATTAAGGCAACTGGTTCGCTTAATCAGATGACATCATGACTTATAGCTTGCGGCCGCAACACTTGGTGTCAGGCTTGACATTTTGACATTTGTTTCTTATCTTGAATTTGTCCAAATGTCAAAATGTCAAGCCTGACCCCGTGTGTGACCCTGTTTGACCCCGAGTGCTAATATCTTTGCATTGTGTATTGGGTAGAGCCATCTGATTTTTCAAATATAAACTCGCGTCGCCCTTCTTGATTGATGTAACTTCGGATGAACCGAAGATGACCCATGACAGGTGAAAGGCTTGAAGTACCTAAGGGAAGACAAAAAGGTCTGCCAGGAAACGCTGGAAACGTATAGCCGCTTCCTCTGACTCCTGGCTCGGGATTCCAAACTAAATAATACGAAAAAATGAGGTTTTCATCATCGCATTTTGAAAACCGCCTGTAAGGTCCACGTAACACATAAGAACTACCATCGGGTATCTTGAAAAAGAATGTAGTTATTGGTTTAGGACTATCAAATATTCCTGTAAAAAGAATAAGGCCACCATTATTTACGTTGTCAATAAATTTTTTTTTATGACGTTCACTTGCCTCTTCACTTGATGAAGTAATTGCCATCGTGTATTCAGTCTCATCTTCAAAGGTAACTTTAAAATTTATATTACTTACCCATTCACCGTCACCAACTATATTTCTCTGATAAGATAGTCGGCGACTCGTTTCAATTACGTCACGTACTTTCGCGCTGTTACCAACACTATTAATCGTTGATTCAAAATACTTAATTTCATGAGTTTCAGGTGACTCAAGTCCCATAAAAAGACGGTATCCAAATAATGAAACAAAAACAATTTCTTCATTAATGGGAATGAAAGTTTGACCTACTTCAAATGGCTCTGGTTTATTATCGGCTGTGTAGCTGAACATATAACCCTTTATCATAAACTGATCATTGGTAATTTGAGTTATAGGGAATTCTAAAGAAAAAATATCAATTGATATTAATGAAAAAAATAAAATTAAAATGAATTTCATATAATTTATAAACCTAAGTTAACTTATAAAAATTTATATTATATTAAAATATGATATTAAATACAAGGATTGGGGCTAAAAAATTGGGGGGCCGGTTCTTGCATAGTGCATAACTTTTACAAAAACTTAAAAAAGTTATGCACTTATGCAGAACCGGCCCCAAGTACTTATGCAGAACCGGCCCCAAGTACCAACCCCAAGTATTTAGCAATGTTCTCATGCGACAATGATTTCGAGGTCATGATTACATTTTTTCAATTTTAAAACATTTTCTTTTGTCGCTTAGCCATAATTGAATTCTATCGTCTGGTTTGAGTAAGAGCTGTTGTTTCTCAAAATCTGGTTCTGGGATAAGAAAATAAACGATCTCTTTATCAAAATAAATGCTCCCCATTACCCTCGATTTTCCCCTTGATTTGCAAAGCCAGTGGGACATAATCAGAAGATGCAGGATCGTTATGGAATTTTAAACCATAAATCATCATAAGTTTTAATAGAGGAAATACGTAAAATAATTTTTTCTTTTAATTCTTGCTTTTGTTTTAAATTCCACTTAATGCAATTAGCATTTTTACGAAAAAACATATTTTTATTACCATTTTTTATTAATTTTTACATAAAATATTTATTTCTTTTCTATCTTGATCAATGCCAAAGTAGCCTGTTCGAGTCACTAAGTTAGCGCCTGTTTTCGAGTATCTTTCAATAAGAGCTTGATATAGCCTTAGCTCCATATTACGATTCAGCATCATATACGTACCAAGCGATATGTCCACCGGGAAGAATACAATCAGCATGGATTGGATCTTCTAGAGGGAGTATTTCCTTTCTGAAAATATTTTAAATCGAAAAAAGATTGTAATTGTAAATTTTAATTTGTCAAGAAGATGTTTGTAAATAAATGGGGCCGGTTCTGCATAAGAATAAATGGGGCCGGTCTGCAAGAGTGCATAACTTTTTCAAAAACCGAAGAAAGTTATGCACTTATGCAGAACTGCCAATACTTATGCAGACCACCAATAGAAATACGGCCCCAAATACCAAATACTTTTAACCTTTACCCTATAATTTCTTTGTGCTAATGTTCCCATCAATTCTTAATGAATTTGGAAGAATTTATGAAACTTTTGTTATCCAAACCCCGCGGATTTTGTGCAGGCG
>CAVVKX010000037.1:0-26874 GCA_963748975.1 uncultured Parachlamydiaceae bacterium
CTGTGGGCTCAGTGGAAATTTTTTGTCCAGTTCACTAACATAGGTATCCACAGCACTCTAGATAGTTCCATATCCAAAACTCGCGTACTTTAAATGAATGTTCAAAAAAACATACATCTTTTTAAAAAAGGATGCTATAATAATTCTAATAAAAGTCGCAGAAGTTAGGTTAGATAGTTGTGAAAATTTCTTGTCCATTTTGCCGTCAGTTCTTTTCTATAAAATCTACAAAAGGGAAAAAAGCGCCTCAATTTTGTCCCTATTGTTCAGCACCCATTAAAAAAGAAGCTAGAAAGAAATCCTCGCACACTTCCGATTTATCCCATACAGAATTAGATACAAACCTGACTGAATCGGCTATTGCTTTCATTCCTGGCCACATGCCGGAAGAAAAGCAGGTGCAGTTTTCTTTGGGTAACTATCAAATACTGAAAAGTATCGGCAAAGGAGGGATGGGAGAAGTATTTTTGGCTTATGATACATCTTGCGGCCGCCGCATAGCATTAAAACGTATTAGAGAGGATCTTCTTTCCCATAAGCAGATCCACAATCGTTTTTTGAAGGAAGCCCATATAACAAGTCAGCTTACCCATCCGGCTATTATCCCTATTTATTCTATTCATGCTGAGCAAAATCTTGCTTATTATATCATGCCATTTGTAGAAGGCGAGACTTTAAAGCAGGTTTTAAGAACGGCTAGAAAACAGGATAAATTAGGTTTAAAGACAAGTCAATCCAGTTCGATTCCTTCCTTGATGCGCATTTTCCTTAGCATTTGTCAGGCTGTTGCCTATGCCCATTCAAAAGGTGTTTTGCATAGAGACCTGAAGCTTGAAAATGTTATTGTGGGAAAATATGGAGAGGTCATTATCTTAGATTGGGGACTTGCCAAGCTAGCCAAAGCTGTATCGACAAATGAAGAATCTTTTCAAGAACCTATCCTAGAAAAAGAAGCGCATCCCCTACATCATATCACCCGCTTAGGAAAAGTTGTCGGCACTATAGCCTATATGGCACCTGAAAGGGCTTTAGGTCAGCCTGCCAGCTTCCAGACAGACATCTATTCACTGGGAGCTATCCTTTATCAAATGCTTACATTGCGGCATCCTTTTAGAAGAGGGACTTTAAAAGAATTTAGAAAAGCAATGTCAGAGGAAAAGCTTCTTGATCCTATAGAGGTGGCTCCGTATAGAGATGTCCCGCGCATTCTTTCAAGAATAGCTTTGAAATGCCTAGCCGTTCCCTTAGATCAGCGTTATAAAATGGTCGATGAGCTAATTCATGACTTAGAGACCTACTTAGAAGGAAGATCCGAGTGGTTTCAAATTGCAGAGTTGCAAGTCAATAATAAAGACGATTGGGAATTCCAAGAAAATGTGTTAATTGCTGAGCATGCCGCTGTCACCCGTGGAACAGATATTTCTGATTGGGTGAGCCTCATGATCTCTAAAGCTTCTTTTACTGAAAATACAAAAATTGAAGCCAAAATAAAATTAGGAGATAGATGCCAAGGAATCGGATTCTTGATCAGCATTCCTGAAGCTGCTGAAAGATCTAATTTAAATGATGGCTATTGTTTATGGCTAGGATCTGACGCCCATCGTTCAACAAAACTCCTGCGTTCAGCTGTCGAAGTGATGAACCATCCTGACATATTTCTGCAAAGACAAGAATGGTATCAAATACGTATTGAGAGGATAGATGAAAACATTCACTTCTATCTTAACAACATCCTTCAATTTTCTTATATCAGCCATTTGCCATTGGCCGGTACGCATATTGGTTTGCTTGCAAGGGACGCCGATTATACCCTATCGCCTATAACAATATCGGTGGGCAACCTAAACATACAGGTAAACTGCCTCGCCGTCCCTGACGCTTTTCTTGCCCACAAAGACTATACGACTGCCTTAAGTGAATATCGCCGCATTGGCTATTCATTTCCCGGAACTGCTGAAGGGCGTGAAGCGATGTTTAGGGCAGGAATCACTTTGCTTGAAGAAGCAAGGAATTCTGTGCCTCCTGAAAAAAAACAAGAGTTATATGAATTGGCTTTAGAAGAGTTTTGGAAGCTTCATGGCACACCCGGTGCCCCTTTGGAGTATCTAGGAAAAGCTCTAGTTTATCAATCCTTGGACGATTGGGATGAAGAAATCAAATGTTTTGAATTAGCTTATCGGCGATATCCGCATCATCCTCTTCTTCCTGTATTAGAAGAACAAATCCTTTATCGCCTACTTGAAAGCTCGCGTAAGAACCGCAGGGCAACCTATCAATTTACACTATTTGCTATACGCCATATACCATCCATAAGCTTACATAATAACGCCAAAAAACTTTTTCAGAGCCTGCAAAGGTATTGGGAACCTTTAAATTTCATGTTGAGTGAATCAGATGCCATGATGACAGATAAACTCAAAAATACGAATTTTGCTATCCATCTCGCTTTTTGGACGGCAAAGCCCTACATCCTCAGTGAAATTATCGATGACTTATCAAAAAGTGAGCCCTTGTCCTTAACGTTATGTGGCAATGCAATTTTTGCTCTCATTGAACTAGGCAGCTATGCCTTGGCAAAAGTGAAATTGAATGAATTGATAAAAAAAGTATCGCTTCCACACACAAACGAATTTAAGCATGAAATTGAACTTCTTAACATTGCTATCCGTATGTATCAACAACCCATAAATAAATGCTTTGAGGATTTGATCCGGCATATGCATGCACCCAATATTGAAAAAAATGAGTTTAGGATCCTCATGCATCTGATAAAATTTGCGTTGAAAAAAAGAAACCTGCCCTTCATTTATGATGTTGTTTCATCCTTAAAAGATTTTAATCTTGATGGTGAAACTTCGCTAAGAATAAACTGTGGACTTATTGCAGCCTATTTATGCGATAATAACCTTGTAAAAGCCGGTGAATTGCTTCAAAGCTATCCTGTTGAAATTTTAAACCAAGAATTGCATCCGCTTCATTTTCTGCATGGCATCTGGCTTTATTTGACTGAAGGAAAGGACATTGCTCAGGTTCATTTCTTAGGGGTTTTAGATATCTCTTTCCCCCGTTCCTGGACTTTGTTTAGCCATTTGATGAATTCTAAAATTCATGAAAATCAAACCTGGCTCGATAAGGCTTTTATGTGGGAAAAGCGTCAGTTATATTCACAGGCCTCTTTTTTCTATCATTGTATGGGCGATCAAGATAGGAGCAACTACTTCTCCAATCTCGAAGCTCAACAGTACATCTATGCTAAATCATAGCATTAAATATTTAATTGCAAATTGCATTCAAGAAGCGTATATTCGTCAAAAAGTTTAATTTTTACAAATCTTTGACCTATTTTTTTATCACAATTCTTAAAAAGGAAATATTATGCGCATTGAAGGTTCTGATCCTTATTCCTATTTCAACTATCAGCAGCAACAATCAAATTCAGCCAAGACAGATGCAGATTATGACTTGGATATTGATGTTGAAGAAAAAGAAACACCTGAGGGTGAAGAAGATGCCGCGCTTTCCGGGACCAATGCTTGCCGAACAACCAATTGTAATTGGACAAGTCCCTGTTCAGCAGTCAGTGTTTGCTCAGGCTGCAGTGTCTGCTCTCACTGCTAAGAAGGAATGAGGATAAACTCGCCCAAAGCTGGCGAGTTTAATTTATTTATGAAGTCCGTTTCATCAGATCTCCTCAATTTCGCAGTCGCCTGCCGATTTCCCGAATATGTTAAGGATATCGTGACAGCCCCTTCCAATCTAAATCCACAATCAGCTTTTCCTATTAAAAGCCTCTGGGGTGATTTAGCTTTGGTGGAAGGATACCCTGCCTGCATGATATTTTTTGCGACAATGGATCAAACGTTTCCAGATCAAAACTGGGAGGGTATCGTTCACTCTTTTATGCTTAAAATAAAAGAGACCCTTGATAAGTATGGTGTTCCCAAACATGCTTCGCTTTTTGGAGGCCTTGCAGGATTATGCTATGCCATTCGTTTTTCTTCTAAAAAAGAAACACGTTATGCAAAAATCCTTCATAAATTGGATAACATCCTTTTAGAACAGATCAAAAACCAATATATAGTTCCATTAAGGGAACAAATCTCCGCGGGAAAACCTCGGGATCCACGTCTTTATGAGCTTATCCAAGGCGTAGCCGGTGCAGGCTTATATTTATTGCAAAATCCAAATCCAAAATTTAATATTATTTTGGAGGAAGTGATCTCCCTACTCATTAACCTGATCCATCCCATTAAAATGGGAGATCATGAACTTCCGGGTTGGTATATCTCTTATGAAATGCAATTATCTGAATTAGATAAAAGGAATTATCCTTTCGGAAATTTTAACCTGGGCTTATCCCATGGAATCACTGGAGTGCTTGGTTTTCTCGCCATTGCTTCTTTAAAAGGATTTAATTTGCCGCTGCAAAAAGAAGCGATCCGGCGGATCAGTGATTGGCTCAAATCTAAATATTCACTCTTGAATGAATACAAGTTTTATAAAGCATGCATTTCTTTTGAAGAAGAAACTAGCGGCACTCTAGAAAAGATGACGAATTTTCATAATAGAGAGGCCTGGTGTTATGGCACGCCAAGTGTTTCGCGCATCTTATACATTGCCGGTAAGGCTTTGAATGATGAGGGGCTAAAAGCATTTTCCATCCAAGCATTCTGCTCTCTATTTGAGCGCCCTAGAGAAAG
This sequence comes from uncultured Parachlamydiaceae bacterium, assembly GCA_963748975.1. Lineage (GTDB taxonomy): Bacteria > Chlamydiota > Chlamydiia > Chlamydiales > Parachlamydiaceae > Neochlamydia. The sequence goes on from CAVVKX010000037.1 coordinate 4,701, forward strand.
CTGGAATCTGCCAGGTCCGACGGTTTGCCACGGGATCGCAGGTTTATTGTTAATGACACATTTTATGGCTGAAGAGAGTCAAAACGATTATTTGAACTCCAAAAAAACTCTTCTTCAACGTTTTTTATGGGAATATTTTGACCCCGCTACCCCTTTTGGTTTTACTGATTTTGAATTGTGTAAAGATAAAAGCTACGCAAAAATCCATATGTCGGGTTTATTAACAGGGGCTATTGGTGTTTGGTTGACTCTTTTAACAGTGGAAAAAAAGAGTATACCGAATTGGTATTATCATTTTATGGTGAATGATGTCTAAACGTATTCCTGCTTTTATTCCTGCGAACTTTTTCCTAACCCGCTTTCCTTATTTCCCTGTCGAATATTTTTACAATATGGCAGATCAAACGAATGCTTCGGAATTCATTAGGGACTTTTATTTCCAAAATGAATGTTTTCGTGAAGCCATCACAATAGCTTCATCTTCCCTCAAAGAAAAAGCTGATAAAATAGGAACTGATAGGGATACAGCCCATTCATTATTGAAATACTATATCCGTATGTCGTCGCGGCCAACTCCTTTTGGGTTATTTTCTTTTGTTTCCTCAGGCCATAGCGGTGAAGCAATAAAAGCTAAAATTGAATTAAATGATGTCATGAAACGAGCTCGCCCTGATATGGAATGGGTTCAAAAAGTCATTGAGAAAATTTGCCTAGATGAAAAAATTTTCCTGGATTTGCAAGTGCAACGAAATCCTCTCATATCGATGAAAGGGGGACGTTATCACATTGCTTATCTGATCAATAAACTAGATCAAAAAGCAGTTTCAATACGTAAAAATGCTTTGACTGAAATCGTTTTTTCTTTAACAAAAGATTCCATTATTGTTAGGGAACTCATAGAAAAGATCATTGAAAAATTGTCTCATCTTGTTTCGGAAAAATTGGAATCCACGATTAAATTATTGTTGGAGCAACAGTTCCTATGGTTCTCTTTACTTCCATCACTTGTCTCTCCTTCTCCTTTCGAAGAATTCCTGAAAAAAATTCCTTCTGTATATCAGGATTCATTGTCAAAGCTTTACGAGAATATTTTGCAGTATTCAAAATCGAAACCCGGCGAGGGAGAAGATGTTCTTTTGAAGTTGAATGATGAGATGAAAAAATGCATATCTGGCAACTCCTATTTGCAAGTAGATATAGCCTCACAGAACTCTCAAATCACACTGCCAAAATCCATTTTAGAAGAGGTTGCAGAAGGTGCGGAGCTGCTTTTACACATTGATACCAATAGGAATGCTAATCCGCAGGCTGTTTTTTTTGAAAAATTTATTAGTAAATATGGAACCGATCGACTTGTTCCATTAGATGAACTATTGGATGAAACGCGTGGACTCGGCATTCCCAAATTTCTTTTTAATGCAAAGAAAGAAGAGGAGCAGTCGCTACGGTTTCAGCAGTGGTTACAAGACGCCTTTTTCCAGTGTCTTTGGGAACAGACTCAAGAAATTGAAATTACCGAAGAAAATTTCAAGAAATGGTCAGTATCGACTGATTTAAAAAAAGCGCAACTATCCACGGATGTGTTTTTTGAGCTTTTGGCAAATTCTGACAATGAAATCAAACAGGGGCATTATTCCATTGTCATTTCTAATATTGGATGCCAAGGAGGAGCGGTTTTTGGTCGTTTTTTGGATATGTTTGATTCTAAATTAAATCAAAACCTAAAAGAATTTTATCAAAATGAAGAATTTCTTGAGCCGCATATTCGTTTTGTAGAATCTTCTTACTTACCTCCTAGTTCAAAGGCACAGAATGTGGCTATTAATCCAAACTTTAGAAAGGAAATTGTGGATTTAAGTCCGGGAGGAATAACAAGCCGTTCACTCGATGAAATTTATGTTGGAGCAGATCACGAAAGACTCTTCCTTACCTCAAAAGAGGGTGATGTGGAATTTTACGTCACTGCAACTAATGTTTTGAACGGTTCATTAGCTCCAGATCCTCTTCGTTTTGTGCGCGACATTTCGATAGGCAAATACCGCGTCCCTCAAAATTGGAATTGGGGCAGCTTTTCTGGGATGCCTTTTTTGCCAAGAATACGTTATAAAAAGCTTATTTTATCTACAGCAAAATGGAACGTGAGCCTTGAAAAAATAGGTGCTGAAAAAAATGAACCTAAACAATCTGTTGTTAAGAAATTTCAAGCATGGGCCGATAAATATCGAATGGTGCGTTATGTCTATATTGAAGATCGCGATCATAAGCTTTTACTGGACAGAAAAAATATCGATCATTTGGAGATTATTACGAATCGCTTAAAAAATTCTAAGCATTTAATATTATCAGAAAAATTCATGCAGAAATCTGGAGAGTGGGTCTCGAGTTCTGCGGGGAAGCACTGCGCTGAATTTGTACTTCCTGTGCTGAAAAATCCACATTATTCCAGCAATACACCTCCATTGAAAACTCATACTTTTCAGGAAATTCCTATTAGATACCGTTGGCATACTCCAGGAAGCCAATGGCTTTTTGCTAAATTATTTTTAAACAAAAATGTTGAGAAAAATTTTCTTATAGATCATCTCAGCTCTTTTGCAGGTTTTTTGACTGATAATAAGATGATTCATCAGTTGTTTTTCGTTCGATATTTCGATGAAAAACAGCATTTGCGCATTCGATTAAAAGGTGATCGAGCTATCTTGTATAAAGAAGTTTTATCATTTATGCATGATTGGGTTCATGATTCTTCTTCATCAAGGTTTAATACAAGATTGGCATCTATCACGTGTTACGAAAGAGAAATTGAACGCTATGGAGGAATCCATCTGATAGATCATGTTGAAAACTTTTTTTGTATCGATAGTCTTTACTGTATTGGAACTGCTTAAAAAGGAAAAAGAAATCCAATTGCCTCTGCATGTAATTGGAGCCATCAGTATATTAGAAATTTTGAAGTCTTTAAATTTAGACTTAACTGACCAACTGACTTTCTTTTCCCAGACAGGTATCGATAAAACTGAATTAAGCGGCTTTAAAGAATGGAGAAAAATCATACTTTCACCACCCCCTCCAATTTTGCAGGGAATTTTTGATAAACGGTCTCACAGCTTATCAGTCATTGCTAACAAAGTTAAAGAATTAAAAAATGATCAGCAATTAACTACGTCCTTTTTTTCAATAATAACGAGCATCATTCATATGCATTGTAACAGATTGGTTGGGATAGAGCGCAAAATTGAAAATAAAGTTCGTGCCTATGCGGGCTATGCCTTGCAAAATCCATTTCCAAAAATCGACCTCTTAAGTAATTAAGGTTCCGTCGAACCCTTAATTACGCAAGAGGCTCTATTGAATCAATCCCTTCGTCCGGTAGTGTTTCTTCAAGATCCTCACTATCTGGTTCTTTCCGACCAAGCATAATGTCTATAAAATCTTTTTGTAGCTTATAAGGAACATTAAATGACTGGAAAGCTTTTTTAAGAAACAATTGGGTAAAAGCACTATAGTCTGGATCCTGATAGACAGCCTTGATCTGATTTTCAAGTGCTTTTTGCCCTTTTTTTGCTAGATCATAGGCAAGTGTCTTCACTTTCATATCAGTAAGACAAGGATCTCTTAGTGTTTTTGCTTCTTTTCTTAATTCTTTTTCTAAATCACTTTGTATAATTTGACAATTTTTATTCAAATCTCTCCACTGAGAGAAATTTTCAATAGTCATTTTTTATCTCCTTTTTCCTATTGAAAGGCCATCAGTAGACAATCCATAATAAAGTGTATTGTTCTTTTCCGTAAAAAAAGGAACATCACCATTAAGAACGTCTTTAAAGAAAGCCTGCATTAATTCATTACTTGCAATTGCTAAATTATATTCTTTTTTGATATATTCTTCTATTAATTTCACATAATTATTTAGATCTTTATAATCATTCAGGCAAGCTGATATAAAACCTGCTAAAACCTGAGTGCCAAGAGTTAATATTCTAAAGGGCCTTTCATTTCTTTGAGCATTAAATTCTTCTATACAGAGTCTCTCACTTTCAGTGAATGAATAGTCATCAACTTTTGTGCCAAGTTGAGTTTTTTGTCCTAAACCTATGACTTCCAGGTCGATGGGAATGATTACTGTTTTATTTTCTCTTTTTCCAATGATTAAATTTTCAGGATGTAAATCGCTAATATTCATTGCCGTTAAAATCGCATCCATACGGTTTAATTTATTTCTTAATTGCGTATTTTTACTTACATATACACTAGCACTGTTGGCTTTTGATATCTCTCTGATATTTTTTCCTTCAATAAACTCCCAAATACTGATTTCCCCCATCTTATCAAGGTCTTTCCATCCTTCATTATTATTCGGGTTAATGATGGTGTAAGTAGGAAGAGGAACAGCTTGTTGATTTGTCAAATTGATTTTTTTAAATGTGTCTATCACGGCCTTATCATTAATGGCTTTTCGGGGTTTGCAAACAAATGTAAAAGGTGGGGATTGCCCTTTGATATCAAAGGTGATTTTTGTCGGTTGTTTGCCTCCATTATGTCCTTCCATTCCTTTTGAAAGAAATTGTACCTCAACTCTAATATCCTCTTCATTAATAGGTTTGTCCCACTGAGAAAGAAGTCCTTCTGACTGAAAATGCTTAATGATCTGTGTTTTATTCACATTGGCAAAATGCTCCACTTGTTTGAGACAAAATGTCTTATTGACAATTTGATTTAAAATTACCTGTTTTTGAATCTCCAGACCTTCCAAGCTAGTTTTGAAATCATATAGAGAAATAAAGGTATTCTCATCAAATCCCAAATCTGGATACTTTTCGGTTAGCAAAGAGCATGCTTCCATAAGATGATCCTGAAGGCTTAGAAAGTGATCTTTCAGCTCTAGATTATCTGGATTTTCCTGGTGCTTTTGATAAGCCCCCTTAAGCTCTTTAAATTGAGGTATTAAATGATTCCACTCTTTTTCTACATTTTTCACTTTGGCAGCAAAGGCATCGTCTTTTAAAAAGGTTTCTGTCAGCCTATGCAATTTTTCAACTCTCGCTTGTTGCGAAAAAATGATACCCTTTTGGATCTCAGGCTCAAATTGAGGTTCTTGAATATTTGAAAAAGATCGCTATTAGACATCCTCCGTTCCATCAGCTGAGGCGCAAATTCATGCTTATCCGATAAGGGCTGAGTTGAAAAGTTAATTAAAGCCGATTGAATTTTTTGTACTGCTTTATGAAGTTTGTTTTGTTCTTTTGAATCTATTAAACCGGAAAGGATCTGAACTTTTTCTGCATATTCAATAAGATGATTCTGCAGCTTGATATAATCTGAACTATTTGTTCCCTCACTTTTCTCGATTTCAACAAGTGCCAATTTAGCAACGTTTATGATTCTAATGATATCTTTTTTATCTTTAAGTATAGTGGAAACGATTTTTTCATTGAATTTCCCTTTTTTCAACCCATCTATAGCTTCGTTTCCTTCCCGGATACGACGGGAAAGTTGATCAGATGCATTAGGTATAATTGATAAATAATCCATATAAACATACGAATTAAATAATAATAATTATATTATATATTTATTTATTATAACTTAAATTTTAAAATTAGTATATAAATTGACGGATTATTGCAAAATCGACCCTTGAATCACTGAGATTACAGAGAGAATAGAAGAGAATTAACAGATAGTAGGATATGAGAAGCTTCGCCGAAGGCTTTGGGAGGTGTGTCGGTACTTTAGTACCGCTTTTATAGTCACCCCTTGCGTGGTTAAGGTTTTGTAGATTTTCTGGTTCTTTTGAGCCTATTTCCAACTTTAATTGTAAGTGATACAAAATAATCCAGCAAAATCAACAAACCCTTAATTTCGCAAGAGGTCTTGTTTGCAATAAAGAAAACATTATTTTTCATTAGGTCTATGGAATAAAGCGGAGCTAAAGCTCCGACACTCCAAAGCCTTCGGCGAAGTTTTTGGCTTGTGTAGGTGAATACATGAGCCTGCCTGCCATTTAGTCTTTTTTATTGACCTTATCTTTTACTGCGTTCTTTAAATTTTTTGCTACATTAACCACCTTTTCACCGGCATTTTTTACAACATCAGCAGCTTTCTCGCCAGCATTTACGATGCCTTCTTTAACATTCTTTGCAGCTTGCTTAACGTCTTTTTTTGCCTGATCTAAGGCCAACTGATCAAGTCCGCGAGCTGACCGAGAAAAACGATAAAAAGCGTATACGCCACCGATCACAAAGCCAGCGACTAAAGGAGCGGGTGAAAAAGAACCCAATAGAAAGGCCGTGCCAAAAGCGATGAGTCCGCAGGCTACTGCCACACTAAAAGTTTTAATCAAAACCCAAACTTTTTCTCTACCAGGCGCGGCTTTAAATTTTTTCATTGCATCGCCCACATCGTTTTTGAAATCTACAAATACTTGTTTTGTATTATCCGCGATATGAGCAATTGTTGCTTTTACTGTCATGTTATACTCCTTATGGTTCCATGCATTATTTCAAAATTTTTGGGTATAAGATACATCTTATTGAATTTCCCTTTATTCTTCTATTTCTTTCGCTCGCGCCACAGCCACCAGAGCGCGTAATGCATTCTGAGCCTTTAAGACTGCTTCATTAAGTTTCGCATTCATGGGTTCTATGACCTCAGCTTTTTTATTTTGCTGAGGCTTAACTTCATGAAACACGGCCATTTGGGCAATTTTTTCATGAGGCAAATTAAGAAACGGTTTTTTTTCTAAAGGGTACTTAGCGACAAAATGATCGACCGCATTTGAGATGTCTAACAAATGATTTGTTAAGTCAGCCACATGATTTTCCGCTTGAATGATATCTATTTTGATTTTTTCACATTTCTCATCAAGCTCTTGATATTCAGCTTCTAATCCGCTGAGCAACTGCTGAAGTTCAAAAGCATTACTAAATCCTCCTTTTTGGCAATTCAGTAAAATAGTTTTTTGACGATTAAATCTTTCCATATTGCTTAATAAGATTGCAATTTGGGCTTCTTCTGGATTTTGTGGAGCATTAGGCTGAACGGATGAGCCTAAGAAGCGCTGAAATTTTTTTTCCAACCTTTCTAATGCCGCTTCAAGTCCTGCTAGATCGTTATATTGGTTTTGCAGTTCCACATTTTTTTCGTGTCCCTCATTGGCTAATAGCACACAAATTTTTGCGAAACGGCGCTTTAATAACTCACGTGCATCTGTTGTATTTCCTACAAGATCTAGCATCTCATGGTTCGCAAATTGGAGCACATGATGTAATTGCTGCCGCTTTGCAGAAAGTTCTTGCTGCTTTTCGGCATTCTGGTTGCCAAGAACAACAGGCGAAGGCTGACGAGCCATAAAGTACCCACGGCCGGCCAGTTCAGTAAAAAGTTGTTCTATTTCATTCTGCAGTTGATTGCTTTGCCGGATTAATTCGGCATGCATGTTATGCGGCTGAACTTGCAAGGCAATCGGTTGTAAATTTTTATAAGGATCAAATGCAATATCTTGATAAACAGGATTGTGATCATAAGGTCTCTGATAGATTGGTTGAGGAATAGGTCGATATTGTGGCAGGGGCTGAACATGGTTTGGCTGATGTTGCATGGGAAGAACATTCCGATGAAAAGCATGGTCCACTCTAATTTGTAAGTGCTGTTGATGATAGTTGTCATGATTTTGATAGCGCACATAGATTTTAGATTTGTGTCTAAAAAAAATGGATAACAAACAATTGTGAAACATTTGATGAACTAAATTATTAAAAAAAGACTGCACAGACATATTAAATCCTATTGATTATTAATTAAAACGATAACAAGTTAAATCTGTATAATTAATTAAAAATTAAGAATGTTTGAAAATTTGACTAAGACGCTTTTTTGCAAAGTCACCAGAGAGCATGCTATTCACCTAATCATTTTTTGAAAATAACGCACCAATATTGAGAGGAAAGAACAAGAAAAAACAGGATATAAGGATTGCCTTCGGCGGCGGCATAGTTTCCAGCACTTTAGATACACAGACCTCTAATGCCTTTATCCTGCCGCAGAAGGCGATCCTAATATCCTGTTTTTTCCCTTTGCGTCTCTGTGCTAATTGCTATTTTCAAAAAATGATTAGGTGAATAGCATGACCACAGATAGGCTGTGAAATAATTGAGAATCAGCCCCTCTCCCCTCTCACTGTCTCTGTGGTTTATTATATAAAAACTATCTTGCTTGAGGAACGTTGACCTGTTGCTTGGCCTGCGCACTTTTTTTCTTGCGTTTATGGTTAATCATCGCATGGGGGTGAAGCTGTTTAGCATCATTCCAAGGACCATTTTGTTTAGCTAGAAGAATCTCTCGTACCGAGCCATCCTTTCGTCTTTTGACCTGACCTTCCGGCTTAAAAAAACTGACAGATAAATTAAAAATACCTTTGCGAATTTTTGGAGGCAATTTAATGATTTTTCTGACAGGCAATGCCTCAGGCTCAGCTTCCCACAGATACATAGCGGCTATTTCATCTCTTTCTTCAGGAGTGACTAAACTGCGGAGCTTTTTAAAGGCCCAGATGGAGCAGTTATAAACCAAAATTTGAAAATAAAATTTTTTATTCTCCACATTTTTTTTATCTTTACTAATTTTATTAATGATCAAGCGGGCTTCCTCTTCCGAAGCGCGCCAAGAAATCCCCTCTTCATCACGCCCTATTTGAAAAAAGTTTTCATCCGGCATCTGAATAGAGCCTCTTACAGTATCAAAAGCGACTCGTACATAACGTCTTTTTTCATGTTCAAAGTTTGGAAAATCCCAAGCAAATTTACCCATGTAACACAACCCTCTCTTGCCATTGCCTAATGGCACTGCGACGGAAAGCATGGTGTGGGCGCCTGTCAAATTAGCATGTTTAAATTCATTTTTAGCTACGATGGTAAAGACCCAATCATTTGGTTTAAATTTTAGTTTATGCGCATTTTTATCTTCAAATCGGTCTTTGGCGTTTTCCTCAGAAATTATTTCTGAGAAAGGAATTTTTTTTATCCAGTCCGGATCGTTCACAACATCAATGCGCAAGTAATCCTTTTTAGCCGGGTCGTAAAAGCCCCATTCATTGGCATTCCAATTTGTGATTCCTTTTCCTTCTCCAAAGTATTCAAGATTTCCTACTACATAGGCGCGATCCTTAAAAATCTTGAAAACCTCATCAATGGAAAGCTTATAATTTTGAGAAAGCGTGACGACATGTTTACCATTTAATAGGCTTTCACGCTTTCCCTCGAAGGGAAGAGTCAAATCTTTATAGAGTTTGCCATCCAGGAGGATATTTTCGATTTGTAAGTCATGACCGCCATAACGTCCAATTTTTTTATAGAGACCCACATCCATGACTTTCTCAACAGTACAGGGAAATTGAACAAACGCATCGACGTTATTTTTGGCGAGAATGGCCCATTCAAAAAACTTTTCGCGCAAAGGCGCATGGTCTTTCACTAGTGTTGCAAATTTTGGATATTTTGAAAGAATTTTAAGTTGATTTTTTTGTTTTTCAGTAAGCTTTTGACTTTTGAAAACAACTTTAGTTTTTTTCCAAGATTCGGCGTGTTTCATTAATTCATCAAAAAGTTTGCCGTCCACCTGATCCTTTTTAACGTATTTATCACTATAGCCGATGGCCATACGATATTTTAAAGAGGTCGTTCTCATTTTTAAATTTAAAAGGGCAGGTGTAACTTTGGATGATTTATTTTTTTTAAGGATGTTTTTAACAGTTTTAGCTGTGCTTAGATAAGAAGAAAAATATTTTTTATTTATCACAAGGCGTTCTTGCTCCAAGCGATCAAAGACATGCACAAGACCTACGGACCAGCCGCTTTGCCTGCTCGCTTCCAAGCCAAAAAGATCATTAAAAATTCGACGAATAATTTTTCGAATGAGGGTCATGAGTCGATTTTCTAATCGATAATTTCCTTTGGCATCACACACAACACTCTTGTGAGGAGATAAAACCCATTTTTCAAATTCTTTAGGTGTATGAGCAATGTTTCTTACCAATGATACTTTCGGCATACTTATTCCATTTAAGTTAAAGTCAAATTATTCGTGTTTTTTGTTTATATTCAAAACATATATTTAAATAAATTATAACAATATTATATCAAAACTAACTAATCATCAAGTAATTATTCTAATTATATAAGCAAAGAACAAGTCCTGCAGCTGCCATCACGCGCAAAGATTGATTAGGTTCCTGCAAACGATCTAATAAAAAAGGAATGGATTTAGGAGAAGATATTTTAACAATCCCTTCCAAAATACGTTCTTTCATTTCTCGATCAACCTGGGAATAGGCGGTTGTTAATGTATCCAGCGACGTATCGCCTCCTCCCCACAAAGATAATATTAAAGCAGATTGTATCCTCACATGCATTTCAGGATCGGTCATTAGCTTTTGTACTAATTCTAAGGCAGCTTCATCCCCCTCAGTTAATAAAGTGGCAGATGCCATGGCAGTAATTCCCCAATTTTTTTGTTGCAAAAAAGATTTAATCGCTTGTTGCGCCCTAGCAAATTTCATAACAGCTAATATGTTTAAAATGTCAAGCCGCGTCATTTGATCCACGGTTTCGGGAGAGTTGTTAAGATCATCAAAATATCTTAATTTGCTGGGAATAAGTGCATGCACATGATTTTTTTCATCCCATGTCCACCTTTCCTTAATATTTTGAAGTCCATCATATAAAGCTTGGCATGCTTCCTGAGTTTCGACGCGTTGGCCCAGTAAACCCAAAGCTAGATTCATACGAATATAAGGTTCGTTTGAATTTTTGAACTGCTCAAGGATTAAAGGAAATGCGTATTTGCCACAAGCCGCAAGGTGAGTCGCTGCCATTAACCGTACATCATGACTAGGATGCCGAAACCAAGATTTGAATGCTTCCTGTCCTTTTTTCTGGTTATTTAAGGTCATGACCCAAGCTGCTTTTATAGCCACTAAAGGATCAATATCGTTAAGCTTTTTTTCTACAATATCAGTCAAAAATTGATTATTTATTTTTTCAATGCGCAAATAACCCAACACCCATAAAGCCGCTTGACGAACATCAGCATTATGATCATCGATTAAGGGGATGATTAAGTCAGCATCGCTCTTCCTATCAAAATGTGCAATCACTTGGCATGCAAGTTGTCGTAGTCCTGCTCGATTGCTTTTAGCTAACCTTGATATCTCTGTACGCTTGGGAGAATCCCATATATTGACCAGCGCTTCTATGACGGCGACTGTTTCTTCAGCAGGGGTCTTAGAATTTTGCAATAGCGCTAAAAGCTCATTTTGGGCTCTTTTCATTTTCATACCACCCATGGATCGAATCACTTCAAGCCGTACATTCCAAACTGTTTCGGTTTGAAATAAATGGTAAATTTCGTCTTGTAAGTCCGCATCTCCGAGTTGAGCAGATAGTTGGACAGCAATACCGCGGATAGCGGAATTAGGATCCTGTAAACTTCTTCGCAATATTTCTATGCCCTTGGCATCCTGCGAAAGAAATGCGGAAAGTACTGCCATGACACGTATAATGGGAGAGGACGAACAAGAAGCATTGTCAATGGTGCCCCAAGCGAGAGTTTCGATGAGCATTCGATGATTTTTTTCTTCCGGAAATGCTTGGATATAATTTTTCCATACTGAGAGCATTTCTTTTTCATTTCTTTGTTTGGAAAGGACTTTGATGTATATTTGCCAAAGATCTTTACTTTGTGGAAAAAGATTTAAAGCTTCAATGGCTGAATCATTAGCTGACTGAAAATCTTTAATACGCATGTGGGCATTTATGATTTTAAGGTATTCATTTTCATCAATGTTAAAAGAAAAAATAGCCAGTGGGAAAAAGAACAGAAGAAGATAGAGAAATCGCGCTTGCATAGGGCAAAAATGGGGTTTTAACCTTTAATCAATTGACTCATCTCTTTGAATTCATCAGCTTGAGAGTCTCCCAGCAATTCAAAAAGAATGGTCTCTGCGCTACTAATTCGCGCACCGCAATCGCGCATCTCAGCGATAGCTGTAGAAAAATCATAAAGAGACCGCGATGTTATGGCATCATTCAAGACGACAACCTCTTTACCCATGTTTAATAAATCTTTAGCCGTTTGCAATACACATACATGAGCTTCTAAACCTACTAGAACCCACTGATCTGTCTTTAGCTTGTCGATTTTTTGCCTAATGACGGAATCTTTTGTACAAGAAAAGCTTGTTTTCGCTAAATATTCTTGCTCTTCGCGCAAAGCTGCCTTAATAGGCGCAATGGTGGGGCCAAGTCCTTTGGGATATTGCTCCGAAACCAAAATGGGTAGATTTAGGATTTGAAAGCCCTTAATCACTTTTTGAATGGTCAACATCACTTCGCAGGAACGTTCAACTTGGCTAAAAAGCCTATCCTGAACATCGATGACTAATAAGGACGTTTTTTTACGTTCCAATGAGAAATTGACTGTCATCCTAAAGCCCCCAACTTACGTCCTCCAATAAGATGGAAGTGCAAATGGAAAACTATTTGTCCAGCCAAAGATCCATTATTTGTCAAAAGACGATATCCATCGGTTATGTGATATTTTTTTGCTAAAGCTTGAGCCACTTCAATACATTCACTGATCAGGGGCAAATCTTCTGAAGTCACTGACTGCAAGTCAGGAATTTCCTTTTTTGGCACAATCAAAATATGGATGGGAGCTACAGGGTGGATATCTTTAAAAGCTAAGATTCGGTCATTTTCAAATTCTTTATCGGCTGGTAGCTCTCCAGCAATAATTCTACTAAAAATTGTAGCCATAAGATTTACCTAATGCATAGTTTAAAGCTTTTATTGCATCATCGCAAGTTTCCCAAACAGAAATAAATCGTCCTTTATGACAAAATATAGCTCCCGAAATTCCGCTCACTTTCTTCAAATCGTCCTGAAGCAGTCCAGCCCATTCTTTAGGGAGAGGAACGCGCACTTTCATTCTATCATCATAAGTAGGAGGAATACCTCTTAATTTCCAATGCTTTCCTGATGGCATGATGACAAATTTGGCAGGATGATTACACCCATCTAATTCAAAGAATATTTCCAACCAGGGAATGTTGGTTTCAAAAATGAGACAATCGCTTTGTTTTTGCATTTTTTCGGAAACTATATCTCTGCACGATTGTATGTATTGATATCGATTTAGCACGCGTTTCAGATATTGAACAGCAAAATCGAGAGCTTGAAAAAAGGCTTCGTCCTGAATAGCATCTTCAGCATCATGGATAATAGGGGTAAAGCTGGAAATGATATTTGAGTAAGTGGAAAGGCCATAAATTTGTGGATCCTTTCCATTATCATGTGCATCAACCCCTAAAACTAATGTAGAATTAAATAAATCATACTCTTTTGCAAGGATAACTTTTTGATCTTTTAAGTAGAGCAAAACCATTCCTGCGCTACTTAAAATACCTTGATATTCTGCTTGATGATGATCAAAAAGCTTGTGTTGTGGTTCATAATGACCGCCTACATCACAAACATATTCACATTTATAAAGCAATAATGGATCGCGCGTGCGAATAATTTTTTCGCGGTCAATCAAATCAAATAGTAGTAGTAGGGCGCAAGCGGTCACTTCATCGGCATGAAAAGTGCCGTTATGTGTGCCAAAACTTCTAGGAATTTTTTGACTGTTCATAGTGTAATGGGAGCTTTATCTATAAAAGAAAAGCATTATGTCATAACGAAAAATTTTCTTAAACCTAAAAAACAGGTTAAGATCTAGGTCTCTCAGAGACTAAGAAAAAATTGAAAATTCAGTTTGCTTATGAACAAGAAGATGCGCATTTAAGACCGAGTCATGTCATTCATCTCTTTTTTTTAAAAGAAACCTTTTTTCAAAACTCAAAATACTTGATATTAATGATTTATAATAAAAACTCGTCTTATCTACTCAAAAACAAGATCTAAATTATGAGATTAAAGCCCAGACAAAAACTTTATTTATTTACAAGTTGTTAACAGAAAATCCACAAAAAAATCCGCCTAAAAATAAAGAACTTTAACACTTAGGTTTCTCGGTAGCTGCTTTCAGACTAATTTTAGCTTTTAAAAATTCCCGGCCGGCCATCATTTCCTTGACAAACTATTGATGATTTTCAGTTGATCCTTGGAGAGAAATTTTTTATTTTCTTTAAAAAGCCTGCCAAATCTAGCACTTGCTGTTTACTTAACAATCTTATCCGATCCGTCGAAAATGACTGAAGAATAAATACCAAAATACCAAGCTTGCCCCCTATTTTTGAAGCCACTACTAAAAAAGAATTTATTTTATGTCAATAAGTCTTTGTGCTCTAAGTAGAGCTGTACGGTTTCTAAATTGTTTCTTTGTGTCTCATTAAGAGTTTTATTCTTCAATTGATGGGGAATACCAACTTTGTTAGCTAGTACGACAAGATCAAACAAGTCTTTGTCTCGAAAAGAATTCAATTTTAATAAAAAAGGAGAAGTTAGATCGGCAATCGGCCAATTATTATTGGATGGTTTTAAATAGCTTACAACAGCAAGCGCTCCAACAATAATAGGATCTAGTCCATTTGTTTTTAGGTAGGAAATTAGTGTTTCTATTTCTTCTGCCGATGGAGGGCTGTTTGTTTTTCTTTTTCTTACATGATTTAAATATTCAACAATAGATTGTTCATTGTTTATTTTCATTTTGACTCCTTCTCATAGGACCTAGCTTTATGAGTTCAAGGTGTTTTAATTGTTTGGCACTCCATAGCTTTTGTTCTAAATTTTCTGGAATCCCTACTTTGCGCCACAAAGTTACTATTTCTAGAAGATCTTTTACCCGGCCTGAGTTTAAGTTAATTTGAGATAGAGTTAGTACATCTGCTATAGGGCACCCTGTCTCAAAAGATTCAGAATCTTTCCAACCAAATCAGGTGAAATATAAGCTATTCTTTGCTTATTAAGAAGATCCCAGTGCTCATAGATTAGGTCTAAACTTAGTGAATCTATCCATTTGATTTCGTCAGCATTGGGCTCAAGGGCTATTTTTTGATTTTTCATTGCAGCATTTACATGATCCACTAATTTTTTAAAATTGTTCATTTCCCATTCAAGTGGATCTAACGTGGGGGGCATTTTTATGTCACAGTTTAGAACAGAAGCCACTTCATGTAAGCTAATGACAAGTTTTACAAATCGATTGAGCGGATTAGGATCGATCTTTTCCTTTATCTCTTCGAACATAGTTTGCAAAAAAGGACACTCATCTAGGATTTGACGATTAAGGGCTGAAAAATCCTTCAATTTCGCGCTACTCTGATTTTTCATTTTGATGTTGACATTGTCCAGTAAATTTCTAAACTGATTAGCTTCCAATTCTAATCGATCAGAAGAACTAGGTGCTTGGACCAGACATCCAAACGCTTCGTTAGTTTTATATAGCCGTTTAACAAGTTGTATAAATAACTCGACAGGCTTATCTTGGCCTCTTCTAAGTTGAACATGAATCTTTAAAAAGGGAAGAGTTTTGGCGAGCAACTCATTAAATTCTGAGAAACATTTATTTGCTGCTTTATTGGTATTTTTATTAACTAAAAGCCATTGTCCAGGATTGAATTTAATTATTTCATTTCTTAAATTTTCATTAACATTAAAAGTAAACTCAGGTTTTAAAGGTTCCATTCAAAACCCCCTATAAAGTCTTCACCAGAATTTACACTTAATTAACCCGGAAGACTTAGATCAAAAAGAGCACAATAACTTATAATTTATATAAAAAAATTATGTTATTTATTTATTATAACACAAAGAAAATTATAATTATGTAATAAATTCATAAGACCCTCTCTCTGTTCTCTTTGTGCTCAGTGGTAGTTTTAAGGGTTTTAAGACTCCATGGGAATGATGCAACAACGCCTCTCATTAATAAATTGTAAAAAGCATCTCTTTTTTTGTTGCATTGACGAATTATACCTCGCTTCATATGATCAGCTTTTCCTCTAGAGGTGATATGAATATCGAATTATATCTTGAGGCCAAACATTTAGATCTAGTCACACCTGATGGCATCATCACTAACTTGTCGCGTATAGATGAGAAAAATGCTGAAGCCCTAGTTTTTATCAATCACATATCCCCCATTTTTGTAGGTTTTCATATCGACATTAGCCATGTTTTTTTTAACATTAAAAGTACTCTAGCTCAGCTTGGAATTAATGGTTTGGGAAAGGATTATGTATTGGACGAAAAAAATGGATGCGCCGAAGTGAAAGTTCTTCTCTCTGCAATAGGATCTATTGGTCAAGAAATGCTCAAAAATATTGAAGAAGGAGCTTACATCGGCAGGCTATTTGCTGCTGATGAAAGACGACGCGTTCGTGATCCGGATTATTTATTTAGGTTGTTTGGGAGATCCGATCGATGGGGAAAACCCCTGCTCTCATTAGGAGGCTTGCATGGTAGTGATGACTTAATCCTTGATAAGGTCGATGGTCGTACAATTGCCTATCTTTCATTGCTCAATGGGCGAATTGAATATGCCCCTACATTGCAAGGCTTTTTAAAAACATTAGCAAAAGCTTTAAAAGCCAACATTAGCATGCGCGAAGTCTTGCGACTTCATCAAGAATGGAAGCCCCACCTTCCCCGTAATGTGGAAGAAGATGAGCTGCTCCTTGTCCGTACTTTGCCCCTGCATATCAGAACTGTTTTTGGGCATGTGGCTGAAGAACTTCTCTCGTCCGGCTTCCATCACACGACTGCATCTATCTTACAACCCGACACCTCCGCTTCTGGCGATATTTATGAACTCTATGGCAAAAGTAAAAGAGAACTGACAGACATACCTATCGAATTTTACACCTTGGAACCCTACAGAGAGCATGTTTATTTTTCCGATCGCGATCAATTGCAAACTTGCCTTGAAGATAACAAAAGACTTTTCGAAGCATTCAATACAGCTCCACAACCTTTAGAAAATCCTACAGCTGCGTTTATTGTCAAAGGAGAGCAGTTGATTAACCTTAAGGCTGAGAACTGGATCATGCGCGAGCCGCGTTACCAAGAGTTTCCTAAATGGGGGCACGGTGCACGTCAAGCGTTGATGGTGGAGAGATTTATTGAACAACAGCCCTCATATCCTTTTTTAAAGGCGATTGATGATTCACGCATTACGAGCCAGGGAGTTTTACTGACACGTTATTTTCCTTCCCCTTTTATGAAAAGGATGCTACTGAGCGATCAAGTCCAACGTTGTTTAAAAGGGATTTATTTCCAATATGCATCGCGATCTTATCTTGAATTTTTTTCCGCCGAAGATCGCGCACTTCTGCATGACCTAGATAAATTTGCCATTCCTGTCTTTTGGGTCGATGAAATCAGTAAAAAAATATTACAATTTGTTCAAAAGCCCGGCTATGACTCGGGTTTATTTGTTCCTCTTGATAAAATTGAAACGTTCTTAAATTCTACTGTCTTTGGCATCTATGGATCTAATTTGATGGCAGGCACCTTTGAAAGTGAATTAAAAATCCTACTACAGGGCATACTAGCCATGCGTTCAGAAATGAACCATCCCTTATTGCACAAAGATACTCCCCTGGCTTTGGTGACAGGAGGGGGTCCAGGAGCCATGGAAATTGGCAATCGTGTCGCTCAGGATGTGAATATCCTTTCTTGTGCCAACATTGTGGATTTTCGAGCAGGACCCCAATCTGCCGTCAATGAACAACAGCAAAATTCTTATGTAGATGCCAAAATGACTTATCGGTTGGACAAACTGGTTGAACGTCAAGCTGAATTTAATTTGGACTTTCCTATTTTCTTGCCGGGAGGCATCGGAACGGATTTTGAATATTCCTTGGAAGAGGTGCGGCGTAAAGTGGGATCCGTACCCTCTAACCCTATTTTACTTTTCGGAGACCCTGATTACTGGCGTCAGAAGGTCACAAGCCGCTTTCGTTTGAATTTAAACACAGGCACCATTAAAGGTTCAGAATGGATTACCAATTGCTTTTACTGCGTCCAAAATGCTGAACAAGGCTTGCAAGTTTATAGAGAATTCTTTCAAGGTACTTTAAAAATAGGGAGAAATGGACCTGTCTACGATGAAGGTTTCTGCATTAAAACTTAGAGTTTTGAAAAAATTGAAATTCAGTTTGCTTTATTTTTTCTTCTGTTGGTAATTATAGAAAGCCACCTTTAGAAAAGGTGCGAGTTGATCATTCGATAGGGTATCGCTAGGGTTAAATTTTTCTAAGGTTAGTGTTTTCAAATAGTGGGGGTATTTGTCCGCCATAATATTGCGCCAAAAGTTGCGTGCATAATTAGGACATATCTCTAGAAAACTTGTCATCTGTTTATAGGTGGAAGTCACTTGGTTAATCGCTTCGCCGTCTTTAAAAAAATTTTTCCAACCCTGAAAAGCCTGCACAACGATCTTAGGCGGTGCAAGATCCTTCAAAGTGCCCGAATTAATATCCTTGTTTTCTAAAAGAGCATTGGCAAACTTAACATAATCTGCAGGAGCCTCAGGCCAATATTTTGGCTGCCATTCCTCTGCGTATAGTAGGAATTCCTTGAAATCACTGAGCTGAATGGGCAATGGAATAAACTCTGGACTTAGGAGCCGATGCCAGGTGTGATAAAGAAAAAGAAGTTCAGGGGGTGCCACAACATATAAATCAGCCATTTGCGGTTCCAAACTTAGCTTATCCACATACTGAAAAGCTGGAAGATATCCGGTGCGGCCTGTGGTCACATTAACCCTCATATGTTCAGGAAATTGCCATAGGAAAATAGACATTTGCCGGTTTGTGACTTGCAAAAAGGGATGCTCTTGTAACTCTTGCCCCATTTTTTTGCTATACCAAGACCCGCCTCCCCACATAAGAGAAACAAATAAAGTAAAAAGAATGCCCCATAACCAAAAAGGAAGATTATTTTTAGGTACATTGTTTTGTATGAAATCTTTATCAGGAAGTTGTCCAGGAGGATCCACGCTCATAATTTAAACTTCTTATTGATCATGCCTTTTTTTTACTTATCCCATATTTTCCATTTAAAATACATACTCTACTGTTGACATATTATATTTTTATGCAACAATAAAGTCTTAAAATAGAGGCTTGAAAAAAAAAAATTTTGAGCTCGCAGGTTAGAATCAGATGAAAATTTTACTGACAGGCGCTAATGGATATATTGGATATCGGCTACTATTGCTTCTTTTAGAGGCAGGACATACCGTTATAGCCATGGTGCGTAGTCCCCGTAACCTTCAATTTTTATTCCATAAAAATTTAACTGTGATACCAGGGGATCTATTAGTTAATGAATCATTAAAAACTATTCCAAAAGATATTGATGTTGCCTACTATTTGGTCCATGCCATGAGCTACAGTAAGCATGATTTTCCAGCTCTTGAGAAACAGGCAATTCAGAATTTTATCAAGCAATTGAAAGAAACACAAATTAAACAGATCATCTATTTAAGTGGCTTAGCCAATGATAAGCATCTTTCCACGCATTTGACATCACGTTTTAACACTGAATGTTTGATCAAGGCAAGTGGCATCCCTTATACAATTTTACGTGCGGGAATAATCATTGGTTCAGGAAGTGCTTCTTTTGAAATTATCCGAGATTTAGTAGATAAACTTCCATTAATGATCGCCCCAAAATGGGTGAATAACCGTTGTCAACCTATTGCTATTTCAGATGTGTTACGTTATTTAATTGAAATTATAAATAATGAAAAGTGCATCAATCAGATTTTTGATATCGGTGGATCTCAAGTTTTGACCTATAAAGAAATGCTGTTAATCTATGCGAAAGTTCGTCAACTTAAGCGTTATATTTTTGTAGTTCCAGTTCTTACTCCCCGCATATCGTCTTATTGGCTCTATTTTGTGACTTCAGTCAATTTTTTATTAGCCTCTTCTTTAGTGGACAGTGTAAAAAACGAAACGCTTTGCAAAGAAGACC
Source organism: uncultured Parachlamydiaceae bacterium (assembly GCA_963748975.1). GTDB lineage: Bacteria > Chlamydiota > Chlamydiia > Chlamydiales > Parachlamydiaceae > Neochlamydia. Next base: position 24,683 of record CAVVKX010000037.1, read on the forward strand.
GTATCAAACAAATTTTTCCTGAACCTTGCCTGGATTATGAAGAAAGTGTAAAAAAAGCGCTTGACGTCATTGAACAAAACCCTCTTGTACCTAGTTGGAAAGATAGTTTACTCTCCGGAAGTTTAGAAAATAATTGGACAGCCTTATCACAAGTTCCCTCTTTCGGATGTTTGATTGATCAAAGAATTATCTCTTCTTCCTTGACTGTGGATCAATTAACTGAGCGTGTCTGGTCCTTAGGTGGAGATAAGGGATGGTATTATATGGATTGGGCTTGGATCTTACGGGGCTTTATAGATAAGCTTGTCGGTGGAATTGGTTTAAACCGCGGCCGGACCTATTCCTATGAACTTGAAGCGGGCTCTTCTTTAGATTTTTGGAGGGTGATCGTAGCTGATAAAAAACATGGAAATTGTTGCTCTATGCAGAAATGAAGGTTCCCGGAGAAGCTTGGTTGGAGTTATTATCACCCCGACTTTAACCGGTTCTCAATTAAAACAAACGGCCTCCTTTCGTCCTAAAGGAGTCTTAGGCCGGCTCTATTGGTATCTTTTACTCCCTATTCACAAACTCATTTTTCGTGGCATGGCACGGGCACTTACAAAATAATTCGTTTCGATTGTTCACAGGTTTATAAAAATCCGGAATTTACTTATAATCCAACTGCATCATCAAGCAAGAGTTTTCAGTTAAGGCATTGTAAATGAAAAAAATCCCTGTAGGAATTTTAGGCGCAACAGGAATGGTCGGGCAGCAATATCTTCAATTGCTAACGGACCACCCCTGGTTTGAAGTCGCTTTCTTGGCATCTTCAGAACAATCTGCTGGAAAAACATATGCCGAAGCAGTTAAAGGTCGCTGGCATCCTAGCTTACCGCTCAAAGAAGGTCTGGGAAAGCTGCGTGTACATTCAATGGACGACCTAGCACAATGTAAAAATAGTTGTTGCCTGGTATTTTCAGCAGTCGGGGCCAATATCGCCAAAATTCACGAAGAAAAGTATGCTGCTGCAGGATTACCAGTGGTTTCTAATGCTTCCCATCATCGCACAACACCGGACGTTCCCCTTTTAATACCAGAGATCAATTTCGAACATTTAAAAATCATTCCCCTGCAACGTAAAAACAGAAACTGGGATTCTGGCTTTATCGTGGTCAAACCTAATTGCTCGATCCAAAGTTACATGATCCCCTTAGGCGCTCTACATCAAAAATTTCAGGTTAAAAAAATTTTAGCCACAACCATGCAAGCAGTCAGCGGTGCGGGATATCCTGGAGTTTCCTCGCTGGATATTCATGACAACATCATTCCATATATTAACGGAGAAGAAGGAAAATCAGAAAATGAGCCTCTCAAAATCTGGGGAAGCATTCAAGGCGACAAGATCGTCAACACTGATAGCATTTCACTATCGATGCATTGCAACCGCGTTCCTGTATTAGACGGCCACTTCGCTTGCGTATCTGTTGAATTTGTTGAAAAACCTTCCATCGCAAATATTTTGGATGTATGGCATTCTTTTGAAAGCTTGCCACAACAACTTAATCTACCCTCTGCACCTAAAAGAGCTATTGTTTATCGAACGGAAGAAGATCGCCCTCAGCCACGTTTAGATAGAATGGAAGGCCATGGAATGCCTATTACCACGGGACGCTTAAGAGAATGTCCACTTTTTCACTATCGATTTGTTGCGTTATCCCATAATACTATTCGTGGGGCAGCCGGGGGCGGAATTTTGAATGCCGAAATGCTCTATAAACAAGGTTACATAACAACAATATGATCAAACGAAATCTAAACTTAGCTAAATTAAAAAGCGGTTATTTATTTCCTGAAATTCATAAGCGTAAACTTAAATTCATTTCAGAGAATCCTCAAGCACACCTCATTAGCCTAGGTGTAGGGGACACTACTCAGCCTATCCCCGCTCGATACATCCAAAGTCATGTCGCAAACTGCGATCGGATTGGGGACCAGGCAGGGTTATTCAGGCTATGGACCGGAAGAGGGACATGAAGGACTGCGTCGTCAGATTGCTGAAAAAATCTATAAAAATGAAATAAAGGCTTCTGAAATTTTCGTGTCCGATGGGGCTTGTTGCGATATTGGGCGCCTACAAATGCTTTTTGGGCCGCATGTATCCGTCGCCATTCAAACACCCAGTATATGTTAACGAAGAGACGTACATAACA
>CAVVKX010000038.1:0-153799 GCA_963748975.1 uncultured Parachlamydiaceae bacterium
AGGGTGGTGAATCAAGCTATTTCTTCCTCAAAATTTTTCTTGCAACTTCTATTCCTTTTTCCAAAAAATTCAGCCCTTATTGAACATACTGTTGTTCCTAATTTATTTCTTAGCCATTTAGTTAAATCATTTACAGTACATGTCTCTAAAGCAATGCGTATATCTTTTTTTTTCTTTCTTTCCCACAAAAGCTGGAATGCTTAGTATGTTTGCCGTTATTCCTTGGTTGCTATTTCTGCTTATATATTTAAATTTTCCAAAAATTGACTCCAAAACTTCACTCGATCCAATAGCTTTCACATTATCTGCTAACTTATCAACTTCTTCTCGCACTATTGTATTTACTTTATCAATAAAATCATGGCTCTCTATCGATTCCATTTTTAAAACTATTGTTTTAATTTTCTCGTAGCTATCCCTGGAATAACCTTCTTGCCTTATAACTTCTTTAACAACATTACTGATTTCTATTTTATTACTATAATTCCTTAGATGAGATGAAAACTGCTTAACCCATCCAAAATGTTTCTGTATTTGATTATTTGATAATTCCTGGTCTACAACGTATTCTATGTTCGTACCCCATTTCACAATAATATCTGCACCCATATACCTTGCTTTATCTCTTAAATTAGGCGACATTATTCCTGCCAATTCTGTTTGTTTCACTTTTCTTTTTGACAAACTCATTGCTTCTATAAACTTTACCCAATTCGCATCGTTTTTAAGCGTTTTTTCTAAAAGGAGAGCCATTTTATGGGTAATATCTTGTATTTGCAAAGTCGCCCCCCCTTCACTATATTCCCGAGTTCCTTTCTTGAGATTGGCACCCCCATCATTAATAATTTGAAAAGGCTTTCCTGTTCTCTTTTCACATTCTTTTAACTTATCAGTAACAACATCACCTGTTAAACTAACTGTTGGTGAAATTCCTATTACTTGAACATCATCATGACTTAATGTCAGATTATCTTTTTTGCTGCTTACAGGTATACCAATAACCGCTAAACACCTCACAGCTCCTATATCTATTACTTCATCGTGTATCCAGACCCAATCTCCTGTTTGTTCTAATGGTTTTATGAGTTCATAAACTCCTATCCTATAGATCCATAGCCTAATTGTAGAACGATGGGGGGTGGGACACGGTGTAATATGTTCATTAATGAGCTTCAGAACTCGACTAATGGCATGAAATCCCAGCAATCCGTCTTTAAATAAGTTATGAGCAAAGTGAATAATAGTTAGAGAATAGCTATGCTTTTTTGGAGCATTGCCTGCTAAAGCTACAGGAAGTTTTTTTTTAGTTCTTCATTCTTTTCTTCTAATTCTTTTATTTTTTGACAAGCTTTCTTTAACTCATTTTGGGTCTCTAAAAGCTTCTTTGAACTTAACATCTGTTTATTTTTGGCTTTTGTCTTCCAAGTATTTCGACTTTTTTCTAGATCGCGCACTCTTGCTTCGAGATCCCGATTAATATCCTGTCTTTTTAAAGCCCTATCTTTCCAGGCATCGCGGCTTTCTTCAAAAAAATTTATCAATTTGTGGTTGGGAGATTTATATTCTTTTTTTACCATACGAAACTCCATTTTTGATGATAAGGTAAAGAATAAATTAAAATAAGATCAACAAAAAATCTTATATGTCTTTATAAATTTAGGAATAAAATTGAGGGTGAGAATTAAAATTTGAATTCGCGAATTTCAACATCAATTCACCACCCTAGTGCGAAGGCCTTCCTTCGCTTTTTACATAACAATTTTGAAATATAAAGTGGGATCTAAATTTAGACATTTGTGATTGATTGTGTTTGTTTTAGAAAGCGAAGGAAGGCCTTCGCACTCCAAAGCGATGCGATATTAGCTCTGAAAATGCACTGTAAACGCATCGCAACGCTTCGCGTTAAATAAACTTATGGGTAATAGGATGGGCCTTCCTTCGCTTTTTACATAACAATTTTGAAATATAAAGTGGGATCTAAATTTTGACATTTGTGATTGATTGTGTTTGTTTTAGAAAGCGAAGGAAAGCCTTCGCACTCCAAAGCGATGCGATATTAGCTCTGAAAATGCACTGTAAACGCATCGCAACGCTTCGCGTTAAATAAACTTATGGGCAATAGGATGGGCCTTATCTTATAAGTATATCTCCGTCTCCTCTATTTATAGTGTGTATTCATGGGGACGAATGTATACTCCCCATTGAGCTTGTCGATGCGAGCCATTTAACCATTGCTCCCACACACTCATGGGATAGCCTGTTGAGCCTAAAATATCTGTGCGCCACAGTTCCAACTTTCCATTTCCTGGATTGACAGTAAATGCAAAATAATCTTTCACCCAATTAGTATCAGCAAAGAGAATAGGTTTTGGCATAGCATACCCAAGCTTTTGAGCCGCCTGTGCAACTCGAGAATGAAAATCGACGGGACTGCAAGTATTATCGATAAAAAGGCAGATAATAGCTTTACATATATCTTGTAAAGCCTTTGCTGAAACAACCTTAGTGCCTAACGAACCCTTAATGATCGCCCTGACTGCTTCCCCAGTATCTTGCCTGTTAAAAGCAAATACGTCTTTAATTTCTTCGAAGATATTTTCAATTCTTTCGTGCAAATGTTCGAGAGGGAACATAGGTAATAATGTAAACAAAGTCCCATCAATTATATCGGTTGAGAACACACCTTTTCCTCCGGAACGTAAGCCTAGCTCTTTTTGCAAACCATTAAATATCTGTTCGCGAAATTCTCTTGTCGTCATTGGACCGTGCAAAGGGGTGAAATGTTTCCTAAAATAATGCCTATAATTCTCAGGAACAAATTGGGCGATGTAATCTATAAGATACTCCAACATATCATCGTTCAAACGTAATTGATCAATAAAATATTCCCTAGGCTTTATCAATTGATCTCTAATCCAAGTATAAGTGAAGGCTTCTGTTTGCCAAGTATCTTTAAATGGACTTATTCCTGGTTTGAAATTAAAAGCATGGGTTGGCGATTGCATTAACATAGATTTTTTAGAGTTATTCAAATAAAGTTCTGCAATCTTTAGAGGGAATTGTCTAGAGATATCAGCAAGAAAAACCAAAAGTTCCACGGGATTTTCCACCCAGCGGCTCACTTCACCAGGTTTAGAGTCGCGTAAAAAATAAGTGGCTACAAGGTTATCCATACTACCACCTGAGGTATAGGACCAAGGTTTTTTTTCGATTTTGTCTAAATGCTCTAATGGATTCTTAACGCTCCTTGTATTGTGAGCAGCAGCCATTCGATAAAATGCTGTCTCTAAAAACTCATTTGTCCTGATATGGGATATAATGGCCGTCACCATTTCCGAAAAATCGTCCTGCATGCCACTCAATTCATCCGATGAAACTATTTCACTTTCAGTGGTAGAAAAAAAACTTGCTAAAGCGTCCACGAATTGTGAAGGTGTATAAATGCGCTGCCAAGAGGCCGTGTTGCTTCTGCCAAATTTATAAAGGAGACGAAACCCTGCTGGACTATCATCATAAGGCCCTGAACTTACGTCATGCATATCTGCGTCATAGACTTCTTGGAAATATCTGGGAAAAAGCTGGTCATAAAATTGTATAAGTACATTAAAAAGATTGGCATATCGCGCAGCTTTCATCTGGGTTTTGTCTTTGAGTTCTTGAAAAGTATAAAATTCGTTGCGCTTGCTTTGATACTCTGCTTTCAACCATTGGGCTTCCTTTTCTGAAGCATGTCTGATGCGCGACTCCATATATTTGACTTGGCTATAGACCTGTTCATGTTCTTCGTTAAGGCGTTTGAGCTTTTCATTCGTTTCTTCAAGCTTGCGTTGAACAATCGCGTAGAGGCATTGACCTATCCCGCCTTTCTCTTGGGGGCCGAAGCCTAAAACTCGAGTAAAGATTCCATCGAGTGAATCCCGCCTTGTTTTCAGCAAAACAGGCTACCGTAAATTCCCAAGCTTTAAGCAGAGCATTATCTGAAAGAGCTTTAAATGCGTTTTTTGCCACTTCAAACTGAACAATAAAATTTGCGCAAGCTTGGCCCTTACCTCCTATGCCTGCCCCTGAATGAGGCAGTTGTATCATGAGGCTACTTTGTATCATTCCTTGGGGTCGGTGCTGGTATTCCTCGAGATCCTTTTCAGTGATGTTAAAATGTTTCAATAATAATAATTTTATCAAGTCTTCAGGCGTTATATAAAAAGTATGTTCCTGATCTAAGCTCCCTAAAGCACTATATACTAATATTTTTAGCTTATCGCTCTTTTCCTGCAAGTTTTCTTCGGGATTAATAAGCTTAGTGGCTTCACAAGCAGCTATGAGACCTGGTGATAGCCATAAATCCCCTTTAGAGACAAAGACAATACGTTTAAGGTCACCCGATCCCCAGCTTGGACTTAAAGGCACTGAATATTCCGTGCCTGACCAAGTTCTTTTAAGACGTCCCACACTCAATAATTCATTGATATCCGTTAAAAATTGAATCGGTTGTTCATCATGAACGACAATACAAGGCGCTGTCGAAAAACATGAACCGACATTTTGTCGCAGGTAGCTCAAGAGTGCTGACAGAGCGGCTCTACGGGCATGGGCATCAGTGATAGATGTTTTCTCTGGTAATTGCAAGGTATCCACAATAATCTGGTCAGCTACCTTATTTGCGTGAGGCCTACCGATATTTTTAAGAAGCCTTTGTATATCTTTATTTTCTTGAACTAACTTTAAAATATGTAAAAGGTATTCTTGACGAACTGAATCATACTGGCGATCAGGACCTATAGAATACAAATTTTGAGATAGCAGATTAATGGTCTTATTTAATAAAGGTAGACTCAATTCACCTTTATCATTGATGAGTAAGTTGGCAAGCCGCCTAGTTTTTAATATATTGCGCACAGAAGGGCTATCTTGAAGCTTAGACCGATCAAGCCGTCTGGAAAGTTCATCATATTCTTCTGTGCAAACTCTTCGTAAATTGTCAGCATCTTTGGCAAGCACTCTTTTGCGCCGTTGAGAGACAAGTGTAAAAATTTTTATAAAAAAATTCCCATCATTGATGTCATGATGAATAGCAGAAAGAGCATCTAAAATTTTTTCTAGGTCCACTTTTTTATCGCCCTTAATTTAAACCAAATAGTGATTTAAACAAATTATAAGCTTAAAGAAGTGTGAGGGTAAAGGATAAAGTAAAGAACGAAGTTTTTGACCGTTACGAAAATATAGGGTGTTGTTACATTGATCAAAACTTCTTCATTTCAACCGAAGGCATGTCAGCTACTTTCGCGGGGGGAGCGTTCTTCTCAAATTCTCTTGCTCTAGCGGCTTTAAAACCAACGTTTTTTTGCAAAGGCTTCGCTTCTTCTTCTTTATTTTTTTGATGGGGGATCGGTTGTTGATCCAGGGGCTTCTCAATATCCTCTTTTGGATTCAATTCAGGTTGCACGAGGACCACTTTAATTTCTTCACCTGTAGCGACACGTTTCCACAGTTTGCCGATGGCTTTAATATCCAAGCATAAGGGGATAAACGTGATACTGGCAAGAATAGCCAAGCCCGCATTGGCAATACGCCAACAAAAATTGTGATTTTTCTTATATTTCAATTTAGTATATAACTTTCCGTTATATTCCTTTTTTTCATTTTGATTAATAAGTTGATAATCATTTTTATAGGGGTCATTATTAACATTATCGATAATAAGTGGCTTAAAAAAAATCTTCATAAAAACTCCAATATATATTAAAAATAAAATTATAATATAATTAATAAAATAATGCAATTATTTTTTTTCTTTCTTCTGCACTTGAATTACAGAGTCAGTTTTTTTCTTTAAAAATGCTTCTGCTGTCACTGTAATCTCCCACCCATGAAAAGGGTCCCGCACTCTAACTTTTTTAAGATCTGGGGAGATTTCATCCACAATGAGAAAACCTTTTGATTGATCAAAGATAGGAACAATAGCAGACCCATTCACATTAATTAGATCTTTTAGCTTTTGCAAATAATTAATTTCATTTTTTAAGCTTGAATTAATAACTGTTAAACCAGCCTCTTTAAGTGCATCCAATTGAAAATTGTTACCTAATTTCACCTCAGCCATATGATCTAAATCAATTTGTCCCTTATTTTCTAAAATTAGCATATGAGCTACAGTGCGTGTGCACCCATAACTTGCTTTTTGCTGTAAAATGGGTTTGTTATATTTTGTGTATTTAATAAATATATTTTTTTTATTTTTTAAACCTAATGTTTCAACTTTTTCGATTTCTTCCTTTTCTATAATTTCTTCATCGTTAAAAAGAATTCCAAAAGTTTTTTCTATTTTTCCACTATTTTTATTAAATTTTTGAGCTTCCTGCGCTGATGGAAAGGGTGCGCTTCGGATCTGTCTGCCTAATAATAAGTGGGGGTTTAAATTATATTTAATTTCTTCTAATCTCATTTCTAAGTCTTGGAAAAACATTGCATTATAAAAACTAATTTCAGGGCAATCCCCATCTCCTTTTTCCATTAAACAAGCCTGTGATAACTCTAGCGTTAAAATTTCGTCAATCTGGTCAAATATTTTTCTCAACTCTTCAAGACTCCTCTCTATGGGGTTTTGCTTATAAACAACAATATATAAAAACCAAACTTGGATTAAGCTTAGGTGAGGATATTTTTCTTTAATCTGATCTAAAGTTGGAATTTCTTTTTTTTCAATCAGTTGATTCTCTTTTACATCTTTATTCTGTATATTTTTGACATCTTGATCAGGATTTACAACGTTTTTTTCTATTTGTTTCTTTGCAATTAAAACAACCTTAAGTTCCTCTCCGGTTTCGGCCCGTTTCCATAATTTTTTTATCAACTTACTATCCACACATATAGGAATCAAAGCTATAACTGCAAGGAAGGCAAGGCATGCCTGCGCAAATCGCCACGTAGAACCATGTTCAATTGTATAAGTTATTTTTTCATAAACTTTTCCATTATAAATTTTATGAGGATTATGTTTGATGGGCTCCCGACTTATATAGGGATTCTCTTTCTGTGAATTAATAATAATTTGCTTTGGAAATTTCATAATACTCACCTTATATAATAAAAAGAATGAATTATAAATATTAAAAAAGAAAACTTCAATGAACTTCTTTCGAAAGTATTAAATGTTTTGTATGGATTAAAAAATAATTCAAACAATTAAACATGAAGACTATAAGGCCTTTAGGTACAAAGAAATAGCTATAAAAACGCCATCTTTTACGTCAGTGACTCCAAAAATTGACTAAGAAGGGGGGGGGGTGCAATCTTTGAGTCTTCGTGACTTTGTGCCTTGGAGTTGCATCTTTCTAAATTTTATTCCAGTTTCGAAAGAGAAAGCAATGCCATTAAATTATGGATTTTTTTCTTTTTTGTCTTTTTTCTTAGCGCCCGATATCTTTGAAAAGCCTTTTTTAAAAACATTTTTTGCTGATTTGGCCGCTTCACTCACGCGATTAGACTTACCTTTAGTTTTCTTCTTTTCTAGCACAGAACTAGTCTCAGGTTTTGATTCATTAGGTGGAACATCTTCTACATTTTCTTCGTTTACTTCATCCTCTTTGGATGCACCTACAGATTCCCCATTTTGAACCTCAGTTTCGATATCAGATTCATTAAGCTCTTCAGGTAAAGCAGCAACTTCTCCATCTTCATTTTGCGGTTTTGCTATTTCAACCTTAGAATCCATCTCATTTGACTTAACAATATCAGAAGGTAGTACCTTGTCGACGGCTTCATATTTAGTCTTATCCACAATTTTATCTTGGAAAGGCAGTTCTTTACGGGATAAGTCCGCTTCTACAGTTTTCTTTTCACCTTCTTCATGATTGGAAAATTCTTTATTTTTAAGCAAATCATCTTGGATCGGTGCTATTACAATTTTCTGTTCCGCTTTAATTTCTTCAGTATTATTTACCTCTTCTTCAGCTTCCATTTGGTCTAAATTCTGTTCTAAGTCATTAATTAACTCTACGAGTTTATCCTTGGAATTTTTAATCTTCCCAGAGTTTTCCTTTTTGCTTACGTCAGAAAATTGCGCTTTATTCTTATTAGCGGTCTTTTCTAATTCTTCAATTATAAGTTTTTGTTCGTTTAATTCATCGAGTTCAAATATTTTTAACTTAATTTGTCTTTTAAGGATTTCATTCTTTAAATGATCTATTTGAGTTTTGCTATTTCCTTCTTCAACTTCACGGATTTGCTCAATTTTTTTTTGGAAATTTTCCATTTCACTTTTAATAGATTCCTTTTCCCGGGAGAATTTTCTAGTTTTTTTTCTATTTTTTCTCGTTTTTCATCTAAGTAATATTCTATTTTATTATCGATGATTTTGTCGTCAAGATTGTTGATTTTATTTTTAACATCATTGTTTTGGACGTCCTTTTGTTGAAGTTCTTTAATTTCATTTTGAAGATAGTGTATATGCTCTTTAATGATGTCTTTCTCTTCGGATATTTCAGACTTATCAATTTCAAAAATTCTTATCTCTGGTTCTTCTTCAATTCTCACTTCTTTTTTTATTTTTTTTGCTTCAGGTACTCGAAGATCATCATTTGCAGCTTGTTCTTTCAAAATCCCTTTAGCTGGAGCATCTAAAAGGGTATGTTCATTTTTCTGATTTTTTAATTGTTTTAAGTGTTTGTTTGCGACAAGTACAATTTTTATATCTTCACCAATTTTTATATGCCTCCACAATCTTTTAATCCATTGAAAGTTCAGGATTAGGGGAATGATTGCCATACTGGTGAGCACCAAAAGGGCTAATTTACCAAACTTCCAACAGGCACCAAATTTTTTTTTATTTTTATAAGTGATCTCTTCGAACTCTTTTTTTTTATAGATTTTTTTGGGGTTTCTGTCTTCCACAAAATAATCGTTTGAATTTAAATAGGGGTCTTTTGCGAATGAATCTATGACTAATGGTTTAAAAAAGGCCATACCTATTTCCTCGACTAACAATTTAGAAGACATTATATTGTGTTAGGTCATTTTTACCAAAAAAAATCGCACAAATTAATTTTATATTAATATATTAAGTCAATCTTATCAATAGACTTAGTTTGAAAAAAGCTTTTCTTTTTTTTCTTGCTTTACCCACCATTTGTCTGTTATACACGGTTGGACTCAAAATTTGGAATCCCAGAAACTCCAAATTCTGAACTCACTAGTGTGTTAAGTTAAATGATTTCCATCTTATGAAATTAAAGGGTATCAATCCTCATGCTCGTTAAATTAAAAGATCAAAAAACTCTCGAACTGCCGGAAAAAAGCACGGCTAAAGACTTAGCTGAAAAAATGAATTTAAGAGGTCCCGACCAAGCTTTGGGAGTGACAATTAATGAAAAGAAATGTGATTTGACTCAAGAACTTAATGAGGGTGACTTTGTAGAGTTTTGGAACTTCGATGATCCTAAAGGCAAAGAAATCTTTTGGCATACCTCTGCTCATGTACTAGCTCAAGCCATCCAACGTCTTTATCCCGACGCAAAGCCAACAATTGGACCTCCTATAGAAAATGGTTTTTATTATGACTTTGCGGATTTGCGTATAACCGATGCGGATTTAGACAAAATTGAAAAGGAAATGCAAGCAATCATTTCCGAAAACTATGTTTCAAAAAAAGAAGTTTTTGCAACAAAGGAAGAGGCCTTAAAAGCTTTTAGCCATAATAAATATAAAACCGAATTGATCCATAGCTTTGCCTCCACAGATGAACTTACAGGTTATCGCCAGGGTGAATTTTTTGACTTGTGCCGAGGTCCCCATCTTTTCAGTTTGGGTAAAATTAAAGCCCTTAAGCTATTGAAAACATCAGGCGCCTATTGGAAAGGAGACTCACAACGGGAAATGCTTACCCGTATTTACGGAATCTCTTTCCCTGATAGAAAACTATTGAAAGAATATTTACTACAGCTAGAAGAAGCCAAAAAACGTGACCATAAAATTTTGGGTCCTCAGTTAGATCTTTTTTCCTTGAAAGAAGAGGCCCCCGGAATGCCCTTCATCCATCAAAAGGGCATGATCATATGGAACACCTTATTAAGCTTTATCCGTGAGTATTTAGACCAGGGCGGGTATATAGAGATCAAAACTCCTACAATGATGACACGTGAATTATGGGAACGTTCGGGGCACTGGGCCAATTACCGTGAACATATGTTTACAGCTGAAGTCGAAGACCACGACTACGCAATTAAACCAATGAATTGCCCCGGTGGAATGCTTTTTTTCAAAACCCATGGCCATAGCTATCGTGAACTTCCTTTAAGGGTGGCAGAAATAGGCAATGTTCATCGCTTTGAACCTTCCGGTTCTTTGTCAGGTTTATTCCGTTGTCGCAGCTTTCATCAAGATGATGCGCATATTTTTATGAAACCAAGCGACATCAAAAATGAGATTTTAGCGATTCTCAATATGGCCGATAGCTTATATACCACTTTTGGATTAAAATATCACTTAGAGCTATCCACAAAGCCTGAAAAAAACACTATTGGCAGCGATGAGGAGTGGGAAGTCGCCACTAAGGGGTTAAAAGATGCTCTGGATGAGTCAGGACGCCCCTATAAAATTAATCCTGGGGATGGGGCTTTTTACGGACCGAAAATTGACTTTCATATCCGCGACGCCATCAATCGTAATTGGCAATGCGGAACTGTACAACTGGACATGGCTCTTCCTGAAAAGTTCCAACTGGAATATACTGCTCCAGATGGAAGCAGACAGCGCCCTGTGATGCTTCATCGAGCAATTTTTGGTTCGGTCGAGCGTTTTTTTGGTATCCTTATTGAACACTTCACAGGAAAATTTCCCCTTTGGATCAGCCCCTTGCAAATGCGTATTCTAACCGTCGCCGATAGACACGCCGACTATGCTTATAAGCTTCGCGATTCCTGGAAGAAACTTGGCTTTCACGTTGATGTGGATGATGCAAGTGAATCTGTCAGCAAAAAAATCCGCAATGCTCAGCTAGCGCAAATCAATTATATTCTGACTATTGGTGATCTAGAACAAGAGCACGAGACAGTCAATTTGCGCACGCGCGACAATGTGGTGCATGGTGAAATCAAGGTCGATGAATTTTTGAAAATAGTTGAACGCGAAAAGAAAGAACGTCTCTTAGAGACGCCCTTTAAAAAAGAGTAATTCAACATGTACACGATAGCCATCTGCAGTTTTAAAGGGGGCACAGCGAAGACTTCAACAGCTTTGCATGTAGGTGCAGCCCTTGCAAAATTTAATAAAAAGAGAGTACTCCTCATTGACTGTGATGCACAGGCCAATTTAACAACAGGCTTAGGTTTTGATCCTGATGAGAACGACAGCATGGCACCTGTGCTTCAGGGGAACAAAACCTTGAAAGAGGTGATTCTAAAAACTAGCATACCTAATCTTGATTTAGTTCCAGCCGATACTTGGCTAGAACGTGTGGAAGTCACAGGACAACTCGCTGCTGACCGTTATTCACACGAAAAGTTAAGGGACATCATTAAAGATGCGCATTATGATTTCATCATCATTGATACACCCCCTTCTCTTTGTTGGTTAACCGAGTCCGCTTTAATTGCCGCACAACATGCCCTGGTTTGCGCGACTCCGGAGTTTTACAGTGTCAAAGGACTGGAACGTCTTTCTCAGTTTATGGAAAGCATAGGACAACGCCATCCTTTAAACGTACTGGGTGTCATCCTTTCCTTTTGGAATATACGCGGTAAAAGCAATGAAGCTTTTTTAGATGTCATTGGAAAAACATTTCCTGAAAAAATCTTAAAAACCAAAGTACGTCGTGATATTAGTGTCTCCGAAGCATCGATCCATGGAAAACCAATTTTCGAAACAGTTCCCGGAAGTCGGGCCGCTGAAGATTATATTTCTGTGACTAAGGAACTGCTTAAACGATTGTGATGTCAAGCCGCTTTACACAAGAGGTCTATTCAATGAGCCATGTCAATAACTTAATCTCTGAACGCCTAAAGAAAAATTCGCGGACATCCAAGATGTCTGCTCTCGCCAAGCAATCAGCCAGTGGAAACCTCACGAGTTTTTCCGGCATTTTTAGTGTTTCTGATCTAAGCGAGAAAGAAAAGAATGTTTTAAGTCTTATTCTTCAGAATTATGCCCATAATCAGGACAATGTTGAAACAGACTTTTCAGCTTTGGCTTCAATAACTTCGGAAATTAAAGCCATTAACAATCAAGCCGCCATCTTACATGGCGAACGCATTAAAAAAGCTCAAACAATTTTAATGCGTTATCGCGATGGAGCATTTACCGCGTGGTTAATTGCGGCTTATGGAAATAGGCAAACTCCTTACAATTTTTTGCAGTATTATGAATTTTATGAAAAAATGCCCAAATCTTTGCGCTCTCAAATCGAGGCAATGCCCCGTCAAGCTGTCTATACTTTGGCCAGCCGTGACGCTTCCATAGAAAAGAAGCAGCATTTTGTAGAGGCGTATCAAGGTGAGACCAAGGCTGCGCTTTTAAGCAAAATACGCGAACTTTTCCCTTTGGAAAAAGAAGATAAAAGACGCCAAAACATTGGTGATAGTAGCATTCAACAGCTAAAACGACTTTTAATACACCTCTCACAAAAAAATGTACATATCACCCGCAGCCAAAAAGCTATTATTTACGATTTACTGGACAATATAAGGGAAATTGTTTCAGACTGTAAATCATGAACAATGCCATTTATCAAAGTGCTCTTATTACCCGCTATGCAAGTCAGGAGATGTCCCATCTTTTTTCTCCTCAATATAAATTTAGTACCTGGCGTAAATTATGGGTGGCTTTAGCTGAATCAGAAGCAGAACTTGGCCTACCGATCAACTCCGAACAAATCAGCGAACTTAAAGACCATGTAAATGACATTAACTTTGCTGAAGCAGAACATTATGAAAGCATATTCCATCATGATGTCATGGCCCATATCCACGCCTTTGGTGATCAATGTCCGCTAGCACGTCCGATTATTCATTTAGGAGCTACTTCATGCTATGTCACAGATAATACAGATTTAATCATCATGCGTGAAGGTTTGGATATACTAATTACAAGACTTAAAAAAGTGATTAATCAACTTGCTGACTTTGCCCTCAAGTATGCTAATCAACCCTGCCTAGGATTTACACATTTTCAGCCAGCGCAATTGACCACGCTCGGTAAACGCGCGTGTTTATGGATACAAGATCTGCTACTTGATTTGCAAGAAATGAAATACCGTAAAGAACATCTTCTCTTCCTTGGAGCTAAAGGCGCTACAGGGACCCAGGCTTCTTTTTTAGCCTTATTCCATGGAAATCAGAATAAAGTTAAACAACTCGAACAAAAAATCGCTTCAAAAATGAATTTTGAACATCTTTTTGCCATTTCCGGGCAAACTTACACCCGCAAACAAGACTTGTTTGTCATTCAGTCCTTGGCGGGAGTTGGTGTCTCCGCTCATAAAATGGGAACGGATGTACGTCTTTTAGCTCATTTAAAGGAAGTGGAAGAACCTTTTGCGGAAAAACAAATTGGTTCCTCTGCAATGCCCTACAAGCGTAACCCCATTATATCTGAAAGGTTATGCGGATTGGCACGATTTCTAATCTCTCTATTAGAAAACCCTTTATATACTGCCGCTACACAATGGCTAGAAAGAAGTTTGGATGACTCAGCTAATAGACGCCTCAGTATTCCTGAAGCCTTTTTGTCCTGCGATGCTGTCATCGAAACTTTGATCACTCTCACTCACAACTTAGTTGTCCATCCAAGCGTTATAGAACGGCATATTCAGGATGAATTACCCTTTATCGCCACAGAAAATATTTTGATGGCAGGAGCAAAAAAAGGAATGGACCGACAAAGCTTGCATGAAAAAATACGTGCGCACAGCCAAGCCGCGGGTTATAGGGTCAAAGTCCAAGATGGAATCAATGACCTCTTAGATCGTATAGCTTGTGACACGACGATAGGCCTTTCCCAAGAAGAATTAAAGGAAATTTTAAATATCCAGACTTTTACGGGTCTTGCTGCTGCCCAAGTCAAAGAGTTTCTAGATACAATCAAAACTGCAATAAACAACTAAAAAATCGATCTATTTTCTCATGACATCCGCGCCATCCAAAGAAAACAATAAGCAAGGACTAGATGCATCCAAAGCACTGAAAGTCCTGCAACCCGAAGGAAACCTGAGTAAAATCATTAAAGGTTTCGAACCGCGAGAGCAGCAGCAGAGGATGATGCACAATATCATTGAAGCCTACAATGATCATCACATTGCCTTAATCGAAGCAGGTACAGGAACAGGCAAAAGCATCGCCTATCTCATTCCTGCTATTTTATGGGCGGTTCAACAAAAAGAACGCTCTGTCATCTCGACGCACACAATCACATTGCAAGAACAGCTCATGCTAAAAGACATCCCCTTAGTGTCAAAAGCCCTGAATGTGACAGTCAAAGCCGCCTTAGTGAAAGGCATGCGCAATTATGTTTGCCTACGAAAAGTGGAAGAAACCCGCTTTGAACAATTGTTCTTACCTCCACTAGAAGCGGAAGAATTCATAAAAATCGATGCCTGGTCACATAAGACAGACGATGGTTCAAGATCTTCTCTTTCTTTTGAACCTTCCGGACAAATATGGGACAAAGTTTGCGCTGAAAATGACACCTGCAATAAAAATCAATGCCCCTATTATCAAGATTGCCATTTCTTTAAAGCTCGTCGTGAAGCTAGCGACGCGCAAATTTTGGTCGTTAATCATCATCTTCTCTTTGCTGATTTGATGATGAGGGCCGAATCAGAAAATTATCAAGATCCGTCCATTCTACCCATTTATACAAAAGTCATTCTAGACGAAGCTCATCACATTGAGGATATTGCTACAGAATATTTCGCCCAGAAAGTCAATCAATTAGACCTTTTAAGAATCATCGGAAGGCTTGCAGCGGAAAAAGGAGGTAAGGCGCTGGGCAAATTGACTCAGCTGAAAGAAAAAATCCTAGCCACTTTTAAAACGAAAAATCCACCGATGGAAATTTCAAATGTCCTCACTAAGTTAAATATCGATTTACCGGGAATAAAAACAGACCTACTTAAATTGATAACGGAGGGTTTTGATAAATTCCATAATTTTATCAGCTTAGTAAAAATTCCTAGTAAACCCAATGACGAGCAAACAGGAGAAAATAAATTACGCATGCTGACGGAGCACTATGGTCATCCTTACTGGTTTAATGAAATTAAGGGCCATACCGATGAACTAGTCAAAGTCTTACAAAAATATGTGCAAGCCATGGCTGGCTTAGAAAATTCTCTGAAAGCCCTTGACCATGATCTAATCAATGAACAAACCAAGGGTATGCGTTTTGAGATAGAAGCACTTTGCCTAAGGTTAACAACTGCCAGCCTCGTTTTACAGCAATTTGTGCAAAAAGCTCCGTCCCCTTCAAAAGTACGCTGGATAGAAGCGCAAATGTTAAAAATGATGGTTAATGTATATATAGCTGATGCCGAGTTAGATATAGCCAAAGCTTTAGTGACTAATCTGTTTAGCAAGTACAGCAGCGTAATCCTTTGCAGTGCTACGCTTACAACTAATAAGCAATTTGATTTTGTTAAACAACGCTTAGGACTGACAAAGGAATATGCGGAAGACCTGACGGTTACACAAAATATTTACGATTCCCCCTTTGATTACAGTCAGCAGGCTTTGTTAATTGTCCCTACAGATATCCCTAATCCTTTGGAAAGCACATTCACTAGAGCGGCAGCAGAAAAAATATGGGAAGCCATTCAAGCCAGTCATGGAAATGCCTTCATATTATTCACGTCTTATTCCATGTTAAAAACATGCCATCAAATTCTGCAACCGCGTTTAAATGAGTATAAATATCCCGTGTTTAAGCATGGCGATGATAATAGACAAACTCTCCTCAATAAATTTAAATCCACTGATCGTTCAGTGTTATTTGGGACAGATTCATTTTGGGAAGGGATCGATGTGGTAGGCGATGCATTACGTTGTGTCATCATAGTCAAGTTACCTTTTAAGGTTCCTACCGAACCCATTATCCAGGCACGTACAGAAGCCATTTTAGCGAAAGGGGGAGATCCATTTATGGAATATTCCTTACCCAATGCAATAGTCAAATTTAAGCAAGGCTTTGGCCGTTTAATTCGCAATAAAAATGATCGTGGATGTATCGTATGCTTAGACAATCGTTTGGTATCCAAACGCTATGGTCAACAATTTTTAAATAGCTTGCCGCCTTGCCAACAAATTTTCACGTCTAGTGATAAATTTCGTTCACATATGCAGGATTTCTACAAAAAAACGCACCACTTTGTAAGAAACAGCAAAACCGCATAATTTTATTTAACGCGAAGCGTTGGCGATGCAAACTTTTACGCTATTTTCTATTGACAAAGTGTGACAGCAATGCCGTCACACTTAATATCAGAATAAATAATATTTTTAGAGACAGGCCTTGCATTGATCTTTAAGCATATAGAAAATCGAGTGGCCATTAGAAATGACACCCGTTTTGCTAGAACCGATTTTCATCTCCTCCAAAGATTTGATGAAATCCAAACATTCAGCCGGAGAAAGTTCATTAAAGGCAACTTTCTTAGCTAAAACGTCTTTCAATATATATAAGTCGGCATCTTTTACGATTTTTTTCTCTTTAAGGTTAAATTTAAGTTCAAAAATTTCTTTCTCACCTAATTTTAAAGCAATTCTACCTAAAGTGGCAGAACTTCTTTTGTGCCAATAACGGCCAAAACATCCAGAAGAAAAATCATCAAACTTCCAAGCGGCTTTTTGGGCTGCAGCAAATATTAGGGAAGTCTCCTCTTTAATGCCGAAGAGCCAATCTCCGGTTTTTCTAGCTATCTTATTACGATGATGTACAAGTTCAAGTCCCATCACACCACCTGCAACACCGCCTGCAGGGCCTAATAAAACTTGACCCGCGACAGCACCTGTGATCGCACCTATTGTATCCAAAAGGCTATAAGTTTCCATATTTTGTGTTTCAACCATTAGACGCCTGTTATTGTCTAATAAATCCTCGTTCACTTGATAAAGAATATTATTATTTTTTTGCAGAATTCCTACTTTTTCGGCGAGCTCAGTTTGCTTTCTTTGAGCATTTTCAACTTTTTCTTGGGCTTTATTATTGATCTCTTGAATTTTTGATAAAGCCATTTCGGCTTTTCCAATGATTTGACCATAATTTAATGAAGCCTGTCGGTAAGTCTCATGAGCTTTATCAGAATGACCTTTTGCTTTTTCTTGCGATGCCATGCATTGCTGCATTCTTTTTTGGGCTTTCTCACAATTCTTTTGCATTTTTTCTGCAATTTTAACAGCTTCCGAAAGTTGAGCTCCATCTTTTTGCGCTAGTTTATATATTTTACTAAAACCTTTAACGGTTTTATTAAAATATACGTTAGCTTCTTGAGCATTTGCTTGGCTCGTTTGGAAGTTTTTTTGCGCCAAAGCATACTCTGCGTCAGCAGATTTATAAAGCTCTATAACAGCTTTCTTTTCTTCCTTTAAATCTTTGCGGCCTTGATCAGATAATTTTTCAATCTTATCCAGATCTTTTTCTATGGATGATAAGTGTTGACCGATAGAATCGACACCTTCCGAAGTTTGTTTAAGCACGAGTTTGTTATAACCTAAAATTTCTTTGGTGACATCTAAACCAGCTTGATTTTCCCTTAGAAGCGATTTAATGCCTTTTAATGTTCCGTCACGCATCAACAAATCATATGTTTCTTTTAGACCTGAAACACCTAAGCAAGATGCCTTAAGAAGGTTGCCTTCCATCAACCCTGACAAAGCGCTGCTGAGGGTGGTAGCGGCACACACGGCTTTTGTTCCTTTTTTGGTCGCAAAAGTCGCTGCGTCGTTTAAAAGTTTTAATCCGACTACAAAGGCTGCAATGCGTTTCTCTAACGTACTACCTACTTCAGCTTTTTTAGAAGAAGAAGTTTGTGTTTGAGGTGCTTGCAGAGGTTGTAGTAGGGGATTTGTACTTATTAATGTAGCCATTATATCTATTTCCTTATATACAAATTACATTAATTAAATTTTATAATTTTAAAAAAATATTTACTAATAAACATTGTTGTTTTTTTATATAAAATAAATTAATCAGCAGAAAGATAAACTTTGTCTATTAATTTTATATTAAGATCGATGAAATTTAGAAATATGCGATGTAATTACCACAGAGTCAGTGAGATCAGTGAGAGGGTTTGAGATAGGGAGAGGATTAAGCGCTCAATTTTCTCATATTCTCTCATCGATCTCGGTTTCGGTGAGCTCAGTGGTGATACGTGGCCCAGTTCACCTACATAGGTAACACTTTTGTTAAAAAAATTTTAAAAAATATTACCTATGTTGGTAAATCAAAGTGCTACCTATGTTACCGACCGGACCATACCAACAACGCTTTTTTATTTTTTCGTGGGAGTATCAAAATGCACAATAGGATAAGTTGTCTTAGCTGCATTTTGTAGTTGGCGCCAATAACCTCTATCTAACCAACCCCATGAACCATTCCAATAAAGATAAAACACTAGGATTCCCCAAATGGGAAGAGTTATATAGGTCCATTTTAAAAAAGTAGGGACCGGCGCATCATAACTTTCGATACTAGGATCCCCATAGTATTCCACTTCAGGCGTATCTTCATTTTCGTTCGTATTCATCCTGATCTCCTGCTTTCAACATTTGTATCTTAGGATCTTCATCCAAATCCAGCCTACCCTTATACCAGAGATATAGAAATATAATGATAGCCCCGCCAACCATTAAAATAGTGAGACCGTAATGAAAATAAGCCCCATAAATTCCACCACCATCTAACTCATTCATGGCAATTTTTTGCGTCCTTCAATAATTTCGATCGTTTGGATAGGGTCTTTACCTAACCACCAAGCTTGTGTAGGTGGAAAGATACGTGTTCCCTTAGTCATTAAGTATTGATAGATGGCTTCAAATCTATAATTGGGAATCCCCATTTCATTTTTTGATGTTCCACGAGGATCAAAATCAAAAAAATGCCTAAAAGCCGGCATGATCGATCCCTTACTGGCTGTTTTTGGAGACCAAAAATGACCTTTATGCCAGTCCCGGCTGGGACGTTTAATTCCTGTACGTGATAAGTCAGGGCCAATGCGTCTTGTCCCGGGAAAAGTGATTTTTTGATAGATATATTCATTAGCGGAAGAAGGGGGTGCTGGATAGGAGTCTGATCCATTCAATACAACATCCTGAACTAACGTGCGCGTCTGATCCGTGTGACAATACCAGCAACCTTCGATCGCATAAATATGTTCGCCTTCCAAAATAAGCTCTTGCCTGGATCTAAATCCTAATAAAGGCCCCTTAAGTTCTTCTAAATCAGATATTTTTTTTCCATCTGGATCGTACCTCCAGGCCTGGTTACCCTCTAGAGTGGTAAAGTAGGCTACACGGTATTCCTGTGGACAATTGATGTAAAACACACCTTCTTCAGCATGAAAGGGCTGCTGGGTGGATTCATCTAAAATTTTGAAATCTGTGTCTACCCAGTTTTCTAAAATTCCATCTGTATGTACATAGCCAAAGGCTTCATTGCCCGAAAGCTCAAATAATTCAAGAATTTCGAAATCAGGTTTAGCCAGCCCTCTCTTTCCAACGAGGATGTTCTTCTTCCCACTTCACTTGCAGACTTTTACGCATCTTGTCAGCTTGCGTAGTATCAGTAGGGCTTCGTAATAGCAAAACTTTGGATGTCAGTTTTTAAAGGTTTATCGCCTAAACGCGTGACATATTTTTCTAAATCTTTCGGCGCGATAATACGTAAAACTTGAGTCTCTTGAAAACTTAATAAGGTAAAGTTTTTCTTTAAATGATAGACAAACTGATGATTGTAGTCGCCCGTTGGTGCACTGCTAATATAAAAATTAGGGTCCGCCATTTCATACATCTGTACTTGGTACCGGCTGCTTGGCTGTGACCAGGTAGGGTCTACATGCCTAGGCATGAGAAGGATGATAAAAATAGAAAACGAAAAAAGGATCATGATGCCAATGATTGTTACTACGGCGGATTTTTCAATATGATAAATTGCATTTTTTTTATGTTCTTGGGGTTTATTAGTCCCAGAATGATTTTTTTCCATATTCTTCATCAGAAAATCCTATATATGCGCCACTTCGACTTTAGGGACAGGTTTAAGAATAATCGTATTAAACATATTGATGGCAAACAAAATGTTCGCAAAAAGGACTATCAATCCACCAATAGCCCTCATAATCCACCAGGGACGCATTTCTGCAATTGTATCTAAAAATGATAATGCAGTAAGGTTATTATGATATTCAGCAAAGCTAGTTCCATCTGCCCAAGTAGCCCATAGCATTCCTTGCCAAAAACCCCCAGCCACAAAGAAGCTATAAAAGGAATGCTCCCTAAAAGGTTCAATGAAAAATGCCAATTTGCTAACCGATCCGACCAAAGGGGCTTTTTGGTAAGAACGGGGATCGCCTGATAAATTCCTGCAATCGCAAAAAAAGTAAACGTCGCATAGAGCGATATATGGGAGTGGCCAATGATCCAATCTGTTTTAGATGTAATTTCAGCGACGTTTCGTAAAGCCATTAAGGGCCCTTGTACGCATGTTATTAAATAGAAAATATTACCCATCATGAGAAAGCGTATGGGGGCGCTTTGCACAATGGCCTTCCAATGATCCATCTAATGTATGGAAAAGATTGGCTACTACAGTCCACACAGGAATAAAAAGCCAGATAGAAAAAATTATAGATAGTCGTTTGCATCCATTGCGAAATGGGCCCATGAAGCATATGATGAGTGCCTACCCAAGCGTAGACAAAGGCTATGGACCAAAATCCTATCATGGATAAGCGATGGCTATATATGGGGGTATTGGCTAGTTTAGGCAGAAAGTAATAAGCTGCTGCCAGGCCCATGGGAGTGTATATTAACCCCACAAGGTTATGAATATAAAACCAGCTCACGTTGACTCGAGAAATTCCTTCAGGTACCCAATTAATCGCCATAACTACCTGTTATATATGTAAAAGTTGTCCAGATTAATGTACCCATCGCATACCAAAGGGACACATACATTTTTTCATACTTGCGGCGCAATTGTCATAAATAAATTAATAGTCACCAAATCCATGCGGTAGTAAACATATTTTTACTGGAATCCAACCGACCCAATTAGGTAATTCAGCATACTCCCATCCAAAATTAGTTCCTAAAGGGTAGGAATAAACTCCAATAATCAATGCAGACCACCAAATCCCTGCCGAGACTATACGCCATGCGTTCGGACTCCACAAAGGAACTCCACAAAGTCGGGGAACAAAATAGTACATCAACGCTACATCGGCAGAAAGAAGCCAGAGAAAGGCTACGTTACCGACATGCACGGGCCGCACTCGGCCAAAGTGCATGTATTCTCCTGAAAAATAATCGGGAAATATAAAACCATTAAAGGCAATATAAACGCCAAAAAACATTCCAGTAATCATAAATATGATTGCTGGATAAAGCATGAGTTTGACGGTTAAATCATCGTGTTTTGTCATGTTGTCCACACTTTATTCTGATTGTTCACAAAATAGGGAAGCATTAAGTTTCATTTCGTCGAAAATCCAATCCATCAGCTATTTTGTGTAGTATATTTTCCCACTAATGTCATTTGCTGTTGTCGCAATTCATAAGCCTGTTGGAATCCGGTTTCCAACTTATCTTTGAATTCATTCAAAGTTTTTAGTTTAGACTCTACGTCATCTAAATCGGCTTTTCTCTGTGCAGAATCCATTTTCGCTAAGATTAACTTTTGATTTTCTTTCAAAATGGCTATCTGGAGATTACATTCATCCAGGATTTTTTGTTTAAGTTCTCTTACTTTTTCTTCTCTCTTCGGGTTTTCAAGCGTCGTCCATTTGTTATCCTGCAAAATGAATTGATCAGAAAAAAGACTTAAAATTTGTAAATAAGTTTGATAAATTTGGCCGTCTATTTTGCTAGCCAATATAATTGATCCTAGATTTGTATAAATTTTTTTTTCTTTATTTATTAATTCCTTCAAGTGAACGAGAATGTCGTCCTTTTTCCTTTCTTTATTTAACTTCTCTAACACTTCCAGTTGTTTTTGATAGGCTTCTAAGGCATCTTTTTGCAAGGAAGGATTAGATTGAGCTTCATTAAATAATTTTTGTTGAAGATCTTGAGCAGCCTCTAGTTCTTTTTGATTTTGAGATATAATATTAACCTCGCGAACGCGCATTGTGTCAATCTGGTAGTTAATTGAGTCAAACGCTGGATATAATGCATCATCCAGTTGTTTCCGGCGCTTCAAATCAGTACTTAAGCTACGAATGTAAATGACAAGCTGCATGCGCAATAAAGAATTAGTTTGATCACCCCAGGCCACCATAGAGGTGCCTGGCACGCCATACTTGATGGAACGTAATAGATAGAGATCATCATGTGCATCTAACCAATCTAAATTGGTCAACATCCTAGGCTTGGCTTCTTGCATGACAGCTGCTCGAGCTCCCATACCATCTGCTTCTGCACCATGACATACCGCACAGTTGATATCGAAAAAATTTTTGCCGGCTTCAATATTAGAAGGAGTATAAAATTTAGATTTAATGAAATAGGACTGTCGGTCTGGAGACCCTGAAGGGTTGGGCACCATGTCAAAAATATCATTCACATGCATTTCAATTACATTATTTCTTACTGCTGTCTTTGTTGGAACAGCTGCCAAATAAAAGCATAATAATCTAACGTTAATAGATGCTATTGGATATTGGATGGAAAGGCGGAATAAATTAAATAAATGATCAAAGGAGAACGAGAGAGGATCTTGCTTTTCACTTTTCAACTGTTGACCTTCTTCCTGCATTTCTTTAATGACATCTTGCGGTTGATAGTTCCACTTAGGAACATCCTCAGGATGCTGAATGACAGTACCGCCCGGTAATGAAGAAAATATCCATTCCGATAGCTGATCAATTTCTGCTTTTGTTAGCACCGGAATACCATCTTTTGTTGTAGGTTTCCCAGGCGCCACTTCCCCCCAAGGGGGCATGGGCGTGCCCTTTACACCATGCGTGATAGAATCTTTGACTCTCTGTAGAGTATATTGGCGTAAAAATTCCGCATTGCGTAAATTTTTTGGAATAGGATAAATCCAAACCGAGACAGGGCCATTCCCTCCCAAATATTCACCATGACATTGAGAACAATGAATTTGATAAGCCACGGCGGGATTGAAACCCCGCGTCTCCCACAATTGTCTATCCCAATCTCGGTTCTGTTTACCTAATACGTTCAGCATATGCGTCAAAGCATAGAATTTAGTGTCGTCAAAGGGAAAAACCGGCATGATCGATCGAGCAATGCGCGAAGTAGGCTTTTGAAAATGTTCCATAAGCCAGGCATCACTACGATAGATGCCTGACCAATTAGGACGCGGCCCAATGAGCCGACCCAGACCATATTCTTGTATATAAATCATCAGCACCCTTTTGAGGCGCTTTTTGTATGCATCAAGTTGATCTAAAATTTGCTTCTTTTTTATCGGGTCTTTTTCATTTTCTGCTAATGTCTTAAAATCATGATCTTTGGCACGTGCGGCAAATCTAAAATTAGAATAAAAACTTTCTATATCCTGCGGAAATTTTTTATCAATTTCTTCCAGAATCGAGCCTTGACGCACTCCGTCAACAATATGCTGATCAATTTCTTTGGCATGTGTGTCCAATGCATGTACAATTTGGCTACCCATCAATTCTTCGGGAAAAAGTTTGTTAAACCATTCTCGTTCATGAAACAGTGTGTCGAAAGTCACAGGATTTGTTTTGTCCTTTTCTACTTTATAACCTACATCAGATTGAAAACCTTTGAGACGATGGCAAGAGGCACATCCCTCTGTAGCAAAAACTGTCATGGAGTAGCGCAAGTCATACATCTGCGCAGGAGTGATCGGCTTTTCCCAAGGTAATGCTTTGCCGGACTCCCACTCAGTCAATGCATTCTTATACTCAGTTTTAGATAAAGTATTGTTGGGTCCACGCTGAGCCAAAAGAAAAGTCATCAAAGGTTCTATCTCTTCATGGTCTAATCTTGTATTAGGCATTGTCGAAGTCGGAAGGTCTCCCTGAGGCCAGACAATATGATGCTTGATATACCAAGGATAATTTTTGCCAATTTTAGTTAATTCTGGCCCAACACCACCACGCGCAAAACCTGAAATGCGATGACAGGCATAACAAGCTTGTTCAATATAGAGTTCCTTACCTCTTTGATACGATTCTGTAAGTCTATCGACATCTGTTTGAATGGCATTCATGACTTTTTGGTCGCCAACAGCCTTTGAAAAGGAGTTTTCAGTATTGCGTACGTGTTGGAATAATGCTTGTTGCAATTCCAACTCGTTGGCTTTGGCAAACAAAGTACCTTTTGCTTCAGGGTTTGTCTGATTTTCTTTAATAAATTTCTTTACAACTTCCCTAATAGAGGCATTATCTTTTAGCTTAGTATTTAGTAGATTAGTTAATTCTAATGAACCCAGCATGTCTTCTATTTCGTGATTCAATTTATTCAGTGTTTGTTGTGTGAGCTTTTGATCATCAGAGTTAGGCTGAACGCTCTGCATAAGAAAATCGAGTTGAGACTCCTCCTCGGGTCTTTCTTCCGAGGGTACCAGATAGTTATCTAGCTGCTGTTTGATTTCCTTGACTGACTCATTAAAACCATTTTGTTGAATTTGTCTCTTCAGTTTCAATAATGCTACCAGCGAATTCAAAGCATTTTCATAGGAAATGGCTATTGCGTCGACGATCTTTTCAGTTCTGCTTGAAACACCTTGGGCCTTGTCCAAAGCTCCTAAAATACTCTGATCTCCTCTCTGATGACATTGCATGCAATTGGCTTGGATGAGATTACCAACAAGAATGGGTGTAGTTTGAAATACTAGCTCATCACCGGGTTTGTGATTGAATACTTGCGCAAACTGAGGATCATTATCAGGATCTGTCTCTAAGAATTTCGGCTCAGGACCTCTATATTCGATAGCATATTGTCCATCAAACACAGGTCCATGCGCTTTATCTACGGTTAATGCACGACCATTGCCTCCATGACAAGAAGTGCAACCATAATCTGTTACAGGATGATATTCAAAGGCTCGTGTTTCGCGTCCTATTAAAGGATGCATAGCTAAAACTTTAGTCATATCATAAGTCTGATCATTAATATTCGCCGTTTTTAACGATTTCAATTGTTGTGCTTCATTTAACCGTGCTGTGACGACGGAAATTTGACCTTGAGATTTAAGTTGATCATTCACTTGAGCATCTGTTAGCTCTGCCATGCGTTGATCCAACTTTCCCCATATATACTCTTCGTTAGGAATCTTTAGGGGAATGCCTTTCTCATCTAAAATCATTTTCCCGTTAATATCATAAGCTATTTTTGTAGGTGAAAAATAAGGAATGTCCAAAGCAACATGGCAGGAAGTACATCTATCAATAATAGGAGGTCCATTGTCAGGAGTTTCTAAAAGGATTTGTTTAACACCAGTCGTAAAATCTGGAGGAGGCTTATGGGTATAGGTTGATTGGAACTGCTCTAAAGCTATATATTTGTCCTGAAAAATGCGATATTCGGGATAAAGTTCGCGATAAACAAAAACACCAAAAAATGCTGTAGCAATAGTTCCGAAAAAAATTAAAGCTAGTTGATAATAATTGGAGCGCATTTTCTAATCAGCAACCTTTCTTAGCATATTGTTTTAATGTCTCGCAAAATTCTCTGTCCAAGGCCAGACCCATCCCCAGTTCGCTCCTCTAAAATAAGTTCCAATGATAATTAATGCTGCCTGCCATACCATAAAAGCTGTATATAAAAAAATGGCTAAATAACGGCTGCGATGAAACCAAACGCCTGAACCATGAGGGTTGCGGTCTAGATAGGGGATGAGCATCAATCCGACAACGATTCCCCCTGGAATGGCAACGCCTCCCCAGAAAGCATTGTAAGCTACCATTTCCTGTAATCCTAAAAAATACCAAGGAGCTTTAGAAGGATTTGTGGGCTTAGTTGGATCCGCTGGCTCCTCTAAAGGTGCATTAATGAAAGACAAACCAAGCACCAATACTAATGTAAATAAAAAGGCTACTAATTCCGCACGCAAGAGATTAGGCCAAGTAAACACAAAATTGTAAGGCCCTTTGTCAACCGTTGGACATGTCCCGCGAACTAATTCCATTAAACCATAAGTACGTTTCACACCAGGCGCAAAAGATTCCTTAGTATCTGAACGCTGAACAACACGATAGGGATCCGGACGGATTTGATCGGGAGGACGGGAAAGGCCGCCATCTTTGCGAATGCGCCAAAAATGCACTCCAATCAACAGGCCCGCCAAAGTAGGTAGAAGCGCTACATGAAATACATAAAATCGAATTAAAGCGTCTTGTCCTACGTTATTTGAGGCAAGTAACATGACTCTATTTACATTGTACTCAAAACCGGGCAGGTTTGGCACATAACCTGCAATATTTGTTCCAACCGTGATTGCCCAAAAGGCCAGCTGATCCCAGGGTAAAAGATAACCCGTAAAAGAAAGTACTAAAGTAAGAAACATCAACATGACGCCGACAACCCAATTAAAACGACGTGTGCCTTTGTAGCTTCCTGTATAAAAGACCCGTGACATATGCAGAAAGACAAAGAGTACCATCATATGGGCACTCCAACGATGCATATTGCGGTACATCATCGCGAAAGGAGTAGTATCCTGCCAATCTTTCATGATTGTGTAAGCTCTATCTTCAGATGGAATATAGTAAAACATTAAAACGATACCTGTGAAAACTAGTAACAAAAATAGGCTTGTTGTAATAGCTCCTAGTCCCAAAGTATAGAAAGGGTCTAAGGAATGTTTGTGACATTTTACCGGATGGAAATGTAAGAAGAAATTTTTGAAGACAATTTCAGAACGATCTACGTCATTATTGGGATAGTTGTGACGAAATATTGACTTAACAAACATTCGAGGCAGATTAGCCAGATACTCTGGCCACGATTCCCGAGGCCGTCCTTTAAAAGCTTCCATATTATTCTATTCCTATTTAGGTGTAAACCATGCGGATTCCCAATCGAGGGTCGTTTTCTGTTTGTCTACCATAATATCTCCTGAAGCGCCTTGTGAACATATAAAATAGACTAGTGGAAGAGGTGCTGGCCCCCCTGTATTTCGTCCATGTCTATCATAAGTAGATCCATGGCAGGGACAGGCATAACCTGTGTCTGTCATATTAACAGTACACCCTAAATGAGTGCATACAGCAGTTTGGACGCGCACTTTTCCTGATAGGGTTTCAATAAAAATTTTTTGTGGGGCAAAAAAAACTTTACCATCATGAGATAACACTTCGCTTGGCCTTCCCAGAGAAAACACGCTTGGAGGTATCTTCATGGCATTGGGATACAAAAATCCAAGCAGAGATAGCGTTTGTAAGCGAACCTACGCCCAGCACACAAACTCCCACTCCCATTAAAGCTAAAAAGGAACGGCGCGAAATGGCGGGATCATTGCTATTAGGATCAACGTTGAGTGAATTACGATATTTCGGCATTTTCTAAACTACTTCTCCTCTTCCTCTCTAAACATCTGATATTTTACATCTTCAAAATCTTCGAATTGGCCCTTACGAGCAAAATAAATAAAAGTGATTAATCCGCAAAACGAAAGTAATATGGTACTTAATAAATACCAATACATTTTTTATCCTATCCATCGGAAAGAATAATTCATTGCATCCATCGTGACAGCCTGAGTCGGACATTTTTCAGCGCACAAACCACAGCGTATACATAAATCCTCATCTTTCATCATGACAGTTCCCATCACTCCTAATTCTTCATCGGACATCATTGAAGAATTCACTCCATAAAAATTATCAACCGCGCGTCGCATTTTACCGTCGGCGGCATCTAAATTCACCATGCTCACTGGTACCTGCTTTAAACAATTACAAGGGCATACATCGACACATCCATTACATTTGATGCACAAAGATCCATCAAAAACGGGGCTGACATGACATTGTAGACAACGATTTGCTTGCTGATGTGCCTCTTCATATGTATAGTTATTTTCTACCATATTTTCATTTTTAATGCGGATAGCAGGGGGCTGCATCGTCGGAAGTGCCCATTTTGTATGTAAATAAGTCTTATCCCTCATAGGGGAAATCTCAGTGAATTCCCCAACAAATTCTTGATAAGGCGTTGTGCCACGAAGATCACTATCTATAGAACGTGCAGCTTCTTGACCATGGCGTATGGCAGTTATAAAGAGGGCAGGACCAAAGGCAGCATCTCCTCCTGCATAAATTCCAGGCACCGTTGTTCGACAAGTTCCACGTTCGGTCTTAATTAAACCACGATCGATTTTTAACAATTCTTTTTTGTCCCACCCATCGAATAATGACATATCCATAGCTTGGCCAATAGCCAACGCTATTGAATCGCATGGAATGACAAATTCTGAATCAGGCACAGGTTTAGGGGCAAATCGCCCAGTATAATCAAAAAGTGAATAGATCTTTTGAACACGTAATCCAGTGATTCTTCCCTGATTGTCCCTTTCTACAGCTAAAGGAGCTAGACGATTATGAATTGTGATTCCCTCTTCCATTCCATCTTCGATTTCAAATTCATCAGCTGTTTGTTCGTCTCTCGATTCTAAACAGACCATCGTAATGGTTTTAGCTCCATTACGCACTGAAGTTCTAGCTACATCGAAAGCTACATTACCGCCCCCAATGACAATAAGATGTTCACCAATTTTCCATTTTTCTCCTACGCAACGCACGCGCAAATATTCAATTCCGCGGATGATGTCAGGAGCATCGGCGCCAGGGATAGGTAACTCGCGTGACTTCCATAAACCCACCCCTATGAAGACAGCATCATATTTTTCCTGAAGTTCAGTTAAGGTAATATCTCGTCCGACTTTCATGTTATAATGCATTTTTGCGCCCAAGTATTCAATGGCGTAACATTCATTAAAAGCTATCTCATTTTTCAATCGATAAGTGGGAACGCCGTATACTAGCATCCCACCCGGAAGGCGCATCATCTCATAGATATCCACAGCATAGCCTAGCCGTAAAAGGTCATGCGCGGCTGTGAATGAAGCAACCCCGGCACCAATACAAGCGACTTTTAAACCATTAGGAGTAGGATGTGTAGACCCTCTTGCATAACTCATTTCTAAAGATTTTATATGAGCCTCTTCACCCAACCCAAACCATTCATCGAGGTAACGTTTTTGTGCGCGTATAGTCAGTGTTTTATCGACACGATCTCGTCGACATGTACTCTCACACGGTGCACCGCAGATCATTCCACAAATAGAGGCAAAAGGATTAGGGCCGCGAGCGATCTTATAACCTTCCAAAAGATTTCCAGAATGTAAGGCGATCATGTAGGCGCGTGGATCTGTGTTAACGGGACAGCCATCCCTACAGTCTATTTGGCGAATGAAATAGTCTAGATCCGGGATAACGACATCGTAAAGAATTTTATAAGTTGAAAGGATTTCTTCATTGAACACTGTAGCACCGCTTTCTTTTTAAAGCAGAAATCTACCAATTCAATGATTTATTTTAAATTGTAATTATTCTGATACCCACTTAAATAGACGCTTAAATAAATTTATTATCTGAAAGAAGGGCCATGTTAATATATTAAAAAGCTTTTTGCAGATCGATGTTTTATTCGGTTGCAAAGCAAATTTTTGTTCTACTAGATTTTTCTGAGGTTCTTTGTGTTCAACAATTTTTTTCTCTAATTTAGGCATGGGAGGTTGAGTACTTTCTTTGGGTGGAGCAGTCCTTACCTGATATTGCTTATCTACTTTAAGATTCTCTAACACTTTGACATCAAAAAAAATATTATGTTTTTGATCCTTTGAATCATTAAGGATTTCTTGTAGCTTCTTAGCATTTTTTTCTGCTAATTTTGGAAGAATTGGATAGGGTTCTATCATAGAAGCTAGATGTTTGGGGTCCAGAATCAGATCAGCCTTAGGCTCATCTTTTTTAACAATTATGGCCTCAATAATCCTATTTTCAGGTTTTTTGATTTCTATCTTTTTGCTTGATTGTATTAAGTCAAGTTTAGGCTGCTCCTGTAAGTTTTCTTCTTTTACCTGATTGATTACTTTTGGATTTTTTGCCTTCTTTTTTGCCTTGTAAGCGGGGGTATCTTTATCGCCCTGGCTAATTAGTAGGCCGTTCAAAAGTTTACCTTCAAGTTTCATTTGAAGAGATTTAGCAATTTCACAATACATTTCAGGTTCAATCGCATCGAAATGCTCAATACCTTTAGTTTTAGATATTTTAAATAATTCACACTTCAAAAACTGTTCAATCTTGTCAGAGCGGACCTGGTCAATGTTTTCAATTTTTTTAGCTAATTCTTTAATTCTTTCATTAAAATAATCTTGAGCTATAGCTATATAAGCTTTTAAACTGCAGTCACCAGCACCCTCATTACCATCGTTTTGATCATCATCCCCTTGATATATATCTTTAGTGACGTATTGAATTATTTCGTGATCTTCCCACTTATAAATAAGCGCCCCATGTCCTATAGCTTGATATTGCTGGGCAAATTCATCTATCTTTTGTCCAAAAAGTTTTATTTCGCTTTCGAATTTCTTTTTTTGATTGATGTCCTTTGCAAAATTTCTTTGAGTTTCGATGAGAATTTCACGCCCTTCCGCTGCTAACGGAAATAAAGGATGCATGCCTGCTACCGCCATAAAAAAACCTTATTTATTTATAATAAATTAAGAATGATAGGGATGTATTTGTTAAATTTCAAGTTAAAAGACTGCCTATGATCAATTGTGTAACAAAGCATTGACAAATTCGAGGAATGGAGTTAATACAAACATTAAATTTATAAGAAAATATTTATGACATTTGAGTTTGCCTTAGCCGCATTTGCGGCTGCATGTATTTTTGTTTACCTGATCTATACATTAGTCTACCCGGAAAAATTCTAATGTCCATCATTGACTGGTCCCAAATCCTTATTTTTATCATTCTTATCGTGTTAATTTCGCCTCCTATTGGAAAATATATGGCGTTTGTTTTAGAAGGCAAGCCTACCTTTCTTACACCCGTGTTTAAATGGCTAGAAAATCTCTGTTATCGATTCTGCAAAATCGATCCTGCGCAAGAAATGTCTTGGAGAGAATATCTCCATGCAGTTTTGTCATTTAATTTTCTTGGTTTTATCTTCTTTTTTTTGATACTTGCTCTGCAAAACTATCTGCCTTTGAATCCACAAAATTTGTCTGGTGTTCCCTGGGATATTGCATTTAATTCCGCTGCGAGTTTTACCACCAACACAAATTGGCAAGCTTATAGCGCTGAGACGACTTTAAGTTATTTTTCAAAAATGGCGGGACTGACGACTCAAAACTTTACCAGTGCTGCAACTGGCATGGGAGCCCTGCTTACGTTGATTCGTGGTTTTAATAGGAAACAAACCGAAAAATTTGGAAACTTTTGGACCGATTTAGTTCGTACTGTGGTCTACATTCTTCTTCCGTTAAGTTTGCTCTTGGCTGTTTTCCTAGTGAGCCAAGGAGTTATTCAAACATTGAAGCCCAACCTTGAAGTGACGACCTTAGAAAATGAAAAACAGGTCATTCCATTAGGTCCTGCAGCCTCACAAATTGCCATCAAACAATTAGGAAGCAATGGGGGAGGGTTCTTTGGAGTTAACAGTGCACATCCCTTAGAAAACCCCACCACATTTTCAAATTATTTCGAACATTTGGCTATTGTACTTATTCCGGCAAGCCTAGCACTTACCTTTGGGTATTTAATTCATTCGTTTAAACATGGGATTATTCTTTTTTATGTAATTGTAGGCTTTTGGGTCGTTTCAATTTGTGCCTCAGGCATTGCCATTTCACAGTCGAATCCAGCCCTTGATCTTTCACTTAATCTTGAAGGTATAGAGACGCGTTTACAAGTTTCAAATAGTTCATTTTGGACAATGAGTACAACTATGACATCCAACGGATCGAGTAACGCATCGCTTTCAAGCCTAGCCCCTTTAACGGGAGGAATCGCCTTGTTTAATATGATGGTAGGGGAACTAGTGATGGGTGGTATCGGAACAGGCATGTGCAATCTGCTAAAATTTGTCTTGCTGACTGTTTTTTTGGCTGGATTGATGGTGGGTCGTTCTCCAGAATACTTAGGAAAAAAAATTGGAAAATGCGAGATTTCTTGGGTGGTTCTTTCCATTTTGACGCCATGCACCTTAATCCTCATGGGGACTGCAATCACCTGTATATTACCTCCATCGATCTCTTCCATTTCTCAAAAGGGACCCCATGGATTTTCTGAAATCCTTTATGCTTTTACTTCAGCGGCTAGCAACAATGGAAGCGCATTCAATGGCCTAAAAACCAATACATCTTACTACAATATTGTTTTAGGTCTCACAATGATCATTGGAAGGTTATCTGTGATTATTCCTACAATCGCCATCGGAGGATGCGTGGGCGAAAAGCGCTATTATCTTCCTATGCAAGGCTCTCTTGATACAGATACTTTGCTGTTTGGATTTGTCTTAACCCTTATTATTTTCATTTTAGGAACCCTTTCATTTTTTCCTGCTTTATTATTAGGCCCGATTTTTGAGCACCTATCAATGATCAGAGGCGAAACATTTTAAAATATGAAAGATAGCAGACAACCATTATTCAATTATCTCGTTTTTATCCAAGCCATGAAAGCGGCAATTATCAAATTAAATCCACTATCCCAGATAAAGACACCAGTCATTTTCGTGACCTACATTGCCGCTATTATTACAACAATATGTACCTTTACCCGTTTTTATGAAGAGAAACATTTTGCTTTTAATCTTCAAATTAGCATTTGGTTATGGTTTACAGTACTGTTTGCAAATTTTGCAGAAGCGTTAGCCGAAGGCAGAGGTAAAGCTCAGACGGCCTTTCTAAGGCAGTCTCAATCCCAAACTTTCGCATGCCTACTCAACAACGGTAAGGAAACAATGGTTCAAACGAATGCACTGCGTAAAGGCGATTTAGTCGTTTGCAGAGCAAACGATATTATTCCTGTCGATGGAGAAATCGTCGAGGGCATCGCCACTGTCGATGAATCAGCTATAACAGGAGAATCAGCTCCCGTCATTCGAGAAAGCGGAGGAGATAGAAGTGCTGTCACGGTAGGGACAAAGGTGGTCAGTGATAAAATTGTCATTCTAATTACTTCTCGGCCTGGATACAGTTTTTTGGATCGCATTATTTCCTTAATTGAAGGAACTAAAAGGCAAAAAACCCCCACAGAAGTGGCTCTTAATATTGTGCTGTCGGGCTTAACATTAATTTTCCTTATGGTCGTTGTAACGCTGCCATTTTTCAGCTATTATTATGAAATTAATTTAAACCCAACGCTTATTAAAATCATCACTGTGCCGATCCTTACAGGGCTTTTTGTATGTATAATTCCAACAACAATCAGTGGATTGCTCAATGCTGCAAGTATTGCTGGCATGGATAGACTTATTAACAGAAATGTTATAGCCAAAAGCGGCAAGGCTGTTGAAGCCGCAGGTGATGTGGATGTCCTACTTTTAGATAAAACAGGAACCATTACTTTGGGAGATCGTGCGGCTACAGAGTTTATTCCGGCCCCAGGAGTGAGCGAAACTGAACTAGCCGAAGCAGCCCAGTTGGCTTCTTTATCAGATGACACACATGAAGGTAGGTCCATTGTTATTTTGGCTAAAGAAAAATTCAAAATGCGTAGCGAAACGCTACCCACAGGAAAATCGAAATTTTTCCCTTTCTCAGCGACAACACGTATGAGTGGTATAGACATTTATGATAAACAAAAAAATGTGACAACTAGCATACGCAAAGGAGCAGTGGATGCCATGTACGCATATATTTCGTCAATTGGGGGTATGATACCTCCAGAAATTAATCTACAGACGAATGCGATTGCCAAGTTAGGACAGATTCCCCTATTAGTAAGCCTTAACAATAAAATTCTGGGTTTTATTGTTTTAAAAGATATTCTGAAGGGAGGAATCAAAGAGCGTTTTGCCGAGCTGCGCCGAATAGGAATCCGTACAATTATGGTGACAGGTGACAATCCATTAACTGCTGCTGCCATAGCTGCTGAAGCTGGTGTAGATGATTTTATGGCGGAGGCGACTCCGGAAATGAAACTTACAAGGATTAAAATGGAACAAAATGCCGGTCATTTAGTTGCCATGGCTGGAGATGGAACCAATGATGCTCCGGCGTTAGCACAAGCCGATGTGGGTGTGGCCATGAATACAGGCACTCAAGCCTCCCGTGATGCCGGGAATATGGTTGACCTAGATAATAATCCGACCAAATTGATTGAGATTGTCGAAATAGGCAAACAGCTTTTAATTACACGCGGGGCATTGACAACCTTTAGTATCGCTAATGATGTAGCTAAATATTTTGCCATACTTCCTGCTCTATTTAGTAACATTTATCCTTCGAAAGAATCACCTTTCGGATCCTTGGAAGTATTGAATATCATGCAATTAAGTTCGCCTCATAGTGCAATATTAAGCACCATCATATTTAACGCATTAATTATTGTTTCGCTTATTCCCTTAGCTCTCAAGGGGGTCAATTATAAAGCTCAGAAAACATCTTCCCTTTTGAAAAGTAATCTGGTTATCTTTGGACTTGGTGGTCTTCTTTGCCCCTTTATTTTTATAAAAATGTTAGACCTATTAATTAGATATCTAGGAATTCTCTAATGCAAATTTTTTGGCAAAGTCTGAAAATGGTCATTTGCATGACTGTTTTGACAGGTTTTATTTATCCGCTGGTCATACTAATGATCGCCAATTTAACCATGCCTAAAAGAGCCCAAGGAAGCATTATATATCATAATGAAAAACCTATCGGATCTAAACTTGTCGGACAACAATTCACAAGTGATCGTTATTTTTGGGGACGTCCCTCCACAGTGAATTATGCAACACTTCCGGCGGCAGCAAGTAATTTGGGACCAACGAGTACTAAACTTCAAGTCCTTATTCAAAAGCGACGTTTTAGAATTGCACAAGCGCACGGTATTCAAAACTTATCCCTTATCCCCACAGAATTGATCTGTGCATCCGGAAGTGGAATAGATCCTCATATTAGTCTCGGGACCGCTTATTTCCAATTGGCAAGGGTTGCCAAAGCTCGTGCTTTGAATGGCAATGCAATGGTACTAAAAATAGAGGAACTGATTAATAACAGCATCGACAAGTCTTATAGTAAGTTATTTGGTGAAAGGTACGTCAATGTTTTAATGCTTAACCTTAAACTTGACGAATTTGCAAAGGAAAATAAATGAAAATGACCATCTGTTCGTAATAGTAAACTGTAAAATTATTTATTTATTTGCTATATAAAAATTAATGCGTGTTTATTTTACAGATTACGAGGCATTGTGCCAAAAGGATTTCAGCCTTTAAGACACAACTTGGTCAAACCTAATAAAAAAACAAAATAGAGATGAATACAATGGTTGAAGAAAATCGACCCGATCCAGAAGCTTTACTGCACGTCATTAAACTCGAAGAAGAAAAAAGCAAGGGGGGAAAGCTAAAAATTTTTTTCGGTATGTCCGCCAGGGTGGGAAAAACTTACACAATGCTAGAGGATGCTCAGCAAAGAAATGCTGAAGGCGTGGATATTGTCATTGGTACGGTTAACACTCATGGAAGGAAAGAAACGGATGCTCTCACGGAAGGACTCGCAGTGATCCCAGAAAAATCTATCACGTATAAAGGAAGTGTTTTCAAAGAACTCGATATCGACTCCATTCTTAGACGTCATCCTCAAATTGTTCTTATTGATGAATTGGCTCATACCAATGTCCCCGGATCCCGTCATTTAAAACGTTGGCAAGATGTGAATGAACTTCTAGAAGCGGGTATTGACGTTTACACCACTTTAAATGTTCAGCATATGGAAAGCCGCAAAGACGTTGTGGAAGAAATTACGGGTATTTCCATCCGAGAAACAGTTCCGGATAGTATTTTAGAGAAAGCTTCACAAATTGAATTAGTCGACATCACACCCACTGAACTTCTTAAAAGGCTTAAAGAAGGAAAAGTGTATATTGGCACGCAATCTGAAATCGCAGCAAGAAACTTTTTTCAAGTGGATCGTTTAACTGCTTTACGTGAAATTGCCTTAAGGATCACCGCAGAAAAAGTCGATCATGACCTGCATGGTTTGCTTCCTAAAGAAGAAGCTAGATTATGGAAAACTTCCGAACGGCTCATGGTTGCTGTAGACCACACACCAAATTCACAACAGCTCATTCGTACAGCACGACGCTATGCTTTTATTTTAGATGCGCCTTGGATTGTTTTACATGTCGATACAGGAAATAAACTTAACGAAAAGGAAAATGAGCAGCTAGTCAAAAATTTAGAACTTGCGCGAGAACTTGGCGCAGAGATCATGAATGCCACAGATATTGACATTGGAAAAGCTTTGCAAAGAGTAGCTAAGCAAAAAAATGTCACACAAATCATTATTGGACGTTCACAAAAAAGTCATTTCCTTAAAAGGCTTTTTGGCGAGAAGAATCTCATCGATACAATGATCAATGAAAACAGTAATATAGATGTGCATATCATTCGTGAGGATAAAGCATTTCCTGCAAAAGCTCCTAAATTCTTAAACATGGATTTTACAAGTCGCCCCTCTGATTATTGGTGGATTACATTTTTTATTTTTACGATTGGCGGTATTTGCGATTTACTGTCGCCATCTTATATTAGCTATCAAATTGTGGGTTTTATTTTTTTGCTATCCATTATTGGGTTAAGCCTGTTTTTTAATAGCGGGCCAATATTACTATCTGCTGTTCTATTTTCCCTTATTTGGGGATTTATTTTCACCGCGCCTTCAGGCGCTATTTTTGTTGGGACAAGTGAAATTGCTTTATTTATTTCATTTTACGTTGCTGCACTTGTTTTAAGTTTGTTGAATGAACGGATACGCTCACGCGAAAGACTTTTACGTAGGCATGAAGAAAAAACTTTGATTCTTTATGAAATTGTACGGGAAATTGCAACAGCACCGTTTAGTAAAGAGCTATTTGCGTCTATTTGTAATCGTTTAAATATGATTTTGGCGGGTGAATCAGAGATTCTTTTAAAAGACGTAGAAAAAGGCTTAATATTCAACAATACCTCTGGACTTTTAAATGATGAAAAAGAGAAAGCCGTGGCGAAATAGGGTCTTCGATAATGGTAAAATGGCAGGTTGGTCAACAGACACCCTTTCATCGGTAAAAAATTTATACATCCCACTAAGAGGTTATAAGGAAGTGGTCGGTGTATTGACTTTTCGTCCCGTACCACAAAGGGCCCTTCGCCCTGAAGAAATAAATCTCCTACAAACCATCTGTCAAGAAGTCGCAAATTACGTGGAAAGGACACTGAGAGAAGAAAAGGACCGTCGGGAGGAATATATTAGCCAGGTAGAAAAAATACAGCATACCATCCTTAATTCCATTTCTTCAGAATTTCGTACACCCTTGTATTCAATTAAAGGTGCGGCAAAAGAATTAAAAAACCCCGAGTTAACTAAAAACTTCGCCCTTCATACACGCAAAATCCAACAAATTGAAGAATCTTCAAACAACCTAAGCAGAATTTTGGATAATGTTTTTGCAATCTCTCATCTAAGCTCAGGTTTTTTAAAAATAAAGAAAGAATTGCATGATGTCCGCGGCCTTATCGATGCCTGTCTTAATTAATTTGAAAAAAAACCTTGAAAATCATGTGATTTCCGTTCACGTTGACGAAAACATGCCACGTATTTACTTTGATTTTGCTTTGATGGAGCTCTTGTTGTGCAATTTGCTTATTAACGCCGCAGAATATTCCCCTGCCGGTAAAACGATTCTCATAGATTCAGATTAGCCGAAGACTCGGTGAGCCTGTCGGTAGCTGATGAAGGAAAAGGCATTCCATCAGATTCCATGCATCTTGTTTTTCAAAAATTTTATCGTGTGCCTGGATCGGAAACTTCAGGTATAGGTCTTGGCCTCGCCATAGTAAAAATCATTGCTGATATGCATAATGCTAAAATTGAAGTCCGCAATCGCGCATCGGGTGGCGTGGAAATTACGTTATATATTCCTACGTGATAAGGAGGGGGTTATTTTACTTGAAGATATCATCATAATGTTCGATTAATTATTATAGGATCAGTTATGTGCAGGATGAAAATCAAGTTCTAAACCGCATGCTCTGATCGCATTTATAAGAGTAGAAAATCTAGCTTTACCTTTGTGAGATAAGCTGCGGTAAAAACTTTCCCGGCTTACTTCCATCTTAGAGGATATTATTCCCATTCCGCCAGAGGCTTCAACAACATCACGTACAGCTAGCTGAAAAATGCCCATATCCTTCGCTTCAAAGCTTTCTTCTAAACATGCCTTTAAGTAAATGGATGCATATTCCTGGTCTTTAAGTCTTTCTATTAAAGATTCTTTATAAGTTCTAAGCTTTCTCATTTTTTTCCTCTCTTTGACGAAAGATAATCTATCCAATATTCTTTCGCCTTATTAATATCTCTTTGTTGTCCTTTCTTGAGACCTCCAAAAAGAAGAATTAACAATGTATCAGTTTTGTATCCAAAATAAGCTCTATAACCTGGGCCAAAATCAAATTTTAGTTCAAAAACGCCATCTCCAACAGGTTCACAAACCCCAAAATTGCCTGTTTGTCTAAGCCTGGTTAGCCTAGCGTCTATTCTACCGTAAACATTTTTTATCTAGGCTTTTGAGCCAGTCATTAAAGGGCTCTTTTCCTGCACAAGTCTTATATATCTCGATTTCGTAAAGTTCAGTCATATATCTCTTTCTAAATTCATTGTATCCAAATAGCTACATTTATGTAAACTTAAATCTATCCTCTCATTTTCTCTATGGAAACCGTATATTTAGAACTAGCTTTCTGGAAGTGGAAGATTGCGATATATCTTCCTAAGTGATAAGGAGGGGGTTATTTTACTTGAAGATATCATCATAATGTTCGATTAAATAAGCAAAAGAATTTGAGTCTAGACCTAAAGTGTTGACGACTACTAATAAATTTTTCAATTCCCACAATTTATCCCCACTTAATATCCCCTGATACGTTTCAATCGCAGTTTGCAGCACTTCTTTATTTGTTTCATTCATTATTTCTATTTGACTCTTCAACGCCCTTGCATCTTTATTATTAGCTGCAACACTAATTGTTAAAGTTTCTTGGCTATTAAATAAATTTAGTTGTTTAAGAATACGTTTAAAAAGATCGGCCGCAGCATAACTATCCGTATAAGGTTTACTTAAACTATCTGGTAACTGTGTTATATTGTTTGCCAAAGAAATCGTGGCTTGGTCCAGTTTAGTCTTACTGCCAGGCTCTCTAAATAGGCCCGGCTTTATATTATTTAAGATAAGACTAGAAAGCAATTTTAAAGCTTCTAATGTATCTTGCTTATTTTCACTCTGGGCAAAAAAATCTAAACACTCTTCAACAAGAATATTATTCTTTGTAGTAGAATCTGTAATCTTACTTTCTAAAAGTTTTTCTTCAGCTTTTGAAGTCCCTACATTTAAATCTTCAGCAAATAATTCTTCACACTCTGCTTTAAGTTGCTGTTCATTTACTCTAGCTTGTTCTAAATCAGACTCCAATAACATCTCTGCCTGCGTTTTTGAAAGCGCTCCATCTTTTTGATGTCTTAAATCTGCCACCTTGCGTTCCAAATTTTCACGAATTTTTATAGATTTCTGATATTTTTTTTTGAGTGCATGCATAGTAACTACAAAAACTCTGGCGCTTTCAGAATTTTCCCAATCGCTTTGTTTCTCTTTTTTATATTGCAATTCGAAAGCCTGATCTTTTAACTCTTCTTCTAATTATAAACTTTTTTTTGGCATTTGCATCAATTTGAATCCTCAGGCTTGAATGGCCCAACTATTACGTTCATCTGCAGATAATTGGATATCATCTGCATGGGTATGGGCCTTCATCAAATGGTCTTCAAGTTTGTTTTGTTCAGTCTTGGCAAAACTTAACATGTCTTGTACGTGTTCCAAATTTTTTCTGTGCTGTCTTGACTTGTGCAATTATTTTTTTACCTACCTGGCGATGATTTATATAAGTCATTCTTTGATAAATTTTTTGAATTAAATTTGAAAAAAAACTCTGTTCTGGTGAGGGACTATAAAAAGTTTCTTTTAGAATTGCCTTTGCCTGCAATTTACTTTCCACTCCACTATAGTTAAAGACACTTTTAGTTGTTTTAGAAAGTGCATGACTAATTTTCGAAATATCTTCTCCGGTAAGATCCTTTAATTTTTTTACATTTTCCTTCAAAAGATCTTCGGGTTGGTGGATTTTTTCCCCAATTCTTATTAGTACTCAGATTATTATTATCATTATTATTAACATTCATTGAATTACCAAAAATTCATGCATATACTTATATTATAAACAATAAATTAAAAATAACATAATGAATTTATTAATAACTATAAAACAAAATGTCGAATAGAAGGCATAATCGATACCATGTATCGCGCTATGCTTAATTAGTACGAAATCGTCAAATTATTTCAAAACGATCAAACAATTTGACAGCTTTTTGATATTTTGTGTCGAGACGAGCAATATAACCTGCACCGAAATGCGCTTTTAGATTTTTTAGAAATTCTTCTAATTTTACACGAGGACCCTGTGCAAGTAGTTCTACATTGCCATCATCCAAATTTTTTGCGTAACCCTGTAAATCTAATTGAAGGGCATAATGTCGTGCTGCTACCCTAAATCCGATACCTTGAACACGCCCCCAAACAATGACATGGAGTTCTAATAAATCTTGACGTGGATCAAAAGTGTTCATAGAGCGGCCTTGTGGTTTGTCAGCAAGCTGTTTTACATTCTTCCTGTTCAACGCACTCACCCTCTACCAAGATTTCCCCTAAAGGAAAATGAAGAATCAAATCACGCACTTGCTCTAATGATTCTGCGCGACTGATTTGTTCACGAAAAGCTCGTGTGCCAGCTGATTTCTTCAAATACCAACATCCCACACGTCGCATATCTACAACAACACGACGCGCATGATGATAGCTGACTGATGGAACAAAATGTTCATACAAAGCTTGACGGAAAACTTCCACCGTTCGCTTCATGGGCGACTCGCCAGAAAGTGATCGCATTATATCTTCGATAATCCAAGGCTGTCCTAATGTTCCACGGGAAACCAGGATCGCATCACACCCAGTATGGGCAAACATATTTTCTGCAGCCTGAGCATCAAATATATCGCCATTACCAATGATTTTGATGGATTTGGCCACCTCTTTGCAATCCTTAATCCAATTCCAATTCGCCGGCCCTTATAAGCCTGCTGGCGCGTACGACCATGAATGCATATGGCTTGAGCTCCAGCCTGTTCGGCAATTGAGTGATGTGGGGAGCATTAATAGAATTTTCATCCCATCCTGCACGAATTTTAACTGTTACTGGGATTTTGACTGCGGCAATCATATTGGCAAGGACTTCCCCAATAAGGAAGGGTTTTTCATCATCCCTGACCCACTGCCATCTTTAGTCACTTTATCGACAGGACATCCACAATTAAGGTCGACCACATCAAATCCTAAATCTTCAATGATTCTAGCAGCTTGACCTGCTATGGAAGGTTTACTACCGCAAATCTGTCCTCCGATAGGATGCATCTTACGCGCATAGTCTAGGATATGGAAAGTCCCC
Organism: uncultured Parachlamydiaceae bacterium; assembly: GCA_963748975.1. Classification (GTDB taxonomy): domain Bacteria; phylum Chlamydiota; class Chlamydiia; order Chlamydiales; family Parachlamydiaceae; genus Neochlamydia. The sequence goes on from CAVVKX010000038.1 coordinate 41,958, forward strand.
TGATCATAACGAACAAGAGCATCCATTTTAACCATTTCACAGTAACATGAGGCCGGGTTATATTTAGCTGACATTTGGCGAAAAGGATAGTCTGAACAACCAGCCAAAGGCGCATAAAAAATATTGTTCGGAAGTGTAAGAGAACCTAAATTAAAAGGTTTTTTAAGAGGAGTTATCATCTAATCAAAAATATTATTAAATCTTTAAGCAAGCTAATACTAAAAAAAGCAAAAATGGGGCTTATATCTATCATCCCTAAGGGAGGAATGATGCGCCGAAAAAGATTGAGATAAGGATCTGTGTAAAAAGCAATAAACTGCATAAATTTGTATTGCATTAATTGAGGAACCCAAGAAGAAAGGATGCGCACAAAAAGCATGAGCATGTAAACCTGAAAAAGCAAGTCAATGATAGAGATAAGCCAAAGCATAGTCGTCTAGTTTACTTTTTAAGTATGTTTCAGAACTTCTGTAGCACAGAAAATTATTTAAACCAACTTGTGCACCATGCAACAAGAGTTTTAAAAAGATTATAATAAAAAACACCTTTTCTGTCTAAAGGATATGAATCTGTGCGAAAATAAGGAATTGTTTAATTTTTCTAGAATTTTTAGGATTTTCTCAAATCTATGCAGGCTATAGCTAAAATCACCTCATCAAAAAATGTAACATCCTTTATAATCTCAAGGCAGAGTCGTGATCCAACAAATAATAGTCATTTTTAATCTATGGAAACCTAGCATGCAGGAAAAACCCGATGCCTCAATTACATTAGGGCTTGAGTTAGAAAAGAATGTCCTAAAAGGCATTCAACTCACCTACGTGAAAGGCCAACCCAAATTAGACAAATACTTTGAATTCAATGTCGATTTGGACCATGTAAATCCGCTTTACAAAAACCCTTCCGAACAAGATCTTCAGAAAAGCCTTCAAAAAACGCTAACGGTTACAACTTTAAATACTCAAGAAGTTCTTATTCGCCCACTGGAAATCAAGCTTAAAAAAGAGAAAGACATTGAAGAAGTTTTGCTCTTTCAAATGGAACCTTTATTACCCTATCCAGCAGATCATGCGGTGTTGGATTATATTAAAGTCGGTTCAACAGATGAAGGAACCTTATTGACCGTCCTTGCAGCCAAGAAAGATCTTATTCTGCAACATCTTCAGCAATGGTCTAAAATGCATATCGAACCGGAAATAGTGACGGCAATACCCGCCGCTTTAGCCACTTTCGCTGCTATGTGTGCACCTTCGGAACAAACTTACTGTATTGTCCATTTAGGATTAGAACAGTCCACATGTGTCCTGATCCAGCAAGGTCAACTGATTGCAGCTCAGGCGATACAGCAAGGCATTACGCATCTTCAAGATGCACTAGAACGCGAAACGGGTAGTCCTAAACATTTCGGAGACATTGATATCAGTCATTTATCCCTTGAAAGTCATCCCTTGTTATACCCTGTGTGGGATTCTATGCGCCTAGACATCAAGAGAATCATTTTTTCTCTAGCAAAACAAGCTCGTCAAGAGCCCCTTAAAGAGCTTTTGCTGACTGGAACCGGAGCACTCATCCCCCATTTAGCTACGACATTAGCTAAAGATTTAGAAATGCAGCTCATTCTGCCCAGACAAGAAATATTTCCTACTTTAACGATAGGCCAAATTCAAAATTATGCGATTCCTATTGGAGAAGCCCTTACTGGGCTTCCTCGGGCGAAAGACAAGATTAATTTTCGCCAAGGAGATCTATCTTACCCGCATCCCTGGAAACGCCTATGGAATTCGATAGCTCTCTACTCAGGCTTATGCCTTGCGTTAGCTATAGCTTTCTATTTATTTGGACAATCCTATCTTTCTTATCGTCAAGATCAGGTCAAACAAACCTATATAGATCTGCTGACGGTAATGAATAAACCTTACGATAATTTTGAAGAGGAATATGAAACCAAAACATTCTCTCCTAATAATAGCCATCAGGAAACGATGGGGATAGCCAAGCTAACTGAAAGTGATTTATATAATCGAGTGGAATATTTGGAAAAAGGTCTTCAGGCCACGCCCGATATTTTTCCTCTATTACCACATGTTCCAAAAGTCAGTGATGTTTTAGCCTGGCTAAGCTCTCAGCGCATGCTTAAAGGAAAAAGTAAAATCAAAGGGGAAATGCTTAATGTCCAGCCCATTCAAATCGAAAGTTTTAATTACTCTTTCGTCAAACGGCCTGAGCAAAATAAAAAACAAGAGAAGTATCAAGTCAAAGTTGAAATTGAATTTACCAGCCCTACGCCGAAACAAGCCCGTGAATTTCATGATGCACTTATTGAACCTAATGATTTTGTCGACCCCAAAGGCGAAGTCAAATGGAACAGCAGTCATGGACGCTATAGAACGTCATTTTATCTAAAAGACAAAACTATTTATCCATAAGGTCTTTAAATGCTAAAAAATATTCCACGAAAACGCCTGCTGTTTTATGGACTCCTTCTAGGTCTTTTACCTCTAGTTTTTGTGATCTTTAATTTCTTTTCCCAGAAGGAAAGGCTCAATCATTTGGAAGATGTCATACATTCTGTTGAAGACAAGGCAATGATTCGTGAAAAAAAGCAAGCTACCAACATGGCTGTCATCGATCATTATCGCGAAGCGGACCACTTTTATATTGATAAACACTTGGAAACATTGATTTTTCTTGAACCCGAAATTGAGAGTTTACAAAAATTAGTCAACAATAAGAATTATGCCTTTGACGACGCTGTAAAGAAACGTCTAGAATATTTGACAAATGGAAACAATCTCTCTTTTACAGAAGGCGTAGTCCAATCCTATCCTCAATTTCAAGAAACTACAGAAACGCTCGTTCATCCCGTAGAAGTTAATGTAGATGACATCCAAGAAATGCTGTCGCGTATTGAGGGCGTCCCTATCGGACCTTATATTCCTCCACAGAACCCTCCTCAACTAATTATTTTAGAATTTAAAATCGACCGAAAAAATCTTTCAGAGAAAAATGAAGTCTATAATCTTAATCTTAAACTCCTAAAAAGAGAATTCCTATAATTTTTATGAAAATTCATCAATTAGTTTATCTATGCTTGCTTTTGGTTTGTGCGGCTACAGCCTGTGTACGCTCTAAAGTTGACGAAAAACCTGTTCTGATCAGCATCAACATTATCGATCGAAATGGCTTAAATGAAACCATTACCTATAAAGATCGTTTGGAAAAATATGTCAACGTCGATTTTTTATGTCCTCAACCTTACCAAAAAGTGTTAAGAGTGTATAAACGTGATTGTATAGGCGATTCTCAATCCTTCATCACAACCTATTATGATAATGGCCAGCCTAAACAGTATTTGGAAGCAATCAATAACCGCGCGTTCGGACTCTATCAAGAATGGTATGAAAATGGTGTTTTGAAACTTGAGGCAACGGTCATCTCCGGTATTGCCGACCTAACCCCCTGCGCAGAGAAAAGCTGGCAATTCGATGGGTGTGCACAAGCCTGGAATGAGGATGGAACTATTCAAACGCAGATTTCTTATGACAAAGGTCAATTAGCGGGTGATTCCCTTTATTATCATCCCAATGGACTCATATGGAAACGCATACCTTTTCAAAAAAATCAGGCAACAGGAACGGCTGAATATTATCTCGAAAATGGACAGCTTTTACAGACCATTACCTTTTTCAACGGCATTTTAGACGGAACAGCTTTGCGGCTATGGGATCCCGAAAAAATAGCTTCTGACGAATGCTACAGGAAGGGTCGGTTGATAAGCGGACGTTATTTCGATCGCTGCGGAAATCAGATCGCTGAAATTGTAAATGGTGAAGGCTTTCGAGCAAGCTTTGGCAAGGAAAGCCTTTATGAACTTCAAGAATTTCATGAAGGCATGTTAAAAGGCGAAGTACGCGTCTTCAATGAAAATGGAAGTTTGGCCAGGATTTATCATATAGAAAATAATGTAAAAAATGGAGAAGAGTACGAGTACCAAGCCCATAGTGATTCACCGGAACTTAAACCTAAGCTGCTGATTACATGGTATAAAGGAAAAGTACAGGGATATACCAAAACATGGTATGACAATGGCAACATCGAAAGTCAACGGGAAATGGTTAATAATAAACGCAATGGACTAGCTACCGCTTGGTACCGGGATGGTAGTCTAATGCTCATCGAGGAATACAACCATGACCGATTATTCAAAGGCGAATACTACAAAAAAGGAGAACGCACCCCTTATACAGAAATCGTTGAAGGCCATGGGATTGCCACTCTTTATGATGGCGCTGGTCATTTTATTCGCAAAATCAATTATTACAACGGAAAACCCCAAGATTAACTTGTGCATTCTTAGCTCTTGCTCTTGTTTATCCGATGCCATTAGGCAAGGGTAAGGGAAAATGACAACGGATGGAATTTATCTTTTTTCTCTTTACCCATTAGGACGCATCCTTTATCCTTCTCCTGACATTCAGAACTAAATTTGGAGTTTAATCATGGCTCAACAAGCTAATGACTCAGAACGTAAAAAAGCCCTTGATTTGGCTGTGAGCCAAATTAAAAAACAATTTGGCGATGGCGCCATCATGTCGCTCGGAAAACATTCTTCCGATCGAGAACCCAGTGTAATCAAAACCGGAGCTCTCTCCCTCGATGCTGCTTTGGGAATTGGCGGAGTTCCACGCGGTCGTGTGGTGGAACTGTTCGGACCGGAATCTTCCGGAAAATCCACACTAGCCTTACACATAGTAGCCAATGCCCAACGCAATGGTGGTGTCGCTGTTTATATCGATGCTGAGCATGCTCTAGACCCTGGCTATGCCACAAAAATTGGCGTCAATATCGATAACTTGCTGATTTGCCAGCCCGACTGCGGAGAAGAAGCCCTCAATATTGCTGAAGCGTTAGCCCGTTCCAACGCTATCGACGTCATCGTGATTGATTCCGTCGCCGCCCTTGTGCCCAAATCTGAATTGGAAGGTGAAATCGGTGATACACATGTAGGCCTGCAGGCTCGCATGATGTCTCAAGCCTTACGTAAGCTGACTTCCACACTTGCAAAAAGTAATACATGCGCAATCTTCATCAACCAAATTCGCGAAAAGATTGGGGTTATGTATGGCAATCCTGAAACAACAACGGGAGGCCGCGCCCTTAAGTTTTATTCTTCCATACGCCTGGATATTCGCCGCACGGCGGGCATTAAAGGTAACGATAATGCAGAGATAGGCAATCGCGTCCGCGTAAAAGTCGTTAAAAATAAAATGGCACCTCCTTTCATATCTGCGGAATTTGATATCCTCTTCAACGAGGGCATTTCGCGCACCGGAACAGTCATTGATATGGCCACAGAATATAACATTGTTGACAAGAAAGGTGCTTGGTTCAGCTATAAAGGCCAACGGCTAGGACAAGGAAGGGAAGCTGTCCGCGAAGAACTTAAAAATAATGTTAAGCTTCTTGAGGAACTGGAACTTCTCGTCTTGCAGTTCCACAAGGAAAAGCGCCCGGCAGGTGCTTCCAAAGAAAGTGCAGTCGAAGAACTCGTCGAAGCCTAAATTCTTAATCTATAAAGCGACGGAACTCTCCGTCGCTTTAATTTCTTTTTTTAATTAAAAATTACTTATTATTTCTACTAAATGTCAATATTATTATATAATAATATATAGGATATTACCTAATAATAGTAAAAAAGGAGATTTTATGAATCCTCTTGGAAAAAAAGATATTAAAACGCAAGCAGAAGAGCTGGTACCAGCGGATTTAAAAAAAATTACAAGCAAGATATCTGAGATCAAAGTCACCGCACATGGAAGAGCTTGGAAGGAACTCAAACAGGGTGTAAAAACTCTCATAAGAAGTGCGAAAAGCATTGCATCTGGTTCTCCTAGATGGATATCGACTCAAACACACAGAAATGAAAAGCTTCAAAAAAAGCTACCCGATCTGATGACCAATGTTAAAAATCTTTCTACAGCTTTAAAAACAATTAAAACACAAACTGAAGAAGCTGCAAAAGATAGGCTTTATAAAGATCTAGAACCGGTACGCAAGGTTGCCGTACAGGTGAATGAATTATTGAGCGATTTGCAAGGAAAGTTAACAGAGCAAAACGAAGAAACAGTAAAAAACATTAAGAAGTTGCTCAAAGAGGAAGTCATTGAACAAACAGAAAGACCTCTATATGACATCAAAATTAATAAGCCGGTCTTATCAAAAGTTGCAAAAGAGAAATTAGGTGAAATTGCTGAAACAAAAGGGAAAGTTAAAACTGAAATCGAAAAAGTAAAGCAAAAAATTAAGGGTATACAAGGTCAATCCGTGGATTTTGCTAATCTAAAAGCTAAATTAAACGCCATTTCAATAAATGACGGAGATGATATGGACAAAGTTATTGAAAAAGCTAATGAATTTATACAAGCGCTTGATGGATATAAACCTGCTATGGATGAAAAGGATTTTTACAATCTAAACATTCAAACAGATACTCTAAAAAAACTAACCGAAGACCTTGAAAATTTTAGAACAATGTAAACTATTAAATTGTTTTAATGAACACTCTGGATAGTTGTAATTGCTGAGGTGTATCGACACTAAAGTTTTTAGCCAAGCAAATTTAGAGAGATTGTCTATTTAAAAGATTTTGAATAGGTTCCAGAGGTTTTCGAATTTTCTATAATTTTTTGAACCTGTTTTTTCAAAAGAAGGCTAAGGGCAGATAAGGCTGGAATTTCTATTTTAAGTTTATTGGTCGATGTTTCAAAATCATTTAACTCTCTTTGAAACATTAAGGCAGCATTTTCAAAACCACATTGTGCAACTAAATTGACCTGGCTACCATTTAATGCATCTTGTTCCACATCTCCAAAATCATCCGCTATTTGGAAAGCCATACCAAAGTGATAGGCAGCCTTTTTGACAAGGCCAAGATCTTGTAACTCCCCACCTCCATAAAGCCAACCCAAGACAAAGGATATTTCAAATAGTGATACGGTTTTCATTCGAATCACTTCTTTCAAAGTTTCAACTTTTGTATCAGGTGGATTGATATCTAAAAATTGACCTCCTGTTGCTCCCCTTAAGCCGGTGTTATAAGCCGCATTTTCCAATGCAAGGACACAAATCCGATCACTATTCGCCTTATAATGCGTATTTGATTGTCGAAGAATTTCTGCATTTTTTGTCAAAAATTCATAACCCGAGGCTATTAAAGCATAGCTTGCCAGTAAAGCTGTAGTCTCGCCATAAACTTTATGAACAGAAGGAATATCTCTACGCGTATCATCATCATCCATACAAGGGAGATCATCAGCTACAAGCGAAGCAGTATGAAAAAACTCGACAGCAAGGGCTGCATAAGACACATCTACGGAAGCTTGCAAGGCCTGGGCAATGGATAGCACCAAAAAGGGGCGAAAACGCTTGCCACCATTCATTAAGGCATATTCACAAGCATCGCGTAACGTTGACTTCCGGCCCAAAAGAGGAATAGCGGTAGATAGCTTAGATTCAAACTCTTTTTGATAGGGGGCTAAAATTTGATGGAAGGTGTTTTTATTCATCAGACTATTTTGGGAGTTTTGTTAATAAAACTCAAAACAAAAAATTCAGGCTATTGAGGAGATGACAACCTTATTAGAAGGTCGAATCAGTTGTTTAGAGGCCACAAAACCGCCCACGTTAAGACATGGATAGCAAAAAACTTGCTTACCGAATAATGTTCCAGGATTTGTGACAGAATTACAACCCGTTTGGCTGTCATCGCCAATAATCGCTCCAAATTTTTTTAAACCAGTTTCTATCAACCTTTCGCCAAACCGGACTGCAATATTTTTGTGGTCAAGCTTTAAATTAGCACATTTGGTACCGGCACCTAAATTGACTCGATTCCCTAAAATAGAGTCCCCTAAATAGGCAAAATGGGCCGCTTGGGCATGATTGAGCATTACGGAATTTTTGATTTCTGTGTCATGTCCAATGACACATCCATTGCCCGTAATTAAATTACCACGAATATAGGCTCCATGGCGTATAGTACAGTTTTCCCCGATGATGCAAGGCCCTTTGATATAAACACCAGGCTCTAAAACGGTTCCTTTACCGATAGAAATATTTTCTGGGTTTGCCAAATAGGTCCCCTGGGGGATAGCGACTTCAATTTTTCCTAGAGGAATTTTTTGTAAATAAATTTTAATACGCAATAATGCTTCCCAAACATAGTGACAGTCATTAAAAAGGTCTGCGTGTGCAAACTGCGTTAGATCAAAAAAGTATTCAGGTGAGAGGTTATGCATAAACGAAAGGTATAATGAAAAAAAAAGATGTTTTCAAGTCTATTTTTATCAAGAATATTTTTTAGACAATGCTTATATAATTAATATAGTTATATAGATAATTTCTTATTCTTATTATTTCGCTGTGGAAATGTAGATAAGTATGCATAAAACTCTCTGATCCATTCTTGTTGATAAGCAGTTGATAGATTGTCTAAAAGGGCGGACTTATTTACAATTTTGATTTATTAACAAAGATATGGACAATCCTATCAACAAAAAAAAGCCAGTTATGAACAACAATAAAAATATTCATTGTCCGCATTTTATTCCCTGTTCTGGTTGTACAATAGACGAAAATGTAGATCATCCTCCTGTTTTAAATGAGATCACTCAATTTTTCAATGAGCATTTAACTCCCTTTGAATACTTTTCCGACAAAGTCATAGGATGGCGCGATAGAGCTAAATTAGCCGTAAGAGGTTCTTATGAAAATCCTCAAATTGGTCTTTATGAAGCCGGTTCCCATCATGTCGTAGATATCCCGCTTTGTCGTGTGCATCATCCTTCAATTAATTTAGCCGCCAAACATGTGAAAACTTGGATTCTAAAAGAAAAAATCATCCCTTATGATGAATTCTTGCAAAAAGGGCTCTTACGCTACATCCAATGCGTTGTTGAAAGGGCGACAGGCAGAATTCAACTGTCTTTAGTGATCAATGATCTTAATCAAGATAAACTAGTTTCTAAGCTTTCCGCTTTATGGGATGCAGCGCCGCAATTATGGCATTCCTTATGGATCAATTTTAATGTGCAGCGAACCAACGCTATTTTTGGTAAAGAGTGGTCTTTGGTTCATGGAAAAGAATATATCGAGGAAACATTAGCAGATACGCAGGTTTGTTTTCATCCCGCCAATTTTGCGCAGGCAAACTTAGAGGTTTTTGAACATCTATTGTGGGATTTAAAAAGACAGATAAAGCCTGACCAGCGTATTGTAGAGTATTATGCTGGAGTGGGGGTGATAGGTCTTTGTTTGGCAAAGATAGGGCAAAAGGTCTATTGCTGCGAAATAAATCCCTTTGCAAAATTTTCATTTGAAAAAGCTCATTCTTTGCAGAAAGCATCAAGAATTACATTTTTTACAGGATCTGCTTCGGACTATACAAATTTATTGGGAGAAGCGGATGTGGTGATTGTAGATCCTCCTCGCAAGGGTCTTGAGGCTCCTCTCCTTAAAGCATTGCTTAAAAGCAATTGTGCGCATGAATTATGGTATATAAGCTGTGGATGGCCAGCCTTTAAACGCGACTGCCAACAGCTTTTGAATCATTGGAAGCTATCTTACGCTAAAGCTTATTTATTTTTTCCAGGAACCAATCACTTAGAAGTTTTGGCAAAATTTGAAAAAATATAATAAACCTCTTGCGAAAGGTTCTTATTTGTTCACTATCCTTAATAGATTTTTTCATTTAAATTTTACACACATTCAACTTGATCTTATATATTCTGTAAATTATATTTTCTGCGTAAACTAAAACTTTTAAATTTAAGGAAATAGATATGAATACTATGGATGCAGCGTTCGGTAGACTTTTAAATCCTAACAATGGGATACAATCAACTTCTAGTGTTTATGATTTCGAATCAAATCGAGCTTCGCAAATTTTTGAGGAAGCTGTGCAAAAAGCTAAGTTGCATGCTGAAAAAAAATATGGAGAAAACTTTAGTCATATCGCGTTTGAAGGTTCTGAAATAAAAGCGAGGAGCCTTGAAGTTAAAGTTAACCCAATTGAATGTCAAACGATTGAGATTCATTTTAAGGATGGAACTTCACGTAAAATTGGAGAGGTTTTACCTGAAAAAACACATCTTGAAGAGTTAAAAAATTCAGAAGAAATTTGTCTAGAAATAAATCAATTGATTGATAGTGATAAGACAGGAAAGATTGAGAGTTCTATAAATAAAACAAACACTGTTTTGCAGAATAATTTATTATCGCGATTGCCAGGCCCTTTTGATATTGATGGTGAGGCTACTTCTAATGCTAACAAATATCCTCCCGCTACTTGCTTACTAAAAAACAAAGATGATATTTATCATTGTGGTGGTTTATTTATTTCTCATCAGTTAACACAAAAGTACTTCACAGAAGGCTTTAAAGGAATAGTTCAGACAGATAAGGTGGTGGCTATAAGTTTAAATAAAGAAAAACTAGAACAAACTATGAAAGCTTATTACCAAGATCATCATCGGATTGAGGAATTTACGTTTAAACTTAGTTAAATTATCAAGAGTTCGTCTCGCGAAGCGTCCGCGATGCTTACTCAAAATCGAAATAACAATAGCTCTGTATCGCTTTCGGACTGCGAAGGCTTTCCTTCGCTTTGAGAAATGAAACTAGGTTATCGACAATTTGTTTGTCTGAAAAGCTGTTGAGGAACAGCGAAGGAAAGCCTTCGCAGTCCGAAAGCGATGCGAAACTTCTTCACCTTAAAGATTGTTTTACTCATCGCGACGCTTTGCGAATTAAAACAATGTATTAGCCTTTTTCAAGCTAACCGGCTCTTAAAAAAGCTAACTGATGTGGGGTTTAATTATACCAAAAGGAAAAGGCACATTTTATGAGCGCCGCATATAAAATATGACGGTCTTTTTAGGCTTTTACTGTAAATGAAGAGTATAATGACCTTGGGCTTTTGACACTTTACTTACAATTTCATCAACATTATAAAGTTCGTAGTCATGAGGGCCTGAAACGTAATGAGGTTTCCCTTCTAGACCAAAGGAAAACTTATTCTCATAGGCTAGATGAGCTTCAACGAATGAAGATGGTATTCCATTCCAGCTTGAATGAGGGGCAATATCAATAGCTTTTGCAAAATCCATGGCCCCGAGAATGAGGCTGCGGGCATCTTGATAAGAGATAGTCACTAAGTCATCGTTTCTATTGTAGATAGGAGTGAGGTCTCTTTTTGAGATCCCGCATTTTAAAATAGTATCTTTGACACCTAAGCACCAAAAATCTACTAGATAGCTTATTAAAACATAAGAGTCCTTAACTAGTTCTCTTGAAACATTAACAGTAGAAATTCCTGTTTCTTGCCAGTTTTTGAGGATTTTGCATTCATAAACTGGAAATTTGCAACATTCCGAAGTCGCAGGAATCACCTCTCCTTTTTTCAGAATTCCATAACAGCAAAATTTGAATTTTTTGCCACTTCCGCATAAGCACGGTGCATAAACATCGCTCATGATCGCTCCATTAAACTTTTATCCCGTTTCTTTCATACCAGAAACTATTCAGAGAAAAGAATCTGGGTGATAGGATTCGAACCTACTACCCCTTGCACCCCATGCAAGTTTTTCCGTGTTTTTAACCATATCATCCTGTCTCATTTAATCATATCAAAATCGCATTCATGATGATATTTCAGATTGATTTATATCATATCGTTGTCTTATTTTGTAGCTTTAAATGTTGGTGCTTATCAGATGGTCTCATCCGCCACATATCCGCCACATGAAAATAAGAGAAAAACGACCTCAACGTTGCAGGAGATTAACATGAGTAAAGATTTAATTGAAAAAACTCATCACCAAACATTTGAATCCTTAAAACAAGAAGAAGATGAGTGTGAATTTTGGAGTGCTCGAAAGTTGTCTAAAGCACTTGAATATTATGAATATCGAAATTTTCTTCCTGTGATAGAGAAGGCAAAAGAAGCATGTAAGAACAGCGGACATGCTATTGAAGACCATTTCGTGCAAGTCAACGAAATGGTCGAAATAGGGTCTGGAGGGCGTCGGAAAATTGAAGACGTAAGGTTATCTCGCTATGCCTGCTATCTGGTCGTACAAAATGGTGACCCTGCAAAACCCGTCATTGCTAACGGTCAAACTTATTTTGCAATTCAAACACGGCGACAAGAATTGGCTGATCATCAAACCTTTCAACAATTAAAAGAAGATGAAAAACGTGTTTATCTCCGAAAAGATCTTCGAGAACACAATAAGCAGCTAGTCGAAACAGCTCAACAATCTGGCGTAGAAACAACTATTGATTTTGCCATATTCCAAAACCATGGTTATAAAGGCCTTTATGGAGGACTCGATGCGAAGGATATCCATGAACGAAAGGGGCTGAAAAAGAATCAGAAGATTTTAGATCATATGGGAAGCACCGAACTTGCTGCAAATCTTTTTAGAGCTACTCAAGCAGAAGAAAAGCTTCGTCGCGAGAATATCAAAGGAAAAAACAAAGCAAATCAAACTCACTTTGAAGTAGGTACGATAGTACGTCAAACTATTGAGAGATTGGGTGGTACTATGCCAGAAGATCTATCTGTAGCAGAAAAGGGCATTAGGCAACTGGAAAAGGAAATTAATCAAAAATCCACAGAAGAAATTGGCACGAATTCCTGCGATGGTCAAAACACCATTGAGATAGGTCAAAAAAATTAACATAGCTCAGTGGAGATAAATGGAAAAGATTCCTCGTTCATCGGCGGATGAGTTTTGTCAAAAACTTAAAGCTAAAGACAAACCGATTTATGTAAGAGATTCGCAGGTTAAAGGTTTAGTTCTTCGTGTTATGCCCACAGGTTCAAAGTCTTGGATTTTTTGCTATTCAGTCAAAGAAGGAAACAAATGGCGTGAACGAAGAAATGGTCTTGGTCCCTTTAGACAAGGACGCAATGACGTTGCAGGTTTAACCGTTCCTGCAGCACGTCGCATAGCTGAAGGCATGAAGCACGAAGTAAAGCATGAAGGTGTTGATCCCATCGAAGCTAGAAGACAACGTGCAATCGATAGAGCCAATGAGAAAGCTGGTAAGGTTCTTGTAAAAGATTTATTCGAACGCTGGGCAGCCACTGATCTCATTAATCGCAAAGACCAAGGGTCAGAAGCGCGTCGCATGATCTCAAAAGATGTCCTTCCTTTCATCGGAGAATTGAATATCAGAGACGTTCGTAAAGGACATATTGCCGAGATTACCGATCGTCTTCTTCAACGCGGTGTCAATCGCATGGCTAAGGTTGTCCTTAGTCTCATCCGCCAAATGTTTCGCTTTGCTGTCTCTCGAGATCTCTTGAATCCGATCCTACAGCCTTACTCAGTAAAAAAAATATTGGCGGTGCAAATGTGGAAAGAGATCGTGTCCTTGATGAAGATGAAATCAAAGAGCTAGCTAAAAAACTACCTACTGCGAATGTAGCAGAAACAGCCAGTCTTGCAATTTGGCTGGTTCTAGCAACTTGTTGCCGTATTGGGGAACTACTCAAGACGCGTTGGGATCACGTAGATTTCGAGCACAAGTGTTGGAGAATTCCCTCACAGAATAGCAAGAACAGTAGAGAACACACTGTCTACCTCTCCTCTTTTGCTATGAGCCGTTTTGTCAAGCTTAAAGAAATAACAGGTGCTGGTGAATGGTGCTTTCCGGCAAGTCGTAAAGATGGATACCTTTGCTCAAAGACAGTAACAAAACAAATTACGGATCGGCAGCGGGATGGCAAAGGCCATAAAAACAGAAGCAAGCAAATCGAAGCGCTCAAGCTTTCTCGAGGAGTTTGGAAGCCTCATGACTTGCGCCGCACAGGAGCTACTCTTATGAGTGCTTTAGGTGTGCTTCCCGAAGTAGCAGAGCGATGCTTAAATCACATGGAAGAAAACAAAATAAAACGAATTTATCAACGCTATGGCTATGAAACAGAAATGAGACAAGCGTGGGAAAAATTGGGTCAGAGATTAGAACTACTAACCAAAGTAACATGATGACCAGTACTTTCAAAGCAACCATTACTCCAAGTCTTCTAAAACTTGTTCAAAAACACTCAATTGGAAAGGGGATTAGTGAACTGACGGTTTTGATTTAGAAAAAATTTTTATACACTGCTCTTTAGAAGTGCCTGAAGAAGCTCTATTAGGCATTGGTTGGATTGTCACTTGGGATTGTGATGTTCTGAATGTTAAGTCAGAGCATTTTCACATTATCCAACTTTTGCTCAAATTGGTTTGGCTTTATTCTGAACAAACAGATTCGCCATTAAAAAGCATGGTGGCACATGGAATTGGCCATGTTCGAAGCTGGAATGAAACTAGAAGCGAGTAGGCGTCAAAGAATTGAAGCAGCTAGAAAAGAACGTCCTTGGCCGGCTCTTGATCAATGGATTAGTAAAAAGCTCAAACTCAAAACAGAATGGACAAACGCAAAACTATGGGCAGCCTTGCCTCTGAGTCATGATGGTGATTCTATTTATCAAGATGGAGAAAAAATGTATTGCTCCGTAGGTAATTATGGTCCAATTGGTTATCGCGCATTTTGCAATCATGTCAAACGGCAACGAGAAAAAAATAAATGTAGATAGCGGCGCTAGCTGCATCTGCATATGAGATGCTATGTCACATAGTAACTTTAAATGAGGCTATGTGATGAAAAATATAACAGCTTTTCTAAGAGACACTGAAGTCGCCGTGCGATATGGCGTAAGCCGTCCCACTATATGGCGATGGACTAAAAATGGCAATTTCCCAAACCAGTCAAACTTGGAGCTGGTTCAACTCGTTGGCGTTCATCTGATCATAGAGGCTTGGGAACAATAACCAAATCCAGAATGAGTTGCTATTCAAAGTATGGATATTTTGCGCGGACAGCAAGCAATGTCTAAAATTCCATATGTTTTTCTTGCAATGCCACATGAGTTTTTGACAGAGGATTTTTTAAAAGATCCCGTCATGATTCGTTTTATTGTATGGATGATTAAGCGTATTTCTCCTAATCCTTCTTTAGTTCCTTTGAAAGGACAGAGCAAGCAATTGCGCCTAGATCCATTTGAATTTATGTTTGGTAGAGAAGCGTGCGCCTTAGCTGCGGGAATTTCTCTAAAGAATGCGCGCACAAGGCTAAAACAGCTAATCGGCCTTGGATATGTCAAGAAAGTGGCCGGCAAAGGGGCCAGCACTTATTCAGTTTACAGCTTAGAGACAAGCGCTTTTCGTCAAAGTAGCGGCCAGCAAAAAGAACAGCAATTGGAGCAGCAAACAGGCCAACAGACTGGCCACAATCAAGAAACGCAGATCTTAGATTCTAAAAATATAAAAGAGACGTCTAACGTTATCCCAAAAGTCATCGATAGATCGCCTCTTTCAAATAAGCAGAAAAGCGACCTTCAGGGACTACTTGCATACTGCCAGGATAAAAAGCTTCAGATTTCAGAACGTGCTTTGAGAAGATGGCTTCGTCTCTATGAATCGCAGCGCATAACAGATCATCTTGCGTTATTGGTAGATGGTATCGATGGAATTAAAAAACCTGAAGCTTGGATGGAAGTTGCTTTAAAAGAAAATTATTCAGCTCAAAATAGCAATATCAATGAGAATCGAGCATTCACAGAAGACTTTGTCAAAAGAAATAAATGGAATGATATTAAAATAACACAATCCTATTGTACTCATTCGCTTTCAAGCAAAGATTATTCGTTTAAGTTGCCACCAGAGAGTTTTCGCAAAATGCTCATTCAGTGTTACGAGCAGTACTGCCAAAATGAGGAAGCAAGTGATGACTACCGAGATTAAATCTCCTGAAAATTCAGGAAAAATACAGACCAAAGGGAAATATAAAAAGGGATTTTCAGGCAATCCAAAAGGAAAACCCAAAGGAGCACGAAATAAATCTACTTTGGCAGCAGAGGCCTTTTTAGAAGGCTCTTTAGAAAAAATTTGCAAGAAAGTCGAAGAAGAAGCCTTAAATGGCAACATGCAGGCGGCAAAAATGATCTTGGAGAGGTTTTTACCACCAAGAAAAGATCGATGTATTGAAATTGACCTTCCATCGGTAGCGCTCATTCGAAGATATACTTAATGCCATTGGATTCATTGTCAATGCCGTAGGAAAAGGCAAAATCACCCCTTCTGAAGGAGAATTGCTTGCCAGGATGGTAGAAAGCTATTCAAAGGCTTTGGAATCCTACCAATTTGAATTTAGACTGAAAAAATTAGAAGAAAATTTAAACAATAGGGGGTCAACATGAAGCCAGCAAATAAACAACGAGTAGAGCAGCTAGAAAAGGCTTGTAATTTTGATAAGAGTAAGCCCTCTTATGCTTTGGTGATATACAGCGCGGAAATGGCTGATAAAATTTCTGAGATTGAAGTAGATGCTGATTTTGTGGTGGCTTTGCCTGATAATGGAAGAGGCGATTTTACCGAAGAAATTCCTAAAGGAGGATATAGGGTATTTTTTGACTGATCATAAAATATGGAGTAAGTGCTTATAAAATGATGCGGGCGCCCGCAAATTACGGGCCGTCCGTAATTTACGGATAGATTTTTTAAAATTGTGAGGAGTACTGCACAGGTACAGGGTTTCCTCCAGACTTCAATACCTTTGGTTGATCAATCACTTCTGTAGGATTTAATTGCTCCAAGCAAAGGTGAAATTCCCAATTGTCTCCAAAATCGAACAAAAAGGTCATAGACTGTCCTATTTGTAAATTGAGAGAACCAATAGTATAATCGTCTACTAGATGTTCAGCATCTGAAACATACTCATGATAAATCTTTTTTGGAACGCCTCTCCAGTCGGCGTAATCAAAATAATACAAATGATCAGAATCGAAATCAAATGCGTCAAGGATTGTATAAGCAAGAGTAATTAAAGTCTCTTCCGCGTCAATCGCTATTATTTTCAAACTTTTATGCAAAGATACTTTGAAAATGTGAAGACCAACAGCTGGCTTTGGTGGAAAAATAATAAGATTGTGATTCCATGATGGAATTTCTGGAGATATTGCTTTGTGGAAAATCCGTCGTGCTTCAGTGATAGATTCCCCTTTAAGACAATCAGAGATCAATTTAGCACGATTCTTCAACATTAAGTTTGCTATTGTAAGTCCAAATGCAGTGGGCTTAATAGATGTAAAACGCCAGCCGCGGCCCAATTCTGGTTCAGCTCGTTCTATTGTGACAAAACCAAAGAGATCGAAAAAACCAAGATAATGATTAGGGATAGTGTAAGCAAATTTTTGTTGGTCTTGGAAAGTTTCAAATGAAAATTCATCATGATCGCTATGAACAAGCCACATTAAACAGGAATGGCTACTAATGAAAGACTCTTGCTCTCCTAAAGCTTCAGAAAATTTTGGAAGTATTAAGATGGGTAGTAAATTCCAATATTTTTCTATATTTGTTAAGCTATTCCACGATTGATATGCCGCCTCATCGATCATCAACAAACGTTCATTTTTATTCTGCATGATATGTGCTAATCCTGATAGGCGGAGCACTGCATTTAGTGCATGAAGATGAGGGAAATTTTTTTGCAAAGGTCTTTGTTGGTTTTGTTTGATGGGGTTTGTCAGCAACATATTAAGCGCAGGCAATGTTTTCATGACGAAAAGTGAATGGTTTTCACTCACAGGAATTCCTTTTTGTTCAACTGCATACCGTAAAAGCTTTTCGAAGTCTGCTACAGCAGTCGTTTGAAAGTTTTTCTCAGTCATGAAAAATTCTAGTGATTGTTTTGTGGAAGTCATAATCACAGGTTTCATCCAAATGGTTAGCAATATGAATTTGAGTGCAAATTTAGAGATCCATCGTATATCATAGTCCTCATAAATTGCGATAAATTTCAATAAGCCTATTCCATCTGGAATGGTTTTCTAATTCTTCAAGAGGTTATAATGACGTTTCAACCCTTTCAAGGACTTCTGCCAGAGATTGCTGAAAACGAAACTCGATCGATCACTATTCTGCAAAATGCTCCTGGGTTGCCACCTGCTGGACAATACATGTTCATCGAATTATTTTGTACCGAGCTTGATTGTGACTGCCGCAATGTGATGATAGTCGTTTTTCATGTTGAAAAAAAACAAGAAGTCACTCGGCTGCGCTATTGCTGGGAAAGAAAATCGTATTACGACCAGATCGATTTGGACTTTAGAGAAGATGTGCCAGGTGTGTTCATTGATTTTGGCTACTCAAGCCCTTATAGCAAATATTTTGCCAACGCCTTCAAAGAGATGTGTTATGGCAACGCACATGCAAAAAATGAGACGGAGTATGCCAAACGCTTAAAGAGACATTACCAACTGTTTCGTGAACAACTTAAGAAGAGCCAACAAGATTCTGACGAAGCAGCAACAAATGGTTCCACAACCATACAGTCCTTGCACATGTGCTTCAGGCAAAAAATTTAAGTTTTGTTGTAAATCTATTTTCAACTACATAGTAGAAGCCATGTGCGCGGCTGAAGATGGTTTGCATGAACAAGCTTTGGAGTGGATTTCAAAAGCTGAGAAAATTGTAGGGAATACAGCCGAGGTATTGTGTCGTAAAGCCATTGTCTATAGCTTTATTGATAGACAACAATATGCTAAATATCTCCAAAAGTGTCTTGAAGTAAATCCTCAACATCCAAGAGCCCATTATCTACAAGGAATTGATTCGAATAAAAAGGGAGATTACGAAGCGGCTACTGCGGCTTATCTTAAAGCAATACAGTACTATCCTTCAACAGCTCATTATCACTTGAATGAAGTCTATAACAACCTTGCTAACGTTTATCATCAAATAGGAGAGCATACCAAGGCTGTAGCGGCCTGGAAAACGGCCCTTGAGTATTCGCCGACTGATAAAATGGCTCGCATGAACCTTCAAAAGTTTGGTGCATCGCACAAATGATCCTGTGACATTTCCCTAAATAAATATGAGCCTCATCATTTCGCAATAGAGAGGACTCATAAATAAGTAGCCAACTTATCTTAGGGTTTCAGGGTTCGCTGTTGTGAAAGATAACAGCATTCAACAAGTGATCCGAGGCAGTTTTTCTTCTTTCTAAACGCTCTTGGTATAGTTCAGCCTGAAGATATGGGTCAACAACTCTCCCTTGTTCATCGTAGACAACAGCACTTCTTGTGCCATAAATGACTTTGACGTTTTTTGTTAGGATATGATCAAGTGCATTAGGGTCTAAGACACCGTCCTTAAATTGGTATCTGGAGTCAACGCCTTCTATTCCAATATAGGTAGAATTAGCAATTGATTTATGAACAAAGAACTGATCACCCTCACGATAGTCTATTCCACCAGCAAATGGGCCTTCCCTCATTTCCTGAATGAATTTTGCACCCCCAGCGGCTCCTTCAAAAGCATTTAAATCACCCCCAAATACAATAGGGAGATCAGGGTTTTGCCCAATAAAATCTCTCACAAATTCATGTACTTTGATCACTGTATCGTGGTAGGAAGCAGGTATATGCTCCGTGTGTGTGGTAAAAATTGCAAACTTGCGATTTGTTTTTGTATTCACAACTTCTACACCCAGAATCTTGCGTTGATGAATGCCAGATGTTGATGGCAAATCGGCTAAAGCATGTCGCTGTACCTCCAGTTCCGGGCTTAAAGCAAGTGTCGAAGTGAAGGTTGACGACTCACCGAACACCTCTTCTTCCTCAACGAGTTCTGTAGGTTTACCGGTAACATTATTGAAGGAAATCCAGGTTGGATAGACATTTTTTAAATCTTCTTTTAACTCCATTACTGCGTCAGGCGTAGCTTCTTGTAGAGCAAGAAAGGAGGCGCCTTGCGGGACCTTATCGCGAATATTCTTTATTTCCTGCACCATGACTTTTCGCCTATTGTTAAAACGCGCCAGGTGTTGTTCGTCTTCAGACACTGCTGATGGTTCGTTTTCGTCATCAATGATTCCTCTTTCATTATAGTTCAATTTCATGGTGGACTTAGCTCTCGAAAGAAGACGAGGGAGGTTCTTGACACAGTCTTCAACACTGTTAATGAGAAACGTAAATCTCTCGTACATTGCCGACCCATTGAGCTCCTCTTCCCTTAGAAGTTTCAATTGCTCGAGGACGAATAGATAATTTGGCAGCTCATTATTTTGAATTTGTTCTTGGGCATGAGCTAAAGCTTCGTCGATGCTCTTACCTTCTTTTAAAACTTGCTCTGTAAGCAGGGCAAGTCGATCACGCACGATTGCATTTATAGGGGCATAAGAAAGAGCATACCTACTGAGTGTTTTAAACTGAGCTGGCGTGAGAAATTCTGGAGTTTGACCTACTAAATACTTTGAGAAATATTCAATTAATTCCGGCTCGCATTTATTTTGGCGCTCTACAGGTAAGTAGATGTTGTAATAAAATCCAATCACATAATCATCACGATCAGCCATTGATGGCAAAGGCGCATCGACTGAATTGCACTTTTCCGGATGAATAAAAGTTTCCATTGGTTGAAGAGTTGTGAGCGCCAAAGCTGCAGCTAATAATAGCGTCATAATTGCAGTTCCTATTTTTTTGTTAACAATTTCATTTAGGCACCCCATTCGACAACTGTAAGATGGTCAATGTCTGATTTTTATTAATAGATTATAAAAACATTTAATTATTAATTAAATGTTAAACTAGACTATATATTAGTTGAAGATAATATTCAAGAAAAATAACAGAAAAACACTAAGTTGTTCGCAATGGGATTTTTCAATTTTCTAGGGATAAGATGGGTTATATTCCCTTGGCCTTTTTACGACCAGATTTCCGCCAGCATCATAGATTTCGGCTGGGAATAGAGAGGTGGAAATGTGCTTCAAGGAGATTGTTTTATGCGCATCTGATGCTTGGATTAACTCTGTGCTATGCCTACAAATATATGGGGCAAGAACAGTGATTTTTTTATTGGGAAAATTTTGCTTTACTTTATGAATGGCCGGAGCAATGTCAGAATCACGAGTCATGTCTCTAAATGATCGTGAGTGATATTCTGGTCTTAAATAAGCTCCTTTTTTTGCATGAACGACAACCGCATGCAAACGCCCCTCTTCAGCAAGTGCGATTGCTGCATCTTTTAAAAGCCAGCGATCGCCTCTTGTACCCCGTACACGATATTCTGAAATGACGCCTTTTTTACTTATCCGAGTCCCAGTAATTTCTTCGACTTCTTTAAATTCTTCGAACCCTTCTTGCCAACCCTCATGGGTTTCCATAGCTTTCAGCAGCTTTTCATATTCTTCTTCGTTCAAAGACTTAACAGTGCGTTCCATATCAAATTTTGTTTGTACGCGTATAGCTCTGCGATAATCTTCTACTTCTTTAGTATCGGGGTCTTGAGGTTTGACTCCTGTATACTTACGTGGAAGTTGATTCAGGGTTAGTCTCTGATAAAAATCCTTCTTCAGCATGATTTGCTAGCTTAGTTTTTGGGGTCAGTTATCCAGCATGGGCTAAAAGAGGGCTTGAATAAAGGGCTTGAATAAAGTTGCAGAAAAAAGCGTTTTTTGGATATTATGAAGTCATAAGCATCCCGCATGGTTCGCCCATGTGGCCGCCACAGATTCCGTATCTGTGGTTTTTTTTTGGAGTAAATCTGTTGTATTGACCCCCGAGAGAATCGTCTGTTTTGTCGATGGATTCAATCTTTATCATGCTCTTGTTTCGATTGGTATTAATCATTATAAGTGGTTAGACTTAAGAACTCTATTTACGCGCCTCACGCGATCAAAATCAGAAATTGTCACACAACTATATTATTTTTCTGCGTATCCAACGTGGAAGCCCGATTCATACTTCAGGCACCGGCAATATGTGGCTGCACTCTCATCAACTGGAGTGATTCCTGTAATGGGACAATTTAAAAATAAGCCGAAGGAATGCAGACAGTGTCATGCCAAATGGGTAAGCCATGAAGAAAAAGAGACTGATGTAAACTTGGCATTGGCCCTACTTGATTTGGCTTACAAAAATCAATATGATCATGCCTTTGCATAATCTGGAAATATAGGGCGACCCCGAGCTTTGCCTATGCAACCGGTTGCTTTAGCATGTTCGCCAGTGCCCCAACCCAGATTTCCTGGATTATTATTTCTCCAAGCAATGGAACCAGTTTTTCCATTTTTATCATGATAACGAATGGTCATATTGCCATCAGTATCATAGTAAACGACAGAAATGCCAGGCGACTTTCCTTCTTCAGCTCTAACGAATTTCTTTTTACTCATGGGAAAGTACCTTGGCAATTTCTACAACAAATGGAGTGTGGCAATGAGCTGGTTGAGCGCTAATAACAGCATCTATAGTCACAATTTTATTTTCAAAAAGTTCGATATTATCGGGCTCTCCTGTGAAAGATGAATCCAACGTAACCCAATTGGCGTTAGGTTCATCCGCTTTCAATGAGGAATCAATAAATTCGCCCATATATTGATCTACAGTTATATGTGATTGCGCTTCTTCTAAACGAAGCAAAGACATCTTATCTACTTCAAGGATCGTTCTTGGCTCTGCCCAATCGCCTTTTTCCACGCTAAGAAAGTGAGGAGGACCGGGAAAAATCATTCGTTTTACGGTGCCCGTCAGTGTTACATGAACAAAGTAGTTCGGGTTTTTAGCGGCCTTAACCCAATCCTCGGGAATCGGTTCCGAAAAGAGGATGCCTGACGAGGCTAAAAGAATTGTTAAGATCAATTTCATCGTCATTGGTTAAAGCCTATATATTCAGTTCTTTGTTAACGCTACATTGTATCTCATCGTTATTTACTGCCCAAAGTTTTTTTTGTTTTGGTACACTGACGGCCAGCAATTACAGACGAATAGGCCTTCCTAGGGGGAATTAAGGTTTAAAAATAAGATTATTCTCAATGCCTGAGAAAGAATTTCTAGCTAGAGAAGAAAGTGTCTTTTTATGTAAAAAAGTTTGTGACAAAACAAGCTTTACAACCAAAGACACAATCAAATGATATCAAACAACCATTCCAACAGGGTGTTCTGATGAAAAAGATTTGACAGTATTCTTCGGTTGAAAAATAACCTTAGCTTCGTTAATCAAGAAGCTAAGTCATGCCAAAGAGAAGATCATGTTCTCAATGGTATTGTTGCTTAAGCTCGTGTATTACCCAATCCAGGCTTCAGGATCTTATTTTTTAATTGTTTTGGATTCAACCACAGCCTTTAATGGAATTAAGCCACCATAAAGATGGTAATATTTATTTTCTCCGCCTGGATTAGCTTCAAAGACCAATCTTCCAGGCAGCTTTTTCGTATCAATTTTCAAAACAACGTATTCCGGAACTTTATCCCAATATTTTCCCACGATTCTATCAAGCTGATCCTCTCTTGCAAGATGAATGAAATCTTGATCAGCATCGGTTAGTTTAATCGATTCTAGGTTTTGACTTTTCTTCCAGTCTTCTACAGAAAGGACTTTATAAAGATATTGTGGGGTCATTTTGTTTTCAAGATTTTGTTGAGAAGATAGCTGTTGATCTGCGTGTAATGATAGCGTCCCAAACAAGCACATCAAAAACATAGTCAATATTTTCAACATACAAAATACTCCTTTTCACTGAATTGATTTGAATGGATGCTTCCGCCACATATCCGCCACACATGATAAAAATAAGGACTTACAAAAAGCGGTCAAGCCTTCATAAGTCCTTAAGGAAAAAGAATCTGGGTGAGAGGATTTGAACCTCCGACCCCTTGCACCCCATGCAAGTGCGCTAGCCAAGCTGCGCTACACCCAGATAAAAATTAGATTCACAGCCATGCCTTCGAATTGCATTTCCGATTTTTTGAATTCTTTGACTGCCATACGTGCACAATCTTCAATAATTTTTTCTAAAGGATCGGTTGGATCTACCTCTGCAGCAGAAAGATCTACGCAAATTGAAGCGCTAAAAGACGTACCGCCTTTGAGACCTTTCACTTTAAAGTTAGCAAAAAGTCCGTCTTTTTTCTTGGTTATATTAATAAAACGAATCAAATTGTTTTCTGCAATGTTTTTCATTTTTTACCTCTTGAAAAGCTTTAATAATAGAACTCATAATCGATTATCGTCAACTTTAAATGTTTTTCTAGCTGCATTTTATGCGGCATGCTAAGATCTCCTCTAGAAAGGACGCAACTTATGAATACTTTTGAATTAGGACCCAGCTGGCAAAATGTTTTAAAAGATGAACTGCAAAAGCCCTATATGACGGACTTTAGCAGCTTTTATTGAAAAAGAGAGATTTTCTGGGTCTGCCATTTTTCCACCGCGTGAGTTAGTTTTTAATGCCTTTCGCATGACTTCATATGAGTCCGCCAAGGTGGTGATTATGGGCCAGGATCCTTATCATGGACCGGGACAGGCGCATGGGCTTTGCTTCAGTGTTCCTATAGGTATTCCACCCCCTCCCTCCTTGCAAAATATCATAAAAGAGCTTGCTGCAGATGTTCAAACTCTCCCTCCTAAACATGGTTGTTTATTGCATTGGGCCGAACAGGGTGTCCTTCTTTTAAATGCGACTTTAACCGTCCGACAAGGTGAACCCATGTCTCACCATGGGAAAGGTTGGGAGCGCTTCACGGATGCTGTGATAAGTCGTCTTGTCAGAAAAATGATACCCTGATCTTTATCCTATGGGGAAAATCCGCTCAAGAGAAGTGCCGTCATATTCTGGCTAACCATAAACATAGCCACCATGCCCTATTGACCGCTCCACATCCTTCTCCGCTTTCCGCTCATCAGGGTTTTTTTGGATGTCGTCATTTTTCTAAAGTGAATGAAATTTTAATGAAGCAAGGACAAAAACCTATCCAATGGGCTATTGAAGCTTAAATAAGCTAAACAGACCTAATTGATTCATAAATAATGGGTTAAGTTTTATTTCTTGATTTTTATTATTCTATTATATCTTTATTTATGAAGAATAAATTTTCTTGTAATTGAAAGAATATTTTTTTTTATGTATAATATAAATATAGAAGATTTAAAAATCTTCTTATTGTATTAAAGTCTCTGCTTATTAATTTATCTAAGGTTAGGTGGAGTTATGATAATAGAAAAGGATTTAACAAAGTTATTCCAGCAATTAGATCACGATGATACAGCCCAAATTACCTGGGGGGTAGTGATATTCATATTAGAGTTTTCGACGATGCATCGAAAATATCACTGGCTACCAGAGTTTATTATGGCGGCAATTTTATTCCCAAAAGTGTGCGAAATGGAATTTCAAAAAAATCGCTTTTTAATCATGTATCTATAAAAACTTCCCTTGCAATAGATGAGAATCAATACAGCATCAATTTGCATTATTTAGGCCACCTAGAGCAAATGACCGATAAACATTTCTCTAAATTATTAGAAGAATTCACTTCATTGGCCCATGCATGGAGAGCCTATCTTGATGAACATGACAAAAACGATTTAGTGCGCGTGGAGAGTGTAAACCAGAAATTCTTTTCATGGATCTGCGTGCCCTGAAACAAGCATAAAAGATGGATAATTCATATAAAATTATCAATGGAATAGCCATCATCACTTGAGAAAGCACATCGGGGGGAGTTAAAAGGGCTGCAAGGATGAAGGAGCAGACTACTGCATGTTTTCGTTTTTCTTTCATTTTTCTTGCTGATAAATATTCATAATGGATGAGGAGGACGACTATAACGAATAACTCAAAAGCTATGGCATTGGATACTAACAATAAAAATGAATAATTAACGTATGTTGAAGAGACCATAAGTTTTGTCCTAAATTTCCATTGAAGGCATAAAAATAACTGTTAGCTAAGGGGAGAGTAATTTTATAGGCAAAACAAGTACCTAGTGCTATAAAAATAAGTGATAAGCTCAAAAAGGGCCTTATTAAATATTTTTCTTTTTGATGTAAGGCCGGGGCAATAAATTGGAAAACAAAATAAAGCCATAAAGGGGAAGTTCCTGCTATTCCAAGCCATAAACTGACTTTTAAACTTGTAGAAAAGCCCTCTAGAGGTCCCAAAATATAGAGGTGTTGCGTTGGCCGGTTTTGTTCCCATTCTACATAACTGGATTGCGATAAGTTGAATTGGTTTCCTTCTACAGGATGGACCCCCGTGCTTAAATTTTTTATTAACCCCCCTTCAGGGAGATCAAAAATAATAGGGTCTTTTCCTTTATTGA
Organism: uncultured Parachlamydiaceae bacterium; assembly: GCA_963748975.1. Classification (GTDB taxonomy): domain Bacteria; phylum Chlamydiota; class Chlamydiia; order Chlamydiales; family Parachlamydiaceae; genus Neochlamydia. The sequence continues at coordinate 68,173 of CAVVKX010000038.1, forward strand.
CTGTGCGAAAAACCTTGACTTCATGGACTTCCACGTTTGTTTGATGTAAAGATAATGAATTTTCAAGTGGATATGTCAAAAATTGGATAACGGGTTGATGAAAAACAAAGGCAATACTTGTGCCTATGAGTACAACCCAGAGAATTTTAATTAGAGTGCTTCGCAGATCTTCTAAATGTTCCCAAAAACTTAAAGATTCAGAGACACTGTTCATTTTATTTCTTTATCGAGATCTTTTTCCTTCAGAACAATGACTTTTTCTTCTTCGGTCTCACCATTGAGTGCTTTTTTGAATTCACGAATCCCTATTCCTAAGCTTTTCGCCAATTCAGGAAGTTTTTTCCCCCCGAATAAAATCAATGTGATACATAGGATGACAATTAACTCTCCATATCCGATCATAGGTCAATCCCCACTCTTTTTCTCACAAGTTTGTGTGAAAATTCTTATTCGACTTCCAGCAAATCTAAAAAGGCTTTAAGTTGTTTTGAACGTGTAGGATGTCGCATTTTCCGTAAAGCTTTGGCTTCGATTTGGCGTATGCGTTCTCTAGTCACGTTAAATTCGATACCGACTTCTTCAAGGGTTTTAGGCTTGCCATCCAGCAATCCAAAGCGTTGGATTAAAACCTTTCTCTCGCGTTCGGTTAACGTGGAAAGGACTTCGTTCATTTTATCCTTTAAAATGGAGTAGCCCGTGGCTTCTGCAGGTGAATCTGCTGCCGTATCTTCTAAGAAGTCTCCGAACTGACTTTCCCCTCCATCGCCTACTTCAGCTTGTAAAGAAATGGGATGTTGGGCAATTTTATAGATTTCGCGGACACGTTCAGCCGTGATGCCTAATTCAATAGCCAGTTCTTCAGGGGTAGGTTCACGACCTGTTTCCATCATGAGTTTTTTTGCGCCGCGCAGAACTTTGTTGATTGTTTCAATCATATGGACAGGGATACGGATAGTACGCGCTTGATCTGCGATAGCGCGGGTTACAGCTTGTCGAATCCACCAAGTGGCATAAGTGGAAAATTTATAGCCTCGCCTGTATTCAAATTTTTCTACAGCCTTCATCAGGCCCATATTGCCTTCTTGGATAAGATCTAAGAAGGATAAGCCTCTATTAGTATACTTTTTGGCGATAGAAATAACCAAACGTAAGTTGGATTCCACCATTTCGCGTTTAGCTTCTTGGCTTTTATCCATCCAGCGTTGAAGCATGCGGACATCTTTTTTGAAGTCGTCCAGAGTCTGCCTGCGGCGACTTCGCGTTTTTTAAGTTTACGTTTAGCTGAAGCGAGCTTTGCTGCAGCAAATTTATTTCTTTCGGCCCGAGGTGTAAGTTCCTGAATTTCTTTTTCGAGCTGTAGAAAACGTTCATAGGCTCTAAGGATAAGTTCACCGAAGTCTTCAATGATGTTGTGGCGCACGTGAAAACGACGCAAATAGGCTTGTGTGCGTATGCGGCATTTTTCCAACTCTTCCGTCAGTGCAATTTTTTCATTTTTTTTAAGGGCAGGATCATCAAATTGTTTGAGTAGACGACAAGCTTTTCATCTTCTTGTTTAAGAAGCCCGCAAAGTTTGGGAAGCAAATGAAGAAATTCTTGCTTATTAGGCACTTCTTTTTCGGCCACGCATTTGTCAAAGCGTTCTTTACCCTGCATTAAGTATTGGGCAATGGAAATGGTTTCAGCTGTCGAGTAACCGAATCGCATGATAATGCGTTCTATTTGTATTTGTGCTTTTTCAATTCGTTTGGAAATTTCGACTTCTTCTTCACGGCTTAATAAAGGAACTGATCCCATTTCTTTAAGATACATTCTGACAGGATCATCAGGAGTTCCTTCGGAGCGTTTAGGTAAACCCTTCCAGTTCTTTAGCTTCTTTTTTACGTTCTTTCTGGCGTTCAACTTCAGATTGATTAAGAATTTGGATGTCCATTCCGCTCAAGAAGATCAATACCTGATCAATCTGATCAGGCGAATCGAAGGTCATCGGGAGAATTTCGTTGATTTCCTCATAAGTAATGTATCCTTGCTCTTTTGCAATGGAGACAAGCTCATCGACTTTTTGTTGGTGCTGTTGCGGAAAACTATTCTTGAAATTATTTTTATTCATTTTATCTTCAGTATGTCTAATGTCTGGGTCTAATTTTTGTTGTTTTTAAGGCTTTGCAATGGCAAAAAAGTACAATATTGCAGCAGAAACTACTCATGTTTTTCTTTGGATGGGCGCAATAAGATACATCACAAATCCTAAAAATGGTATAGGAATTTTGATCTATCACTTTGGTTTTTGTTAAGTTATACCATCAATATAGAATTAATATTTAGATTTCTAGATTTAGTCGCTATTGTGTCAAAAGGATTTTTAAAAGGGTAGAAAAATATGCATCTTTATGCCCTCGATGAAAAGAAAATATTATTCCCGCCCATCAAGCTAATAAAAAGACTGACTATTTTTGTCGAGAATGTCGAAAATATTGTCAGATGTCCAGGCGGTTTGGTTCGTCATATTCATTTTTATCATCTTGAACCAAACCGTGCTTGCAGGCAGAGCGGAAAGTCAATCATTCATTGGCAAATACAATACTATTTAGAAAAAATTTTGCAGGATTGCGAATTGGAAAAGCGATTTCATTCTTGCAACCGTATTGCAGACGTGGTCTATGAAAAAGAGAAATTAATTTTTGAGATTCAGTGTTCGCCTATTACAGCAAGGGAAATAGAAGAACGCAATCGTGACTATCAGGATTTGGGTTATCGCGTTGTTTGGATTTTGCATGATGGTTTATATAACAGGCATCGCTTGACTGCGGCAGAGTATTTCCTTCAGGAAGCGCCGCATTATTTTACAGATATAAATGCTGAAGGGATTGGACAGATCTATTATCAATGGGACGTGTTAGTCAAGGGAAAACGAGTGAAAAACATAGGCATTCGAGAAGTCCAAATTTCTTCTCATCGGATCAATAATGGGGAATTTTTCGATAAATCAATGTACCCTAAATGGTTATTAAAAAGAATACAGACATGGCCTCTCTATTTTTCAGGGGATTATATAGATTTTCTTTTGATGCAAGAAGAATCACAAAGGTTAAGCTTTTTGTCCGCTAGGGCTGATGAGGAAAAGAAATTAATTGACACGTTAATAGATAAGCCAAAACATGCTGAGCTTTGGAGAATTTTCATACAAATCTTAAACGCGATAGCATTCCCTTATAGGTTATCTCTCTATTTGTTGATGGATAGGTTGACAAGATGATTTAAATCTCAACTCTTTGTGTCTTAAATGATGTTAAAAGTGAGAAAAAAGAAAAAATCGAATAGGGCTAGGGGCTGTGCGATTTGAATCGAAAAGGGGCTAAAATAATCCAGAAATCGACGAACCCTTCATTACACAAGAAGTCTTGTTTGTCGTAAACAAAACGTCGTGTTTTTTACAGACCTGTGGAATAAAGCGGTGCTAAAGTACCGACAGTCCAAAGCCTTCGGCGAAGTTTTTTATTTGAGTGTGCGTGTTAAATCGCATACCCTAGCCGAAGGCTCTGTTCGTCTTTTAGGCTTTTGAAGCAGTGTAAGCAGCAATACGAGCTTTTGTACGATTTGCCTTATTTGCTTTAAAAACACCTTTTTTCACGCCTTTATCCATCAGGCTGTAAATTTCGCTCGAATGTTTCTTGCTAAGAGCAGCGTCTTTTTTAGGAAGATCGTCTTCCAATTCACGAATCGCTGTCCTAACTTGCGATTTGAAGTTCCTGTTAATGAGTCTTCTTTTTTCGCTTTGAAGATCTCTTTTTTGAGCAGAAGGACGTCTTTCTTTCTTCTTGTCTTTTTTTTCTTCGGCCATTTTTCCTCTTTATGTTTAATGAAAATCTATATGATGATAAATTATAGGCATTATTGTATAATTCGTCAAAGCCTAACTAAATCATTCATCATCATGAAGCTTCAATTAGATAAAGATCTGCCTCTATTAGAGGCGCTAGCCCTACTAGCTCCTCAAAGTTCAAAAACCACCTTGCGTTCATGGTTAAAGGAGGGGCGAGTTGTTGTGGATGGCCATGTGGAGAAGGTGGGCAGCAAGCTCATTAAAAAAGATCAAATATTGACTATCGGCGGTAAACCTTCCCCCACCATCGAGGGGCTGCGCATTCTATATGAAGACTCTCATTTGATTGTTATCGACAAACCCAATGGTTTGTTGAGCGTTGCAGCTTCTTTTGAAAAAGAAAAAACAGCACACGCCATTTTAAAGAATCACTACCGTCCTCGTAAAATTTATGTTGTCCATCGTTTAGATCAAGATACCTCAGGTATTATGTTGTTTGCTTTTTCGGATAAAGCTTATGAAAAATTAAAGAAAACGTTTGAAGAGCACGACATTGAAAGAGAGTATATAGCCATCTTAGAGGGGCGCATAAATGAAACAAAGGGGCAGTGGGAATCTTATTTATATGAAGACGAAAATTATAAGGTCCATGAAACTTTAGATCCTGATCTAGGACGTTTGGCCATCACTCATTTTGAAGTAGTGGATACAAATAAATATTATTCTCTCGTCAAATTTAAGTTGGAAACGGGTCGAAAAAATCAGATTCGAGTTCAATGTAAAGCGGCTGGACATTCAGTGGTTGGTGACATCAAGTATGGAGCTATTTCCAATCCCTTACGAAGACTCTGCTTGCATGCCCAAAGACTTTCATTTAAGCATCCTATCACAGGAAAAGAGATGGATTTTGCATCGCCCGTGCCCAAGGAATTTAATAAACTCATAGGGGTAGATTAAGATAAATTATGCATAAGAACTTTTTGTGGCTCTTTTTTTTATCCATGATTATGGGCGCCGTAGGATGGTTTACTCTAAAAACGCTCTATTTAGTTTACCTTTATATGTCTTTAAATGCTGAAGTACCAGCCGAAAATTTAAAGTGGGGAGTAGAGCAGCTAAGCGAAGATCAATTTGTTTTAAGGGCTGATTACAGCTTTTTTGCTAGAGGTAAGCCTTATACTGGGACAACATTATTTAAAAATGATATTTTTTGGAATCCTACTGTCGCTGAAGATGCCTTGAAAGTTTATGATCAAAAAGATTGGATGGTGTGGTATGCAAAGGAGAACCCTCAATATTCTTCCTTGCAGAAAAATTTTCCACTTAAAGAATGCATTTCTATGGGAGTACTCTGGATACTTCTCCTTTATTTTTTTGGTTTAGGGTACTATGCGGCAAAAAAAAAGTTTTAACAAGCAATGAATATGCCCATTACGTTAAAGAATTCAACTCTACGTGGGGAACCTTTGGAAGCCACCTATCTTCCTGATCAAGGGATGAACATGATCAGTTTCAAAAAAGGTGGATTAGAGGTCATCGATCAATCAACTCGAGAGATTTTTGAAGAGAGATTTGCTGGACTCGGTGCTTTGATTGGACCGCATTTTCATCATAGAAAAACCGCATCCTTACCAAAAATTAAAGATGAAGCTCTTTTCCCCCATATTGCACGCGTTAAAGCTAAAGGAATCCATGATCCTTTTTCGCATGGTATCGCACGCTATGCACCGTGGAAAGCTGAGTCTAAAGATCACGGGATTCGCGCTTTTTTAACGGGAAAAGATGTGTGGAAAGGTGTTTCCTTGTCAGAGCTCGAAGGGCAGAATTTTAAAATGAATTTTGACGTTGAACTTTTGCAGGATGGACTTCATTTGGATTTATCGATCGTGAGTGATACAGATTCATTAGTTGGGCTTCATTACTATTATCATTTGCCTGAAGGAAAAGGAAAGATTATTAGTGAAGTACAAGATTTTGTGATCGACCACGATGAACGCAAAAAAATTCCACCTTTATGGAATTTCAGTGAACAACATCAACTTATTTATCCGTTGGATCAAGATACCGATTGTACATTTTTCCCTTTTTCCAACCCTTTGGAAGGTTCGATTTTATTAGATGCCGGCTTGTATCGTTTACGAATGAAATATAGTTGTATTTCCCAAGAAAATAGCTGGCAACTTTACCATCCTCTAGGAGCCTCGTTTGTGTGTATAGAACCTTTGAGTGCTCAGGATCCAAGACATCCAAACTTAACCGTTAGTTCATTGCATATTCATCTTCAAATAATTGATTGACAATACTTCCTCATTTATCGACAGCTAGGCATAAAAGTCGTTAAACTTTTGCATACATAAGGTTATTTATGGCAAAATAGTTTCATAAGTTTAACCTAATGAAATTATGCCTAATCTGTATAAATCACGCTTTTCTTTGCTCATTCTTATTATTTTTCTCTATCTTGGACCTATTTTGCTTCTGAGTAGTTATGGGAGGCTGTATATGCCTTCTCAGAATGGATGGAATTTACTGGCTTTTGGAATTCTTTGCAGCTCTTTAGGGACCCTAGTACTCTTTTGGATCATGTGTCGATCGTGTTCTACTGTTGAAAATCAAAATGAAACGATAAAGGAAAATGATGAGAATGATCCGCATGAAACTTTAAATTCTGTGAATAATTTAGTTCCAATGGATGCATCGAACAAAGCTTTGGAAGAATTGCAGAGTCACAATTCTGTAATGCAAGAGCAGTTAATGCAGACTCAAGCAGAATTGGAGGCTAAAAATGATGAATTACAGCGTCTCCAGCACGAATATCAGGTTTTACAGCAACAGTTTGAAAAATCAAGTACTGAGAATGATGAACATCATCACATAATGCAAAGAGAGTTAGATCAGCAAAAAAAACTGATTGCCGATTCCCAAAAAACGATTACAGAACAACGTGAAAGCATAGACAAGAAATTGCAGCAAATAGGCCTCTTAGAAAGTAAAGTGTCAGATTTAACCTACGAGATCAAAACTTTAATTCAATTAGCGGAAATTGAAAACCAGAGTATGCCCTTACTACCCAGCCAGCCGGCTGAATATTCCCTGCAGAGCTCTTCCTCCATAGGTTTGTCCGATGATGACATGCCATTTTTTCCTGAAAAGCAGGTGCGTAATCAAGCCCAAGCAGCCATACAATTAAAAAGATGCATAGACATTGCACAAAAAATCACTGGAGCCAGCCATTATAATAATTCAAATTCTCGATTTAAAGATTTATCCATAGATAATTATACTTTAGACCTTCGACGCCTTTTTGAAAGTTTACGAATGGAAAATGCAAGTACCGTGTTTTTCTATTCGCAGAAAGAAAGTAAGGTTTTATTTGTTAACAATCAGTCTAGGAATTTGCTTGGTTGGAGCCCGGATAAGTTTGTTCAAAGTTTTTATGACATCATTGAACCGAGTAAAGAAATCTGGAAACAAGGAATTACAAGCTTGGCGATTAAGAATGATGTCCAGGTCAGTTTAAAGATGAAATCTAAGGCAGGATCGTCAACAGATGTTCAAGTTCATCTTGGCATTATCCCCACAGGATTATTTAAGCATCATATTTTAGGCATCATGTATGCATCGTCGTTCAAAATTAAAAATATAACACTGAAAATTTACAAAAAACTCTCTCCATAACCAAATGAGCACGCAGTAAAAAATGTTATATGTCATAGCGGGTAAATTTAAACACAAAAAGCTAAAGTCTCCTAAAAGCCAGGAGACGCGTCCAACAACGAGTAAGTTACGTGAGGCTTTATTTAACATTTGCCAAAGTTATGTTGAGGATGCAATCTTTTTGGATGTCTTTGCCGGCTCAGGCGCTATGGGTATAGAAGCTTTGAGTCGAGGCGCGCAAAAGTCTACTTTTATCGATGCAAGCAGAGACTCCATACATTGTATCAACGAAAATTTAAAAGATTTAGGTATCCAAAGTCAGGGACGTCCATTGATGGGAGATGTCTTTACACTTTTGAGAAAACTCGAAACACAAAATGAAAAATTTCATATCGTCTATATGGATCCTCCTTATGATGTGGAAGACCTGCCTAGAAAGTTGATCCAGAAAGTGGACGAAACAGACATCTTAATCCAAGGAGGGATGCTTTTTATCGAAGAGAGCAAAGCCGCTTTGATTGATAAAAATGCCTGGCATACGTTGAAATTAAAGAGCGAACGCAAAATGGGCCGGTCGCAACTTCTACAATTTGAAAAAATGAGTTCAAAATGAAAGATAAAAATGCACTAATTGCAGGATCTTTTGATCCGCCCACTTTGGGACATGTTGATATTATTGAGCGTGCTTCAAAAGTTTGCCATATTTTGTATATAGGCATTGCCAATAACAGCAAAAAAAAATCCTCGTTTACAATTAAAGAAAGGATGGCGATGTTAGCCGAAGTCTGCCACACTATTCCTAATATAAAGATCATAGAAATACAAGGATTAGTTGTGGATTGTATTAAGGAGCGTAAAGTTGATTTTCTAGTACGCGGGTTAAGATCATCAGACGATTTTGCCTATGAAATGCAAATGGCTTTAGCCAATAAAAAACTGTGCGGCATAGAAACTTTATTTTTAATGGCCAGCCCTCATCACGCCCATATTTGTTCTACACTCATTCATGAAATTGCCCTGGGAGGACATCGTTTGCATGAATTTGTTCCTGAACCTATTGAGGATGCAGTCTATACGCGAATTCAGTTAAGTTTGGTATTATGATGCGCTTCAAGATTTGCTTTGTATTTATCTTTTTATTTTTGATAAACCTTCTTATTGCTGATGAAAACTTTGTTCCTAATATGACAGTAATGATTCCTATGAGGGATGGATATGAGCTTTCGGCTGATATTTACTTGCCGGCTGGAAGTAGCGATGAAAAATTTCCTTGCATCTTACTGCGTTGTCCAGCAGGTCGGAAATCAGTACCCTGGATAGGATATTCTTCTCTGAGCCATTTTGGTTATGTTGTGGTGATGCAAGATACACGTAATGCGCTAGATCCGGATGGTAAAACAGCTCCATTTATAACTGATGGGTGGGGCTTTTTGCAAGATGGATATGATACGGTTGAATGGTTAGCTAAAAGCCCCTATAGCAATGGCAAAATAGGTACTTTAGGTTTTTCAGCTGTTGGTTGCACACAAATGTTGATGGCTCCTTCCGCACCGCCTTCTTTAAAATGCCAGTATATTGGCGTAGGAGCTGGAAGTTTATATCATCATGCAATTTTTGCTGGTGGTCAGCTTCTTAAGAATCAAGTAGAGGGGTGGCTGGGAAATTATGCCAAAGATACTGGTGTGCTGAGTTATATCAGTGCTCAACCTTTTTATAATCGTTTTTGGGAAGGATTAGACTCTGTCAAGGTTGCGCATCGTATTAAAGTTCCTGGATTTTTATATGGCGGATGGTATGACACTTTTCTACAAGGCACCATTGATGCATTTGTGGCTCGGCAAAATAAGGGAGGAGAAGGGGCCTTAGGAAAACAGAAGCTTTTAATAGGGCCTTGGACTCACTGGTGGCCTATTTCTTCGAAACTGGGAGATTTTCCAGTGCCTCAAATGGGATTTTCACCGCCTTATGATATGTCGCCGCAGCGTTGGTTTGACCATTACCTTAAAAATATTGATAACGACATCGATAAATTACCCACTGTCACTTACTATGTGATGGGACCTTTTGATGGCTCCAGTTCGAAGGGCAATGTTTGGAAAACAGCAGAAAACTGGCCGGTACCCTCCAAAGAAACAAATTTTTACTTAGGACGAGATCATAAACTTATAGAAGATTTAGAACAGGAGAAAAAGACCATTTATAATTTTTCTGCGGATCCAAAAAATCCTGTTCAGACCATTGGAGGCCGCAATCTTTTCTTGGATAGCGGCCCCAAAGATCAACGTCCCATTGAATCACGTTCTGATGTTTTAGTATTTTCTTCTGAACCTTTAAAAGAAGATCTTGAAGTGACAGGACGACTGGCGGTCAAGTTATTTGTGACTACCAATGTAGCTGACACAGATTTTGTAGTGCGCTTATCCGATGTTTATCCAGACACGCGCAGTATTTTAGTAGCAGATGGCATTCATCGCACTGCAATCCAATCTGAGAACCAGAAAAAGTGGTCTCATCTTCAAAACCCCTATGAAATAGAAATTGATTTAGCTTCGACAAGCATTGTATTTGCTAAAGGACATTGCATAAGGGTTTCAATAAGCGGATCGAATTTTCCACGCTATGAGGTGAACCATAACATTGGCCTTTTAGAAGCTAGTTCAGGACGTTATGCCATAGCAAAAAATAGAATTTATACAGGACCCATTACCCCATCCCGACTCATTTTGCCAGTTGTAAAATAGTGTGAGACGTTTGAGGTGAGGTCATATAGTGAGGCGGGCTTCTGCAAGAGTTTTATGGATAAATTCTGCACGTTTATGAATGATTTCTTCTTGAGAAAGATTAGTTTTTTCTGGAAATTGCGATAGGAGATGCGAACGTCGGCAATTAAAGAAAAGATGGTTGATCCTTTCGCGAGAGATGCCAACGACCCAACCCATTTCTACGCCTAATTTTAAGAGACTGATGGCGTTAAGTGCTTCAATGGCATCGATTTGGTAAGAATGCGTTAAAATTCCAAAGGCTCGGCTAATTTTATCTTTGGCATCCGCATTTTCACCAGAGCGCATAGCGTTCCGAGCCGAATTTTCTTCCACGAGCATTTTGGTGGTAAAAGCGCGTAGATTGGATATGATCGTTTCTTCAGTAATCCCTAAGGTATAATTATTTTGTACGACAAGGACATCGCCAATAATTTCTGTAGGATCCCCCTGGATACCATAGAGAGCAATCGTATCATCAGCATTTTTTTCAAGGGTTTCGTCTAATTTATCGGTATGTACAAGGGCCGGCAATTGTAGGTATATGGATACAATTAATGCTGTTCCACAGTTGCCCATATCAGCTGTCAGAAAACCATATTTAGAGCTATACGCAAACGAAATATTCTGTCCTATGGATGTTTCAATTTTCAATAGCTTATTCCAAGTCGTTTCTAATTCCCCTTTGCAGTCGATGAGTTGCAGGTGTAGATGATCTCTTAGATTAAAGGATGCAAGGAATTGTCCAGATTCTTCAACAATAAAAGCTTCACCTGAATGAGCTTGGATAAAATTGTCATTAGAAAGAAAATGCTCTACAAGGAACTCTTTTTCTAGGGGTCCAATTTCTTCAGCACGAATGAGGGTGGGGTTTTTAAGGGTACCAATAGAAAGAATTTCTTTGCTAAGCAAAGAAACTACCTGTTTGCGACGTTCGGTGCTTAATTTGCCGGGAAAATTGAATTTCTCGATGTTGCGATGCAGATTAATGGCTGAGGCCAGCCAAATATTATTGTCATTATTCTGCCAGGGTTGATTTTGATTGATAATAGGGTTGGACTTGTCATTATCTTTGGTCATCAGTTTTCTCCGGATTTTCCTCAGTCAATGCTTTGATTTGATCGCGTAGCCACGCTGCTTGTTCATAATCTTCCCTTTTTAAAGTTTCTGTAAGGGCTTCATTTAATGCAAGTAGCCTTAAGGAGGGGCTCATCTCTTTTATTTCACCTGGACCTCGTCCAATATGGATAGGAATATTTTTTTTGCCAGAGGCTACTCGTTGAGGAACTTTATCGAAGGTGACAAGTTCAGTGACTATGATGTCGTCGAAAACTTCATAACAGTTGCTGCAACCTAATGGATTTCCAACGCGTAAAGCTTCCAAGGTGGTTCCGCACTCTCCACAAGCTAGACTATTTTCTCCAGGCACCGTTCCTATCTCTTTATCAGTTGTTTGCCCATGCAGTTTCCTTTGGAGGACAGGACATTCAGCGCACATACTGGTTTGTGAAATAGTATTACCGATAATTTCCGTGTACCAAATGGCAATGGGTCTTTTGCATTCAGTGCATTCAATCGGACGTTCGGGAATTTGTTCGTCAAAAGAATTATCGTTTTTTTTTGCCATAAATGACTTCATTTTGGGGTAATGTACATAAGCTTTATTATAAAAAAATAAATTAAAAAAGTATAGCATAGAAAAATAGGTGATTGGCCAAAGAAGTCAAGAAATTTTTTTTAGGATGCCTTGTATACTTCAGTGAAAAGGGCAGGAACCAAAGCTAGTTTAGAAAAGGTTTATGATCTCAAAGAAAAATAGTTTTAAGCGCAGCGTGGTTATATCGCCTATCTGAAAGAAATTAAACACGAAGACACGAACATACTTTGCGTTTAATTTCTTCTGCTGGGAATTTTGTTGTGTAGCATGAAGGGAATGCATACAATAACAACCATGACCATCTAAAGTTGAGAGATTGTTGATGTCTTTTTTTGATAAAATTCAGCAGTTGCCTGAGGACCCCATTTTAAGCTTACCACTTCTTTTTAATGCGGATCCTCGACAAAAAAAAGTCAACCTCGGCATTGGCGCTTACAGAGATGAAAATGGAAAACCTGTCATACTTTCGGCTGTTAAAAAAGCTGAGGAAATCATTTTTTCTCAAAAATTGAATAAGGAATATCAGCCCATCGAAGGTGATCCTTCTTATGTGCAAAATGTTAAAGATCTCATCTTTGGACAAGACGCTCATAAAGAACATGTGGGTACTGTCCAAACTATTGGAGGAACAGGTGCCTTACGACTTGGCGCTGAATTTTTTGTCCGTCATGGTTATACACACATTTATTTATCCAATCCTACTCTGGCCCAATCACGAACTCGTCTTTCAAAGGGCGGGTATGCAGATAGTTACTTATCCCTATTATGACATCCATAATCATGCATTAAAATTTGATGCCATGTTCCAAGCTGTTGAACAAATGCCTGCTGGCAGTGTGATACTATTGCAGGCTATATGTCATAATCCTACAGGGGTCGATCTATCACAAGATCAATGGAAAAAAATTTCTGAGGTGATTAAAATAAGGAAAGTCATTCCTTTTTTTGATTTAGCTTATCAAGGTTTAGGCTATAGCCTTGAAGAAGATGTTTGGCCCATCCGTTATTTTGCATTGCAGGGGCATGAAATGCTTGTGGCAAGCTCATACTCAAAAAATTTTGGCCTATATGGTGAACGCGTAGGTGCATTATCTTGGTGTACACCCTCTTCTGACATTTCTGCACATATGCTCAGTCAATTCAAAAAAATTATTCGCAGTATTTATTCGAGTCCTCCTTTGCAAGGAGGCCGTTTAATCGCGTTAATTTTAAGTTCCATGGAGCTGAAGGAAGAATGGAAGCAAGAACTGAACACGATGAGAATGCATATGATACAAATGCGAAGGGAGCTCATGATGCAATTAAATTTTAGGGAACTGAAAAAAGATTTCACATTCATGGAAAAACAATTGGGGATGTTCTCTTTGATGGGTCTAAATCTTGAACAAGTGGCAGAACTGAAGCAAAAATATGCCATTTATATGCCTTCTAATGGGCGTATTAGTATACCAGGCTTAAATAGCAGTAATATAGATTATGTTGCAGATTCAATAGCTGCAGTTTTAAAAACTCATGAAAAAAAACTCTAAACCCTTCCTCTTTCTTTTTGCAACTATTTTGCTTGTGATGAGCTTTCCGTTGTCTACGGCAGAATGGCTTCGCAGCACTGCAGTCGTTTTGTTCTCCCCTGTATGGGAAATTCTAAGTCCTTTGCAAATTTATGGCAGACAAATTCATGATGTTCCTTTTTACAGGGGTGATCAGAAAAATGAAAAGCCGAACGTTCATGCACCATCCATGGAATCTATCCCAGCGCGTGTCATCTTTCGCTCTCCTGGTACATGGAATAGTTCCTTATGGATAAATATAGGCGAAAACACGAATGGTGATTACCATCGGACCCTTATTGCGAAAAATAGTCCTGTGCTTATAGGAAATTCAGTGGTTGGTGTGATCGATTATGTGGGAAAAGACCAATCGCGTGTACGGTTGATAACTGATTCGGGATTAGTTCCGTCAGTCCGTGTGGCTAGGGGGGGGGAACAAAATAAGGCCTTTGCAGAAGCGGTCTCGGATGTATCCTTTTTTGTGAGTAATCACCCCGAATTATTTGAAAACAATCAAGATAAAGTCCAACTTGAAACGGCTCTTAGAAACTTTCGGGATAAACTTTTTGAAAAGAAACATACTTGGTATTTGGCTAAGGGTGAAATTCGGGGACAAAGCCGTCCATTATGGAGGACTGATTCACAAATTTTACGTGGATCAGGATTTAATTATGATTTTGAGGATGAGTATGGCCCTGCTAGAGATTTACGAAGCGGAGAACCGGCCCATGGTAGAAAAGATGTTAAAGCTATTCCCTTGGTCAAGATGCAAGATCTTTTAGTGACTACGGGCATGGATGGAGTTTTTCCTCCTGGATTGAAAGTAGCCTTTGTGACCAAAATTGAATTACTACACGAAGGCGACTATGCTTTTGAGCTAGAGGCAAAGCCGACAGTAGGAAACCTGGACGATCTAACTTGGGTTTATGTGATCGCCCCTTTGGGTTATGATGAAAAAGACCAACCCAGCGTTAGATAACTCTTATTAGGTTTCGAAAGGCCCATACTGTTCTAGCTTTGGTTGATCGAGCGAGCCAGCAACGGCAGTGAATCCTTGCTGTTTCAATCGAGGCAAATAGATTTCCAAAAAAGCTTTCGTGAAAAGAGAATCTCCGTTATTATAATATATGATTTTTCTGTTTTGAAAGTTATCTTGTAGAGATTCTTGAATGGGGATTCCTTGTAATTTAAAATTTTCTCTCAAATCCTTTGCACAAGGGGCAAATTTAATCACTTGATTTTCTATAATAATGATAGGCTCATTATGAGTATTTCGTATTATTGTTGAAATCATTTAAAACCTATCTATTTTTGATTTATGAAAACTTATTATTTATTTTTAAATTTATTTTGTCAACATTATAATATTATTTATTAAGATCTACAAATTTTCCAATGATAGATTGACTAAAATCTAACCTTTCAGGAGATTGATCATTGGCAGCTGCACCAAATAAACAAGAAATATGTGTGTCGTTAAATTCGGGATGCTCTTTAGCAAAATTCCGGCGTAAGATCACCATTTTAGCCCGAGAAGGTTTCTCATCTAATATTTTTTGTTTTAAAGGTACAATGCATTCTATCAATTTAAGTAGCTTTTCTGCATCCTCATCATTCCAAAAACCCAAATAATTTTTAATTGCTACTAGACCTAGGTCGAAAGGATTTATGTTTACATTATTTAAGGAATTAGTTTTAGCAATTTGAAAAGCCATTTTTAGAAAAGTATGAGTTCTTCGAGCACGCTGAATAGTGAGTTCTTGGATCCCATGTTTTTTCATTAATTCCGCATTTTTATCGATATCTTGCTGTAAAAACAAATCAATAAGTGATTCATCCCAGGTTTCCATCATTTGAGGTAATACTAATTGTTCCATTTTGATAGGATCCGAAGGTTCTGAGGGTAGGCATAACCCATTATCAATCATAGAGGTCTCTTTGAGGAAAGTTTGATCCTTTTTGTCCACTTTGCACATCAGATTCCCTAAGTGCCTATCCAAATTTTCAAATTGAATATCAAAGATTAAACTCGCATGTAAACCGCGTTTTGGTAATTCATTTGTTTGTGCGTGCGTCTCAGAATCAAACCTAAGCACATTAAGAGGTTTGAAGTTGTTTAAAAACATTTGAGCGGATCCTTTTTGTCCTTGAAATTGTACATAACAAGTATAAGGAATTGGATACAGGCGATCTTCATTGATAACACAGGCTAGATGTTCTCGTTTAGCTCCATCCCCACGTTGTATGCCTTTGGCAGTATCATCTTTTTCTTCATTTTCAGGTTTAAAAACAATCATCTTCTCACAATTTTCATTAGAGATAAAATAAGATCCATTAACACCGGAAAATGTTTCACCAGATCCCGTAGGCTTTTTTGCGGCATACCCTAGCTTTTCGAAACCGGTCACACAACCCATTAACTGTTTGAAGATAACTGCAGGATGATAAAAATCTTGTTCATTGGCTGCAAAACGCGCAATGCTAGTACTGAACAAGAGATGATAGATTTTCTTGATCTCATTTTCATCCAATGCTTTAGGCTCAGCTAACCTTTGCTTGGCGAATGAAAAAACTAATTGAGCCAGTTCGCTGAGATTTGTTTTTGCATGAATTTTACAGGCTGCTTCAACACCAAAGCACTCTTTAACGGATTCCATGAGGTGGCTGTTAGTATTAAATTTATCAAATGAATTTATAAATATATCAAGTTGAGGATTTAAGACTTGTTCCTGAAAAGAAATGATAGAATTTAGAAATGTTTTACGTGCAACAGTCGTCATTTTGTTTAATGTATCGCTATCATAACATACATGATTTTTTTGTATTTTTAGCGGAATGGCTTTCCATTGTTCTGAGTCTTTTTGAGACTGTATTAAGTCGTTAGAATTAAAGTGAAAGTTACCGGTTGTGATATCAACCCATAGGTCTTTAGACTGCTGGTTGTTGACTGATTGAAAATATTCCACCATGACCTGATTATTAGCTTGAACAGATAAATTCATAATATTAACCAAATTTATTAATTTTTTTTACTATACTAATATTGTAAAGTTGTTTGATTAATACATGATTAATCTTTTATAAATAAATTGTAAATTTTAGCTTCGACTTTGTTGTTGTGCAATTAACCACTGAGCCAGTCACTGGTCATTTATGCGAAAGATGGTACGTTGTACAATTAACCACTGAGCCAGTCACTGGTCGATTTATGCGAAAGATGGTATGTTGTACAATTAACCACTGAGCTAGTCACTGGTCATTTATGCGAAAGATGGTACGTTGTACAATTAACCACTGAGCCAGTGAGATCAGTGAGAAGGTATAGATAGGGAGGGAATTAGGATTTTAGAACTTGCCAGTTCATGAAGCTCAGCTTTTATAATCCTACTCAATATTTCTCATATTTTCTCACTGATCTCACTGGCTCAGTGGTCATTTATACAAAAGATGCTGTGCTTCTAAGAATATGATGAATACTGTAAAAATTAAAAGAATAGTGAGGAGTACGCGTCCCCCACCCACTTGTTGCTGAGAGATTAAGTTGAGTTTATAACGTCCCATCCAAACCATGCCAATAGGAAAAAGTCCGTTGAGGATGGCTTCTCCAAATCCTCCCGCGACTCCAAGAGCTTCAAGAAAAACTCCAGGGTGACTTCCGGCAAATAATGCAGGGGGAATGAAAACACTGAAACAAAGGACTACACGCTTCCATCCATGACGATGGATAGAAAGTCCGTCCGCAAGGAAGTCAACCATCGAAAGTGAAACGCCTAAAAATGAAGTGACAAGCGCAAAATAGCCAAAATACGTGCCGAGAAAGCTAACCCAAGGATGTCCCGTAATGTTATGCAGGACTTGGGTAACAGGTATACCCTCTGCAGCAGCTTTAGCAATTTGTTCTTCTGAGATTGAACCGAGGATCATCCATTGCCAAATGGCATAAATAATAAAAGGAAGCGTTGTTCCGACGATAATGGCCCACCGTAACTGTTGAACTTGCCGATGCATGAGAGTCGCCAGAGAGGGGATGATGTTGTGATACCCATAAGCGCTGAAAAGTGTTGGTGCGGCAAACAAAAAAAGGCTCCAATTCTGCCTCGTAAGAAATGAAAATTTGACACCCCTGCTTCCTACCACAATTAACAAGATATAGGAGATAAAGAGAGCCATCATGAGAATAGTATTAACGCGGTTAATGGCCCTAGACCCCCAAAGTACAATTAATCCAAAGACACATGCAAATAAAATGTAACCACTGTAACCGCTAAGAGTGATTCCTAGGCCACTCGCTTGTTCTATAAAAATGGGAGTTCCGCCCGCAATGTAAGAAACTTCCAAACAATAATAAAGAAAAAGGAAGGTCAGCCCGCCTATCCATTTACCTATAGGACCAAAAAAGTAAGAAGCCATGGTTAGCACATTTGCGCCATCTTTCATCCAAAGTGTAGCTTCTAAAAACAGCAGGCCGGTTAAAAGCATAAATAACCAGCAAACGATATTGATTGTCATGGATGGCAAAAAACCTGCAATGCCGGTGACAATAGGCAAAGCAAGCATTCCTGCGCCTATACACGTTCCTGAAACCAGGAGGATTCCGCTAAAAGTACTGAATTTAGCTTGAGATAATTTTGTAGGTGATGTCTCGATCATAAGTTTTTTTATAAAAATAACTTTTCCACTTTACCAGGTTCCTTAAAAAAAATAAATTATTTTTGCAAAATTTTAGATCTAACATATTAAACTCTTTAAGGGATACATAGCCAAGGGGTATCTAAGTTGTTTATTTTTTCTGGCAAAATTAGCCACTTTTAAGGTTAAATGTCCTCATAGACTTCTTGATAGACCTCTTGCGTAATTAAGGGAAAGACATGAAAAAATCTGTTGGAATTGCGGTATTAACCTTGAATGCAGAGAAGCATCTATCACGTTGCTTGAATCCTTTTTTAAAATCCAGCTTGCATCCAAAAATCTTGGTTGTGGATTCTTCATCAACAGACAATACAGTCTTTATGGCAAAAAAGTTAGGGGTAGAAGTATTACCCGTTCACCAAGTAGATTTTAATCATGGTGCAACGCGGGAGCTTGCAAGAAAAAAACTCAGCACAGATATTGTTGTCATGTTGACTCCAGATGCTTATGCAGTGGATGAATTTGTTTTGGAAAAATTAATACAACCTTTGCAAGCAGGTTGGGCTTCCGTTGCTTACGCGCGGCAAATTCCCCATGAAGGTGCCGGGTTTTTTGAGTCTTTTCCTCGTATTTTCAACTATCCGGCGATCAGTGAAACGCGTAGCATCGCCGATTTGCAACGTTATGGATCGCATACTTTTTTTTGTTCGGATTCTTGTGCAGCTTATATGAATCATGCACTCGATGAGATTCAAGGGTTTCGTCCCGTACTTTTGGGTGAAGATACTATTGCCGCGGCAGAGTTGTTAAAGCGAGGCCATAAAATCGCTTATGTCGCTGAAGCTGAAGTCAGGCATTCGCATTGTTATAGCCTACGTGCAGAATTTTGTCGATATTTTGACACAGGTCTTATGAGGAAAGAGTACGCTAATCTTTTAGACTGCACGCAAGGAGATCATGCACGAGGAATAGAATTTGCACTTCAGATGTTAAAAAGTTTATATAAAAATAAGCCTTATCTTCTTCCTTATGCTTTAGTCCATATTTTAACTAAGTGGGCTGGATATCGCTTAGGCCAAGCTAGTGTCAATGCGCCTCTTTGGTGGAAGAAGGCCTTGAGTAGTCAAAAGTATTTTTGGAAAAAAAATACTACCTCATAAAAATGTAATCTGTATAACATCCCTAGCTTGTTACACAAATTGAGAAATCCATGGTTCGATTCATAATTTATATTTTTCTTTGCTTTGTTTTATCTGCATGCGAAAGCGCGCATTTTGATTACCCGGTCATGGGTGCGGATGAATTTGTGATGGATTCATATCGCATCAGCCAAGGCAAATTGGCGATTTTAGAACTTGAAGGCTGCGAAGTGGGAGAGTTAACTGATGAGGATATGCTTGAATACCGGGATGTGATCGCAGAGGATGATATTTTAAATGTAGCGGTGTATCATCCCACTAGGAAGGATTTAATGCAGTCCATTCAATTCATCAATGAATCTACAGGGGGATTTAAAGTCTATCGCGGAATGATAGATCTTCCTGATTTACCGTCCATTGAAGTTAAGGGGTTAACTTTAGAAGAAGCTAAGGAAATTTTGCAAAAAGCTTTTCGAGATCAAATTCAGGACGTAGAGGTTTACATTACTTACAGGGATCGTTTACAACGAAAAGTTGAACTTGCTGGCATGGTAGCCACTCCTACCGTGCCTGTGGATGGCAAAATGCGGCTTTACGAAGTGTTGGCAAAGGCACATATACCTGCTGGGTCGAATTTATTTAAAAGTTATGTTATGCGTGATGGCTGTCCTTTGCCAATCGATTTATATAAATTAATGAACGAAGGCGACATGTGTCAGAATATTGTGATGCGCGGTGGAGACAAAATTTTTATTGCAGCTCCTTCAGATGCCACAGTCATGGTCATGGGAGAAGTCAGATTGCCACGGCCTATCAATGTACCTTATGGGTCCATTTCTTTAAGGGAAGCATTAGTGACCGCCGGAGGCATACCTTTTACTGGCAACATCAATTGCATTCACGTCATACGCGGAAACATGATTTGTCCTAAAGTCTATGTGGTTTCATTAGATCATGTTGTTCATTTGCCTAATAATAGCCTTCTATTAATGCCTGGTGATACAGTTTATGTTGCTGAAAAGCCCATCACGCAATGGAATCGTTTTATAGAGCAACTGATCCCAAGTTTTGCTGGATTGCAAACAGGTGTTGGGACCTATCAATTAATAAGTAATTGATTTTAATGGGGTTTAATTAATGCAGTCACAAAACAGTAATCAAGAAGAAAGCGTCATCACATTAGCCGACCTTCTCCATATTTTTAAAACCCACAAAGCGGCCATCTTCTTTGGCACCCTCTTCTGCTGTATTTTTGCAGCGGGTTTTTCCCTATCCCGTCCTGTTGTTTACAATATTCAGGGGACTTTTAAAGATAAAGGAAAGTCCAACGCGGGTATGAATACTCTAAGCATGCTCCTAAACACCAATAATCAGACTGAAGGCGAGGCTTTAGCCACCATTAAGTCCCGTAAATTTATGGAAAAACTTGCCTACCGACGTGGTTTGCAAGGTTTTCTCATGAAAATGGAGCCACGCTTTGACCTGTTTGGGATGATTCCTGACAATATTCTCGTGGAGTATGCCCATTTTATGTTGATTAAGCATCCAGTTTTACCCGACCACCTTCCCACGATATGGATGCAAGATGTTGCGTACAATGATGAAATTTCGAAAGCTTTTACCATCAACTTCCTGACAGAAGAAGTATTTCAAATCATCGATCAGAATAATAAGGACCTTGGTCAGCATGAATTGGGTGAAAAATTTATAGGCAATGATTTTGCATTTACATTGATGAGAAAATCCCCCGAATCTCTTGCGGGAACAAGTTGGTATTTAGAACTCATGCCTTTAGAAAGAGTGACAGAACTGCTTTTGGGCACATTGACAATACAAGCTGATGTAAACGATCGCAATCTTTTGCATATCAAATTGCTGCATCCCAATCGACATGTGGGTACTGAAATTTTAAATTCCATGATGTTGATTTATCAAGAGCACATCCGTCAGGAACAACGACGTATTTCTGCAGAGCAAATAGCTTATCTTGAAAAGCGTCAGCAAGAAATGGGTGAAAAATTGCGGAAGATGATGAATGCCCATGCTAAAAATATGTCTTCAGATATATCTAAAAGTGGATTTCTTAATTCATTAAGAGCTATAGAATTTTATTCAGGCAGTCAAACTATCTATCAACAAAAACTGTATGAGATTGAGTTATCGATCAGACGTCTGAAGAAGGCCCAGGAAGAAGGCTATGCCTTCTATGATGTGCAAGGAGACCCTGGCGTTATCAATCAAATCCTAGCAGAAATTAGGTCTCTCAAACAACAAAGCGACAGTTTAGATTTGGCATTAAAGAATGCTTATCCTGAAGGCAATAACCCTTTTTACGGCACATTTACAGAACAGTTATTAGATTTAGAGCAGGTGAAACATTCATTTGAAGAAGCGCAAGTATTGTTGAAAAGTTTGGAAGAAAAGGAAAACCAAGCTTCCTCATACTGAAACTTTGATGAATAGCCCTAAGCTAGCGGTCAAAGTATGGCATGAAAAACTATTGGTTGCGCAAAATAACTATGATAACGCTTTTTCAGCAGATGAGAAGCAAGCGCGAAAAGAAGACTTAAGAGCTGTTCAGGATAGTTTTACAACTTATTTAAAAAACTTAATACATCTCTTTGACGTCCAAGAAAAGATTATACAGGAGCAACTAGCGTTTCAACAAAGTCCTCAGAAAGAATTTCAAGGAATCGATATTCAAACGTCACGTGAGCTTTATTTAAATTACAACAGGATTTTAAATGAAGTTCAAACCAACATCCGCCAAGTGGATTTCATGATCGAACAACTCAAAAATCCAGACTTTGAAATCACGTCGATGAGTAGCATTCAAAATGATTTTGTAACAAACGATTTAGTTTCAAAAGCATCTCAAATTGTACAAACTATTAAGGACCACACTAATCGCAGTTCAAAGGAAATTGAACGCCTAAAAGAACAATTAAATGTGCAAAAAGATTTTCTCAGCCAGCATCTAAATCAAGCGATTTTACTTCAAAAGCTTAAAGAACAGTTGATCAAAGATAAAATCATTTCACTGCAAAATGTAACGTTAGGACTTTTGCGTCAGCAGATTTCAATTTTAGAAAAACATATGCAAGAATATATCACAATGCGTTTGAAAGATCTGGAGCAAGAGACCGCCCTTATAGGAGATCATCAAGACGGGCTGCGCGAGGAAATGAAAGATCTGCCGAGCAAGTGGGTGGAAGAGCGTTTAATTGACCAGCAGCTACTCATCAATCAGAAGATGGTAGAAGAATTAGCCACGCTGGTTGAGTCTAAAAACTTATCTAATAATTTAGAGATCCTTCAATCCTATCCACAAGATTTCGCTGTGCCGCCTTTGCATCCTAAATCGCCACGTAGTTTGCTTTATGCCGCCTTTGGTGCTTTTGCAGGGGCATTTATCACTTTTTCTTTTTTCATTTTTAAATCAGCCTTGTTTGGGATACGCGCGAGCGAGGCAAATATTAAAGCTAATCACTTACATTTATCAGGTAAACTTACACCTCAGGCAGATAATCATTACCATGGACCCTTGTTAGATCAAGATTTGGATACAATACGACGTTTGATTGCGTATATGATCTCGGGTGTAAGAAAAGAAAGTGGCGAATCCATTTTACTATTAAATGGAAGGGGGATCGATTGTTCCAATCATTTGGCTGAACTTTTAGCAAAAAGTGGTTTAAAAGTAATCCTGTTGCCTATTTCATTTAAATCAGGCGAAAAAGGACATCAGAAGGGATTAATTCAATATTTGGAAGGGACTATAGCAGAACCACAAATTGATCATTTGAATACATATGATTGCATTTATGAAGGTGGAGTTTCACGTTTTGCTGCTGAGCTTATAGCGACTCCACGGTTTGAAATTTTGATGCGCCAATTAAAATCTAAGTATGATTGTGTGATTGTTGCGAGCGATGTGATGCCTGCTAGCGGACAGGCGGAGGCATTATTGAATATTTTCGATCACGCCGTTGTTAATTTGACTTATGAAAATATCACGGATTTAAAAGCTTACATGCCGTTCAAAAACATCATGGGAGCCAAGAAAAAAGTCACATTTGTCTTTAGCACCCTATCGATTTAATCCAGTATTTCTTACTGGCGGTAATCGCGCACATTGCTTATAGGATTTTCAAAGTTCGAGCGGAAGGGATTGAGATCAATTCCACCGCGCCGAGTATAGCGTCCAAATACGGTCAGTTTTTGGCATTGGCAGTGTTTCAATAAGTCCATAAAAATACGTTCAATGCAATGTTCTCCAAATTCATTATGCATTCTGAATGATATAATATATTTTAATAAGGATGCGTGGTCTATTTTAGGGCCGACATAGTGAACATAAACGCTGGCCCAATCGGGCTGCCTGGTTCCTAAACAATTGGACTTTAATAAGTCGGAATAGATTTTTTCTTCCACAATTGTCGAGTGACATTGAAGAAGTTTAGGGTCAACCTTGTAAATACTGGTTTCAATATCCAATGGATCTATACAAACACCGGGCAAAGTCCCAAAACGTAATGTGTTATAAGCGCTGGGGGGTGTTAATCTAACCTCCACATCCCTTTGAACACAATTAGATAAATCCTTTTTAAGAATAGATTGGATTTCATCGATGCTTTTAAACGAAGTTTGGTAAAAAGAGTTGATATAGAGTTTAAATGATTTTGATTCAAAAATATAGAGAGAGTCGCTAGGCACGAAAAATTCGCCAATGGCAACCTCAGGTTTGCCCTTCCTATTAAGCCATGAGATTTCATAGGCATTCCATAGATCTCCGCCATGAAAAGGAATAAAAGAATCGAGGATACCGATATCTTTGCGTTGTTTTTCTCTCGGGATTAGAAATAATAAAGTCGGATCATATAACATTTCATAGGAAACTTTTTTTCCAAGGGGCGAATCGATCAAAGTTTCATCTTTCATAAAAAATAACCTTTTATGTACATAGCTTTGACTATATTATTACAAAAATGGTATTTTTACATGGAATATTAAGTGTAAATAGATAAGAATTCATGCTAGTACACGGCTAAGTCCAGTCCAATTTATAGAAATGCCGCCTGTATTTATAGTTTTTTAGCAATAATGGTTTTCAATATAAGAGTTGTAATATGAGTATTAAAAATTTGAATAGTGTTGAGGAAATTCATAGCTTTCTCTATCCAGAAAATTACATTGGAAAAGGAATTCAAGTCAAAGTCGATTGGACGGGTCGAAAATACATTTATAAAGATGAAGAATTCAGGCTCAACGATTTGGTGCGACAAGTTCAAGAAATTGCTCAAACAGCGAAGCATGATGCAAATACAAATTCCAATATTCGGCAAATCGTTGAAAAAATTAGAGTGCTCGATCGAAGAGGTGATAAAGTCCTTGAAGAAAAAAACATTTTACTTAAGGTAGCAACCTTTTTTCGTAGGCTTTTTGGCAATTTAGTCTTCAATAGGAAGCAAATTTTAAATAAATTAGTCAGTCAATTTAACACTGTAATAGTAGAAAAGATTCAGGAAAAAGCGGAAGGTAATAAACTTGATATCGCAAGCGATATGAAAGTTGAGGAACGGGAAGGCCAACCAAGTAAAAAACCAAAGACGGCAGAAAAAATAAACCCAGAGGTTGTTAAAGAAGTTAAAAAAATTGAGCCCGTGGAAAAAATTGAAAAACTATCCCCTGAAAAGGTTGCTGAGGTAGCCGATAAGATTGCCGAAAAGGAAAAGGCCTTTGATCATCACCCCTTAACATCACCTAAAAAAGATTTAGCTAAAAAACGTGATAGCGTAAGACTGCCTACCCGCAGAAAGTCAAGTGTTATTTCCCCCAAAACAATTCAAGAGATCTTTCAAGATCCATCCAAAATGGAAAATGCGATTGAACAAATAGCGGAAGAGCCGAAAAAACCTGTAGAAGATGAAGAAAAAAATAAAAGTGTTGTTCAAGAAAAATTACAGAATAACGAGGACGCTAAAAAACTCAATGGGATAAATGACCCAGTAGTGGATAAACCTGCTCAAGTGGTCTCATCAGAAAAATTACCAGCCACCGATGTTTTAATCATTAAGCCTTTGATTCACAAATCTGAAAAAGCAGAACAAAAACCTTTAAGCGAAGCTTCAACAGCCTTAATAAAACCGGAACAAAAAAACTCCGAAGAAAATAAAAAAACTAGTAATCTAGTCCTAGAGAAGCAACCGATCTTAGTGCAAATAAAACAAAATGTGGATAAAGTCCCCGCTCCTATTTTACCTGTAGAAAATTCTGCAAAGCCACAAGAATTGTTAGTAAAACCTGAAACACTCCCTGCAGTTTTATCACCAGTGCAAACAAACACTTCTGTTAATCCCACAGTTTTGAAAGAACCGGCAAAAGTTGAAATCGAGGTTAAGAAGCCTGAGCCTCAAATTCTGTCCCCCAAAAAGAATGAGCTAGAGGGAGGGAAGGAAAAGCCAATTAAGAAATCACTTTCACAGCAAAACTTGACCCCTGAAAAGACCCTTCAGAAAACTACTTCCAGTAAAAATTTGACACCAAACAAGACACAAAAGACCCTTTCAAATGAAACACCTAAAGAAACAGTGAAAGAACCTATTACACCCAGACAAATTGAAAAACGTGATCATACACCTATTCCTCAGAGAAGAGGTAGTTTGCCCCCAGCAAAAGATGCTGCTCCGAAGCTTCCAACTCAGGAATCTCCGCAGGCGGGGCAGCAGCCTACTAAAAAGAAAACAGGAGCAGCGAAGCCACCTGCCAAAGGATCTTCTATAAGGGCCAAGATGGGAAATGACAAGCTTGAGGCTATATCAAAATCCTTGACGAAAACCCAAGGTAAAGAAGTGAGTAAGAAAATTGAAACGCCTACAGCAGCACGGGAAAATGTCATGTCTCCCCCATTGCCTTCGGGAAAACCTCCCGAAAAAAAGATATCAGATAAAAAGAAAAAAGGCACTCTCACATCTTTAACGAAGAATAGATCAATGCGTGAAAAAAAAATAAAATCAAATAAGTCTGCTAAAGAAGTTTTTAATGAAATGAAGAGAAAGGAAAATAATAATTTTATAGGTGATGGTTTTAACGATAAGCCCAAGGAAACACAAAGCTAAGCTGATCACCGAAAGCTTTTAGAGTTTCGGTGCTTTAGTGCATGCGCATGAGGCTAAGAATATTTTAAAATACTTAAAGTAACAAGAGTTCATATTCACGCGAAGCGTCGCGATGCGCCTACACATATCTGTGAATAGAGCAACTTCGCATCGCTATGGAGTGCGAAGGCCTTCCTTCGCTTTCTAAAACAAACACAATCAATCACAAATGTCAAAATTTAGATCCCACTTATATTTCAAAATTGTTATGTAAAAAGCGAAGGAAGGCCTTCGCACTCCAAAGCGATGCAAAATTCTTTTTACAGAACTTTCTTTTTTTTGCATCGCAACGCTCCGCGATTCAAATACTTACGATGTCTTACAATGACTTATGGGTAATAGGATGGGGAAGGCCTTCGCACTCCGAAAGCGATGCGAAACTTCTTCAACTTTAAAGATTGTTTTACTCATCGCGACGCTGCGCGAATCAATGGTCAATTATTAACTATTTTGACAAATCAACGTTGCAGGATAGATTAGCCTGACTTTTCCTTAGCGGCTTTGATTTCACGCCATTTTTTAATCATTTGCGCACCAAGAGGCGCTGACTCTTTTCCCCAAGCACCATATTTCAGGTAGACTACGACAACAAGCTCAGGATTTCCCCATTGATCCAGATAAAGAAGCGTTTGTGTGTTGTTGGAAATTTCCTTATCGAAAGCAATTCCTCCAAACCAAACGTGAGTATAAACATTTGTTCCCTCATAAAAATCAAGGTCTATATTTTCCACAGCTTCAGCAGTACTGGTTTTGCCTGCAATTTCATTTTTTAACTCAAGGTAATCGGCAATGGCTTCGGGATATTCATGATAAAAGCGGGATAGGCTTGTGAGACCCTCAGTGAGCTGTTTAAGGACTACTTTGCGCATGCCGATCAGAAGAATATTCCGAATGATGTCTGGCATAAAAATCTGTCTTTGGATTTGAGGATAGAATTTTTTTATTATTTGCGGTTGATTAAAAAGTTCCTTTTGAGAAGATAGTTTATCCGCCACTAGAAAGCTATGTCCAACTGTCAGAGAAACAATATTCGGTTTTAAAACATATCCACCGTTGGCAATAGTGGCTAACATCACACTTGTTTGCAAGGGAGTGACAACCAAAGTATGCTGACCATTCGCCATGGCGTAAAGACCCGTACGGTTCGTTTCAAGATCATTCGGGACTTTGCCTGTAATCTCTCCAGGTAATTCGATGCCCGTTCTTTTTCCGTAGGAAAAATTTTGAGAAACTTTTGCTAGGTCATTGGGTGATTCTAGTACTTCTGCAGCAAGCAAAGAGAAATAGGGGTTACTGGAATTTTCCAAGGCTTTGATAAGATCGATTTTACCAATATTGCCCGTATGGCTTTTAAGCATACGGCCTCCATTATAATACAAAGGAATGGGACGCCCATCTTGATGGTAGCCGACACAGGTTTCTTTGCCCCTTTTAAAGATCTGGTCTACAATGGTCAATGGATTTAAGCTATTAAGGGTGATGTTCTGGCCATCCAACTTTTCATAGCGTTGCTTTAAGCTTTCATAGGCAATAACTAATTTAAATATAGATCCTTGAGTGGAAGCTTGCCGATAAGCCTGTGAGCGGCCATAGCCGTAGCCATGCATAGGATAGAAAGCCCGGGCAAGATTTTTTTCTAATGGTATTCCTTTTTCCTTAGATAAGTGACTATAATAACCTAATAACGGCCTATTTAAATCCTGATAACCACGCAAAGTATGCAGATATTCCTTGGCTGTATCAAGGGGCATATTTTTTATAGATGCTTGTAAAGTTTTATAGGCAGATATCCATGGCAATGCTGCATGTGCTCCCTTAGCAAGCTCGGCATGCCATAACAAAAAGTGATGGAAATAGGGTATTTGACTCTCGATTATATCTTTTGGAAAATGTCCTTTTAGTAAAGCCAGCAATAAATCCCATTGGAATTCTTCCCAAAATGTACGGAACATTTGCAGCTCTTGTCTGTCAAAATAATCAATATAAGGTTTAGGATATTGATGGTTTGTTTTTTCTTCTGCACGTTTCTCCTTTAAAAAAGATTTTTCATTTTGAGCACGCCATTTTATGAAATCCTGTTCATGAAAAAGTTCTTTGGCTAACTTTTGTGCAGCTTCTTGTATAATTACAAAGGAAGCTGAAGTGTTGCGGTAATCAGCTAAGGATTGTTTTCCTATAGATTCGGTGAGGGAATCGGAAAAGCGATCACTGCATACCGCAACACGGCACAAGTCCGTAAGTAAAATTTTATCATAATGCAAGGGCAAACGTGAAAAAAAAGGTTCTAGGATTTTTTTCTGTTGTGCTACAGCAAGAGTTTGCGTTTTCAAATGAGCCTCAATCTCAGCTTTTTTTTCAGCTGTGACTTTTGCTCGACTTAACTGGGTACCATCATCGCCGTAGATCACTTTTAAAAGCCAGTAAGCATTGTCAGTATGTCCAATTTTCATGAGCTTATCGACGGCATTTTGTATTTTTATCGCATTCTGGACAGTATGGACTTCTTCTATAATTTGTAAGATGGGACTATTTTCTTTGAGGATAATTTTCAAGTAATTAATCCAATTAATGAGCAAAGAGTCTTCGAAATAGTCCTCTTTGTCATCGTCATAGCGCTCTCTTTCCAAAAGACGTTTCTGATCCCACATCTCAGCTATATAAGCTTCGCTTTCGAACCAGCGAATAATATTAGCAATTTTCTTTTTGGCAACTTCAGGATCTGTTGCAGGTATAAAATCATTTGGATCTATGCGTGGATAGGAAGCCATAGCCAGTACCTCGCCTGTATGGGGTTCTAAGGCTATTATGGCTCCTCCTTTAATCCAAGGCTGTTTTGTGGTTTGCGATTGATGCTTAGAAAGTCTTGTTTCACGTATTCTTTCATTCTGAATCAACAATTTTTCTGCGTATTCTTGTAAATCTGCTGATATAGTGAGTAGGATACGTTGGCCTGCTATGGGTTCGCGTGAGCCGGGAAGTTCGCGTAAAAAGTTACCCCTGGCATCGGAGTAATAACTTTTTTTTCCGTGATATCCCCGCAAGATATTTTCAAAACTACCCTCCACTCCTGTTTTGCCTACGTAGTCATTGATGGTATAGGCATGATCGACAAGATCTTGAAGTCTTTGGCGTGCTTGAGGAAGAGTTTCGATTCCGGTTGGAAGAGGGAGGTCTTCTTCTGCATCGCTGCTCAGAATGTAGTCCTCCAGCATCCTAATTTCCAGCATAATTTTGTCATATTCTTGTCGATTGATGGCACCCATATATCCAATGATATCCGAGGCGACTCTGCCTTTGGGGTAGGTGCGTTTGGGAACCTTTTGAACGTGAATTCCCAGCCAATCTTTTTCGAGCATTCTAAGGCGGTAATACTCTTTTTCTGTAAGCTCTTCTTTAATGACAAAGGGAACCTGGCCATAGAAAGAGCCTTTGGCATGGATTAAATCTTCTAATCGCGTAGCATCGAGGTTAAGTTCTTCTCCAAGTAGCTGGGCTAATTCAGTGATATACTCTTTTCTTTTGAATTTTTTTACCTTTTTACCGGATGAATCTTTTTCCCACCGGATAGAAGGAATTTGCCGCAATTGAGAGTAAAGGATAGCAGCTTGGTAGGATATTTTATTAATAGCTAAAGGTGTGTTAAAACGATCACGTATCGTAGCTCTTCTGGAAGCTTCAACAATTGTACGGCGTTGTGGCTTAAGAGATTCTTCTAATTTGTCCTCATATTGGATGACTTCAAGATGCCAGATACGCAGGACAATCGCGATCATGGCAATCAGGATAAGATTGAGGATTTTATTTGCCTTTTCCGGGATGCCAAGAATATTTTCTGGTCTTCGGAAACGAGTTTTTTTATTTCTAGCCATGCTGTAAGTGTAATGCGTCACTTCTAAAGTGTAAAGTGTGAAGAATCAAAGTCAGGAATGATGTTGTTGCATGAATCGCCAACTCTCAGAGAGACGCAAAGGAAAGAACAGGATATAAGGATCACCTCCGGCGGCAGGATCAGGATAAACGCTTTGTATCTAAATTGTTAGAAATAGCCATTTAATCCTGTCGCCGGAGGCGATCCTTATATCCTGTTTTTTTGCACTTCTTATCTAAGTTGGTACGTATCCTCTTAAAATTCTAGGCTTTTATATAGCTGAAACCCATTGATAAAAATGAAAAAAATTTGCATACTTATGAGATTACGTTAAAAAAGATAGGTTTATTATGATTAACATTAGTCTTCCACAAGGAAAAGCGTCGGCTGAGCCAGTCACTGCCCAATATAGGTTTGGGTTACACAGAGGTACAAAGGTAATCAGTCCTGGAAAACCGCACTCGCGTTGTAAATTCTTGGAAACATTAGGTGATAAAGAATTAGCGATCCGGTTAATCAGCAATAAAATTTTAGATAAGAAGCCGGGTTTTGATTTTTTGAGTTGGCTGGGGTTTCGCAAACGTATCATTTTGCAGGTCAAAAATGGTGATAAAACAGGGTATTTAGTTTTTAACGCTGGGAGCATCCGAAAGCGTTTTCATCTAACCAAGAAGGAGTTTTATAGCGAGGTTAAGAAAAATGATGGGGATATGACAAGCTATATTCAGCTACAAATCGATAAGCGTTTGGCGCATGAAAGAAATGCAGAAGGTTGTGATTATTTGTTTGGGCGCAACGGAAAAGATGTGAACGAAGCCAAAGCTTTTGAGTTATTTAAAAAGGTGGCCGCAGGGAGTATGACTTAGGCTACGCAAATTTAGCCTACTGTTACTCTCATGGCAAAGGGACAGTTCAAAAACACTCAGAAAGCCACAGAAGCATTAAAAGGAATGAAAAATTGCATTTACAAAAGTGAATTTGGTAAAGAAAGAGAGCGATTTGAAGAAATGCGCCCTTTTAGGTGTGAAAGAAGTAGAAGCTTTCTTGATGATTATCCTAAAGCAAAAGTAAATCTGGGAACGGCGTATTTAAATGGTGCACAGGGTCTTGCAGTTGATAGAAGAAAGCTTTCGAACTTTTTAATAAAGCTGCCGATGCTAATTGATTTTAGGTTATAGCAACCTAGCTTATTGTTACTCCCTTGGAAAGGGTGTGTCCCAAGATACAAATCATGCCCTAGAAGTTTTGAAGAAAATGATTGAAATTGGGAAGAGAAGGGGGACGCAAGATGAAATAGCAGATGAACTGATTCTGTCTAAAAGACTTAAAAGTACCTGAAATAGATCAAATATGCCAAGCCAATCCAAAGGTGTATTTGTTAATGGGAAATCGTTTGATACAAAAAAGAGATAAAAAGATTAAAGACGAAAGAGGGATGGACCTTTTGGATGAAGCCACAAAGAGTGACGAGGCTGCAGGTTATGCTCTCATAGCCTACTGGTATAACGGAAATTACGGTGAAAAAAATGCTCTCAAGGTATTAGAAAACCTTGAATTTTTGAAGTCTGCTGCCAGTACTGAGGAAGAGGCACGTAGCTGTTTAAAAATATTTGAAACTGGTCGGTTTGACATATAGCCGGATTGCAATTTCGTTTTATAAAAGCAAAAGAGGCCTTTTGCACTCCAAACGCTTCGCGTATAATAATTTATATTTTCGCGAAGCGTTTGGAGTGTAAAAGGCCTCTTTCGCTTTTTTGATTTACATATAGGAAGTTCTGCATAATCAACGGAGATGCTTTTGATATGAGTTTTTTTTAAATAGTTTTTGACAATTATTATTGGTTCTTTTATCACGAATTTGCTTTTTAGAAAAAAGGAACGATATGCATTTATCGCTTATTGGATGCTCGTCTAATAGGGGCTCTGATATCCGTGATTATAAAAAATTTTAATCCTTATGATGTAAAAAAATAAAGGATTTGAAACTTGGAATTTCAAAAATAAGGCGTCAGATCATCGACCTATTCGAATAAAGGTCGCTTCGCATCAAAAGAACCGGAAAATTGACAGAACATTAATTACCCAAGAGGTCTAATAATGGTAGGTAGTACTAACAATAACAGCTCTTTCAATACTCTTTCTAAACATCCTTCGGAAACGTCCATAGGGTCGGATCCCATCCAATATTTAAAAAAAACTGAACAAATCAGCCAAAAAATTTTGGAGGATAAGAGAAGTGACCCTAGCCCCTGGAAACCTGCCAAAGTAGCATTGCACGCTCCAAAGCATAATATCTTCTTACAAGGCGTTACAGGTCAAGTAAACAAATTATTTCCAATGAAACCTACAAACCCTTTAGACGAGGCTATTCAACAACAAAATATACAATTCCATAACAAAGATTCATGGATCCATGATAAAAGTAACCGAGGGAATACACCTTTGCACTTGGCAGCTCAGGAGGGAAATCTAAATAGTGTTGCCTCATTGCTTTCTCCTCAAACTAATCTCAACGTGACAAATTTAGATGGACAAACACCTTTACATTTGGCGGCAATAAACGGTCACAGCCAAGTTGTAAAATTGTTATGGGAAAATGGAGCAGATCCTTTCTCGAAGTCAACGAGTACGGGCGAGCATTTATTACATTATGCCGTCCATTATGGCCACATAGAAGTCGTACAAGCCATCCTAACATTGGCGACAGAATCACAAATTGCGCAGTTAATTAAAGAAGTGGATCATGATGGTAAAACAGTCTTGCATTATGCTGGATTTCAATCGAACGCTGAATTAATCCCCCTTTTAACCCAACCCGGCGCCGATGTGAATGCCAAAAATCATTATGGCTATACACCCTTACATTTTGCCGCACGCAATGGTCATTTGGACGTTTTAAAAGCCTTGCTTAGCAAAGGAGCTAAGCAAACCCTTAATGAAAATGGGGACATGCCGATGCATGTGGCACGCTCTTTTGGGCATACTAAAATTGTGCAATATCTATTCGAACAAAAGCGTTTGGGCCTATGTACTGCCTTGCCTAATGAGATAGCGCCTTCACTAGCCAAAGCTGATGATGAATTTAGTCAAGCTAGGGGCATCCCCTCTCTTCAATCAATCTCTAATGCATATATGCAGGTTCTTTTCGAAGCGGAAAAAAAACAAGCCCATCAAGTTATTAGTTACATTACTTTACAGTTAAGTGACCTAGAATTACAAAAAGCCACAGAATACCAACACGTGATGGCTGAAGAAAAAGACCCGTTAAAAGTCATGGAAGCATCTAAACAGCAAGCGAAAGCCTATGCTGTTGCAGCCAAATATGCAAGTGTGGCTGAAGTCTTATGGGAACAAAGCTCAAAAGAGCTCACAAACATGACAGGAAAGGAAGATAGTTGGATTAAACATGATAATCAAAAGCTCGGGATGCATCTTGTACCTGCCACAATGCATTGTGAGAAAATTTTTAGAAATAGCACACTTTTTCATAGAAATTTTTTTAATGCCATTGCCGAAGGCTTAAATCACCTGGATACAAATGTGGGTCAAGTCTTTGATGAAAAAATGCTTGGGAAGTTATGCGAAGCCTATATCACAGAATTGGATAAAACGAAACCTGACCATTGGATAAAACAAAAAATCATACAGCGTTGGTATTTACCAAGTAAAGAAAATGAGGAAGGATGCTATGAATTTTATACGCAAAATTTTTATACGCAATTTGAAAGGGAATATGTAGAATCGATGTGGAAGAAAATGGAGCCATCGGTTCTTAGATATGATGCTGGTGCTGATCCCGAAGTTGAAGGCATGATACTTTGTGAAAAACTCGGTATTAAACTTCATGTCATCACTATTGAAGAAGGTATAAAATTTAAAGATGTTATTGTGGATGGTAAAAATGCCTATACTGTTGATCATGTGAATTATAATGATGATAAAATGATTCACTTAGTTCTTTCGCATGCAGATTATGAGCCTTTGCTATTCCGCTCTGAAAATTTCAAACACTTTTATTTGAACACTTCCTTATTTATAAACCAACAACAGCGGATTCAAACTCGATTTATTCGTGAAATGCTACAGAATAAGGATTTATTTTTAAAATTACCGTCACAACAGACCCTTTCAACTCGAGAACAATTGAAAAATTTACGTTCAGCTGCGTCTTATAAGTTGGAAAAATTAAAAAGCACTTTAGATATAAATTTTGAAGACTTACTTAGTGAAATGCAAGAATATGAGGAACAAGAGGATCTAGAAAAGGCATTTTATGATTCTACGTTAGAGAATGAAATAGATTCTGTTCAGGATCTAGAACAAGCGAAGAATATTGATGGCTTACCTGAACAGGGACAATTCATCAACGAGATAGAGAATAGTAGTACTGCAGAATTTGGGGTTTGAGGAGCAATGGAACAGTAAACGCACTTAAGCAGTCCAACAACATAATGAATGTCTAAATGATAAGACATAAAAAATTTAAAATTGAAAGGTGGAAAAAGGTGGAAAAAGGTGGAAAAAGGCGGAAAAACAATTGATTAATTATTTTAGAATGTGTTACAATCAAATCGTAATTAATAAATTTGTTTTATTATTATTTATAAGGAATTAACATGACAATTGATAAATTATATTTAGGCGATGCTTTCGGTTGGGATACTGAAAACAATGCAAAAGTTGCGATCGCTCAATTAAGAGAGAATAATTCCATTCAGACTAACAAATGCCCTAAGGCTCAGCTAATAAAAAATGAATCTATACGTTGGCAGCCAAATGCACTTAAAATTCTTGGTTATATTCCTGTAGTTAACATTATTGCTGGAATCGTTGCTATCGCTACATCAAAGGATGATTCGCTGGAGCTTGGACCTAACCGTACAGCGAGATGGACAGGTCGCGGTGTTGCAATGATCATTGGGGGGCCTCTCCTATTCATCGTAGACCTAATCAAGTTCATTTGTG
This sequence comes from uncultured Parachlamydiaceae bacterium, assembly GCA_963748975.1. Lineage (GTDB taxonomy): Bacteria > Chlamydiota > Chlamydiia > Chlamydiales > Parachlamydiaceae > Neochlamydia. The sequence continues at coordinate 103,374 of CAVVKX010000038.1, forward strand.
ATCACCAGATCGTCAAGAGATATCAAAAGAAGCATCCACTATCAATAGAAGCCTTTAATACATCTCACGGACATACTCTTGCCTATTGGCCAGGGCACCCCGTTTACTGCAAGGCAAAATGAACTTAATCTTCTAATAATGGTGTGCGGCGCAGTGAACAATAGAAACTTAAGCTTTACAATCTTATTTTATGAAGCAATCTAGATATAGTTGCTGGGTGAACATTAAATAACCGAGCTGCATCTGCAGCAGTCTTTTGACCTTTTTTGATCGATAGCAAAATTTCATTCTTCTGATTTTCAGTTAGCTTAGAACGGCGTCCGCCAATTCGACCCTCTTTCCGAGCAACCTCTAGTCCGCGACATGTTCGTTCACGAAGCATTGCTCGCTCAAATTCTGCAAATGATCCTACAATTTGCATCATCATTCGACCCGCTGGAGAAGTCGTGTCAATGGATTCAGTTAAGCTTTTGAATCCAGCACCTAAATTTTGGATTTTCTCCATTAATGAAAGTAAATCCTTGAGCGAACGAGACAGTCGATCCAATTTCCAGACCACAACTAGATCGCCTTTGCGAAGCTGCCCTAGCAAACGGTGGAGTTCAGGTCTTTCCCAGCGGCCTCCGGAGACTTTCTCCTGAAAAATAATTTCGCAACCAGCTGATTTTAACGCAGCAATTTGCGCGGCTGTATCTTGATCTTGGGTTGAAACGCGAGCATAACCTATTAACATAATTGCACAAACCTGTTGCTAATCAATTTGATTATGCAATATATTTGTGCAATACTCAAGCTCTTTGTGAGCGGCAAACCAAATTTATTGCACAAACGTTCGTTTGTGCAATGAGCACTACATTTTTTTTACGATGCCTGTTTATTTCCTTACAGCCGAACAACGTGCCAATTATGGTCGCTACACCAGCGAACCAACGTCAGAAGACTTGACTCGATATTTCTATCTTGATGACTCCGATTATCAAAGGATAATGAATAAACGGGGCGAACACAATCGTCTTGGATTTGCCATACAATTGACCTCTTTGCGTTATCTAGGACGATTTCTCGATGATTGTGCAAAGGTTCCGAATAAGGTAGTGGATGTTGTGGCGCGCCAACTTGAGATTGCGGATACAACCTGCTTGTCAATGTACAATGATCAACGACAAAGACTGCGTCATATCGAGGAAATTTGTCAGCATTATGGTTATCACGAATTCCACGACCCACTTGTAGGGTTCAGGTTTACTCGCTGGATATATACGCATTGTTGGACGGGCACAGATCGCCCCTCTGTGTTATTTGAAAGAGCAACGACTTGGTTATTAGCGCATAAAATTTTACTGCCTGGCGCCAGCATACTCGAACGTTTTATTTCTAGATTACGCCAACGTGTAGAAAAGCGTCTGTGGAGGTGCTTAACCAATCAAATTACAGCCCAACAGCAAATCAAACTGGAAGAATTGCTTTTGGTACCTGATGGAAGTCGACGTTCATGGTTCGACCAGCTTCGAGCTGGCCCTACGCGAATTAGCGGACCATCTCTGGTTGATGCTTTAGATCGATTGGATAAAATAAGAAGTTATGGAATTGAACTTCCTCTTGTAAGTTCAGCTCCACAAAGCAGAACGGCAGCCCTTGCAAGGTTTGCATCACGAGCGAAAGTGACCGCGATTGCCAGGCTTCCAAAGTTTCGGCGGTTAGCAACGTTGGCTGCATTCATGCAAACTTTAGAAGCCTCCGCTCTGGATGATGCATTAGATATTCTAAACAGTCTGCTTAATGAAATATTCGGGAAAGCCTTTAAGGCTGGTCAAAAAAGCTCGCTTACGCAGTATTCGCGACTTGGACGCTGTAGCGATGACGTTAGCTGATGCTTGTAAAATTTAACGGATACTTCATTACCGGATACTGAAGTGCGAGCTTCCATTTTTACAAAATTTTCCCATGAGAAACTTACCCAGACAGTTGAAAACGCTTATGCGTTAATAAGACCACCTGATGATGTATTTTACTCGGAGCTGGAGGCCAGCTATAGGCGCGTGCGATTGTTCTTGCCGATGTTTCTCAAACACATTCATTTCGCAGCTGCGCCAGCGGGAAAATCAACGCTTGAAGCTCTGAATTATTTGAGGCAAAATCATCACAAACGTCAATTTGACGAATTCGCACCATTGGATATCGTCAATAAAACATGGCGTCCTTATGTGTTTCCAGAACCAAGCAAGAAGATTGTTGACCCACGTGCTTATGTGTTTTGTGTGCTGGATCAGCTGCGTACATCTTTGAAGCGTCGAGACGTATTCGTTCATCCAAGTTGGCGTTATGCAGACCCACGCAGTGGCCTACTCTCAGGTTGTGAGTGGGAGGCAACAAAGCCTATGATCGCTCGTACGCTTGGTTATTCCACAGATCCCAAGCCAGTTTTAGATGTGCTAGCCAGCGAACTTGATCAAACCTATCGAATTGTGTCATCCAGGTTGCCGAATAATTCAGCTTTACGGTTTGAGGGGATCGCAGGAAAGGAAGAATTGATTTTGAGTCCTCTTGAGAAGAACGATGAACCTGAATCTTTGATTGCATTGCGTGCAACGATAGCAGAACGTATGCCGCAAGTTGATTTAACTGAAATTCTCCTGGAAATTAGCGCCCGCACTGCATTCGCAGATGCTTTCACTCATGTAAGTGAACAGTCAGCCCGTGCTACTGATTTAAACATTAGCTTGTGTGCTGTAATGCTTGCTGAAGCATGCAACACAGGTATTAGAACCATTGATATGTACAGATGTTTTAGCTCTACGACGTGATCGCCTAGCATGGGTCAGCCAAAACTATCTGCGTGATGAAACTCTCATTGCGGCCAACGCCAAGCTAGTTGCTGCACAAAATAGCTTAAAATTGGCTTGTACATGGGGAGGAGGAGAGGTTGCTTCCGCAGATGGCATGCGTTTCGTTGTACCAGTTAAGACTGTTCATGCAGGAGCAAACCCAAAGTACTTTGGTGTAGGCCGCGGAGTGACTTATTATAATTTGGTATCGGATCAATTTACAGGTTTGCACGCGATTACAGTGCCAGGCACCTTGCGCGACAGCCTTGTCTTATTATCGGTCGTGCTTGAGCAAGAAACCGAGCTGCAACCTACACAGATTATGACTGATACAGGGGCGTATTCGGATATAGTATTTGGCTTGTTTCGATTGCTTGGATATCGCTTCAGTCCTAGATTAGCCGATATTGGGGGGACACGTTTCTGGCGTATTGACCGTGATGCCGATTATGGCATATTAAACTGCATTGCGCGACAGAGAATCAATATTGAGCTAATAGCTAAACATTGGGATGATTTGTTGCGTTTGGCAGGGTCGTTAAAGCTGGGGCGGGTTTCTCCGGCTAGCATTATGCGGACGTTGCATGTAGGAGATCGCCCAACAAGATTGGCACAGGCATTGGCAGAATTTGGTCGTATAGACAAAACGCTTCACACCCTGAATTATATTAACGATGAAGACACGCGTAGATCCATTCTGGTTCAATTGAACCGTGGAGAAAGTCGTCATAGCTTAGCACGAAATGTGTTCCATGGAAGGCGCGGTGAATTGCGACAACGCTATCATGAGGGGCAAGAAGATCAACTGGGCACTCTTGGATTGGTTGTACAACGTGATCATTCTTTGGAATACGATCTATATGGATGTCATTTTGAATCAACTCCGAAAGGAGGGGCACAAAATTTATGATGACGACGTGGCTCGCCTTTCTCCACTAATCCACGATCATATCAATATGCTTGGGAGATATTCATTTGCCCTTTCTGAATCTATAGCCAAGGGGGAGTTAAGACCGTTACGCAATCCTAATCAAGATGCTTAAGTGCATTTACTGTTCCATTGCGCCTCAACCCCCAATTTCTATTCGCAAACTTAACACAGGGTTTTATTGATATCACTCAACAATTGTTAAAACCCTGTTTTGAAATCCTAGGAAAATCTCCTTGTCCGTATGCAATTTTAGGCTTAGGATCATTAGCTCGGGGTGAAATGAATCCCTACTCAGATTTAGAGTTTGCGATTGTAATTAAAAAAGCAACAGAGGAAAATCTCGACTATTTTCGTAGATTGACACGTTTGCTGGAACTTCAAATCATAAGTCTCAATGAAACTAAATTTTCTTTATTAAATCAGGGCTCTGTTAGCCCAACTCCCACAGGGTTTTCGTTGGATAGTGGAGGTAATACACCGTTAGGAAAAGAGGGCTTATTTGAATTGATTGGAACAGCGGAACAATTAGCGAAATTTCAGGAAATGTCTTGGTTTGGACAAGATTTGATCACTAGCAATGTATTGAAAACAGTGCGTTATATAGACGGTGATAAAAAATTAGTCGAAGAATATGAAAAAGCGGTATCCAAGATACTCGACCAACCTTTGACACTACCCACATCAAAGCTAAATCCATTTAATAAACAGGGGGTAACAGTACGCCAGGAACAAGCCCTTCAGCTTTTGGAAGGAGATATTGCAGAATATCAACCGAATCTTGGGAATCAGAGAAAGTTACAAGGATGTTTTAATATAAAAGCAGAATTTTATCGTTTGCCTAATAGTGTACTGCAAGAGCTCTGTTTATTTTATGGAATTGCTGAAAAAGGCACATGGGAACGTTTAAATACCTTACAGAAAAAAAAGCTATTAAGTCAAGAGGGGTACAAACAATTAAGCAAGTTATTTGATGAAGTATTACAATTTCGCATGCGAGCTCATCTATTTTATCAAATGGAAGACGAAACCCTTTATAATTTTCAAGCCCAGAAAAACAATACTGTGGAAAACGAAAAAAAGTTCGAATTGAGTTTTAAAGAACGAAATCAATTGGAAGAAGTGCATAAAATACTTTTACCTTTATTGCGTGTTACCCAACAATTTGTAGAGCAAAAAGGAAAGGTCCCTTGTTTTTGGGAAGAGAAAACATTTTATGATAAAAGCTTACTTGAACAAGCACGGGATATAGAATTTTCAAATGAGACTCCACATGCCATAGAGATGTATAGAAAAGCATTGTCGTTAAATCCCAATGATACCAATGCACTCACGGAATTGGGGAAAATAGAAGTCAAAGAAACCGGAAAGGAAGATCCTATAAGTCAACTCATAAAAGCCTTAGATGTATTAAAAAGATTACATGGAGAAGATAGTGAACAGGTCGCCAATCAATATAATGAATTGGGGGTTGTGTATAACGATATAGGGAAATTCCAAGAGGCCATTGATTATCATGAAAGGGCAGTGAAAACTTACAGGATGCTTGATGGTCAAATAAGTACGAGGGTAGCAAAAAGTTATCGGTATTTGGGTCACGTCTATCGTTCTGAAGGCCAATATGCTCAAGCTGAAGAATATTATAAAAAAGAACTCAGAAATTATGAATTATGCAACGCTCCAGTATCATCAATTGTTGAAAATTACGATATTCTCTATGCATTTTATCATGCCCAGAAAAGGTTTACTGATGCTCAACAAATAGAATTAAGAAAGATAAAAATTCAAGAAATACAATCGGAAAGAATAGAAGAAGAAGAACCATTTGAAGAAGCCGAACAAATAATTAACATGATAGGAGTTGACTTTTCATTGGCTGATTCTAAAGTAGAAGGAGATAAAAAAGCTAAACAATTTATTGAGAAAGGAGAATTGTATAGCCGAAAAGATGATATTGTTAAAGCAGAAGAGTCTTACACAGCAGCTTTACAAATTTTGAAACAACTTCATGGAGAAAACGATGAAGAAGTAGCAAATGTCTACTCGTATTTAGCTATACTATGTTCCAAACAAAAAAATCAGAATAAAACAATTTTTTATTGCAATAAAGCTTTGGATATTTATCTTAATAATGATTTTTATAATAACGATTCTTTTATTAGTAGAGAAGAGAAAGAACTTAATCAGAACTTGCAATTATCAAATCTAGAAATATTGTATAATGCTTTAGCTGAAGCCTACCTAGATATCAAAAAATTCTCTGAAACCATTGAGATTTACGAAAAAATACTAGAAATTTACGCAAAATTAAAGGATAAAAAAAGTCTGCAAACTGCCTCAGTATATAGAAGCCTAGGAATAGCTTATCAGCATTGCAATAATTTTAAAGAAGCTATTAAGTGGTTCAAGAAAGCTTTGACTATTTACAAAAAGCAGCAAGGTGAAAAACATGTAGACGTCGCATATATCTATAGTTGCATCGGCGAGACTTATCGAAAACGGGGAAGGGTAAAAAAAGCCATCGAATACCAAAAAAAAGCCTTAAAAATCGATCGTTTAACATTAGGCTAGAAAGATGCTAATGTAGGTCTCGATTATAACTTATTAGGACGTGCCTATTTAAGTGCAAAAAAGCCTAATAAGGCATTAGTATGTCATCTAGAGGCTTTAACCATTTTACCCCAGGCCAAAGAATATGGCGAATGGCATCCACGAGTAGCAACAGTTTATGAGAATCTAGCGGAAACATATCGAGTTTTGAAAAAGAGCACAGAAGCAGAAGAAGCTAACAAAAAAGCACAAGCCATTCACCAAGCGATGGCAAGTGATCAACCTGCCATAGACACACCCCAAACTTTATTAGATGAAGATTCGCTTGATCCTACCTTAAATAAGTTAGTGGTTCTCGATGGATCTGTTACTTACTTGACAAACGTCTTGAACAATAACATTGAACTTTATGGCAAAGAAAAAGTCTCTCCAACTCATTATGTCAACTTAGGGGAAGCTTATCTTGAATGTGGAAAGCCGGATAAAGCCATTGAATATTTTCAACAAGCGTTTTTTTATTATAAAAAGCATGATCGAACAAATATGGCGCTCATCTACAATAAATTGGGTCATGCATTCTTAATAGCCAAATCACATGGACCAGAGAAAGCTCTGGATTATTATGATAATGCCCTAGATTTACTTTCGTATTCTAATAGTAATGTTGATTACATAATACTGAGCAAAAATTATCAAGATATGGCTGAAATTTATCTAAAGAAAGGAGATTTTAAAGCGGCTAGAGATAAATATTGTCGGTCTCGATATGAAGCAGCGAGAGCCTTAAAAAATATAAATAAAGAAGACCCGGATGCCAAACCCACCTATGAAAGATTGATGGAATGTGAAAGGATGTTACAACAAATGTCAGATCAAAATTCTGAGGCCGATCAGATATTACTTGGCAAAAATTACCAAGATATGGGTGATCATTATAAAAGGCTAAAAGAATATAAAAATGCACTAAATGAATATCAAAAAGCCTTGTTGATCCGAGAAAAATGGCTGGGTAAAGACCACTCTGACACTAAACTCACAAAAGAAAAAATAGCAGAATGTAAAACGAAGTGAATCCAAAACTCGCGTTCTGAAAAGTTTGTTTAATGATAATTCGCTTTTTGTTTTAAAAAAGATATCCCATGCTGATTTGGGCTTCAAAGGATTTCCATAAGGCTCTTCTCACTATATCCACTTGTGTATCAGCAATACCAACGGCAGAAAAGCTGCCGGCTAGGGGAACTTCCTTGCCTTTTCTAGATCTCCAATATTTGAAACTTATACCTGATTCAACGTACAAGCCTTCGAAAAGATAATAGCGTGCATCAAAATAGGCATTGCTGCCAAAATAAATATGACCATGCCTCTTATCGGAATAGGCGACACCTGTCACATCAGGTCCTGCAAGGAGCCATTCAGCGCGCCAATGGGGCCAGTGATACTCGTACCCACCTTTCAATTCAATCCAGGGATTTGAAAAATTAACTTCCAGTCCAAACCAGGGGCCTCTCCAGCGGTTTTTATATTGAAGGCCATCCAGCGTAGGCAATGGGCTAGGAGTGACAAGCCCAGTATGTGTTGTAGCATTATTCATTTTGACACGTTGATAGTTCCAAGAATATCCTACCAAGGGAGCTAAAGTAATATACATGCAGTCCGTATCTTGACAGCCCCATATAGGAAAAACGTAACCCAAACTCGGAGAAATATCCCAGACTCTTCCTTGACGAATATGGGCTCTTGTCACAGTATCAGAATTTTTGGCTGTACCAGGCACATGTACAGTTTCTACATATTTACCATGTTTAACATTGCCATAAGTTCCCCAGCCTCTTATAAACCACCTACAGAGATAGAATTCCCCATACAAACCATTTTCAAAAATGAGTAAGTTTTTGGCTTTAAGATGGTCGGTCGCTATCAAGGTTGTGTCGAATCCAAGCACTTCAGGATTATTAAAAGAATCTATTGTAGTTGCAATTTGATCTCTGCGGTAGCCAGATAAGAATTGAATATATGCATCCCAATCCCACGAATATAGGCTAGAAATCTGTGAGAAGAAACAGCAGAAGCTGCAAAAAATGGTCAGGACTAATTGCTTTGAAATCATGATAACGTTTCCTTAGATTGACTCAATGCATCTTTATTAAACGTTATCACAAATATTTTCAATAAATAAATATTCAAAGCAGGGAAAAAGGAGAAATTAGGTACACTGCCTAACAGGTTTTGAAAGAACTCCTGTTAGGCTTAATTACAGCTAGATTTTTTGCTTTTCTTTTTTTGAAAATAAATTTTTAAACCATTGGATAATACTACTAAAACAATTCGAAATCCCTGAGACGAGCTTTCTAAAAGCCGACTTTTTCTCATCTTTCTTTTTATTATTTTCTTTAGGCTGTTCAACTTTCTCTAAATCTGCGTCGATGGGATCCTTAGGAATAATTTGAATTTTCTTCTTTTCCACAGCCTTTTCATTTCCTGCGGGTTTAGGAGGATTGTTTTCAGGCTTCTCCGCTTCAGCTTTTTTGGCAACTGCTTTAGCAGGTAGATCTTTATTAACTGCAGCGGCATTGTTTTTTATTGGATTTTCTTTTTTTGGTTGATCGTTCAAACTTGCTAATATGAATTCTTGTTCTTCTGGAGAAAACTCTTCTTCTAGACCTTTTTCTATACCGCCAACGTCATCCAAAACCGGAGGTGCAGCCTTATCTTTGGCCTGATTTTGTTTTTTAATATCTTCCTTGAGGAGTTCTTCGCGGCCTGCTAGGTTTTTTGCCTCTCTGGCTTTTCGTTCTTCCATACTTTTTGTAAGTCTTTCGACAGCTTGATGAAATACGTTGAACTCTTTTTCAAGAATTTTATTATTATAGCAGTCATCGAAGTAAGCAATGATAGCATTTATATTCTGTTCTCTTTGTGGATCATTTTCTTTTACGAATGCTCCGGCTAAATCATTGAACTTGTTCTTGTCGCCTACATGAGCTTCCTGCTCATATTTCTTCATTGTATCTGATATTTTTTTGAGGAAAGTTAAATCATATTCGTAGAATAAGGTGTTAGTGACAATTTTCATACCCCTAAATTTAGGAGAATCAGCTGCATTATCTTTTTTTGCATTCAATTCAGCAGGCTTTTCTAAAACCGGATCTTTGTCAGCTATTTCTTTACTAGCAGGAGGTTCAACATTTTTTTCTATATTCTGGGGACCTATCCCCCCATTTTTTCGTTCTTTTTTAAACTTTCCTTCCAAGATTTTTTTAAATAATTTGGCTAGCTGATCTTCATCTTGACCCTTAGCTTGCTTTTTTACAGTTTTCTCTACTTTAGATTGTAAATAGGCTATGGCTTTTTGAATGTTTTCGGCGCTCTTACCATCTTTAAGAATTAAAGGTTCAACTATATACTTCAGCTTCTCTTCAATACTGCCTTTTTGTAAGTTATACGTTCTGATGCCACTCATTAAAAGTTTTTTCAATTTCTCATCTTGATAAGCATTATAAATAATAGCTCTACCACTATTTAAATTAACTGGCATATAAATCTCCAATTTTGTATTCTGTTTTTAATAATTGAATATATTACTTTATAAAATTAAAGATTTGATAAAGACTTTTATAATTATTAAGGCTATGTAGTAAAATTCACAGCCTTTCCGTAGTCAATTGATGCAATAGCACCATTTTTTAAAATCCTATTAAATTGCGAAAATAGATCCAGGGTTTACGCATGATCCAATAAAAAAGGGAAACATTTTCTCCGTAAAGGATGGCGCTTCCTTTGAGACCCACTTTCACATCATCTTGAGGTTTGATCCAATCAGCCTCAGCCATAAAACTGACCAGATGTTTCTCTGTAATCATCGTCGCATTGGAAACAAAAATTAAACGAGCTTCGCGAGTCAGAGTGGGACTAACGTTTAAGAAAACTTTAATCGGTTTGCTAAAATCTAAGGGGATATTATCATCTTCAGGAATCCATAAGCGGACTTTTGTTCGATTTGGGTTAATGATCATTAATATTTTCTCCCCGACCTTGACCGGTTTACCTCTCCATTGGTCCGGATCTTCGAGCATGATGAGACCCTTTTGTGGAGAATGATAAACAAGTAAGCTTGCACGATACTGAGCTAATTCTAGGTTAGACTTTTCCTTTTTCAATTTAGCATCTAGCACCAACACCTCAGCCAAAGATTTTTCATCTTTGAAGGCTAAAGTTTTGGATCGTGTTAAATCTTCTTGAGCTACCTTTACTTGATCTTCTGCGATTTTTAAAGCTTGCAAAGCCACGCGTTTATCGTATTCAAATAAAACATCCCCTGGTTTAACTTCTTGACCAGGCTTAACATCCACATGATCGATGATATCCTCTAAAGGAGCGGTGACTAAGAAAGGATCTTTAGGTACAACTTCACAAGGGGCGACAATTCTTAGGGGAATATGAATGAGAAACATAAGTAGAAGGAGTCCTAAACCAATTCCTGAAGCTATTTTTGACCGTAAGCTTCTAATGGAAAAACGTGGGATAAAATGTTCCCATGCGATTCCGTAGGCTTGAGATATAAAACTTAATATTTCTGCATCCTGGTTATTCCAGGAACCTCCTTCCCATCTCTCTAACCAAAGACCCAAACTTAATTTTCCATTAGAAAATATAGGAACCCATAGGACTGAGGGCGTAAAGCTCGCTTGAATATAATCCTCCCAGAGCTTTTTTTGATGAGGAAATTGCTCTTCTTTAAGAATTTGGATTTTATTGTTAGGATGTAAATCTTGAACGAGCCTTTTCCATCCCTTTGCAATTTCAGAAGTAGTATTTATTGTAGTCTGACCTGAAACCCCCAATAAGCGTGGTGTGGACCCATCGAAAGCCCATAAAACCGCACGATCATAGCGCACAATTTGGTAAGTATCGTTTAAAATCAAAAAAATTAAAGCCTGGCGTTTTTTTGTGCCAAATAGCTTAAGAAGTAGTTTGTTGATAGAACTTAACAAGTTCAGGGCTGATAGTGCTTCTTTCGAAACATCTTTGGGAGGAGGAGTAGTCATTCTTGAGCAGCTCCTGGTTTTGGCTGATTTTCCTCTTCTAGTATAGTTGAACCGATCATTCCAGACCGAAGATTTCCTTCTTTATTATCCACCAGAACATCGATCTTTATGAGAGAGCTAGCAGGATCGATAATAGGGCTCACGCGAAATATCTTTCCCATCACAGTTTCCCCCGTTTCATTGATAGATATCTTTAAGGGTTTACCCAGTGAAATTGTTTTGATGTTTGCAGCGTTTGCCGGGATTAGAACTTGCCCAATTAAATGTTCATCATTAACAATTTCCATCAAAGGTTTTCCCTCCTGAATAAGTTCTGCTTCTTCTACATACAATTGTACCACCTTCCCATTATAGGGAGCTGTGATATGGCAGGCTTTAATGGCATGTTCTGCACTGATCACATCAGACGTCGCAATTGCCACATTAGCTTGTGCGGTTTTTAATTCAAATAGTGAAGCGATTTCCTGACTGTATAAATTTTGTTTAGCTTCTAACTCCGCTTTGGCTTTCTCTAAAGTTCCTTTTGCTTTAAATAGCAAACCCTGAAAGACCGTATCATCAAGTAAAACAAGAAGTTCCCCTGCTCGAAAGTACTCCCCCATACGATGAGTGATTTTTATTACGGTTGATGTGACTAGGGACGAAAGAGTGGCGCGATCAAAAGATTTGAAAATGACTGCATAAGCCATAGGTTGCGGTGTTGCAGGCGGAGGGGGTTCTATAGGTTCTTGATTTTCTAGGGTGGATTCAGCCGGAGTTTGTTCAGATCGTTCACTCAGGAAATTATAGGATTGCATCGCAAAAAGACTGACTATTGCAAAAATAATAAAAAATTTATTCATAAACTTTATATACACCTTTAAAGTTTTTTCTGACTCTTTTTTTGCCTACTTTAATCAAGCCGATCAAAAATTTGCTATTAAAATCATGAAGTTTTGAAAAAAATTAAACACGCTAACATAAAAAACTATCGGCTTTTCCATTAATTTTTAAAGCTTTTTGGCTTGATCCGTGATTAATTAAAGAACAACGTTTGTCTTTTCTATACCCAAAATCTATGGTTGATGTATTTAAGTTAGAAATGAACACAGCAACCCAATCAAGCCAATCTCAAAATCAACCCCTTCCTCTTTTGAGGAGGGACATAAAAATTTATAAGGGGCCAGACGAAAGAGACGGATCTCCCACTTATAACTGTCTTGACCCTGTCAAAGCCCAGTATTTTAAATTATCATGGGCTGGAATGAAAATCATACAGTCCCTTAAGCCTGGGATGACTCTTCAGCAATTGGTCCATGCCATCAATGCCAGTTCAAATTTGAAAGTGACGCCCGAAGAGATAAAAGCTTTTTTTGAAGATGCTGCACGTAATAATTTATTGGATATCCATCGATCTTCAGACTCTATTTTAAAAGAATCCGAGCGAAGAAAAATGAACCCTATTTTTTGGGTATTGTTTCATTATCTTTATATACGCGTTCCCATCCTTAACCCTGACCATTTTCTTGCACGTACTTTGCATTATGTGAGACCTTTAGTTTCCACTCCCGCTTGTTGCATTTATCTTATACTGACCATTCTAGGTTTAATTTTTCTTATCAACCGTTTTAGTGAGTATTTAGATACATTTACCTACTTTTTTAACTTTCAAGGTTTACTCATTTATGCTTCTGCGATTACAATAGTGAAAATCATCCACGAATTTTCGCATGCTTATGTGGCGAAATTTTATAAACTTCATATTCCGACCATGGGCATTGCTTTTATTGTTCTTTGGCCGGTTCTTTACACAGATGTGACAGATGGATGGAAATTAAGCAAACGGAGTCAGCGGTTGGCGATCTCTGTGGCAGGGATATGTGCAGAGCTTGTTCTGGCGGGTCTTTCTACTCTTGGTTGGGTCTTCAGTGAGCCTGGTCCATTGCAAAGTGTTTTTTTCGTTGTTTCATCAGCCACATGGGTTTCCACTCTTTTTATTAATTTGAATCCTGCTATGCGCTTTGATGGATATTATCTTCTCAGCGATGTTGCTGGAATAGATAATTTACAACCTAGGTCATTTGCCTTTGCACGTTGGCAATTAAGAAAATGGCTTCTGGGTTTGAATGTGCCTCCCCCTGAGGAAGGCATTTCAACAAAACAAGGGCTTTTTATGGTGGTTTATTCGATTTATACCTGGATTTATCGGATCACGCTTTATACTGTTATCGCTGTTTTCGTTTATTATAAATTTACCAAAATTTTAGGAATTTTTCTTTTTATGGTTGAAATAGCTTTTTTTATTATTCCTCCTTTTTATTCAGAAGCCAAACAACTTGTACGTTTATCTCCCTATATGACTTTTAATATTAGGTCTGTGATAACGATGACAGTTCTTGGGTTGCTTGCTGTTTGGTTTATTGTTCCTTTACCCCACCGGCAAAGTTTTCATGCTGTAACTGTACCTGCGCAAGAGCAAATTGTTTATGCTCCGTATGATGGAAAAATCCAAAAGCTCTTTTTTAAGCAAGGAGATCATGTTAAACCCGGGCAAATTTTAGCTATACTCACATCGGAACCTAATCACATCTTGATCAATCAAACTCAGGCAGATATCGATACTACGATTGCAGAGATGCATGTTTTGTCTCTCAGTGATGAAAATACAGCTTTTTTGCCAGAAAAAAAGGCAGAATTAAGTACTTTCGTTTCAAAATTAAATGGGTTAAAACAGCAAGAAATAGTGTTTACTGTTATATCCACAATAGGAGGCGTGATTTATTTTTCGGATGATGTTCTGCGTTCGGGTGAGTACATCAACAAAGACCATGTCATGGCAAAAATTACTCCTCTGGAAAAAGCGCAGGTCATCGCTTTTATTGACGAAGCAAAAGTTAATGATGTTTATATAGGAGAAGAGGTGGTCTTCCGCACAACAAACTCGCGAAAAAAATTGAATGGAAAGATCATTAATATTTCATCGTTTAGGCAAATTTCTTTGTTGTATCCGGGGATGGCGTCCGTTAATGAGGGACCTTTGGCAGTCATTGAAAGAGAAAATGGTGAAATGTCTTTGATAGAAAGCTATTACCCTGCCAGAATTGAGATTACGGATTCCAAACCCGATCTAAAAGTGGGTGAACGCGGAAACGTGTGTATGCACGGCCCTTGGAGATCACTTTTAATGAGCTTTATACGTTATTTAGAGTCTATTTTTTGGAGAGAAAGCGGTTTTTAACCTGAAGATTTCTTAATCTTCCAAAATATGCTCAAGTCTCTCCTTCAAATTTTGAAGGTCTTCTTTCTTATTTTTGATGAAGCGTTTGGACTTATCTATACGCTTAATTTCTTCCACTCTTCCCAAAAAATGACTGGCAAGTTGAACAATTCCTTCAGGGTCTGTCAAAAATTGAAACTGATTTCCATCCAATTTGTGGATAAAATTAGAGAACAATACGTTATTGCGTGCATTGATAACTTCGGAACTGATGAAGTTAAGAAACTCCCCGCGTTCATAGATATCTTTGGCTAAACGGACCTGGACGGAAAATTCATCCAAAAAATCTTGTGTGGGCGAATCAGGGCTATTATCATTATCTTTTTTAACTTCTCCACCTAATAAGGAAACTAATACTTCATTCGCCCTATCCACATTTTCATCAACGGCTTTAAAAATGGATCTTTGGATCTCATTGTAAGTAGACTTAGTGATTGGCAAAGCAAATGTTCTTTTTAATATTTGTGTTAATTGTTTGATTTCATCTTCTTCGAGCATATGAACCTCCTTCTCGGTATAATTATATTATAAGCAAAATGGACTCCAAATAAAAGGTTTTTTAAAATAATTAATTTACTTTGAGACTAGGAAGAGTGGCGATATGCAAAATTTAACACTTAAGTAATTGATTATAAAAAATATAGGAAATTAAATCGGAATGTTTTTAAGGACTTGAGGAACAATTTTCATTGAATGGATAAGATAAATTTTCCATAGGATTTTCACTATAAGTTTCTTGGGTATCTGAACCAAAATAGAGAGGTCTTCCTACAGAATAGTTAAGTTGTTCTTCTGATACTTTAAACGTACTATAAGACTTCCATGCGTGAACTTTTGCTAAAAAGGCGTCAGTCATATAATCCAGAATGTCAATACCATGGAATTCTCCACTTGCACGTATCTTCTCGGCAATCGCTGATAATCGATCTCGAGTTTGAAAGGCTTTTTTAGCTAATTTAAATTGATTCAGGGCGTCTCTGTATCCTATGTAGGCTAGATGAACTTGTGTCATAACACCGACAGATAAAGCTAAACGCGAAATTTTTGCAAATTCCTGTTGATTTTGCGCGATTCTTCGTTCTTGTAGTTGTTGAGGGATTAGAAATAAATTCCAAAAAGCCCGTACTCCCAATTGTGACCAATAATGATGGACTAAAAAAGGATTGCCGTCGAAGTCGCGTTCTCCAAATAAGGCGAGATTAGGCAAAACCTGAATGATGCTTTCGCGGTACTTATCTATAGCAATTTTCTCTTCTAAATCTTTGACATAAATCTCAGGTCTAAGTAGGAGGGCTTCTTCTTCGAGTGAGTGGAGATCGGCTATCTTTAATTCATTGAAGTTCATCTCCACATCTTCCAAATCAAAAAATGTACCAGGAATCAATCCCATCAGGCCACTTAATTCAGTCATAGAACTTTGGTATTCATAACGGAATGCTTCGAGTTGTATTTGTTGATCAATCAGCCGCGCATTGACTTGCAAACCGACGAGTTCAGAAAGTGACCTTTCTTGTATTTGACCTAAAATCCTGTGTTGGAATTCTTCTGATAGCTTAATAATCTGCAATACATCATTTAAAGCGTATTTGGCTGTGACGGCATTCCAGTAGGCTCTGGTGAGGTCTAAAATGAGTTTTTGCCTAGCCCTAAGTTGCTGCTGAGCTAAAATTAAAGTCTTTTTCTTTTCCTGTCTTGTGCGGACATATCCTATGGCTAAATCCATCAAATTGATGGTTTCCCTAATATCAGCTGTGGCTGTGGTCCGATCAGAGGAAACTTGTGGAAAGGTGGGATAAGGTGTTGCAATATTAGGGGGTAAAACTAGCAAAGCAAATACACTAGGTAAGTTTGAACGTTTTGTATAGAGTCCATCCAATGTTAAGGGAGGAAGCATCTTTAAATTTTGAACGTTGGCAATACGTGCTTGGGATTCCAATTCGTAGCGCTGAGCGTACATATCCAAGTTATTGGCCAAAGCGATTTCAACAGCATCATTCAAAGAAAGAGGCTTTTCAATAACGGGTTGCAAAGCATAGATTTCGAGAAGATCCTCAACAGAATTTGTCAGACGCATACCTACAATATCTGTTCTGCCAATACAGCCAGAAACAAATAAAGCTAAAAAAACGAGAGTTTTGGAAAAAACTCGCGTTAACAAAAGATAGATGTTTAAAACGGTTCGCTTGCGACTTTCACTCATTTTATATCGAATTGGCTGATGAACTTTTTGAATTCTGAATTTCCGCCACTTAAAAGTAAAGATTTTAATTGTAAGATTTGGAAAAAGCAGCAAAAAAGATTGTATAAGATGTGATCCAAGATAATGAGAAATTAAATTGCAAAATAATGTTGTGTAAGGCATAATTTTATTCGAATTATAATGCGCCTGTAGTTCAATGGTAGAACAGTAGCCTTCCAAGCTACGAGTGTCAGTTCGATTCTGATCAGGCGCTCATTACAAAATTAATTATTAACCAAGACCGAAATCCTGCCTTAGGCAGGATGCCGTCGTCAAAAGAAAGGGACAAGGCTTGGCAAAACAACAGCAGCAACAAGTCAATGTAACAATTAAAGACCTATTAGAGGCTGGTGCCCATTTTGGACACCAAACGCGTCGTTGGAATCCGAAGATGAAGCGTTTTATCTTCGAAGAACGCAACGGCTTATACATCATAGATCTGGCTAAAACATTACAACAGATTAGACTTTCAACCGAAATTGTAAAAGATGTGGTGGCGAAACATCGCTCAATTCTTTTTGTCGGTACAAAGAAACAAGCAAAGGTAGTCATCCGTGAGTTAGCCGAGCAGGCTGGTGAATTCTACGTTTGCGAACGTTGGTTGGGTGGGATGTTGACTAATATGTCAACTATTCGTCAATCGATCAAAAAACTAGAACGTATTGAAAAGCGTATTGCTACTGGTGGCGATGGATTGACCAAGAAAGAACTTTCTTTGTTGACCAAAGATCAATTAAAGCTAGAACGCAGCTTGTCCGGTATACGAGGAATGCGCAAGCTTCCTGGTCTTGTTATTGTAGTCGATCCAGGCAAAGAACACATTGCTGTTGCAGAATCTAATAAGTTAGGTATTCCTGTTATGGGCTTAGTAGATACAAATTGCAACCCCGACCCCATTCAGTATGTCATTGCATGTAATGACGACGCTCTTAAGAGCGTTAAACTCATTTTGCAAGCATTAGCTAACGCCATCATTGAGAAAAAGAACGAAATGCAAATCGCCTTTGGCAAAGGTGATGAAGGTAATGATGAGCAAGGATCGGACGAAAAGTTTGATGAAGAATCAGAAGAAGAAGAAGAAAAACGTACATCAGCAGCATTGGAGGATTAAACTATGTCAAAAACATCAGTGACTCCTGCAATGATCAAAGAATTGCGCGAAAGAACCGGCGTAGGCATGGGTAAGTGCAAAGAAGCTTTAGATGAAGCCCATGGTGACATGGAATTGGCTATATCCAATCTGCGTAAAGCGGGAATTGCTTCCGCCGTAAAAAAAGAAGGTCGTACGACTAATGAAGGTATGATTGGTACTGCTGAAAATGCTAAAACAATCGCTGTTGTAGAAGTTAATTCAGAAACTGATTTTGTGGCCAAAAATGAGCGTTTCAAGCAGTTTTTAGAAAGCATTGCTGCTGAAATTGCAAATACAAATCCATCTTCTTTAGAAGCCTTTTTGAATCAGAAGTATTCAAAAGATGGATCGATGACCATCGATCAATATCGTACGACTGTTGTCCAAACAATTGGAGAAAATATTCAAATCAAACGTTTACTGACAATCCCAAAATCTTCCTCTAAATCCTTGGGAGTTTATTCGCATTCCGGTGGCAAAATGGTCACTCTTGTCGAAATTGAAGGCAGCAATTCAGAAGAGGCGCTTGCCAAAGATATTGCCATGCATGTGGCAGCTGCTCAACCTGAGTACTTATCTCCGGAAAAAGTGCCGGCAGATCAGGTGAACAACGAGAAAGAGATTGCAAAAAGCCAGATCAAAGGCAAGCCAGAAAACATCATAGATAAAATCGTGGAAGGAAAAATCAACTCTTTTTACGATGCTATCTGTTTGATTAGACAAAAGTACATTAAAGATGACAGCAAATCTGTTCAGCAGATTGTGGAGGAACGTGCGCAAAAAATTGGAAAGCCTTTAAAGGTCACTCAATTCTTGCGTTGGACTGTAGGTCAATAATTCACATTTGAAGTGCGCGGCTTTTCCAGTCACGAACTGAGAAAAGTTGCATGCACTTCAAAACGTACGGTATTTCGATGACACCCATCAAACGTTTTCTGTTAATATTAGCTCTTACAGCCATGTGGAGCCCCTCTTTCTTATTCATTAAGCTGGCTTTAACGGATTTTGCCCCTGCTACAATTGTTTTTTTACGCGTCACTTTAGCTTCTTTGATGTTTTGGGTCACCTTACGCATACAAGGCCGGGATTTACCACGCAATGCAACCTTTTGGATGCATTCAGCCTTTATGGCAGTTTTTTCTTCTGGGTTACCCTTCTTTTTATTTTGTTTTGCCGAAACCTCCATAGAAAGCGCTTTGGCAGCGATTTTAAATGGCAGCACACCTATGTTTACAGCCCTTTTAGCTCATTTGCTTATCCCATCTGACAAATTTTCTCTAAATAAAGTTATTGGCATTTTATTCAGTTTTGGTGGAGTTTTGTTATTGTTTTCTCCTAATATTGCTAGAGGCATGGATGGTAATTTCGTTGGGATGCTAGCTGCACTTGGAGCAGCCTTATCTTATGCTATCAGTCATGTTTACGCCAAAAAATATGTATCAGGTCAAGCCAAGTTTACAGCTCCAACAGCTCAGCTTATACTTTCGGCTTTAATGATGCTCCCCTTTGTCTTTACTGTCCCCCCTATTCCATCACAAACACCCTCTTTAGTTAGCCTAGTTGGCATTGTAGGTTTGGCCCTATTAGGAACCTATCTTGCATTCAGGCTCTATTATAATTTGTTAGAGCACTGTGGCCCCACAGCTATATCTATGGTCGCTTGTTTTTTTCCTGTTGTGGGAATGTTTTTGGGATATCTCTTTTTAGGGGAATCCTTGTCAATGGGGGGATTATTTTCCGCAGGTTTGATCTTAATAGGGATGCTGACTGTCAACGACGTTATCAGCTTCAAATGGGGTCGTTCAAAAACCGCTCAGCCGGAAAGTGTCTAAAATATACGTATTATTACCACTAATATAAGTATCATTACCACTGAGATCAGTGAGAAAGATGAGATATTTGATAGGTTTAATTTTTTGGAATATCAAGGCTGTGCTCTCTTATCTAAACCGCTCACTGATCTCACTGCTCTCTGTGGTTAATTGCACAATGTGGTTAATTGCACAACGTGATCGCTTGTGATGAATTATACAACAAAATCTAACTAATAAATATCAAATGTGGTATTATTGTTTCTGTTTTATTAATAGAGGTTTGTATGAAAGTTTATATTTTACTATTTTTAATAACGACATTGATGGTTTCCCAAAGCCTTAAAGCTGGAGAGAAAAACCACCATCCAGATCCAACCGTGGTTCCAGTGACGACTAAACAGCCTGATGAAAATAAGCTTTATCCGATTGCTGTGATTGGAGCTGGTGCTGCTGGTACCATGGCTGTCAATCGTGCCGTATTAAATAATAATGAAGTATTACTTTTCACAGGTGCTAAGCAAGAGCAAAGACGTTCCCGAGGAAATTGGGTAAGAACAGTGGATAATATACCAGGATTGTCAAAATATGTACGAACGATATTAGAGTTACGTAATGAAGTATTGCAAGAATTAGTTAAAAGTCCCTTGAGCCACAACCTTTATGTGATTGAGAATTCTATCTTTTCTGCAGAAAAAGATGCCGATTTCTTTAAGCTCATGGATGGTTCGGGCCACACGTACTACGCAAAGTATGTAGTGTTGGCAACTGGAATCATGGATGAGCAGCCAAATATTCAAGGAAGCATCCGTCCCATTCTCAAATATGCAAATGGTCAAACAGTTGCCTATTGTTCAATCTGTGATGGACATCGAAGTTTTGGAAAGAAAACTGTCGTGATTGGGCATTCAGAATCTGCTGCAAGTATTGCCTTGCTATTATCTGACAAGTACGAACCTGCGAGCATGACCGTTCTCACCAATGGCGATAAAAATGAATTTTCTCCAGAAATCCTAAAACGCATGGGCGATAAAAATATCACGATCTGCGAAGCCCCGATAGAGGAAGTTCTAGGTAATAAAGATCTTAAGCAGCTGACAGGATTTAAATTAGATACGGGTGACACTGTCCCCGCAGAGATCGGATTTGTGGCTTTGGGTATTAGACCCAATAATCAGTTGGCTTTACAACTAGGTGCACAAGTGGATGCTAGTGGTTTAGTGATAACAGATGCAAAAGGTGAAACGTGTATTCCAAACCTTTTTGTGATCGGTGATCTGCGTGCAAATAGTATGAAGCAAATTTATACTGCTTGGAATCATGCTGTGGAAAGCATGCAATTGATCAATAGACGAATGAGGGAATAATATATCTGATGACTTTCGTGTGTGCCTGCTTCTTAACCGCAAAGTCGCAAACAAACTTTTGCGTTTAACTAAAAGAAGCCTTTTGAACGAGTTCTCGAGCCGCGAATTAGCCACAGGCATAAGCCTGAGGACAAATAATTTGTTCTTGTGTTAATAAAAAGACCAAGCGAAATTGAAGTTAAGGGCATAGTCAAATTTGGTTTGTTTACCAAAGAGGTTTTGGTTTATTGGTAAGCTCACCCCAAACTGAATGAGCATCTCTTTAGTGGAAACCCATAGAGAAGGTGTCACATAAATGGTATTACCACCCGAATTAGGATCTATCAAACCATTGATTCTATTTCTTTTGTTATATTGTCCGTCTACTTCAAGCATCCACGCGAAGATGTTGTCCGTATAGCTGGCAATGTTCCTGCCCATACCAAATTGATAAAGAAACTGATCTCCGAATTTTGTTCTATGATCTGAAGTCGTTAGCACAGCACCATGCGCTGTGAATACAAACCAGTCAATCCAAGTGCGGTAAAAGGTGGCGCCTAAAAATATGCTGGGAGCGCCAAAGCCTGTGGGGGGAGTCGCTTTGATGGATCCTGTAGGAAAAGTGACGTTAGCCACTACAGTAGCTTGATCCGTGTAAAAATAAGTTTTTATTCTATAAAAGGCATATTCGAGTTGTATAAAAAAATCCTCAAAACCCCGAGATCTATATCTGCCATCCTTAATTTCCGGTGTGAATGGAGTATTAAAAAAAATAGACCAATCATCCGTAATACCAAACAAGAAGCCAGGGATAAGATCGACGGTGATTTTTTGTTTACCAACAAATTCATCGGCAAAAAAATAGATCTGAATTTCACCTTTGTCAATGATATTCCCTCCAAACCCGAAAAGAGCTGCGGGTTGTTGAGAAGTCGGAAGTGCTAAATTGCCGATGGGAGGAGGATTTTCTTCTTCCTTCTTGGCATTATCCTCAGACTTATTATCTTCGGGCTTTTTTTCGTCATCCTTTTTGTCTTCATCCTTCTTTTCATTTAGCTTCTTTTCACAATCTTTTTTTTCACTCACTTTCTTGTCTTCGTTTACCGTATCTGGTTTTTCATTTTTACAATCATCAGGTTGTCCATATAATGAAGAAGAAATGACCAACAAATTGAGTGTAAAAAAAAAGGTGATAAATATAAGACTTCATAAACACGATCGTTCCCTAAAAAAGTCTGAAAAGACTGAAGTATAGCGTTAGCATTTGAAAATAAAACAATATTAAATATTGAAACTCTGAATGTCCAGATTTTTTTTTAATTATGGCAGCTCTAAAAAAGAAAGGCCATTTTAGTTATTTCTGGTTTTACATTGTACTAGGCTGAGGGATGACTTGGTGAATTTGTACTTCAACACCTTCTTTGATTCTTTCATCAGGGTTTACAACTACTCTGTCATTTTCTTTGATACCTGTTGTTATTTCCATTGTCTTACCATAATCTCTGCCTAAAGTGACAGGAACCATTCTGATGATATTTTTGTTATCAACGATTGCAATTTTAGGACCGTCATTTATAATAATGACACTATTTGTAGGTACAATGAAATAATCCATGGTAGGTACTAAAGAGAATGCGACGTTTGCATAATACCCTGTAGTGAGTGTTCCATCATGGTTATCAATATGCACTTCGGTGAGCATTGTTCGGGCTACTGGATCAAGTGAACCTGCTGTACGCGCCACATAACCTTTAAAAACTCTTTCTGGAAATTCGTCAATGGTGATGTCCGCTGTTAATCCATTTTTGATCAAGCGGCAATAAAATTGCGGCACATTAACAAAAACGCGAATGATATCTATCTTGGCAAGAAAAAAGAGCTGTTGAGGATTTCCAGTATTATTTCCGGAACTACCTGCAGTTATCAGTGAACCAATATCAATATCACGCTGAGTAATAATACCTGAAAAGGGTGCTATAATATGTTTAAAACCCTGTAATTTTTCAAGGCGTTGAACATTGGCTTGATAGGCTTTCACTGAAGCTTGTGAAGATAACAAGGTGGCATTTCTTTCATCGACTTCTTGTTTTGGAACCGCTTGTGGATTGCGTTGATACAAATCGTTCCAGCGTCTTGAACTAATAGAAGCAATCTCTAATTGTGCGATTGCATTTGCTAAATCTGCTCGCCCTTGTAAGAGCTGTTTATCTATTTCAGGCGTATCAATAGTTGCTAACAATTGTCCCTCTTGAACATGATCTCCAATATCGACGAAAAAATTTTCTAAATATCCATCCACTCGAGCCCAAATGGGAGTATAACGAATGGCATTTGTGGTGCTAGGCAAAACCAAGGCTATGGGTTTTTTTTCTGGTTTAGCGTCAAGTACGTTCACAGAAGGAAGTTTGTGTTCTTCAGCAATGCTATTGATTTCATGCCATCGACTGATCCGTGGCAAAAGGCCCACAAGAAATAAAATCAATAATAGTATTGCAACAGCACCGATTAAATAAAAACGCATAGGCTTAAATTTTACAGGTTCAAGTTTAGAATTTTTAGCAGGAGTTTGTTGATCAGGCGATCCATTTTTTGGTGGTTGCATGTCAGACCTCATCAATTTCAGGGGGTTGATCTTTGGATGGTACATACTCTTTAGGGGCTTCTCCAAGATAAGGATTAGGCTTGTGTCGCAAAAAAGTAAACATGACAGGGACAAAAAAAGTGTTGTCAATGTAGCTAAAGTTAGTCCCCCGATAACAGCTCGACCCAAAGGAGCATTTTGTTCTCCCCGCTCCTAAGGCTAATGCCATGGGTGTCATTCCCACTATCATGGCTAAAGCAGTCATCAAAATAGGTCTAAGACGTGTGCAAGCAGCTATTCGCATGGCTTCAATATTGCTTTTGCCAGCCGTTAGTTGTGCATTGGCAAAGGTGACAATCAAGATGCTATTTGCAGTAGCAACTCCAATGGTCATGATAGTGCCCATGAGTGAAGGAACACTGAAAGTGGTTTGCGTCAAGTATAGTATCCAGATGATCCCGCATATGCCGCCTGGCAAAGCCATGATGATGATAAAAGGGTCCAACCAAGATTGAAAGTTGATCACCATTATTAAATAGACCAAAAGAATAGCAAAAACAAATCCAATACCTAGTTTAATGAATGCCTGATTCATATTATCTACAATTCCGCGCATCAGGATAGTATTACCAGGAGCCATTTTTTGTTTATATTCTTCTATGAGCGAATAAATATCAGAAGCGACGCCTCCTAAATCACGGTCTTGGACACTTGCATAAATATCATAAGTGGGTTGAATGTTAAGATGGGTGACTACATCGGGAGTAATTCTCCGTTCTAATTTGGCCAAGTTGGATAATAATTGGGACTCTTTTGTCAAAGGGCTTGAAACTGGCATACGCATGAACTCTTCAACAGAATTGACTCGATATTTCGGAGTCTGTACTCCAATAAGGTAAGGAATACCACTTTTGCGGTCCAACCAGAAGTTAGGAGTGACAGCAGTGCTGGAACTATAGGAGATCAAAGTATCGTTAGCGATATCTTGTTGCATTAAACCTAGGAGGGCTAACTCAGTTCGATCTGCGTTCAAATATAACTCAGGAGCATCTTCGACTTGATGTATATGCGCATCTACAGCACCAGGAATATGGGAGATGCGTTCTACGAGTTCTTTTGCAATTTTTAAATTATTCGCACTGTCGTAGCCTACCACGCGTACATCTATGGGGGCAGGGAGTCCAAAGTATAGGATTTGGCTGACCATATCTGCAGGCTGAAAATAAAAAAGAAGATTAGGGAATTTTTTATAAAGTTTATCTCGAAGCAGTTTTATATAGTTTTGCGTGGATATTCCAGCCCCTTTTTTCAAAGCGACAAGTATTTCTCCATCATAGGTCCCTACCGTGGAACTATCACCAAAGGCAAAATTATAAGGTTCGCTCGAAACACCAATGTTGTCGATTAGCATTTCTATGTCTTTGGGATCTACGATTTTGCGTATCTCAGCTTCCACAGCTCCAAAAAATTGCTCGGTCACTTCGATGCGTGTTCCTGTAGGCACTTTGACATGAAGGCGAAACTGCCCGGCATCGACAACCGGGAAAAAGTCTCTGCCTATGAAAGGTAAAATAGCGAGTGAGCTGATAAAAATTAAAGCGAAAATGATGACAATTATAAAGCGATATGTCAAAGCCCAATGGATGGCGAGGCTGTAATGATGTCTAAATCTTCTAAATTTTTCTTCAAATCTCATTTGATAACGTTCAAGGAAGCTTAAATTTTGTGGCTGATTATTTTTATTGCCTGTATAGAGATGCATCTCATTTTTAAGTAAAAATTTAATCATGACAGGAACAAGCGTTCTAGAGAGAAAGTAAGAAGCGGATATGGCAAAAACAACAGCTAAGGCAAACGGTACAAAAAGAAATCTTGAAGGGCCCACCAACAAGCTGACAGGTAAGAATACAATGCAAATCGAAAGTGTCGAAACAAAGGCTGGAATAGAAATTTGATAGGATCCATCGATTACAGCTTGAAGAAGTGATTTTCCCATTCCTGCATTGCGATGGATATTTTCAATTGTTACGGTGGCATCATCCACCAGAATTCCTATAGCTAAAGCTAAGCCTCCTAAAGTCATGACATTTAAAGTTTCTCCAATTAAACTTAGAATGATAATCGATGTTAATATAGAAAGAGGGATGGAAATAAGTACGATAAGTGTACTTCGCCAACTTCCCAGAAAAATTAAAATCATCGCACCCGTTAAACCGGCAGCCAAAACCCCTTCTTCGACCACTCCCTCAATGGCAGCTTTAACGAAAACGGATTGATCAAACACAAGGTCAATATTCATACCTTTAGGCGCCGATGCTCGCAAAGTGGGGAGCAAATCCCTAACGGCATTTACAATATCCACTGTGGAGGAAGCCCCCGTCTTTAATAGTGTCAATAGAACTGCTCGCTTGCCATCTTTTCGGACAATATTCTGTTGAGGAATAAAACCATCATGCGCATGGCCAACATCCCTCAAGTAAACGACTACACCATCGATGACCTTAACAGGGATATCATTGTAATCATTGGCAAGATCAGGTGTACTATTGATATTCACACGATAATCGATATCACCTATTTTGCTATCGCCTGAAGGCAGAATCAAACTCTGAGCATTGACTGCATTATTGATATCACGTGCTGAAAGTCCTTTGGCTTGTAGGGCAACGGGATCTAAATCCACCATCAACTGCCTAGCTTGGCCCCCATAAGGTAAGGGTAGTGTTACTCCTTGAATAGGCGCTAAGGCTTGTCTGATACGATAAATGCCATAATCATAAAGTTCTGCTTCGTCTAATGTTTCGCTTGATAAAATGATTTGAATAATCGGAACGCTATTTGCGGTGTATTTAACGATGACGGGGGGCTGAACACCGGTCGGCATGCGTCTCAAAATAGATTGTGAGGATGCCGTTGTTTGGGCTACAGCAGATTCAATTTCCACATTGGGATGATAGTAGGTACGGATCACTCCAATGCCGGCTATAGTCTGTGATTCAATTCTTTCAATATCATTGACATTACTTGAAATGCCATACTCACTATACGTCGTGATCCTTTGAACAAATTCATTAGCAGGAAGGCCTGTATAGCTCCAAATGACGTTAACGACAGGAATATTAACGCTAGGAAAGATATCCTTTTGTGTTTGAAAAATAAACCAGACACCCAGTATCAACATGAGGATAGCTATCACAACAAACGTATAAGGGCGCCGAATGGCTAATCTAACAATCCACATAAGTATTTTCTATTATATAAAAATCATGTTTAACATATGGTAAAAAAAAAAGCATAATAAAATACTTAAAGAATGTTAGACCTCGTGAGTAATTAGGGTTCGTCGATTTTCTGGATTATTTTG
This sequence comes from uncultured Parachlamydiaceae bacterium, assembly GCA_963748975.1. Taxonomy (GTDB): domain Bacteria; phylum Chlamydiota; class Chlamydiia; order Chlamydiales; family Parachlamydiaceae; genus Neochlamydia. Next base: position 130,451 of record CAVVKX010000038.1, read on the forward strand.
AGCTGCTTTTCGATTCTAATTGCAGGGGTCATATCAACTTCGTATATGACCCTTGCAATTTGAAGTCGAAAATCGGCACAAATGAACCAAAAAATCTACAGAACCTTAATCTAAAGGTCTATTGTGATGAAACCACTTGTATTAGTCTGCCTCACTTTTCTTGCATTGACAAGTTGTGAGGTCGGACCTCCTTATCATTCTCCTGAAACCTATACTCCCGAAACTTGGAAACATCAGCAAGATATAGCCGATGATGATGAAGATGTGTGCCATTGGTGGGATATTTTTAATGACGAGACTTTAAATGATTTAATGCAGCAGGCGTTAGCTGCAAACCATGATCTTTTTGCGGCTGTTGACCGTGTCGTACAAGCTAGAGCGATGGCAGGTATTGTCAGGGCGGACTTATTTCCTCAAGTAGTTTTAAATCCAAACTATAGCAATGAAATTTTTTTAACTAAAGTCTATGCAGCCAATTTAATTAATACTAATACAGTCTTGGCATCCAATTCGAAAATTCCTCTTTTTAGAGAGCATTTATTAGCTTATAATTTACCTATAAATTTAAGTTGGGAAATAGATCTATGGGGAAGATTACGTAATTTATATAAATCTGCCCTGTATTCTGCAGAAGCACAATTGGAAGCTTTTCGTGAAACTCTTTTGATTTTAACGACAGATTTAGCTGACAGCTATTTTCGCTTAAGAACATTCGATAAACAAGTAGATTTGTATAGGGAGACAATCAAAACGAGAGAGAAGGCTCTTAAAATTAATCAGGACAGATATGATTCCAAACTTGCTGATTATGAAGCAGTGTCGCAAGCTATGCTTGACTTAGCGAATGTAGAAGCCGATTATTATGAAGCCTTACGTCAAAGAGAAAGAGAAGAAAATCGTATCGCTACATTGATAGGCATGCCTGCTTCTGATTTCAATCTTCCTCATCATCCACTAGTTGGTGATCCACCGCAAATTCCCGCGGGAATTCCTTCAGATATCCTTTTACAAAGACCGGATATTGCCGAAGCTGAAAGAGAAAGAGCTTCTCAACATGCCCAAATACGAGCTGCCTATGCCGCTTTTCTTCCTTCTCTATCGTTGACAGGAGCTTTGGGTTTTTCTAGTCCGGATCTAAAACATTTCTTAAGTTGGCGAAGCCGTCTATGGGAAGTTGGAGCGAGTTCCATTTTTACGATCATGGATGGTAGGAGAAAACTTTCTGACCTCCAATTGGAATGGGCTAGGTTTAACGAGGCGGATCAAGAATACCAACAAACGGTCCTTCAAGCTTTTCAGGAGGTTGAAGATGCTCTCACAGATATAGAAAGTTACTATAAGGAATCTGATAAATTGGCCCTATCCGTTAAAGCTTCCACTAATACATACAAAATTGTCTACGACCGTTATTTTCAAGGGCTGATTTTTTATTTAGCTGTCGTTGACAGCGAAAGGGACCAGTTGAATGCGGAGAGAAACTACAACACTGTGATGGGTTTGCGTTATGCAGCAGCTATTCAACTTATTAAGGCCTTGGGTGGCAGCTGGTAAAATATTGAAAACCCGTGTGCCCGTGTACAAAAAACCCGTGTCCGTGCCCGTGTGCGTGCCGTGCCCGATTAATATTGTTCCTGAAAAATACTGTAGAAGATGTTTTTTCGTGCACGGGTTTTAAATCGGGCACGGCACGCACATGGGCACGGGTTTTATCGTCATAAGGGTCTGAATCCGACATTGCGTTTTGGAATCGAGGCTATAGCTTCCGGACTCATATGTGTATGCGCTTGCACTAGTTCTGGAGGCGTATGAGCCATCCAATTGGCAAGCGAAATATTAGCGAAATAGCTACTTTTGAATATTTCCAAATAACGTGCTTCAGTATCTCCCGTATTTTCAAAATAATGGCCCATGGCTCTAGGTACATAACCGACATCACCCGCTTCAAAATCCATTGTACGAGCTTGTCCGACACCTGAAAATAATGTCATCCTGCCCTTTCCACTAATAAAATAGAGCCATTCATCAGCATTAGGGTGCCAGTGTAACTCGCGCATTCCTCCAGGATGAACTGTAATTAGAGCTGCAGAAATTGCCTCTGCTATGGGAAAGTTGCTAGAGTCTACGATACGGGCATTTCCCCCTTTGACTTCAATATCGGGTTTTTGTGCATAAAGAGGGTAATAGTAGGGTTCAGGGACATTGCCCTCTGCGCCTGTTGAGGCCTTTAGGTCTTCTTCCAATGAATGGGTGATTTGACCCTGAAAAATATATAACTCTTGCTGAGGTATTGAATTGAAGGCAGTTTGCGGCAAGCCAAAGTTTTTAGAAAGAATTTCTACTGGCGTGTGAGCCATCCAATCGCTGATAAGGAATGTTTCATCTTCAGAAAAATTTCCATCATCAAAAACGAGCAGGAATTCACATCCGTCGGGTCCTAACCCTTGGATGGAGTGTGGAAAGCCTGAGGGAAAAAACCAGAGGTCCCCTTCCTTGACATCCTTTACAAAATTGCGGCCTTCCTGGTCGAAAGCTGTGATCCTTGCATTTCCATAAAGCATAATCGCCCATTCATTAGCTTGATGCCAATGCAACTCACGGATGGCGCCATTTAACAAGCGCATGTTGACTCCCGCTATGGAAGTTGAAATAGGTAAGTCCCTCACAGTGATTTGTCGCGCCCACCCACCCTCTTGAATCCGTTTGTGTGAGCGAGCGAAAGGAAACCAGAAATTTTGAAAGTCTCCTCGGTCTGTTGAAGGAGGGATTTCGGAAGATGGAGCTTGGGCGCCTGCCATAGGATTTTTCGGCCCGGGATTGCTGGCGCTATCGGGACTGATCTGTAAGGCACTTTTCCCCCGACGCACATAATTTGGGTTTCCTACAGGTAAGCTTGTTTCATTTACAGGAATTTTAGAAGTGTCTACCATGGCATTTCCCTTTTATTTTTTTTGAGCGCTTTATGAAATCTTTATCAAGATTACGTATACTAGGATTCTAAATCGTCGCGCCCTTAATTACGCAAGAGGTCTACTAAATGTTATTTATTAAGGTGAAGAAATGAAAGCAAGGAATTTATTAACTACAAGTGTTTTTATTTTGATAGTCTCCATTATTCAAATTTATTCCGTCGAGAATTCAATTATTCCACAAATGGAAAAGTATGAAATAATAACGAATATTCCCCAAAATAAATTTTCCTCATCACAATATGCTGAAATATGCGATGCATTAAATCAAACAGATCAAAAAATACGTTTAGTGTCCTATAACATGCTTTTTAATTTATATGATCATAATTTGCCAGAAATTCATCGCTGGCCACAGCGACAAAAGAGAGTGGTAGAATTAATTAAGGATATGCAACCTGATATAATGGGTGTACAAGAACTTTATAAAGACCAACTAGAAGATTTAATAGCTCAAATTGGGGAAGAATATGAATTTTATACAAAACCTGCTGAAGATGGTGAGTTGAATGGCATTTTTTATCGCATTGATCGTTTTGAGGTTTTAGAAAAAAAAGTTTGGTATATGACACCCACTCCTGATGTTCCAAGTTCCGAAACATTAACGCTGTTAAAAATGAAAGATCAAGTCTCTGGAGCCACATTCGCCGTCTTTAACTCCCATTTTGCATTTTCAAATATTGAAAAGCGTGATTTTCAAGCCAGATTTGTAGTCAAAAACCTGGAACCTTATGCGCAGCAAATGCCGGTTTTCTTGACGGGTGATTTAAATACTTTTCCAGCACGCCTTGATTTAGAAAAATTTCCCTTCTATGATGGAGACTATATTAATCGTATTTTGACCCAAAGCTCACTCCGTGATGCAAAAGAGTTATCTCTCTTAGGCCATCTTGGACCTATTTCAACATTTACAAATGATCCCCAGGATGTCCTGCCTTTTAAAGGCTTGGGAACTCCCGGTGTATTTCTCGATCATATCTACACTACAAAAGATGTAAAGGTGTTGCTGCATGCTGTGCAGCCAGGAACGGTTGATGGGGAATTCCCTTCGGATCATTTGCCCTTGATTGTGGACTTTCTTCTGCCTCAACAAGAGTAATTTCCGTGCTCCGTATGCACGCGAAGCTTCGCGATGCGTTTACAGGTGCATTTTCATTAATAAACCTCGCATCGCTTTCGGATTGCGAAGGCTTTCCTGCTCTTTTTACTTAACAATCTTATAAGTATAACAAGGGGATCTAAGTTTTGACATTTTTGATTGATTGTGTTCGTTTAGAAAGCGAAGGAAAGCCTTCGCTATCTGATTTTGCTTGAGTTGGATAAGCTGAATCATTAAATTGACCCTAAGGTAAAAGCTTCTCATAGGCAATTTTTTAGTTCAATCAGGAAAATTTTTAAGGGAGATGATATGTCTTCAGTAACAAATTCCAATAGCCTCACGTTTCGGCCCGCGGAGCAAATTATAGAACGAAAGATTCCGGGATCAAAGATCAATGTTGTGTTTTCAATACAGAAATTTAGTCGAGATAAATTTTCTACCCAAGCTTCTGTATATATTGGCGATGAAATGATTCCCAATGTTCCTATGGAATCATTTCCAGCTACATCTAATAGCAATTTCGCTAAAGCCATGGAAATTCTCAAAGAAAGGGCCATAGATTATGTGTCAGGAAAAATTATCTTCCTTCAAGAGAAGCCACATCTCTTAAAGGATTGGGAAAAACATACTAAAACTATTTATAGTTCTGACGAGCAAGAAAATGCAAATATTGCGAAATCGGTAAAAATCATAGGAAAAAACAAACCTTCAAAACAACTAGTGGATGCCTATCAAAATTTGGGTATTGCCTATTTCAATGCTTCAAAATATAGAGATGCTATTCAGTGTTATCAATACATGTACAATGCAGCGATTAAGATCGATGATAAAAAGGGTATTGGAATGGCGCACCGCAACTTTGGAGTAACTTATCACAAACTGGGCGAAATTGAAAGAGCCATTAGTCACCACATGGAAGACTGGAAGATTGGACAAGCTTTGAAGGATGAAACTATAATAGGTGGGGCGAATTATAATCTGGGCAATGTACATGAAAGCTGTGGTCTCTGTGAAAAAGCTCTTCCTTTCTACAAAAAATATTGAAATTACCATTAGAGAATCTGACGAAGTGGGTCAAATGCAAGCTTATGAAGCTTTTGGTCATGTTTATGCAGGTTTAGGTAAATTTTTGGAGGCCACGCGTTATTACGAAAAAAGTTTAATGATTAAGGAAAGTGGGAGAGCCCTCAATGGATTAGGTTTAGTCTATATACACAAAGGTGAACTAAAGAAAGCCATCCAATATTTTAATAAAGCTCTCAACAAAACTGTTAATCTTTCGGATAGGGGTGAGATTTTGGGTAATTTGGGTATAGCCTATGTAGGACTTGGACAATATTCGCAGGCGCAAAAATTTTATCATGAGGATTTATGCATTGCACAACAAATTGGAAACTTAGAGTCTGAGGCGGGAGTCTATTTTAATTTGGGTGGTTTGTGCCTTATTCTAGATAAAAATGAAGAGTGCCTTCAGTGGTTTTTAAAAGCTTTCGATCATGCAACAAGGCTAAAGGACCATCGTCTTAGAGGAATGGTTTTTGGAGCCCTGGGCACTTATTATTTTCATCGAGAAGAGCATGATAAATCCATAGAAAATCATCAGAAACATTTAGAGATTGCTGATGAACTTGAAGACCTAGAAGGACAAGGAATTGCTTTAATCAGTCTGGGGAATGTCCATTTAAGTTCAGCGTTTTACGAATTGGCTATCAAGTATTATGAAAAGGCTCTAGTCATCGCTAATGATATAGATGATCATGAAACGCTGCCAAGTGTGTATTTTAATTTTGGGCGTGCGTATCAGTTGCTTAATGAACATGAAAAAGCGATTGTAAATTTTAAGCTTTCTATAAAGATCTATACTGATTTACACACAAAAAATTGTAAAGATAAACTAGATTGGCAAATTTCCCTTTTTGAAAAACAATATAAGCCCTTTCGCTACCTTGAAGAAACATTTCAATCAATAAATCAAACAGCAGAAGCTCTATTAATGGCCGATTTCAGTCGCGCAAGAGCACTTGTGGGTCTTCTGAGGAAAAAACTGCACGTTTCCGAGCAACAACAACTTTCCTTGGATAAGATTCAAGCAGCTGCCTCTAGATTTCAGACCACAATCGTTATGTATTCTTGCCATCCTATTAACGAAAATGAAGTCGCATGCTATGTTATCTCCTCTGTTAAAGTCAATTATCGTCAACTTGAACTCAAACAAGAATCTAAAAAGCCGCCCGAATTTGAACAGGGCAACATTGTCTTTAGAGCTTCAAAGACGGAAGATGTCAGTTTGTCGGGAGAGAAGCTGCAAGTGGACATAAAGAATTGGATTGCGGGTATGGAAATGGATGCCTGTAGAGGCCCCGAAAGCAATAGTAATTCAATAGGCACAAACCAAGGAGAGTTCAAACAATTAATGCAAGGATGGTACGGAGATTTTATTGCTCCCATTGAGAAACTTCTTCCTCAAACTGGAGAGCGCGTGACCATTATACCAGATGCATTTCTTCATGATCTGCCTTTTGCACTCTTTCTTGACAGTGAAGGAAAAAATCTGTTTGAAAAGTATACGTTAAACACCATTCCTTCCATTGAGGTCCTTCTGCGGGTCGAAGCTCTGGATGAAAAAAATAGACCTCATAGAAATTTCCAAAATGCCTGTGTTGCATCTCATGCCGCGTCTAATGATGAATTGGGCCTTTCGGAACTTAAAGGAGTCAAAAAAGAAGGCGAGACTGTAGTTAAACTTTTTCCTCAAACTTCTTCAGCTGACCTGACTTCTGTTAAGGATGTGAAAGAAAACATAAGTCAATCTGGAAATATCCATCTAGCTTGCCATGGCTTGGCATATGAAAGAGAAAACGAACACTCCGTTTTTGAAGGGGCGCTTGTCATGTCAGATCGCCTTCTTTATACTGAGGATATTGTGGGATTAAATTTGAATGCAGAGCTTGCTATGCTTACAGCTTGCCATTCAGGCAAAGGCAAGGTCTATCGAGAAGGTTCTGTGGGGTTACCATTTGCCTTTTTGGCAGCAGGTGTCTCTTCCGTGATTGCGACTCGCTGGAAAATCTTTGATGAAGCCACGCATGAAATTGTCAGTGAATTTTATCAACATTATCTAGGAAAGACTTACCAAGCAAAACAAGCTAAGGATGCAGGAAAACCTTTTGGGCCAGCGGAAGCGCTGCGCGAAGCCATGCTCTTTGCAAAGAACAAATATCCCACCAAACCTCAGGCTTGGGGTGCCTTTTTTCTGGTCGGTTTACCTGGTAGGATTTTAAATCAAGAACCTGTTACAACGGAAAATTTATCCCTAGTCATTTGGACAGATGCAGATGAAAAATATCAACTGCAATTTGAGTTTAAAGAGGGGATTGTGAAGGCAAAGCATTCAATAAAGAATAGCCTGGGAAATTTTGAGTATGTTAGAGATTTTCAGGAAAGGGAAATTATAATAACCAATCGATTGACTTCTGGTTTCAAAAAATGTAGGTTAAGTAATTTGAAACTAGAAGAAAAAAATGAATTCATGCAATCGTTGACTAATAGAAAAAGGATCGAAATTGAAAACAACCAATTGATGATTTATTCAAAATTAAAAATTAAGGAGGCCATATGACACCAACGACAAATGTTAATCAAAACATAAATGTTTACCGAGAAGTGAAAAAGCACTTACTTAACGTAGAAGTGGGTCTTTACATCAAAGCTCCTAACGGACAAACATTTTTGATTGAACCAATCCATATTAATACTAAAAATGCTCTTCAAAATTATGACGATTATGGTGTTGCATTACGCATCCATGAAAAGGCCCAAGAAGTCATTGCTGCGTCTTTTCCATCTTCAGATGTATCCCTTGAAGAAGGAATGGCAGTATATTATGGTGAAATTTCTAAACAAGAAGTTCTGATGTGTCATAAGGGACGTATTTCTTCTATCGTAGAAATGGATGAAGATCATAAAGAGACAATTTTTACAATCGATGGCGCTTTAGTCTCCCATTATGTTGGAAGGCCCGTCTTTACATATGATAAAATCCAAAAAGTCCTAAATTTTACGGGAGTGATTGTATCGCCAACGAAAGAGGGTTCAGACACGATAGGCAGAGCCGTGCATGTTAATATGTTCAAACAAGCCGTCTCTAATTTCAGCCAAGATGAGAAGACTGACTTGGAAAGAGGTAAGGTAAACATCCAAAGTTCAGGCGGGTTATTCAAGGGTATGTCGGTGGGAACAGGACGTGGACCTCGAAGAATCATAATTACCGGTGAATCATTCCAAGAAAAATATAAGCTTTCGTTTATAGACCCTAAGGGTAAAGAATTGAATCCTCATGATGATCCCGCCTATAATAAAAATCAGCCACAACTATACCAAAGTGCTATCGATGCATTTGAGAATTCTTATAATGGGAATAACCATGCGATACCCGACTCATTTAATTTCACATGTTATAAAAATGACTATATAGCCAGAAAAGAGTACTAGGTTTTTATGAAAGAGTCGACACTTTTCTGCCAATACATTTCTAAAATTTGGGCTGACAAATTTTTCGAATTTAGTTAATATTTTTCCGATATTTAGTATCTTATTCTTCATTGAGCCTTTTTGTAAGGTTTTCGATGAAGAATTTTTTAATTATTTACCTTTTAAAAATCCATAAAATTTTTAATTAGAATAGCTTAAAAATATGGCTTCATGCATATAAGAGAACAGGCATAGAACATGTGAACAAAGATGTACAGAAATTGAAAAATAAGGATGAAACATGACAACAACAATGAATTGTATTAAAAAAATAGAGAAAAATGAAGTGTATCAAGAAGTGAAAAAACACTTTTTAGAAAAAACGGGTTTTTACTTCAAAAGTCCAAATGGTAAAACGTTTCGGATAGATCGTATAAATCTTAACAATCAAAATACAATTAAAAATTACGACAATTATGGGGTAGCATTACGTGCCCATGAAAAAGCCCCTGAAGTTATAGCTGCGTCTTTTCCATCTTCAGAGATAGCACTTGAATGTGGGTTGGAAGTTTATTATGGTGGAATAGCTAATGACAAGGTTGCTAGATGCCATAAGGGATGTATTTCTTCCATTGAGCAAGACAATAATAAACAGACGATTTTTACAATCGATGGTGCATCAGTCACCCATTATGTGGGTAGTCCTGTATTTACATATGACAAGATCCAAAAAGTCCTAATCCTTGCGGGTGTTATTGTTTCGCAAACGGAAAAGGACAACGAAATGGTAGGAAGGGCTGCTCATATCAATATGTTTAAGCAAGTTCAGGAATTGACAAACTCTAATTCCATCAAAAAAGAGAATATTCAAAGTGCCAATTTGTGGTTATCCTATGGCATGCTATCTGAAATGGGACATCTAAGTATCCAAAATGCTGGTGAATCCACCCAACCAAAGTATGACACTAATACTTTGTTTTTCAGCCCAAGTAAAAAAGAAGTGAACACCTTATAATGGACAAGTTATTTACAGGCTTGTTTTGAAAGAACTTATCTCTCGTTCTCCTAAATTTCCATAGCGATGATAGGAATTAGATAAGGTTTGTTCTCTTAAGTAACGCAAAAGCTCTATACGGCCATTCGCCAAAACAGGCGCAATGGTTGTATAGCAGCTGAGTTCAACAAGAGCTTTTCGTAAAGCCGAAGAAGGTCTAGAAAGAAAGCGCACGCGTTTGGCTGAGCGACTTTTCAAACGTGATAAAAATTCTGGCTGCGTTTCTACAATTGCATGGGGCAAATTAAAAGGTAATTTCTTTTCAGACGAAATAGTAAGCTCAGATCTACATGTCAATGCAGCCGTCGCTATTCTTAGGACATCCAATGGGTTGTCACCTTCCAGGACGCGTAAATGCAGATTTTTTCTTGGTCGATAGCGTAGATAATTATCTTCGCCGCGTATAAGACTGAGATCATGCACTCGGCTAAAATAATGTTCCCAATAAAAGGCATAGCTTTCTGCGCTAATCTGCCAAAGTTCTTTTTCCTTAAGTGAAAATTTTTCCAATAAGCCACTTAAGGCTTGTACCTGTGGGGATATTTTTTCCCTTGCGGCAGGGAGTTTAATCTGTTCTGCACGCATAAACTGCATCACGTAATTAGGCCCACCCGCTTTACCCCCTGGACTGAAACAGCTGTCTTTCCATCCCCCAAAAGGTTGGCGTTGCACGATGGCGCCGGTCATCCCGCGGTTAATGTAGCAGTTTCCGGCTTCTATGTGTTCCGACCAATATTCCTGTTCGCGTAGGTCTAGGGAATGCAATCCGGATGTCAATCCATAGCGAGTTTGGTTAGCAAGTCTGATGGCATGATCTAAATTTTCCGCACGCATCACACCAAGGACAGGGCCAAAAAGCTCAGTCTGATGCGTAAAACTGCCCGCTTTGACATTCCATTTAATTCCAGGACTCCAAAGACAACGGTCAGGAGAAAGTTGTTTGGGTTCAAGCAGCCATACTTCTTCATCGTCCAATTGAGTTAATCCTCGACTTAAAGTTTCTCCGGGAGGTCGTATTAACGGATTTAAGCGTGTCGAAAGGTTCCATGGTGTCCCTATCTGCCAGCTGACGGCTGCATCGCGTAATTGCCTTCTAAATTGTGGGTCATCATAAACTTCGGCATGGCATATCACTAAACTGCAAGCGCTGCATTTTTGTCCGGCGTGACCAAAAGCTGATTGGACAATGTCTTTGACAGCCTGTTCTCGATCGGACAAATTAGAAACAATCATGGCATTTTTACCTCCGGTTTCAGCAATTAAGTTAATATCCGGCTTGATTTGCATAAAATGCTTGGCTGTTTCTGTAGCTCCTGTAAGCACTACTGTAGCTATGCGAGCATCTTCGATGAGTTTTTTTCCGTAAGGTTTATCTTCACAATTAACGAATTGTAATACCTCTTTGCTGATTCCTCCTTGCCAAAACAGTTGAACTAGTATCCAACCCACATAAACAGCTTCAGGGGCTGGTTTAAAGATGACCGTATTTCCTGCAGCAAGAGCCGCTGCAATGCCACCGGTGGGAATAGAAACGGGAAAATTCCAAGGAGGAGCAATAATGACAGGACCTTTCGGATGCCACGCAAGGTCTGGCATTGTGCTGACTTCTTCGACATTTCTTCGATAGTATTCAACAAAATCAATAGCTTCAGAAATTTCACCATCCGATTCGGAAAAGACTTTTGCAGTGTCGGTCATCATCACGCCCATCAGGTCTGCGCGATGCAATCTTAATTGTCTAGCCACGGCTTTTAAGAGTGCTGATCTTTGTTGGACATGCTGAGTCTGCCAGTTTTTTTGCGCGTGTACAGCTGTGGCAAGAGCTTCCTCTATTTCTATGTGACCGGCTAATGTATAGGTATAATGGATTTTGTTTGGATTCGAAGGATTAAATCCTTGTTTTTCTTTTAAGCCTTCTTGAGTGTTGAGCGTTTTTCCACCGATGACTAAAGGGATTCTTTGTTGCGGCTTAGAAGACCATTCCTTTACAATTTCCTTTGCCCATTGTCGATTAGGCGCAAGAGACCAATCCGTGTCAGGTTCATTAGCAAACGTGGCTTGTTCTATATCATCAGAGGGATGCAAGCGATTTTGGGTTTTTCGGGGAGAAGAGGAAATACTAAAGGCGTTTTCACAAGATTTTGAAAACATTTCAGCTTGTCTATTCCATTCAAGAGAGCCGACACATAATTTAAAAACTTGCCTTAAAAAATTATCTTCAATGGTATTTTCATCCAAACGTCGAATTAAGTAGGCTACGGCATTTTGAAATTCACTTCTCATAGCGGCAGGACAATAAAGAAGCATATCACCCGCTATTTCATGGATGACGCGCATGATCGAACTGGCCATTCCCTCAAGCATTTCAAAATTAACTTCTTTTTGAACTTCATTTTCAGCGCGTAGTAGTAGAGCATAGGCTATGTCAAATAAATTATGACTACCAATTCCTATATGTACAGCTTGGGCGTGTTCTTGTTGACAAGCGAATATCACCATACGCTTAAAGTTAGCATCCACTTCCGCTTTTGAAAGATAAGGGGCTTGAGGCCAACCGTGCAAAGAAGCTTCTACTTGTTCCATAGCGAGATTAGCGCCTTTGACGATGCGTATCTTAATGGGCGCGCCTCCCTGGCTGAATCTTTGCTTGGCCCAAGCGGTGAGATCTTGTTGTACAAGGTAGGAATTGGGTAAGTAACTTTGCAGTACAATGCCTGCAGAATAATCTAAACATAAAGGGTCATTAAGAGCTTGTTTAAAAGCTTCTACTGTTAAATCAAGATCTCGATACTCCTCCATGTCTAAGTTGATAAATTTGGAAACTTGAATACCTGAGGTTGTAATAAATTTATTTTTATGCGCTGCATGCAATAAAATCTTTAGGCGTTCAGTCACAGTAGAAATAGTGTCTTCCCATCCGATCAAATTCAACTGGCTATAAAGGGTGGATACTTTAACGGAAATATATTCTATAGCAGGGTTGCGCAAGTCTTCTAGGTAAACTTCTAGCCGTCTTTTGGCTTCTTCTTCACCTAAAATAGCTTCTCCGAGATGATTTAAGTTTATGCGCAGATTTTTAGACTGACGTTTTTTGATTGCCCAGGACAATTCATTGGGTTCTCCAGGAAGAATAAAACGACTACTCTCTTTGTGTAGAAACAATCTAAGAATAGGAACGAGAAGCGGAGCAAAAATTATTCCTATGTTTTTGAATAATGTTATTAAATTTTTCTTGAAAGGGGATAAATATTGAGGAATGCCCAAACGTTTAGTGATAAATATAATCTGATCTGCTGTGCGGCTTTTATTTTCAGATCGAAAGCATTGGTCAGTCAATTGCATAATAAATACTTTTCCTTTAGGATCATCCACCATGCGTCCAAGTTCTTTTTGAAGCTTTTTTTCGGTATCTGTTTCCTGTCGATGGGCTGCATTGAGGATTAGACTTGCCAGTTCTATAGCTAAGACTATACGTTCCTTTGAATCAAGGTGTTTCCCTTTCGCTATGTTAACAAGTGCTTTTGCCTTTTCAAGATCTTGTGAATCTGCCATAGTGATTCCCTTAAAAATGATGGTTGATAACAGCCTTGGATATGATGGATTAGATTTTATTATGCGAACTTTTTTTTCTTTGATTTTTCTTGTATTTCTTTTCTTTGGAAGTTTACAGGCAGCAAAACCACCCAAAGTAAAAGTGGGCGCTGAACTTTTATTTACTGAGAAGTTTATCCATCTTATCAAAGGTAAGCGCGTGGGATTGATCACCAATCACACCGCTGTCAATAGCAAAATGATTTCTACCATTGATCTTCTCAAAAAAAATGCTTCCAAACATGGGTATACCCTTGTAGCGTTGTTTGCTCCTGAGCATGGTATCACGGGATCAGCGCACGCTTCGGAAACTATCAAAGACGAAAAAGATCTGCATGGAATACCTATATATAGTTTGCATGGCAGTACGCGCCGCCCTACGGACGCTATGCTTGCCAAGGTAGATATTCTTCTATACGATATACAAGATATCGGCTCGCGTTCCTATACATATAGCACGACATTATTTTATGCTATGGAAGAAGCTGCGAAACGCGCCATACCAGTGGTCGTATTAGATCGTCCTAATCCTATTAATGGTTTGGTGATCGATGGTCCTCTGTTAGAAGAGAAGTGGCGATCTATGGTGGGTTATGTCAATGTTCCTTATTGTCATGGGATGACAATCGGTGAATTGGCCCGCTACTTTAATGCCGAATATAAAGTGGGCTGCAAGCTAGAGATTGTGCCCATGAAGGGATGGCATCGAAGTATGACATTTCAAGACACGGGTTTGCCCTGGATACCCACCAGTCCATATGTTCCTGAAGCCACAACAGCATTCTACTATCCGATGACCGGCATCTTGGGTGAATTAAAAATCGTGAATACAGGTATTGGTTATACATTACCTTTTAAGTTGGTGGGAGCGCCCTGGATTGATGCAAAATTATTTGCACAAAGTCTAAATAGCCAAAAATTTCCGGGAGTTTATTTTGAACCTTTTTTTTATCGGCCTTTTTATGGAAGGTTCGCACACGAAGATTGCGAAGGCGTATTGATTGTTGTCACAGATCCTTTGATCTATAAACCTGTGAGTACTCAATATTTATTGATAGGCATGCTCAAAAGTTTATATCCTGCAAAATTTAAGGAAGCTCTGGCGAGTTCCCTGGATCGTAAAGCTATGTTTTCAAAAGTCAACGGCACTGATAAAATTTATCTTATCGTCAGCGAAGAAAAAAATATAGTCTGGAAATTACGGTCATTCCATGAGAAAGAGCGTGAAGAATTTGCCGAGTTGCGCAAAAAATATCTCACGGCTTCTTATGCAGATGATTAGACTTGAGATCTTAGCACTTAGATAATTAAACTGCTAAAAAATATCAGCCTTCCTATTGACAAAAATAATAAACCCTCCTAAACTTTAACTCTAATCACCCATTTAAACACAGGAGACTGCATATGTCGAAAAAAGTTAAACCTCTTGGCAACCGCGTTTTAATCAAACGTTCTAAACCACAGCCTACGAAAGGTGGTATCCTCCTGCCCGACTCAGCGCAAGAAAAACCTAAAGAAGGTGTAATTGTTGAGGTGGGTCCAGGCAAACTGAATGATGAAGGCAAAAGAGATCCCATGAATGTAAAAGTTGGCGATCGCATTTTGTTTAGTTCTTATGCGGGCACTGAAATAAAAATCACCGATGATGAAGATGAGCTTATGATCATGTCTGAAGACGATATTCTCGGTGTTCTTCCCTAATATTATACTTAACAACTTTAAGGAGCTCTAAGTTATGCCAAAATTATTACAATTCAGCGAAGAAGCTCTAAAGTCCATCCTTAAAGGTGTGCGGACTTTAGCTAAAGCTGTCAAAGTTACTTTAGGCCCTAAAGGGCGCAATGTAGTCATCAACAAGGGATTTGGTTCACCTTTATCCACAAAGGACGGTGTTACCGTAGCCAAAGAAATCACCTTGAAAGATAAATTTGAAAATATGGGCGCACAGTTAGTGAAGGAAGTGGCTTCAAAAACATCAGATGTTGCGGGAGATGGCACGACGACAGCTATTGTTCTGGCGGAAGCCTTATTCAGTGCCGGTGTTAAAAATGTCAGCGCCGGAGCCAATCCCATGAGCATTAAACGCGGCATGGATCAAGCTGTGGAAGTCATTTGTCAAGCCCTTGACAAACAAGCTTCTCCTATCAATACGCCTGAGGAAGTGAAACAAATTGCCACTATTTCTGCCAATAATGATGCCAGCATTGGTTCGATCATTGCGGAAGCTATGGAAAAAGTGGGTAAAGACGGTATTATTTCTGTTTCTGAAGCAAAAGGGATTGAAACTACCCTTGATGTTGTTGAAGGTATGCAATTTGATAAGGGGTATGCTTCTCCCTATTTTATTACAAATCCAGAAAATATGACTGTTGAACTTGCTAATGCGTTTATATTAATTACTGATAAGAAGTTGTCCTCTGTGAAAGATTTAGTGCCTTTCTTGGAAAAAGTCATGGAAAAGGGTCCTAAACCCCTTCTCATAATCGCTGAAGATGTCGATGGCGAAGCATTGGCAACACTTGTTGTTAATAAACTTAAAGCGGGCTTACCTGTTTGCGCTGTAAAAGCTCCGGGTTTTGGCGAACGCCGCAAAGCTATGCTTGATGATATTGCGATTTTAACAGGCGCAACAGTTGTATCAGAAGAAACAGGCCTTCGCATGGAAAGCGTGGATACAGAAGTCTTAGGAAAAGCAAAAACAATCAAGATTTCAAAAGAAGAAACTGTCATTATCGATGGCGCCGGAGACCCCAAAAAAATCAAAGAACGCGAAAATCAGATCAAAGCACAAATAGCTAATCCATCCGTTTCAAGCTATGATAAAGAAAAGTTAGAAGAACGTTTGGCAAAATTAGTGGGTGGTGTGGCTGTTATTAACGTTGGCGCAGCCACAGAAACAGAGCTTAAAGAGAAAAAAGCACGTGTGGAAGATGCTCTGCACGCAACGCGTGCTGCCGTTGCCGAAGGGATTGTTCCAGGCGGCGGAGTAGCTCTTTTACGGGCTATTAAGAGTCTGGAAACTCTTAAACTGACCGGTGATGAAGCCATAGGCGTTGGGTTAATAAGGCAAGCAGCGTTTGCACCGGCCACAGCTATTGCAAATAATTGTGGTAAACAAGGTAATCTCATTGCTGAAAAGATTTACGAATCTAAAGGCGCTATGGGTTACAATGGCTTAACCGATGAGTTTACTGATCTGATCAAAGCGGGAGTGATAGACCCTGTGCGTGTCACAAAAACTGCTCTGATTAATGCCTCATCAATTGCTTCTTTACTACTGACTACTGCTGCAATGATCACTGAAAAACCTAAACCAAAAACTGCTGCAGCCGGAGTTCCTGGCATGGGCGGAATGGGCGGAATGGGTGGTATGGGTGGTATGGGTGGTATGGGTGGCATGGGTGGCATGGGTGGTATGGGCATGGACATGATGTAAGAGACTACTCAATCTAATTTGCGCTTCTGAATATAAAATTATTCGGCGCAAATTAGGTTTCATAAATAATACTTATAATCCATTCAGCAAAAGAGGTTCTCTATGCCCACATATGCATATCATTGTGCCAGCTGTAACGCCAATCATGATGTTTCCCAAAAAATTACGGAAGAGCCGCTTAAAATATGCCCATCGTGTAATAAACCTACTCTCAAACGTGGTCCTGGAGGGGGCATTGGCATCGCTTTTAAAGGCAGTGGTTTCTACAAAAATGATTATGCGTCAGGTAGTGCTGCACAGGAAGATAAGGGGTCTGGATCCGATAAAAAGTGTTGTCCGTGCGGCAAAAACCAAAACCAGTGTGGGACAGGGGCATAAACAAAAACAGAACAGGATATATCAGGATCGCCTGCGACGGCAGGATAGATTAAAAGGTGGCGCAATCTTTTCTTTCTCTGCAGCCATTCTAAATGAGATAGAAATTTGCCAGAAATAAATTTTTATTTTACGCGAAGCGTTGGCGATGCAATTTCTTTTTAAAATACTTTCTTTTCTTGCATCGCAACGCTTCGCGGCTCAAACATTTACGATATTTTCTATTGACTTGCGCAAAAGTATGTCCGTCCTATTGCGACGTCGTTCATGTGTTTTCGAGGATGATTTGTTTGAGTGCATCAATCCAGATAGGCTCATCATTCAGCCCCTGCACTAAATCTAAACGCTCCCCCCCTAGTTTCTTAAATTCAGCCGCATATTCTACACCAATTTCATAAAGGGTTTCTAGACAATCACAGACAAAAGAAGGACAAAAAACAAGGACTTTCTTTTTGTTATGCTTGACTAACTCTTCTAGAACGACAGGAGTAAAGGGCTCAATCCAAGGGTCTTTACCAAGTCTTGATTGAAAGGCAAGGCTAGTTTTTTCTCGCGGAAGATTAAGTTTTTTAGCGATTGATTCAAAAGTGAGATAGCACTGGGCAGAATAGCAATCCTCATTTTCCCTACACTTTTTTTGACAGCAATTTTTCGTTTTTAAGCAATAATCAAACTGATCAGCTTTCCTAATATGCCTTTGCGGTAAGCCATGAAAGCTGAATAGGTAGTGATCATAGTCCTCAAGCGGATTTTTACCTGCGACATGACAAAAGGCATCAATTAAAGCTGCATGATTAGCAAATGAATCTATAAAAGTAATTTTTGGAAAATTTATTTTTTTTCGTAGAATTTCCATGATCTTTTGATACACCGAACCTGAGGAAGCAGAGGCATATTGAGGAAAAAGTGGAAGGATGATTAAATGTCTAATGCCTTTGTTAAAGATATTTTTCAAGCTCTGCTCGATCGAGGGGTTTCGATAACGCATAGCAAGTTCTACATAAAATTTGTCGCCCAAGCTTAATTGAAGAGCTTGTTGAACATTTTTACTATAGATCATTAATGGGGAACCTTGGGTTTTCCAAATCTGTTGGTAGGCACGGGCGGACTGTCGGTAGCGTGTGGGAATGATCAGACCCCTAACTAATAATTGTCGCTGTAACCAAGGTAGGTCGATGACGCGTTCATCGGTCAAGAATTCCACAAGATAACGGAAGACATCTTTTGGTGTTGGGGAATCTGGAGTCCCTAAATTGACTAACAAAACACCCATTTGTGAATAATCATTCATCCGGATTCCTTTCATTAAATGAAACTGCAGCTTTAAAATAATCAGTATAGATGGTTTTCCATCGTATAGATGCATTTTTTTGCTTCTGTACATATTGTTTAATTTTTTCAGGAGTTTTACGAGCAAAATCGATCACTTCTTTGTCAGTAAGTCGATAGATAACTGCATGCGCTTGATGTTCATGATCAAAAATATTTCTAAGATTTTTTAAACAGGCCTTGTATTGTTTTTGCCGCAGCGCTAAGCGAATAATTCCAAAAGCCAGTAGACCCATGACAATTAAGCGTCCTATAAACGTCAAATGAAAATGATCTGGACAGCCTTGACTGATTTCAAAAAAATCCGTAATTAAGACTAATAAGAGGGCAAGAACAAAAATGGTGCTTTCATATGAGGATTGAACGATAGGTCCAAAATAACGTCTAAATTGGGACTTGGATGAACGGTAAGCCAAAATTTCCTCAAATTTAGGTTCCTCAAACATCATACGCCCCACATGAGAAAATTCATGGGCAAGCAACTCCGTTCGGTCATATATCCCTAGATATTTTTGTGAATACCGGAAATTTTGCCTGAGTTGGAAAAATGAAGAAGTAGGGGTCTTCTCACTTTTCTGAAAAATCCACGCACAGCCCCCCTGCCAAAAAGCAAGCTTATAATTACTGAAAAAAATCGGCACCCACCGTGGATAAATGTCATAAAGTTCTCGCGCTTTTTCACATCCTCCAATTAAGCTTTCATCTGAAAAGTGCAAATCTTCTAATCCAAATGGAAGTTCACGGGCAAGCATTTGGGGAATAAGACTTTTTAAATGGAGACAATAAGAAGCCCTTTCAGCAAAGGCTTCTTCTGTTTCTTGAGGACCAGGAATTAGGCCTTGCTTGTTGTATTCTAAGAGCTCGTGATCAGACAAACTAACCATTTCATCCCCCATTTTGTTTTATAGAATTTATCACAAACAATAATGAGATCGCAAGAGATGCTATGAGATACTGGTCACATGACTTAATCTTAAATAGCTAAAATAATGATAATAAATAGCTTATCATTTAATTTCTCATAATTTTTCTCTCTGTTCCTTCTGATAACTAATTCAATTAATTTCCTGACTATAAGATAGCCTCTCAATCGAAGATTCTCAATGAAAATATGCTTAATTATATCTTTGAAAAAAGAAAAATATAAAATTATTAAAAATTTAAGTTATTTTAATAAAAAAACATACAATGCAAAATTATAATTAATGTATAATATAAATAAGTGTTTTTTAGTTTTAGTAGGTTGTATATGTCATCAAAAATATCCGGTTTTTCTGATTTTTATTATAATTTAAAAGAAGATCTTAATAGCCCAAGTTTCAATCAAAATGAAGTATTTAATTTAGTTAAGGAAAATATGGTGAAAATTGCTTCATTAAATGGCATTTCTGGAGGGTTATCTTTTAAAAGTGATGGGACGATTGCAGTGGACAATTGGGAGAAATCGAAATCAGTGCGTTCTTTTATTAAAGATCATGTCGTAAAATACTCTTCCTACAGTGAAGATATGCGTAATTTAAAAGTTTTTACAGCTTTTCTTAATAATTTGGTTGAATCTCGAACATTTGATAATCAAAAGTTGCATCTTTTAGATAAAATGATTGAGCAAACAAAACAAGGGCTTCAAAAGCTTAAAGAAAAAAATCCTTTAGAGAAGGACTTGATTGCTAAATCTTTGAAGAAATTGGAAAATACAAAGAAAAGCGTGAATACGCTTATTTCCAAAAGTGAAAATCACACGACTTTAACTGCCCAAATTAAGGGTTATGTAACTTATCTTCGCAAGCAAACGATGAAAATCGAAGAAAAAGTGAGTCTTGTACAGGCGAGGTTGAATGACTTAACCAATCCAATCATTGGAGAAATAGATCTGAAAGATTTAAATCAAAAAATGCTGGATGCGAAAAAAAGAATCAACGAAATAAATAAGCAAGCTCAGGGAGCCAATATTTCCGATAAAGAACTTGCAGCGCTTATGAAAGAAAAAAGCATTCTCCAAAAAAACGTCGCATCAACTCAAGAATTGATAGAAGTGCATCCTCAAAGAATTTTTCAGGTAGAGCCCTATAAATCCTATCAAACTTTTGTTAGTGAATTAGATTGTTATCCACATACTGAAGATAAAAATGTCTTATTGATGGCCTTGATACTTCACGAGCCTTCGAATACGGAATTAGGCCAATTAAAACTAACCTTAGATAGTAACAAAAATTTTGAAATATCTAAACGAGAATTAAAAACCATACAACGTCAGGCTATTCAGCAATCTAAATTTTTTGAAGGTGCACCAGCCTTAATAGCGAATAGAAAACTTGCTAAGAAAATGGATTTTGAAAAATCACCCATTAAATCAAGATCAGTGCACGTCACAAAATTGGCTACAAAGTTAATCACTATGGGTGGCTTAGCCGCTCTTTCTTTTGCAGTTCCTTCCGCTTCTTTTTCATTACTTATGATTCCCAGCCTCGCGAAATCAGGTTATCAAGATCTCAAAAATGCTTGGAACAATAAAGAAATCGAAGAGAAAGAACTCATTCTGGCGGGGATGAAAGATCTTGTCAATGAGATCAAAAGTAATCCTGAGCAATTGGCAGAAGACCTCAAAAAACTCAAGGAAGGTGGAGAAAGCACAAAAGAAGTTGTGCTTTTGGTTTCATCACTAGCGAATGCCATCAAAGCTCATGGAGCAGATAAAGTGCTTAAGGGAATCCTATCAGGTCATTTGCCCGTAGAGGAAACTGAAATGCCTCAAGAATAGGATAGAAGGTGATTCTTTTACCCCGTTCTTTTTTTTGTTTTACGATAATGATTCATTTTCCGATGTGTATGAGACATTCCTATTCAAAAGTTCGGTAAAAAGCATAATCCGCCAAATCTAAGAGTTCACGATCTCCCTCGCTATCACCATAAGCATATAAGATGTAATTTTCCTTGGGGCCCAGAACTTCCATTAATCGTTTGACTTTTTCATGTCCACGACAGTTTTGTCCTATAAGATGACCTGTAAAGGTTTCGTTAGACGAAAAATCAAGGCGTGAAGCAATCACATCATCAAAACCCGCTCCTTTTCCCCACGGAACAAGATAGACGTCAAGGTTTGCACTGACTAAAAGACAGATATGGCCGTGGCTTTTATGCCAAGCTATCTTCTCAAGACCCTTGGGACGAACCATTTTAGGTAAAATCTGTTGGGCATACTTTTCTGCAAGGTTTTGAATTTCCCTTTGATCTTTATTTTTAAGAAAGCGCGACAAGAAGCGTTCTTTTAAACCCTGACGATCTAATCTCCCCAAAAGATATTGCAGTAAGTGCGGCACCTCTAAAAAAAGATTTTTTAAGGTGGCTTTATTCCCGGCTACAAAATGTAGAAAAGGAAGTAAAGAATCGCGATTAGTCAAAGTTCCATCAAAGTCAAAAGCAGCCACAGTTGCTTTAGAAGAAGTTGCCATAGAATGTTTTTCTCGTGTATACTTCTTCCAGTATTGTATAAATAAGGTTTTAAATGAAACAAGTTTTAGTTACCGGCGCCGCTGGTTTTATAGGCTTTCATCTTGCACTTCATTTGAAACAACGTGGTGATCGGGTCATAGGATTAGATAATTTTAATGACTATTATGATCCAATGTTAAAGCGGAATAGAGTAAAAGAATTAGCCAAACACAATATTTCTGTAATCGAAGGAGATATTTGCGACCCAGATCTTTTAAAAAAAATTGTTAATGAGCAACAAATCTCCCACTTCACGCATTTAGCTGCACAAGCAGGCGTGCGTTATTCTCTTGTGAATCCTCAAGCTTATGTTAGAGCTAATGTTGAAGGGTTTGTCAATGTTTTGGAGACCTGCCGTCAACGTTCTGACATCAAACTAGTCTATGCTTCTTCTTCCTCAGTATACGGCTTAAATACAAAAGTTCCATTTTCAATTGACGACAGGACTGATCAGCAGGCTAGCCTTTATGGGGTGACAAAAAAAGCCAATGAATTATTGGCAAGTTCCTATCATCATTTATATAAAATTCCCGTGACAGGTTTACGTTTTTTTACTGTGTATGGACCCTGGGGACGCCCTGATATGGCTTATTTTCAATTTAGTCAAGCTATCTTGGAAGGAAAGCCTATTCAAATTTTTAACCAGGGCAAGATGCGACGCGATTTTACCTATATCGATGATATCGTCGCGGGAATTGTGGCGGCTATAGATTTAGGGGCGGAGAATGAAATTTTTAATTTGGGTAATAATCAGCCCGTTGAATTACTATACATGGTCGAATTGCTAGAAAAAAGTTTAAATAAAAAAGCTCATAAAATCTTGGCTCCTATGCAGCCAGGCGACGTTTTAGAAACGTATGCCGATATTGAGTATAGCCAAAAGAAATTAAACTATTTTCCAAAGACAAAGCTCGAAGAAGGCATCCCTCGCTTTGTGGATTGGTATTTAAACGATCACGTTACTTAAGTTACCGATTTTCAAATTAGATTGCACGGATTTCTGTATAATAGAATTAGGAGGATATGCTATGACTAATCCACATAAAGCACGATTGACTTTAGACATGGATTCAGA
This sequence comes from uncultured Parachlamydiaceae bacterium, assembly GCA_963748975.1. Taxonomy (GTDB): domain Bacteria; phylum Chlamydiota; class Chlamydiia; order Chlamydiales; family Parachlamydiaceae; genus Neochlamydia. The sequence goes on from CAVVKX010000038.1 coordinate 153,335, forward strand.
GGAAACACACCTATTTAAAGATGGCTTGTGCCAAACTAAAGGTAACCATGCGACAATTTATGCTTCTTGCAACTTTTGAGAAGATGGAAAAAATTGAAGATGAATGGTTAGCTGAAAAGGCTCATCAGACTCTAAAGCGAATCGAATCTGGTGAAGAAAAAACATTATCTTGGAGAAAAGCAAAAGAGCGTTTAATGTAAAATACGAAGTCGAAATCTCAGAAAATGCAGAAAAATTTTTAGAAAAGGTCCTAAAAAAGGATCGACTTAGAATCATAGAAAAAATTGATGAACTAGAACGGAATCCAATGCCTTCAGGAAGTATTAAGCTGAAGGGTTATAAAGAAGTTTTGTATCGCATTCGTTCTGGAGATTATTGGGTTGTTTATTCTATCAAAAAAGATAGACTTGTTGTATTGATTGTCGAGATTGGGCACAGACGAGAAGTGTATCGTTAAATACGTTA
>CAVVKX010000039.1:0-67381 GCA_963748975.1 uncultured Parachlamydiaceae bacterium
GGCGCGCCTCGACGACGAGTTGGCCGAGCACCTGAACCTGTTCAATCTGCTTGGCGACCCGCTTGCGTCTGCGGCTGCCCGAGCCGGTCACCGTCGAATGCCCGAGGCAGTGTGGGCCGGTGGCGGACTGGAGATTTTCGGCCCAGAGCAAGGCCATAACCGAGGTTATCCGCGCCAGGGAGTGAAGTGGGTCATGCGGAGACCAAGTTCGAGGCGTAACCCGCTTATTGACCTTCCATCGTCCTGCGCAAAGCCTTCAAACGTGGTGTAGGATTCGTTGCAGGTTGAAATGTTTCGTTGTAGCCCTCCAGATTGCCCGTGATCAAATCGGCGTATTCGTTGCCGTAGCTGTTGGAGTTGCCTCCCTGCCACACCGTCAATTCGCCGTTGGTGTCGTCGTTGGCCGGCTGGGCATTGCGAATCCACTCCCAGAAGAAGCCGCCCTTGACCGTGTGGGTTCCCACTACCTTGCTGAACGTGTCGCTCAGATTGGGCATCCACTTGTCCGCATACAGACCCGCCGAAGGGCCGCCCACTTCGAATCCGCCCGGATTGAACACCAGCGCGGATTCCTGAGCGGTCCAGCCAACGCCGCCGAACGACGGGATTTGCGCCACCCCGTTCTTATACAGTCCGGTGTAGTTGTAACCCACGTTCGTGCGATTGACTTTGGCAGGATCGGAGAACACGTTCGGGAAACCGATGAACGTGTAGCTGAACACGAACTCGTTGGTCATGGTTGGGCTGAACACGTGGGTCAGCGAACTGCTGACCGAATCGGACTTGTTCTTGCCCAGCACAGCGGTCGGGTAGGGAACCTGGTCGGTCTGGCGCCACCAGAGGCCCACCGGGAACATCTGTGTCTCGCGCTGCATGTTGTAGCGGATGAACAGCTTGGTGCTATCGCTAATGCTGTAGTCCACGCGCGACATCCACTGCGTGTTGTTCTCGTTGAAAATCTCCGATTGCACGTAGTTGAAACCACCGGTCGGGCTCGGGTTGGCATTGGCGCCGGGATACAACTTCATCAGCGCGACCATGTTAGGGTCGATCGCACTGGTCGGAAGAAACCCACCTGGAAACTGCGCCAAGCGGCGGCAGCGTTGAGCGCTCCGGGAGGTCCGCCGGAAGCCGTGATGGCGCCTTCGCCGGCGATCGACGCCGGGGAGAAATTTCCCTGCCAATCTCGCTGGCGGTAGGCACCGTAGCGCGCAGCAGGCCGGTGTCCAGCACCTGGTAGAAGTACTCAAACCCGGTGAAGAAGAACAACTTGTTGCGGCTCTTGTTGAACCTGGTACCCGGTATCAGGACCGGTCCGCCGATGGTGCCGCCCGGATAAGAAGTACTTGTTTTCGGGTTGCGGACGCGCCGCTCGCTTGTTAAGATGCATCGTTGGCGTTCAAAGCGTAGTTGCGGGCATAGAAGAACCCGGAACCGTGGAACTCCTTGCCGCCCGACTTCGCGACCGAGCTGATGACCGCTCGGCCCCTTCTGGTTCTCGGCGCTGAAGTTCGAAGTCAGCACCTTGAATTCCTGAAATCATGTCCGAGTTCGGGTTCACCGGCGTGTCGCAGTTGCAGCCGGGATCGGAAACGTGTGCGCCGTCCGCCGTGATGTCCAGCGAGTTGCCGGGCAATCCGTTGTAGGAGTAGGCATTGTTCAGCGGGCTCTGGCTTCCCCGTCGCCATTGGCGTTGATGCCGATGGTCTCGCCGGTGTAATTCGCCTTATTCTTGGTGCCATTCTGAATGCCGAAGCCGGGCATGATCTTGATGTACTCGGCGGCATTGCTGCCCACCTGTACGAAATTCTGTAATTCCTTGGTTGAAAGCGTTGTGGATTTCTCGCCCGAATCGACTGGCGCAACGTCGTCGGTGATGCCCGTCACCTCGACAGTCTGGTTTGTGGAACCGACTTTGAGCGTGACGTTCACATTGCGCTTCTGGCCCCCGCCCATATCGAAGTTCGAGTCCTTAAAGGTCTCGAAGCCCTTCGCCTCGACCGTCAGTCCGTATGTTCCGACGGGAACCAACGCGAAGGTGTAATAGCCGTCGCCGTTCGTTACCGTATCGCGCTGAGATCCCGACAGCTGATCGCGCAACTTGACGGTTGCGCCGCTCACGACCGCCTGCGTCGGGTCGGAAACCACGCCGATAGAGTTGCGTAGATGGACTACGCCGGCATGTTCGTGGCGAAAGCCGCGGCAAACGCGGCCAGCGTCAGGATCTTCGTCCCTCTTGTCATATTCGGTTTCCCCTCCTAAATTTCATAACCCCTGCTTAAACGAGACCTGCGACCCGTGGCCGTGTCCCGATCAGGAATACTATAAAAGCACTAGGCCGGGAAAAAAGGCAAAGGAGTCAATCGGGATTGAACCGGTGAAGTCCTAACGGCCTATTTCGCATGTTTTCAATGAAGTTAACTCATGTTACCTTGCTCCCGGCGACCTCTGGGTAACGCGCTGGTTACGGTACCCTGCCCTGTCCCTAGTCAGATCACAATTATGGAAGCGATCTGTTTCTGAATCGGAAGGCAAATCAGCCTCCTTTGCTCCCTGAAAACGACTTAATGTGCGTTTCAGCACCTATTTGAAGAGGGCTCTGTTATGGTGGGCGGCGGCGTTCCCGCCCTAAGAAAGGTTAACGCTGTTAAAATTCACAAAACAAGGATCTTACCGCAAATAGCAACATGGGGTTAACGCGCGCCGCGCTGCCGTTAACAGTAGCAGGTGAGACCCCGTGCATGCGCAACCAGCATATATACTTCCACTCGAACCTCATTCTGATTGCAACAATGCCGACCGCCCCAGCTGCCGAAAAGGAGAAGCACGAAGTAGACGCCGTTCTGAACTCGGGAATATTCAACCGCGCGCCGAATCTTGCGAATCTGCTGAAATACGTCTGCGAAAAATATTTTAAGGGCCGCGACGGAAGCGATTAAGGAATACAACATCGCCATCGAAGCGCTGGGACGTCCGCCGGAATTCGATCAGAAGAAGGACTCCATCGTGCGCGTCGAGGCACACCGGCTGAGAAAGCGGCTGCGGGAATACTATGAAAGCGACGGCGCGAATCACGAGATTCACATCGAAATACCGTCGGGCCAATATACCCGAAGTTCGTTGTGGTAAACGCGCTCCTCCGGAGACGAGCAGCCCGCTGCCGATGGCGCTGGAACCGGTGAGCAATGTGACGGCCCCGACGCACCGGGCGGAAACCGCGATCATGCCGGTCCCGCCGGTAACGGACCGCGTCCTGCCCGCGCCGCCAGACCGGCTCCGGCTGCGGTGGGCGCTGGCAGCTTCGGTCGCAGCAATAGCGATAGCCGCGTTGTTTCTGCTCTTCAGGCCGAATCATCGCAGTGCGCTCCTGGCGTCCGCCGATTCCGTTCCGGTTCCCCGCCGGGTGACGAGGTCCACATCCTTTGCGGGTGAAAGCGGCAGTTACATCGATGCATTCGAGCGGACCTGGCAGAGCGACCGATATTACGACGGCGGATATTCCGGGGTGGCGCCCCGCAATCAGGTGGTATTGGGAACCCGCGATCAGCAGCTCTACCGGAATCGCCGGGAAGGAACTTTCCGCTACGACATCCCGCTGAAACCCGGCGTTTACGAACTGCGCCTCTACTTCGCCGAGACCATGTACGGCGATAATAACGTTGCGGGAGGCGGTGAAACGACCCGGCTTTCGAGATTCACCTGAACGGAAAGACCCTGGTCGGTATCTGGATATCATCGCGGATGCCGGCCCCAGCACCGCCGACATAAAGGTGTTCAAGGACGTCTCTCCCGCTGCGGACGGAAAAATTCATCTGGAGTTTCTCCCCAATACGAACAACCCGTTCGTGAACGCGATCGCCATTCTGCCGGGAATCCCCGGCAGGAACCGTCCTTACCGGATCGTGGCGCGCGATCGCGGTTTGCGGGACAACGAGGGACGCAGCTGGGAACCCGACCGGTATTCGCGCGGCGGGCAACTGATCCCCCGGCCGGATTCGAATGTTCAGTCATCCGACCCGGAGTTGTACCGCAGCGAGAGGTTCGGCAATCTGACCTACTCCATTCCGGTTGCCGAGCCCGGCAGGTATGGCGTGAATCTTTACTTTGCCGAGAACTGGTTCGGGCAGGGCAATCCGGGCGGCGGCGGCATCGGCAGCCGGGTGTTCGACATCCTCATTAATGGTGTAATGCTCAGAAGAGATTCGACATTCTGAAAGAAGCGGGGGGAACGAATCGCGCGGTGGTCGTTTCGGATCACGGAGTTGAGCCCAACCATCAGGGGAAAATCGTCATTTCGCTCGCTCCGAACCGCAACTACGCCTGCATCAACGCGCTGGAAGTGATCGACGAATCTAAGTAGCCAGGTCCGCTGCACCAGGAACCTGCTAAGATCAGGACAGTTTTCCGGAAGCGCATTCATGTCTCATTCTCATTCCGAACTGCCTCAAACACTGGGAGAACTGCGGAACAGCGCGTATCCCGAAAGTCTGCTCGCCCGGCTCTCTGTCAAGGACGAGCTTCGGCAAAACCTGATCTGCAAACTGAAGCGGCGGGAGAAGCTCTTTCCCGGAATCGTCGGCTACGAGGACAGCGTGGTTCCGCAGGTTGTGAACGCGATACTTTCGCGCCACAATTTCATTCTGCTGGGACTGCGCGGGCAGGCCAAAACGCGTCTGATCCGCATGCTGACCACGCCTGCTCGATCCGTGGATGCCCTATATCGCCGGCTGCGAGATCCACGACAATCCCTATAATCCGATCTGCCGCCGCTGCCCGACTGCTGCTGGCCGAGCAGGGCGACGACACGCCGATCGCGTGGCTCAGCGCCGGGGATCGCTACGTGGAAAAACTGGCGACGCCCGACGTGACCATCGCGGACATGATCGGCGACATCGATCCCATCAAAGCGGCGCGCCGCGGCCAGGATATCTCGGACGAGCTGACGGTCCATTACGGCCTGATCCCGCGCGCCAACCGCGGCATTTTCGCCATCAACGAACTGCCGGATCTGGCCGGCAAGATCCAGGTGGGCCTGTTCAACATCATGCAGGAAGGCGACGTGCAGATCAAGGGCTATCCCGATCCGCCTGCCGCTCGACCTGCTGCTGGTCTTCACCGCCAATCCCGAAGACTACACGGCGCGCGGCAAGATCATCACGCCGCTGAAGGACCGCATCGGCAGCGAGATCCGCACGCACTATCCGGCTGCGCTGGAGCACGGCATCGAGATCACCCGGCAGGAGGCCTGGACCGACCGGCGCGGGCCGGATCGAAGTCCGGTGCCGCCGTTACATCGCCGAGATCGTCGAGCAGCTGGCTTTCTCAGCGCGCGAAGACAAGCGCGTCGACAAGCGCTCCGGCGTTTCGCAGCGCCTGCCGATTTCGGTGACTGGAGAACGTGGTCTCGAACGCCGAGCGCCGCGCCCTGCGCAACAGCGAAGACGGTCGCCGTGCCGCGCGTGCTGGACATCTACGCCGCGCTGCCGGCCATCACCGGCAAGATCGAACTGGAATACGAAGGCGAACTCAAAGGCGGCGATGCGGTGGGGCGCGAACTGATCCGCGTCGCCGTGGGCAAGGTCTTCGACCGCTACTTCGAAGGCGTCAACATGCAGCCGGTGGTTCAGTGGTTCGATATCGGCGGCTCGCTGAAACTGGGCGAGGATGTCGATGCCGGCTGAGATGGTGCGCGCAGCTCGAGCGCGATCCAGGGGCTGATGGAGAAGACGCGCGCGCTGGGCTTGACAGCCAATGAGCCGGACGAGGTGCGCGCGTCGGCGGGCGAGTTCATTCTGGAAGGGCTGCACGCGCACCGGCGCATCAGCCGTTCGGAAGAGCGCGGGTTCGCGGCCGAAGAGCGCAAGGGAGCCGCCCGCCGAGCCGGAGGAGAGTCCGCAGGGTCGCGCCAGAGGCGCCAGTTCAACTGAGCGTGTGATAGCAGGCGCTGACGCATGTGGAGTGGCTGTCATGAAGTGGGTCCGATTCTCCAAATACACGGGCGACGATTTCGGCATCGACGCCAGGACCTGATGCAGGCGCTGGCCGATTTCTTCCTCGAAAGCGGCTTCAACAATCCGTACATGCAGTTCTCGCGAATGGAATCAGCAACAGTCTGGAAGATCTGAAGCGGGCCATCCAGCAGGCGCTCGAAAGCGGCGAGCTGTTTCCCCGAGGACCGCGCGCAGGAGATGCTGGAAAAGCTCGCAGCCATGTCGCCGGAGCAGATGGACCAGCTGCTCGAAAATCTGCTGCAGAAGCTGGCCGACGAGGGCCATATTTCGATCGAGCAGCCCGAGGACGCGGCAGCCGGGGCCGGGGCGGCAAGGGACCCGAGAGCAGGCGCGCTTCGAGGTGACCGATAAATCGCTCGACTTCCTCGGCTTCAAGACGCTGAAGGACCTGCTCGGATCGCTCGGCAAATCGAGCTTCGGCCGGCACGATACGCGCGATCTGGCGACCGGAATCGAATCGTCCGGCGTCCTCGAAGCAGTACGAGTTCGGCGACACGCTGAATCTCGATATCAGCGAGACGTTGTTCTCGGCCGTGCGCCGCGAGGGCGTGAAGGTGCCGATCGACCTGGAATACTCCGATCTGCACGTGCATCAGTGCGAATACCAGAGCTCCTGCGCCACGGTGCTGATGCTCGACTGCAGCCACAGCATGATCCTCTACGGCGAGGACCGTTTCACGCCCGCCAAGCGGGTGGCCATGGCGCTGGCGCATCTGATCCGGACGCAGTACCCCGGCGACAGCCTGCGCTGCGTGCTGTTCCACGACTCGGCCGAAGAACTGAATATCAGCCAGCTGGCGCGCGTCCAGGTGGGCCCGTACTACACCAATACCCGCGACGGCCTGATCCTGGCGCAGAAGCTGCTGCAGCAGGAACGCAAGGACATGAAGCAGATCGTCATGATCACCGACGGCAAACCGTCGGCGCTGACGCTGGACGACGGGCGCATGTACCGCAACGCGTTCGGCCTCGATCCGCTGGTGATCAGCCGCACGCTGGAAGAGGTAAATCGCTGCCGGAAACAGGGGATTATCATCAATACTTTCATGCTGGCCAGCGATTACGGTCTGATGAATTTCGTCCAGAAAGTGACGGAATTATGCCGCGGAAAGGCGTATTTCACGACTCCGCAAACGCTGGGGCAGTATCTGCTGATGGACTACATGAACCGAAAGACGCGGACGATTCACTGACCACTCGTGCAGCGGGATCTCCGTGCGACTGCGAAAAAAAAGGCGCCCGGTCCTTTCGGACGGGCGCCTTTTGGTTTATTCGCGAAGCTGATTTAATTACTGCTGCCGCTGGCGGGAGAGCCGGTGGCGCCGGTGTCCGGATCGCCGCCGAGAATTCCGTCGCCGGAACCGTCATCCGAACCCCAGACGGTGGACGAACCCCCAAACAGTGGAAGATCCCCAGACAGTCGAAGCGGCGGAACTGCCCCAGACGGTTGAGAAGGGCGCCGGGCCAGCCACGCTGGAACCCCACACGGTGGAAGATCCCCAGACAGTGGACGAACCCCAGACCGTCGAACTGCCCCAGACTGTGGATGCCGGATAAACTACTGCCGAACCCCAGACCGTCGAGGAACCCCAGACAGTGGAGGAACCCCACACCGTCGAGCTGAACCCCAGACCGTGGAAAGAGCTGCCGGCGGCTGAGAACCCCAAACCGTGGACAGAACCCCAGACTGTCGAACTCCCCCAGACGGTCGAATCGGACTCGAGCTCGATTTCCTCGCGGCCCTTCGCATCCGTGCCATGAAGCACCGCGACCGGAGAAGCGGCGTAAAGGTTCGCCGGAAGATCGTCGCCTTTGTCTTCGATCGCCGCATCCAGATTCAGATAACCCGCACCCACGGTAAAGATGTCGTTCTCGAGTGTAAATCCGGTCGATGACAGATAAGGGCCCGTGTTCGGCAGTTTGCCGGCGTCCTTCATCAGGCGCGCCTTGATCTGATTATTCGTCAGACCGGGTTCGGACTGCCAGGAGAGCGGCGACCGCGCCCGACGTCACAGCGCTGCGACATGCTTGTCCCGCTCGAGAATCAGGTATGCTGCCTGTGTCCGTATAGGGCGTAGCGAGGGCCAGGGTGGAACTCGGCGCTTTGATCGAATAAAGCAGGTTCCCGGGAGCCACCAGATCCGGCTTGACCACGTGATCGAGCAGCGAGGGTCCCTTCGAGCTGTAGGTGGTCATCATCGCCAAGCTGCGGTCCGGCGAAGATTCCGTGTTGATGGCGCCGACTGTCAGTCACGAGCGGGTCGATTGGCGGGAGAGGCAATCGTGCCATAGCCGTCGGTCGGGACCGTCAGAGCGCTCAGACGGCCGTCGTTACCGGCTGCGACTACAACCGTGATGCCGGCCAGCCAGGCTTTTTCGACTTCCTGACACAGAGGATCGTGCAGGAAGGACTCGTAAACCGGGCGGCCGAGCGACAGGTTGATCACGTTCACTTTCAAGGAATAGCCGATCGATGGCGCTGAATCACAGTCGGCATCGTTCGACATGCCGTTCTTATCGAGAACTTTCAGATTGTCAACGATTGACGCCGGGCAGACACGCCGAAGATGTCGTGAGTGTAGCCCAAAGGGAGTTAAAACCTGTTCCGGCGATGAGGCCTGCCACATGAGTCCCGTGCCCGAAGTAGTCGCGGGTCCTCGGCGGCTTCAAAACCGTTCGCCACCGTAACGAAGCTCTTAGGTAAACGACTGTCGCACCGAAATTGTGCAGATCCAGGCTCGCGGCGTCGATGCCGCTGTCGATAACGGCCACCTTCACGCCGTTGCCCTGGCCGAGAACCTGAATTCCAAAGCGCGGGTTTGGTCACGGGCTGGATGCCTGCGGCATAAAGTCGTATCCAGGCGTCGGGACACTCGTGCTGAAGATCGAGTGGTTAACCGAAACGTTTGCCACCTCAGCCATCGCCGAGATGCGAATCGCATCGGCGACCGTCGTCCGCCGAAGTTCGCCGCCGGGGAGATTCGAAAGCTTCTGACCTGTGGTGATCGCCGCGGCGTGCGCGGCGTCCGATACGTAACAATAACGTCTATTAACTTGCTGGAACTGAGAGTTTCCAGTTCCGGGGATGAGTGCCGGCTAGCGCCGCGCTACTCAGGCCCAGGGCGAGCGAAACGGACAGCACGCGACCGAATCTAGTATTCATGCACTTATTAGTTAATCAAATACCTTCTTCTTTCTGCATACCCCAAGCTGATGCGTTTTTTACCCAAGCCCGGAGCTTGGATGGAAACCTTTAAACAATTCATGGGCTTTTTGATGCTAGCCTCCGTTTTATGGCTTGTCTGGGTATTCGGCGCGCAGACGAGTTCCCTGGGGATCATGATTTTACTAGCGGCTTTCTTCCTGATGAGTATGGCATGCTGGATTTATGGCCGATGGGCCACACCTATGCATTCAAAGATCAGCCGTTCCATTTCTTTAACAGTAGCTTCTTTGCTATTGATTAGCGCCTTTTTTGTCATAACTTATGCCACAAATGACCCATTAGAACCGAAAAATGCAAAAGAGCAGGTGGCTTCTGCAGAAAGCGGTTGGGAAGAGTTTTCTCCTCAGCGATTAGCGGAATTAAGGGCTAAGGGAATTCCTGTTTTTGTTGACTTTACAGCAAAATGGTGCCTAATCTGTCAAGCCAATCACATGGTATTAACCGCTCATGATGTGCACTCGAAGTTTAATCAGCAAGGCGTAGTGCGTATGAAAGCCGATTGGACCAAAAAAGATGCTGTCATAACAGAAGAGTTACGTAAATTTGGGCGAAACAGCGTGCCTTTATATGTGCTTTATAATGGGGACGATAAACCTGTTATTTTGCCGCAAGTCTTGACTCCCGGCGTTGTTTTAGATCATCTAAAAGTGGTAGAGTAAAGTACTTAAAGGCAGAAAAGACTATTCAATAGAAAAGGTCTTTTCTGCCCTTTTTCCCCTAAAAATATAGACGAAAGAAATATCCTTCAAAAAATGTTTATTCCAGTATAATAAAAAGAGAAGGATCTATCTAATTTTAGGGGTTTCATATGAATATATTTAATCATTTAGGTCTTGTATTTGTGTTGATTCTTGCCAGTTATTCTCTCTCTTTAAATTCAGCAGTTGTTGCACCTGCGCGGCCGGTAGAAATTAATCCTCAAGGACCTGTAGCTCCCTATAACTCTACGCAACAAATGCTGCAGCAGCAATTGTATCAACAGCAACAGCAATCCTATAGCCAAAGCAGCCCTGTCAATTACCCACTTTATAATTCAAATTATAATGCGTATGATTACAGTGATTATCTCCATGCACCTGCTACCCATGATGCTTATCCAAACCCTGCAAACACACAACGACCACTTTCAAGTTATCTGCAAGGTCAATAGGATGTTGCGTTTCACCACCGAGCTCACCGAGATTATTGAGAGGATATGAGAAAATAAAGCACCATGCGCGTAGCCGGTCAATAGTAGTCTTAGTTATTCTTGCATTTCTTTTTTTTAAACATTTCTAAATTTAATAATTGACATTAATTTAAATTATAATTACTCTAAATGCTTTGTTTAAAGCTATTTAAATTTAATTAATGGAGAAATTTATGGAACCCACCGGTAATAATGATTTACCTAATATTAATGATTTGCCTTTCGAAATATATTATAATGATCACTTAAAAGATGTTATTCTTAATAGTAATAATATTACTGATAAAAAATTAGGACTTATTTCTGAGTCATTTTTCAGAAGAACTAATGAATATATTGTAAAGATATTTCCTAAATTACAGAATAAAGTTATCGACAAAAAACCAATAGGTTACTCTCATAAAAAAATCTTTATGTGTCTAGTTAATAACCTCCACGATAAAGCTGTAAAATTCCATTGCAATAAAAAACCACCTGCTCATTTAAACCCAGTTGAAAGAATCAGGTGGGAATTGGATCACTTTGTGGAATTAAGCTTGGAAATAAAAAAAGAAAAAGAATCAAAAAATGAATTTTATAATATAATTTATAATTATATTAAAAATAATTTAACAAAAAAATCTGATAATATTGAGGCACAGCTCAAACTTTGTTTCAATGAGGCATATACTCAAATATCGCATAAACATAAGTTTTTGTCTGATGTATTCATATATAGTAAAAATTGTGGAACAATAGATCAATTGTTAAATGAAAAATTAGAAAAATGGATTTCAAATATCAATTTACTTAGTCCTTTTTATGAAGATCAGCACCATTTTAACTTGGAAATGCAAAAATCCCTTCTGGAGGACGTTAAATATATCGTGGAAGAAGTTTACGTTAATGTACATAAAAGAATTAAAGAGGCTTACTTAAAAATTTCTCCTGACTTTGAAGGTTTTCCTGAGTAGATCTTTAAATCAATAGATGAGACTGATGCATGGCAGGTTAAATTGCACAGCATGCATGTATTCGTTAAATTTTTGGTAATACATATTTTTTTCATTCACAAACTCAGTACTTTGCCGAAGGCTTTGGAGTGTCGGCGCTTTAGCGCCGCTTTTTATAATATGTTTGCAGTAAAGAAAACTTCTTACTTTTTATCAGGTCTGTCGAATAAAGCGGCGCTAAAGCACCGACCTCCAAAGCCTTCGGCGAAGTTTTTGACCTATTGGGCTTTAACATTGCCCAAATATCGAAAATCTTTTAGGTACATGCCTAGTCCTTCAATAACTACACAATTTATTAAAAATTTACAATATCTTAACAGAAATTTAACTAATCTAATTTAAAATATAATATATATAATTAATTTTAAATTAGGAAACAAAATGTCAGAAATCAATTTTTTTACGCCGATTTATTATGGGGCCCATGCAAATTCCACTAAAGAAAAAGCTCTTCAGAATATCGATAATTATTTCTATATTTGTGGGAAGAAGGCTGTAGTCATTCCCGGTCGTACCGATGACGGAAAAGAAAAGGTGATGCTTCAGTCGACTAAATTTTCGATCGGGGCCATGTTGAAAACAATTGGAATAGCTTTATCGATTTTTACAGTCATTATCCCTTTCATTATGCTGATCAGCAAAGCTGCATTAAGATCTTCACATAGCTATAAAATAATGGATCCCAAAAAAGAGTTAGAGAAAGGCAACAATGTCGGACATTTATCCCCCTTTAAAAATGAACCTAAGAACGAGGAAGGAAACGATGTAGGGCTCACCCCCGTTGAGGTTAAAGGTGCTAAGGTTGAGTTTGGAATGACAATAGAAAAAGAAAAAAACGAGCAGAAAAAAGAAGTCAATATAAAACCTGTTAAAAAAGTTTTAACTCCGATAAGTGAAGCAAAAGCAGCATCTAAAGTGCTTCCAGCTCTTGAAAAGGACGCAAAAGAAATAGCCGATTCAATCCAAAAGTTTAAGGATACGTCTATGGCTGTATTCCATAAAGCTAAACTAGAGGATTCTCTTCTTGACTTTACATTAACTCAAGATCAGCAAGACTGCTTGATAATGGCGAACAAAAACAAATATAGCTATAAACCTCTACCGGGTGTAAGACAAATAAGAGGTGGCATTAATTTTGTATTATTTTTGGATAGTGTACCTGGGTTTGTATTCAAGCCCATGGATGACAAAAGGGCAGCAGAAAAATATATTGAAACAATTGAAAGAGCTCGTCAAGTAGTTATAGACAGTAATCTATTCTTGCTTCAAGTTCCCCAATCCAAGCTAGTAGAGATCGAAGGTGAATTTTTTGTTATGCAAGAAAAAGCTAATCTATTTTGGCAGCAACAAGGAGTTTATTCATACTGTTGGAATGATAAAGATATGAGAGACTATATTAAGGCTGTTTTTTCACAACTTATTACTTTTATTTCCAGAACGGGTTTTGCTGACGTGAAGTATGACAATATCCCATTCACAACGGATGGAAAAGTTGCCTTGATAGACCTTGATGAAGACTCTCCTGTTACAGGTTTGACCGCAGGTGGGGCAGGGAAAAACGATGGCCTCTTTAACTTCATCCCTTATGAATATCTCGATGATTTTCTTGAGACTGCCAAAAATGTACTCAAAGATGAAACTTATCAGCAATTACTACAAAAAATCGCGAGTATCAAAACACGAGCAGAGAAGAAGATGAATATTAATAAAAATTATTCACAATTTTCTCAAAAGAATGCAATCTCTTGCCCATCACAAACAATTAATCCAGATCTCCCGATAATTTGCAATGATACGAAAAAGCAAGAACTTGCAGTATCTATTGTTAAATGCATCAATCAGTATTTATCAGAGTCGAAAAATTTCTCTATTAAAGAAGGAAGAACCGTCTTCTTAGATATCAATGTTGGAGATCAACTTATCAAAATGGCACAGGGAATTTGGGGACCAGAATGCCCCTATTCGCTCATTAAGCAATCCATTTCAGAAGTTTTGGAAGGATTGAAAAGCGCAGGGTATATTTATAAGTATAAGATGTCTGCTTACTATCCTTTTGTGAGAGTAGTTTGTTAACACGGGTTTTGATTGACATTTGTAATTAATTAGTGTAAAGTTTTAGTTTAATCAAAATTCGAGTTTTATGTATAAAAATATTTTTTTATTACTTTTTTTATCTTTTACTTTATTAACTAATGTTCAAGCGGGTGTTGAACGCCGTGCTGCCATAGATATTGGCTCCGGTGGAACCAAAGTTGCCATTGCAGACATAGATACAGATACCAATCAAATTATTGGGATGATTTTTGATAAATCATTTTCAGTGCCCTATCAAGCATCTCTGGATAAGTCACAAGATGGTACATTTGACCAACAAACAAAAGAACTTGGATTGAAAACATTTAAAGAAATTAAAGATCTCACAAACCAGCACGAAGTGAGTAAAATTGTAGCCATTGCTACTTCCGCTTTCCGTAAATCAAATAACAGCAAACAATTTGTTTCTGATGTCTTAAAAGAAACAGAAATTAATATCCAGATCATCCCCCAAAGGGAAGAGGGAGAGATAGCTTTTTTCAGCGCTTTGGCAAATGGAGAATTTAACTCAGATGAAGTGATTGTCTGGGATATAGGAACCGGCAGTTTACAAATGACGACCAAGAATGCAAATGAGGGACTGACCGTTTATATGGGCGAGCAAATGGGTTCTGTTGCATTTAAATCTTACATCATTGATACAGTGCAAGACCATGAAGAGGAAACAAATACTCCTAATCCAATGTCTGAAGAACATTTAAAGATGGCGGATAGTTATGCTCGGGCTTTTGGACGCAAGGCCTATCCTATCATCAAAGAAAAAATTCAAAATCAAGCACCAATTATTGGAATTGGAAGACTTTTCTATCACAGCATTCGTCCATTGGCCGCAGAAGGCAATGTCATCACCCGTGATGGATTGCGCAATTTCATTCGGTCCTCTCTTAATAAAACCGATGAGGAACTTAATAATCCCTTTGCTAACGTCGACGTATCCAATTGTATTTTAACGTTGGCAATCATGAAAGCCCTTCATATTCAAGAAATTTATCCTGTGGAAACAACAACGACGCGAGGATTGTTGATTTCCCCCGGCTATTGGAAATAGCAATTAACACAGAGACGCAAAGGAAAAAAACAGGATATAAGGATCGTCTTCGGCGGATAAAGGCATTAGACCAAGAGGTCTGTGTATCCAAAGTGCTGGAAATACCCCTTCTATCCTGTTCTTTCTTGTTCTTTCCTCTCTATGTGGTGCGTTATTTTAAAAAATGATTAGATCAATAGCATGATCTTAATATCATGTTAATTTTTTTTTCGATCCTTGATGCCGTTGTCTAACTTATACTCCTTCAAAAAAAATCTAGCAGTCATCTTGATAATTCATTACAATCCGAAAAAAAATAATGAACTGTTTATGACGACCCATCACTTTGCAAAACTTTTTTTGAACCTCTTTTTTGCTGTTCAACTCATTCCTGTCAACGCTTCCGCTTTAGACCTTGAAGAAGCTGTGCAGCGTGCCTGGACGTATTCACCCACGATGTCTATCGCCACTTCTGAAATTGATATTAAACAAGCTGAAGAATATCAAGCAGGGCTCTTACCTAATCCTGGACTAGATATAGAGATAGATGGTGTCGATTCGATTGTTAAAAAAAGAAGATGTGGCAATAATGACCGTGAAATAACCTATAGCGTTTCACAACTGATCGAATTAGGTGGCAAAAGATCCTCACGAAAACAATTAGCTGCCTTTCAAACTTCTTTGGCCGCCTATGAAATGGAAATAATAAAGTTAGATGTGCTCAATGCGGTGACTAAAGCTGTCGTTGACGTTGCAGCGGCGCAAGAGTATTTGAAGTTAGCTGAAGAACAAAAGCGCATCGCCCATGAAGTTCACAGCACTACAAGCGCTAAAGTCCAAGGTGGAAAAATTTCCTCTTTGCAAGAGAAAAAGGCTCACCTATCCAAGATTACAGCTTCATTAGTTGCAGAAAAAGCCCAGCGGACATTGACACTGGCTAAGAAAAAATTAGCAGCAACATGGGGAGGAACGCAGACCGATTTTTCAGAGGTGACTTTTCCTTTTTTTGAAATAATCACTCCGTTTGATTTGGAGACGTTAATTGCTGAACAAAGCAATAACATAGAAGTGATGAAGTGGAATATGGAAATAGCGACGGCCGAACAAGTCGTCGTTTATGAGAAAACCCAGCGCGTTCCCGATGTAGTGGTGACAGCAGGTTATTGTGATTACCAGAATGATGGAGGGGGATTGCTTTTGGAGTTTTCCATGCCCATTCCTATTTTTGACCGTAATCAAGGAAATATTTGCAGAGCTAAACAGCAATTGAACCAACTTTATGAAAGAAGAAATGAAGGCATTGTTCAATTAAGGATTGATTTGGAAGATGCTTATGACCAGCTTATTAGTGCATACAAAGCCGGGGTGTCATTTAAGGAAAACATCTTATCTTCCGCACGTCAAGCCTTTGACGCCGCAAGGGAAGAATATGCGCAAGGCAAAAACGATTATCTTGAACTCCTTGATGCCCAGCGTACTCTTTTCGAAGTGCAAGAACAATATATTAACACTTTAATAGACTATCATCATAGAAAAGCTGATGTGAAAAGATTGGGTGGCACCTCTTTATCGTCATGCTTAATCCGCTACTTTTAAGGAGTTTAGGTAAATATGAGCCTTTATAAATTTATTTTGTTTTCGATGTGGATCGGTTGCGCCCCTCTCCATGCAGAGGAGGACCAAGAAACAAACATCAAAACTTCAGAAAATGCTCAGCTTGAAATTATCCATTTAACTTCTGGACAAATAGCTGACAGCAAAATTGAGGTGCGCAATGCAGGCCCTGCATCACTCAAACAAATCCTTTCTGTCCCTGCTAAAATTACTGTCAATGAGCTCAATCAAGCTGTAGTAGTAGCTAAAGCACCAGGGATAGTAACAATGGTGAATAAAAGCATCGGGGATGTCGTAGAAGCCAATGAAACTTTAGCTGTATTAGAAAGTAAGGAAATGGCCGAAGCTAAAGGCGTTTATATAACTGCGTTGAAGCGAAACACTCTTGCCGCACACACATTGTCGACGGAAATGGCTTTAAAAGAAAAAAAAATCTCCTCAGAACAAGATTATCTGCATGCACTTTTAGCTGCGGAAGAGGCGCATATTAACTTAGAAGTGGCTGCACAGCAGCTCCATTTATTGGGAATGCATGCCTCGGATATTAAAAGGTTAAGTATGGACAATCTCAATGGCTTATGCTGTTATCCAATTACAGCGCCTATAAAAGGAGTCATCATCGAAAAGAACATTAGCTTAGGCTCACAAATAGGTTCAGACCAAGAAGTGTTTAAAATTGCTGATCTAGATACAGTTTGGGTTGAATTAGGTATTTATTCTAACAATATTGCCCAGATAAAGCCCGGGCATAAGATTTTCCTTAGCCCTCTTAAAGCAGACCACCCGACAGCGCAAGCTGAAATTACCCATATGAGCCCTATCATTGACGAACATACACGTACAGCCACCGCCATTGCTTTACTACCTAATGCGTCTAAAAATTGGTATCCAGGTACCTATGTAAGAGTAGAAATTGTTGCCGATGAAATACAGGTGCCGATTGCAGTTTTGAAAGAAGCTATCCAAGAAATTGATGGGAGTTATTATGTATTCGTTAGGCATCCTGAAGGTTTTGAGAAACGGGAAGTCCAGACTGGCAGATCGGATGCCAATTATATGGAAATTATTTCTGGCTTAGAATACAACGCACCTTACGCAGCTGTTAACACATTTCTTTTGAAAGCTGAAGATGGCAAAAAGGATGCCGAGTTATGATAGAAAAGATTCTAAAATTTTCTGTTAATTATCGCTATTTAGTAGCTATGGCGACATTATGTTTGATCATTTATGGTGTTTTTGCCTTAAAAAATCTTCCCATTGATGCAGTTCCTGATATTACTAATAATCAAGTGCAGATTAATACTTTGGCGACAGGACTTTCACCCATAGAAATGGAAAAAAATATCACCTTTCCTATTGAAACAGCCCTAAGCGGCATTCCAGGTTTAGAAAGCACGCGCTCACTTTCGCGTAGCGGATTTTCGCAAGTGACAGCGATTTTCCATGATGACATCAATATTTACTTCGCTAGGCAGCAGATTAATGAACGTTTAATGGAAATACGTGAGAGCTTACCATCGGGTGTCGAACCTAAGATGGGACCCATTTCCACAGGCTTAAGTGAAGTTTACATGTGGACCGTAGATTATGACCCTGAAATGCGCCAGATCAAGGGTAAAGATGGGGAATTGGGCTGGCAAACGGATGGTTCTTATCTGACTCCGGATAAGCAATTGCTTAAGAATGACCTTGAACTTTCGGCCTATCTCCGCACAGTTCAGGATTGGATGATTAGGCCACAGCTAAAGGGTATCAAAGGCTTAGCAGGTGTTGACGCCATTGGAGGGCATGTCCGACAGTATCACGTCGAACCGGATCCTGAAAAAATGATCGCTTTGGGTATTAGCTTCAACCATTTGTTGGAAGCTATCAGGGATAACAATCTGAATGTGGGTGCGGGCTATATTGAAAGAGGGGGAGAAGCCTTTCTTGTCAAAGCTGACGGTCGCATTGAAAATCCTGGGCATATCGGTAATATTATTATTACTACGCGCGAGGGAATCCCCATTGCCATCCACGATGTTGCAGAAGTGGCGATAGGTAAAGAGTTACGCAGCGGAAGTGCGAGTGAAAATGGGAAGGAGGTGGTGATTGGTACGGCGATGATGCTTATTGGTGAAAATAGTCGAACTGTCGCTAGCGCTGTTGAAGAAAAATTAAAAAGCATTAATGCAACCCTTCCTAAAGGGATTACAGCCAAACCGGTGCTTAGTAGGACAAAATTGATCGATAGTACCATCCATACCGTCACAATGAATTTAGCGGAAGGGGCCCTACTCGTTATTGTTGTCCTTTTTGTCTTTTTGGGCAATTTCCGCGCAGCTTTTATTACTGCTTGTGTCATTCCCATTTCTATGTTGATGACAGCGATTGGAATGGTACAAACCAAAATCAGCGGAAATCTCATGAGTTTAGGGGCTATTGATTTTGGTTTGATTGTGGATGGTGCAGTGATTATTGTAGAAAACTGCTTGCGTAGGCTCAGCGAAAAGCAACAAGAGACAGGACGTCCGCTCCTTTTGGAAGAGCGTCTGCAAGAGGTGACACAGGCTAGTCAAGAGATGATCCAACCCTCAGTTTATGGCCAAGCAGTCATCATAACGGTTTACCTGCCTATTTTGACGCTGTCTGGAGTAGAAGGCAAAATGTTTCACCCTATGGCCATGACAGTTTTATTTGCATTGTTAAGTGCATTCATTCTCTCTATCACATTTGTTCCTGCCATGGTGGCTATCTTAGTGAGCAAACGCATCAAAGAAAAAGAAAATTTTATCATTCGTTATGCTAAAAAAATCTATGAACCCATCCTACGTTTTGTCGTTAAGATTCCTTTTTCCGTCACAGGCGCAGCTGTAGCCATTCTTATAGGATCGGCTTTGTTATTTAACCATCTCGGGCAAGAGTTTGTGCCCATTTTGGATGAACAAGACTTAGCCGTTCAAGCCTCACGGATTCCAAGCACTTCCCTTTCTCAGGCAACAGCCATGCAATTAGGAGTGGAAAAAACCATTAAAAAATTTAATGAAGTGGCTTTTGTATTTTCCAAAACCGGTACCGCAGAAATGGCTTCTGATCCTATGCCGCCCTATGCGTCAGATACTTTTGTCATCCTCAAACCACGTCATGAGTGGGCAGATAGTATGCGCAGCAAAATAAATCTCATTGAAAGCCTCGAAGCTGAGCTTCAGAAGCTGCCGGGAAATATTTATGAGTTTACACAACCTATAGAAATGCGTTTCAATGAGCTTATTGCTGGGATACGTAGTGATGTGGCTGTAAAAATTTATGGGGATGATTATCATGTGATGAAGAAGACCGCCGATGCTGTGGCCATCACCTTACAAAAAGTTCCTGGAGCAGCTGATGTGACTGTAGATAAAACCGAAGGGCTGCCAGCATTAGAAATCATCGTTAATCGGGATGCACTTAGCCGTCATCACCTTAATGTAAAAGACGTTTTAGAAGTAGTTGAGGTGGCTATCGGTGGAGGAAAAGCGGGCGTTATTTTTGAAGGGGATCGTCGTTATGATTTGTTAGTTAGGTTGCCCGAAAACTTAAGGAAAGATATCTCTGCTTTAGAGAGGTTGCCTCTATCCCTCGCGCCTATTGAAGATACAAAAAAAGATAAAACCGTTTTTAGGCAAATTCCCCTCAATGAGGTAGCTGATTTAAAAATGTCTAATGGACTAAATCAGATTAGTCGTGAAAATGGTAAGCGTCTAGTTGTTGTGCAGGCTAATGTGCGTGGCACCGATATCTCAAGTTTCGTGGATGCAGCTAAAATGAAGATCAATGAAGAAGTTAAAATACCTGCAGGCTATTGGATAGAATGGGGAGGACAATTTGAAAATTTATTATCGGCAAGGGATCGTTTAATGGTCGTAGTACCTTTCTGCTTTATTTTAATTTTTATGCTATTATACACAGCCTTCCATTCCTTTCGTCATGCCTTATTAGTTTTCACCGGTGTTCCCCTTGCCCTTACCGGTGGTATTGCAGCTTTATGGCTGCGTGAGATTCCATTTTCCATATCAGCTGCAGTAGGTTTTATTGCCCTTTCGGGCATTGCTGTATTGAACGGGTTAGTCTTGGTGAGTTATATTAACCAGCTCATTCAAAAAGGAATACCTTGGAAAGAGGCTATCATTTCCGGGGCACTCACCCGCTTTCGTCCTGTCGCTGTCACAGCCTTAGTAGCCTCCTTAGGTTTTTTACCCATGGCGCTTGCACAAGGCTCAGGGGCCGAAGTCCAAAGACCCTTGGCTACGGTGGTCATCGGAGGGCTACTGAGTTCGACCCTCCTGACACTTGTTGTGCTTCCCGCTTTGTTTATTTTGTTTATTCCGCGAAATTCTTTAAAAGCATAAAACAATGTCTGTTATTCCATTAATTGATTCACATGCCCATTTAAGTAAAGCTGACACTTTAAATGGCATAGACGATCTTCTTAAGCGTGCACAAGCTGTCGGAATAGAAGCTGTTGTGAATATCTGCACGGATATCGAGACACTAAACCTAGGTCTCGAACTCTCAAAAAAATATCCCTGGTTGTATAATACTGCAGCAACGACCCCTCACGATGTTGAAAAAGAAGGGGAAGAAGTTTTTTCCACTGTTGCAAAGCATGCGCATCAAGGTCATCTGGTTGCTATTGGGGAAACAGGTTTGGATTACTATTATCAACACTCCTCTCCTGAAATCCAAAAGATTTTTTTACGACGCTATTTAAGGTTAGCCCTGGACTGCAAATTGCCTGTTGTTATTCATTGCAGACAGGCTTTTAAGGACTTTTTTGAAATTTTAGATGCCGAGTATAAGGTGAATGGGATGCATGCGCCAGGCGTTTTGCATTGCTTTACAGGCACTACATGCGAAGCAGAAGAAGTGTTAAAAAGAGGATGGTATTTATCACTCAGTGGCATTGTGACTTTCAAAAAAAGTACAGAATTACAGGATGTCGCTCGAATGGTACCCCTCGAGCAGCTTTTAATTGAGACGGACTCTCCTTATTTAGCTCCGCAGAGGCATCGTGGCAAAGTGAATGAGCCTGCTTATTTGGTGGAAACAGCCAAATTCATAGCTGAGCTGAAAGGGATTTCTTTGAAAGAACTTGCACAGGCGACAAGAAAAAACACGCGTCATTTGTTTAAATTAAATTAGTTCTTAATCAAAAATTAACGAGAAAGGTATCTTATAGGGGTATTATTAATTTATTAAGGTGGATTATGCAAAGCCCTATTAAGCAAATCTGTGGTCATACCGATCATTTTTGGTATCCGGAAATAAAAAAACATCTCGATCATAGCATTAAAAACCCCCTTCAACCTTTAAATGGGATAGATGTAAAGAAACTTTATGAAAAAAAACCTAACTCTTTTTGCCATATCATTTCTATTTTTGTTTTAAAAATATTTCATCACATTCGGTTAAGTTTTTCAAAAAGCTATAAAGCAAACTTTGAGCATAGCGTAGAAGTTCTAATTGATACTGAAAGTAAAATAAAAGCGGCTCTTATCATGCAAAAAGCACGTAAGCATGTTAAATTTATGCGAGGCCTAAAACAACACAAGGAAAAAGAAAAATTAGAAAAAGCGAAAGAGGTTGAAGCCGTTTTAGCGACGCAAAATGTGATTAGGATGCTTCAAATTCGCCAACCTTTTAAATCTCTCAGGGATAAGCTTCATGAAGGCCAGAAAACTATAGAAAATGAAGCTTCTGTCGTGAATATCTTAACGCAATTTGAAGAATGTAACAAAACTATACAACAATTGGATGAAAAAAAGCCGGTAGGGCTTACAGCCATTTTTAAAAATGAAAGTAAAGAAAATCGAAAAACCAGAAAAAATGCTATAGCACGCTTACAATCTTTACAAGAGGATATCCAAAAAAATGCGTTAATGAGTGAAGGCTTTAAAAAGCAATTACTGGAAGAACATGATGTTGTTTCTTTAATCGAACTTAGTAAAAATGAAAGGGGCTCACACGAAAACATGGTTAAAGCAAACGAAAAAATCGTTACTGAAGTTAAAGAAGAGATTTACAATCTAGGCAGCTTGCTTGAATAATTTCAGTTTTTGAGCTCTTAAAATATTCATATGTTTTTTGCTTTTATAAAAATTCTTCAAGGACTAAAGTCCAAAAAGAAACGCAAAATTTGTATTATATTAAAAATGTGAATCTATGTGTAAGCTTCGATATTATCTTAGTTTTTTTCTTCTTCTTCAAGTGACTGTCTTAGCTGCAGATTCATTCAATTATAACCCTCCACCGGAAATACCTAAAACTCAATATTTCATTTCCCTAAGGAGAAATCAAGGAAGAACGGTAGGAAATAAGTATAGCTACAGTACTGTCGAAGCATTTTCCTTTCCCTTTCATCAAGACAATTTATGGCCCTTTTTAGATCTTCGATTTCATCATTTTGACAAGTTTGGTAAATATGCCGCGAATGTTGGACTGGGAATCAGATTCATTCCGGATTGGACGGATCTGATTCTTGGCTTCAATGCTTATTATGACTTAAGGAATTCTCACCGCAAGCATTTTAATCAAAGTGGTTTGGGACTCGAAATCTTAGGAAGATGCTGGAGTTTTTTCCTCAACGGATATTTGCCTTTTGGAAAACGAACATTTCTTGATTCCTTTTGCCATCACTCATATCCAGGAGGGTATTTCCTCTTACGTGAAGATTTCATCGACAGCCTTGCGGGAGCAAATTTTGAGATAGAAGCATTAATCCGAAGGTTTTGCTGGGGCGAAATCTATGGTGCTCTGGGCTCCTATTATTATAGAGGAGATAAGTGTCATGGAGATATCTATGGAACTGAGTATCGGTTAACAGCATGGTTCTGCAATCAATTGACATTCGACATTAACGCAACCCATGATTGCGTATATAAAACAAGAATTCTTGCTCAACTTGCTTTTACGTTTCCTTTAAAAGAAGGATGGAAAACGAATCCTCGATTATATCAACGTGTGCGTCGACATGAAATTGTTGTCCTTAATAAACATAGTCTTTGGTCATCAAATTTTTAGTCGATCATAGGCAAAGGTTCTAAGAGTGAGCGAACAGTCTGGATATCAACAGTACAAAGATAGGCCTCTCTATCTTCAATACCAATCGACATAACAAGCTTGGAAAAAGAATGATCAAATGTCAATCCGCAGCAGTATTCTACCCCTTTATGTAAAAAGATAAAGGGTTTGGATACTTTTTTTATGTTAAGGTCTTTATCAAGATACAGGAATCGATGTAAATAATTACGTTGATCATCATAGACCGTTTCGTGAACTAATAAGAGATAGCCATCGTCAAATTCAATAGGGGGTGCAGAACCTGCGAAACGTGAAAAATCGTGTTTTGGTAAATCGTATCGATAGATCATAGGCCGATTCATCAGATTATTTTCGTTTTCTATGTTTAGCTTATAAATGACAAAAGGATCATATGAATATATCATGTAAAGATTACTATCTTTCACAAAGGGTAACCAGTTTTTTTCACATCGCGTGAGATTGGGTCCTGCTAAGGGAATAAGTTTCTCTACTAGGATGGGATTAGTCAGTCTCTGATCGGCTAATTTACATAATGAGACTTGGGGTTCACCGGAAGGATTTGTATCTAATGTTGTGCAAGTAAACCAGATAGAATTCTTAAATTCAAACATGCGACAATCTTCAAGACCTTCCACATTGTAAGTTCGTTTTCTTTCGCGGGGTAATTGTTCAATTATTTCATGTTGTGAGAGGATATGGAAATTTGGATCATATTGAATAAAAAAATTTCGTGTTTTCGCTGTATTTGCCGTATCTAATAAGTCTAATGATTTAAAATGCTTTGCGCCTATTTGTATATAGTTAACAGTTCTGCAAATTAAATCATAACCGCGCGCTGTTCTTCGAATCGAAGGATTCATAGGATTGTAGTGTGAACTAAGGCCTTCTCGGATAAGTGGCAGATCAATTTTTATAGATTTATATTGAGCATTTTGTAGATTTTGCACATAAAAAAGCATATTTTTATATGCTTGTTCTTTGATGTGCTGGGGGATATTTTTTTTAAGCAATAAACGATTTGTTGCATCAAAGCCTTCCTCTTTGAAAGGTGTGTAATAAGCAGAGATAGAAAGATCTTGGTCGAACAGATAGTCATAAACTGGATAGGAAATAAATAGAATTTGCTGATGTGGGTAAGAAATTTTAGAACCTTGTTTAGCAAACAAGTAGGCTAAATTATGTTGCTCTTTGGTTCGGTAGTATGTGGAAATTTGTTGTAAAGGTTCTGATCTCTCAGGATTAAATTGATAGGCGTCAAGATAGTAAAATAGCGCATGATCCCATTCACCCATATCTTCATAACACTGTCCTATCATGAATTTTGAGTACCAGACTTCTTCATTCCAACCTCCTTTCTCAATTCGTGCTTTATACCATTTTATGGAGTCCTCATAATTCTTTATAGACTTGTAGGATTGTGCGAGATAAAACATATAGCGCGTATTATCAGGCTCTTCTTTTAGACCCTGTGTTAGTAGCCTTATATCCCGCTCAAACTTATCAGATTTACTTCCCCCATCATCCTGATCATTGATGGCTAAGGTTCTTAGTTTTGCTTCCTTCACAGGTATCTTACTAGACCAATATTCATGGGTGACTCCCACACATTGCCAAGGAAAGGAAGCTCGTACTAGGCGTGTATTGTAGTATGACTGTGAGGAGTTTTTTTGAACGACTAAATAATTGTCTTCTCGCAATGCACTTTTGTCAAAATTAGCATTCACTTCAAGTATCATATCAGCATCAAGAAGAAGCAAAAAAGTCTGCATCAAAGGAATGCCATTTTCAAGAAGTGTGCTTTGAGCCGCTTGAACAGAGAGTGTTCGATTATATCCAAAATTTTTCCACGCATGCTTATGGACCTTTCCCGGAATCTTTGTCCTTTGTAGAAATTGTTCGATGATTTGTATTGTATTATCGGTAGATCCTGTATCACAGATTGAAATGCAGTCAACAATATCTTTTACACTATTTAAACACCTCTCAATAATTTTAGATTCGTTTTTTACAATCATTGTGAGACATATTTTGTGCGCTTCTCCCTTTAAGATATTAGGGATAAAAAATAAGATTAACATAAATCCAAAAGTAAAAATTGCCTTGGTTTTTAAATTCATTTCTACTCCATCATAAATCGTGGAAGGATACAAAATTCATTTTAAAAACATCAAGATAAAATTTGGCCCGATCACTGGGTGCTGCTGCATAAATTACCGGTAAAGAAGCTAAAGATGGAATAGATAGGTACTTTAATTTTTACAATATGAGAGATTACATGAAAGACTGCCTTACAGTACACCTAAAGGTATTTATTTAGAAAAGCAAAATGCTAGTTCAAAACAAAGAACTACGGTAGGCTGATGACGCGAAAACAAAGTAGCCGTGCCCCCGTCTGAGTTAATATGCCATGTTTAAAAAAGTGATTAGGTGAATAGTATGATACTGCATCCTATTAATTTCTAGTTAATATTTTGATTATCTCCGCACTAAGGTACCGAAACTAAATCTTCGGTGACCGAAAGGACTGGAAATTAAACCTGTTCCACTTCTTGCTGCGCTCCGCAGCATTTTTTGTACTTTTTCCCGCTGCCACAAGGACAGATGTCATTTCGGCCTGCCCTAGGCTCTACAGTAATAGGTTGTGCCGGCATGGAAGGTTCTTCGGGTTCTATTAATTGTTCTTGCTGATCATCAGAAGCTACGTTAGCTTCTAAATCAGACATAAACGATCGATTAGTTTCGAGCCTCAATTTAGCTAACAGCTGCTGAATTGCGGGATGCTCTTGCGTAAGTATTTCAAAACGGAACAGTCCTTGGGCGATTTCTATCCTTAACTGATTGCTAAATTCATCAAAAAGGATAAATGCTTCATGCTTGAACTCCATCAGAGGATCTCGCTGACCAAAGGTGCGTAAGTTAACATCTGATCGCAAATGATCCATACTCAACAGATGCTCCTGCCAACGTTGATCCAATTTGCGGATCATTAAATTACGTATGGCCTCATTAGCTGGTCTTGGGGCTGGTTTATTCCCTATCATAGCGTCAGGACGAGGGGGAACCTTTTCATCTTCACGTATATATTTTTCCTTGAAAGCTTGAATAATTCTATCCTTGGCTTTTCTTTCCAAATCTTCTGCATCTGAATGATCATCATCAAAAAAGCCCTCGGGAAAACTTACAGGGAAGTGACTGATCAACCATTGACGAAAGCCCTCTGGATCCCATCCATTTTCTTCTCCACGATTCTTGAAATATTTTTCTACTCCCATTTGACAAACAGATTCGAGAACCTCTATCGCTAAAGGCTGCATGTCTTCTTCATGTAAAATATCATTGCGGAAGGAATAGATCTCCTTGCCTTTGTTTATTCATGACATCGTCATATTCCAAGGTATGCTTTCTAATCGTATAATTGCGTTGCTCAATACGTTTTTGGGCCGTTTCTATCGATTTATTCAACATAGAAGCTGAAATAGGCTCTCCTTCAGGAGGACGAAATTTTTGTAAAATCGATGTGAGTCGCGGTGAAGCAAACAAGCGTAATAAAGAGTCTTCAAAAGAAACAAAAAATTTCGAAGATCCAGGATCCCCTAAACGAGCGCAACGTCCTCTTAGCTGGCGATCAATGCGCCGCGATTGATGACGAATCGTTCCCATGACATATAACCCACCAATACCTGCTACGCCCGGCTCTAATTTAATATCTGTGCCTCGACCGGCCATATTCGTCGCAATGGTAATAGCGCCCCGTCTGGCCCGCATGGGCAATGATTTCAGCTTCTTTGGCATATTCTTGGCATTTAAGACAGTATGTTCTAATTTATTTTGTTTAAAAATACGCGATAATTTTTCCGAAACTTCGACAGATTCTGTACCGATAAGCAAAGGACGGCCAGATTCATGGATTTCCCGGACTTCTTTGAGAATGGCATTATATTTTTCCCTTTCGGACATGTAGATTTCATCATTGAAATCCTTACGGACGCAGGGTTGATGGGTAGGGATTTCGATGACTTCGAGCTTATATATTTGCTTGAATTCATTCGCTTCAGTAATCGCCGTACCACTCATTCCCGCCAATTTCTCATACATGCGGAAAAAGTTTTGCAGGGTGATGGTCGCATAGGTTTGAGTTTCTTTTTGAATCGAAACAGCCTCTTTAGCTTCAATGGCCTGATGTAATCCATCGGAAAAACGACGTCCCGGTTGAGGACGGCCAGTATTTTCATCAATGATGATAATTTTATCATCTTGGACGATATAGTCGACATCTTTTTCCATTAAGAGATGAGCGCGCAAAAGCTGGCGAAGATTGTGGGCCCTTTCTTTTCGTTTGGAGTCTTCTTCCTGCACAGCCAACTTTTTCTGCACTTTGGCATCTGCATCTAGAGAGATGTCTTCATCAATCTTCAGATAGTCATCGCTGATATCCAGCATGACAAAGTCATCGCTCTGTCCACTGCCACGTGCATTTCTTGCCAAACATGAATTCCTTTATCTGTTAATTCATATTCATTGCTTTTTTCATCGATGATAATAAACAGTTCCGCTAAGGCCTTTTGTTTTTCTTCTTTATTTTGCTCGGCATAGTAATAAAGATCCCATTTATCAATCGCTGCGCGAATATCAGGATCTTCTTTCAAACGCTTTAAGATTTTATTATGTGGGTGTACCTTTTCCCACAAACCAAAGCTTGCGTAAGCTTCTCTGTTCTTCTTCATCTTGCTTTTTATCACGTTTTCTTTTACAGGTCTGTCTTCTCCATGCCTCAAACTTTTCTAGACTTTCGTGCTTCAGTGGCCAAGCGATTGCACAAATCACGTTGCCTACGCACCATATCAGAAACACCCTGCTTTGAGTTCGTCGTACATTTGACGACTGACAGGCACAGGACCAGAAATAATTAAAGGAGTACGGGCTTCATCAATGAGGATAGAGTCGACTTCGTCAATGATGGCATAATAATATCCACGTTGAACTTGCTCTTCTTTACGAAACGGCATGGAATTGTCGCGTAAGATAATCAAAGCCGAATTCCGAAGCTGTGCCATAGACCACATCGCTCAATATAGATCTGTTTACGCGTTTCTTAGGGAGTATCATTAGTTAAGGCTCCTGTAGTGAGTCCCAGCCATCGCAAAACCGTGCCTACCCATTCACAGTCCCGTTGAGCAAGGTAATCGTTGACAGTCACCAGATGGACCGGTCTGCCTGTCATCGCATTCAAATAGAGAGGCATAACCGCCGTTAAAGTTTTCCCTTCGCCTGTCATGCATTTCGGCAATTGCGCCATAGTGCAAGGCGATTGCGCCCACAATTTGCACATCGTAAGGGACCATATCCCACTTTTGATCATAGCCTGAAACATGGATGTCGGTTCCTGCTAAACGTCGGCATGCATTTTTGACAACGGCAAAGGCTTCAGGAAGAAGCTGATCCACAGATTCACCCGCTTGGAATCTATCCCTGAATTCTTGCGTTTTATTACGCAGCGCATCATCACTCAAGCTTTGGAATTTAGCGTCCCATTGGTTAACTTCTTGCACAACTTTAAAATATTTTCGCCTTAAACGATCCTGAGCGGAGCCAAAAAGCTTCTTTAAAAATCCAATCATTGTAACCCAACTTTTTTAACTTTCATAATATAAATCATACTCCAAAATTGCATTTAATTCAATAGGTGCTGGGCGAGGCCAGGAAAAGAACAGCTAAAGGGTAGAAGAGGAGAATAAGCTTTGATTTAGATCACTACGTGCCTAAATACATTTTCCCATTTGCTGACCCATGAGGCATTTGATTTCAAAGCCTTGTTGTGTCGCGTCGATCAGATCGGCGTCTAGCCGAATTTTATGGGGCTCAAACAGTAAAATTAAAGACGAGGCCCCAAAAGAAAAATAGCCTTTTTCAGCCCCTTTTTTTTGCAAAACATGGGGAGTATATGTTTCGTGAATACTTCCGACATTTGTGGCTCCAATCTCCAAAAACAATACTTTTCCAAATTTAAAAGTTGCCAGTTGACAAAGGGTTCTTTTATTTTTAGTAAATATTTGAATATCTTTCTTAATAGCTGCTGGGTTGACGGAATAAAGCCATCCGTTAATTGTTTTCGTTTCCCCAGGCACGCAATCACAGGGGAAATGAAAACGATGGTAATCAGTAGGACAAAGACGTGCAATCAGCATTGTTCCCTGGTTATATCGAGCCGCTAATTGGGCATCTTCTAATAGACTAGCCAAATCAAATTTTTCTCCTTTAATAACAAACCCATCCACTTTTGAAATATCCTGATAAAATAAATAACGTCCATCCGCAGGAATAATGGCCACATCGTCCGAGAGGGCTAGGGGACGAGCCTCAGGTTTTAGTTTTCTAATAAAAAATTCATTGAAGGATTTAAATTGTGCAACGTCTTCTAAAAATTCTGAAGAGTCAACTCCAAAACTACTTATAAATGGCTTTATCTTGTTTTTTGATTGAGAGGAAGCTTGCCATCGCCCATACAAAGCAGAAAAAAAAGGGTAGCGTACAAGGTTGTGAAGAAGAAATGGGCCCAAGAGCTTACTAAACCAATCCTTGCCATACAAAAGTTTGATTGCTTTTGCCCCATAAACTTTCTCTTGTTCTCGCTTGCCAGTTTGACGATCGATATAGTGAATAGAATCCATGACTAAGCTTTTGGTATTCCACGCTTTACAGCAAATTGAGCAAAAAATGTCAGCTGATTGATGAATTCGGTATCAAAAATTTGAACCAAATGATTGGCCTTTATACTTTCCAATAAGCGATGAGCTGATCTCACCATTTGCAGAGTCAACTCCTTGTCTTGACTGTTCTGTAAATAGGTGATCTGTTGCTGTTGATAGTCCATAAAAAGCTGTTGTAATTTCTTTTGATTTTCCAAATTTTGTTGCGTAATCGTCATCAGGTTATTTAAACGCTGTAATTCTTGCGCTGCAATGAGTGCAGGTTCAGTCTCTTTTAAAGTGGGTAGAGTTTCATTCGCATTTAAATTGATTATTAAAATAAAAAATAATAGGGATAAATAACTTACTTTTTTCATAAATATCTCAAAAATTCCTTAGATTATAATTAGACAGTGTATCAAAAACTTGTGTTAAATGATATCTTAGATTGAGAATCTTGTCAAAATGTAAGCGTCAAATGAGCCACCCGATAAAGCCCGTGTTGTTGTCCTCGCCGAAGGCTTTGGAGTGTCGGTGCTTTAGCGCCGCTTTTATAATATGTTTGTGATAAAGAAAACTTCCTGCTTTTATAGGTCCGTGGAATAAAAACGGCGCTAAAGCACCGACACTCCAAAGCCTTCGGCGAGGGACATGGGCTCGTTTAACCCTTACATTATGGTTTGGTAAGATAACTGGGTTCTCCATTATCTGAAATGGAATCTATCTGATTTGAAATAACGTCATCAAAGACAGTATATAGTTGCATATCCGAATACATATCTGCAGGAAATATAAAATCCATATCATAAGGATAAAAAATATGGTAGACTTTGATGAAATTCAAAATCTTCTCCATACCTGATTTTCGTATAATCATAGAATGAGCCCCCCAACGTGCTCCAATTTTTTGAAAATCGGGACTTATAGCATATCTTTGTGCAAATATTTGGGGATTCCAAGGATTAAAATTAGGTCGCAGTGCATGCCAATAACAAGGATTATATTCTCCATTTTTCTTTTTCATATCACGGTCTGTGAATAAAATATCCCATCTGTCTTTTCCTACAAGAGCATCAAGCTTTTCGATAAGGTCAGAAATTATTCTTGGATCCTTAATAACATCTATATCGTCTTCTAAGACCCATATAGTTTCATAGCCAGAATCAAGGGCATCTTGAAGAACAGATAGATGACTGAGAACAATAGCAATGGGTCCTCGAGCAACGCAGTGACCAAAATAGGTTCTTCCTATAACATGGATGACTTCATGGGCGTGTTGGATTTGTTGATTTTCATCAAGATAATAGTAAGTGCCCATGATATTGGAATTCATCCAGGGTTCATACTTTACTCCGACGTCATTAATGACATCGATTGAAAGTTCCCAGCCATTGACTGCAGAAAAGCGGTAGGGAAAAATACCATAAGGATTCAGTCTTTTGGAGGAGTCCTCGAATCTATCAGGTCGTTTGTCTAAATTAATCATATAGATGAAATCTATATTTCTCATTTGATGATTATTAGATTTATTTGGACATGGCTTGAAATGATCAGCTACGTCGGCAAAAAGACCGGTGATTTTCAACAAAAAAATGATGAAAAAGATAGATTTTGACATTCATTTTATAATTCGTGTGGTGTATCAGCCAGTATTTTTAAATCTTCATGATGAACCTCAACACCATTGTCACGTAGATTAGTGATAGCATTCCTATAACTTATTAAGGAATCAATAACATAGGGTAATTGTTCACTGACCCAAAACGTTGTGCCTTGCCCAAAAGGAATGTAAATTTTCTGATAATTTGGGGGAGTAACAACTTTATTCCACCCATAAAGGTTTGTCTTCTCAGCAATTCCTGCATCACTTGCTGTATCATGTGCAGCAACTATAGGGATTTTGTTAGCAAGAAGTAGCTTGACTAAGTCACCTCGTATATATACACCCGGATCAACAAACGCCACATCGATATCATATTCTTGTAAATTTGCATTTTTGATTAGAATCTTAAAATGATTGTTCAGCTCTCTTAAATAAGCGGAATCAATTAATGCATAATCTTTATGCATACTGCATTGATAAGCGCATGCATTATTGAAACTATTACTCCGAAAATCTTCATTATATATCATCGGTATCCAATTGCTACGGTCCGCGAATAATATTAAGCAATCATCGTACCATTGACGACCATACCCTGGAGTAATATATTCAATAGATATGACTTTTTCACAATGATCCATAAAGTAGGCGGTGGAAAATCCGCAGCCGCATTCGAGAAACCCTCTAATTTTCATAGTATTAAATAAGCGTCTCCAATGGGGAATATGATCTGTATAACTGGTTTCTATTGCTTTGGTTATTAACCAATCATAGGTGATGAAATTGGATTCACCTTTTGCATTTGAAACTATTGCGAGGCAAGCTAGAAGCCATGCAGTCATTTTTTTTAACATAAAATCCATCATTAAATTTAGATTTTTTCAAATGAATTATATAAAAAAAAATTAATTTTAAAGCTAGAATTTTCCAATTTTCATGAAAGAATAAGTAGACAAGCTAAACCTGAATTCAAAAAAAAGATATCCAAATATTTATTTTTTTGATACTTGTTGAAGTTATCTTATAAAATATTGGATATGTAGTATTGAATTTGAACTTTTGATTTTTTTTCCGGCGATAAAATTTTTATATGAATATAGTATTGACATTCGTCTTAGCCTTCCTGTTTTTCACAGGAAATGTGTATTCATATCAACTTCCGAAAAGTACTCATTATTCTATTCCTTATAAAGCATATTCTTCAAATTGTGATTCAAAAAAAGATTGTCATCCTCCCCAACAAGGTCCTCCTGGACTTCCTGGACCTCCAGGCTCTCCAGGTGCTCCAGGCGATCCTGGACCACAAGGTCCTCCAGGTCCGACAGGTCCTTCTGGTGATTCCACGGGAACTGGAGGAACAGGTCCAACAGGTCCTGTTGGTCCCACAGGTCCTTCAGGTGGCTCGACAGGAACCGGAGCAACAGGCCCAACCGGTCCAACTGGACCATGTTGTCCGGGTCCGACCGGCGCTGCAGGATTAACAGGTCCAACTGGCGCGGCAGGCTCGGCGGGTATGTTAGGTTCAACAGGTCCCACAGGCTCAACTGGCGCCATTGGTCCAGAGGGACTGACAGGACCGACAGGACTCACAGGTGCAATGGGTGCAACGGGTTTTACGGGACCCACTGGATCCACTGGACCGACAGGTGCAACTGGATCTACTGGCCCAAAAGGTGAAGTTGGTGCAACCGGTCCAACAGGCGCAACAGGTCCGACTGGATCCACTGGACCAACGGGACCCACAGGTGCGACGGGTTCTAACGGACCCACTGGACCAACAGGTCCGACTGGATCTACTGGACCAACGGGACCGACGGGCTTTACAGGTTCAACAGGGCCTACGGGGGCAATAGGTGAAGATGGTGCAACCGGTCCTACAGGACCTGCAGGGGCAACGGGTCCGACTGGATCTACGGGTTCTACTGGACCGACAGGTGCGACGGGTTCTACCGGGCCCACGGG
The DNA here is from genome assembly GCA_963748975.1 of uncultured Parachlamydiaceae bacterium. Lineage (GTDB taxonomy): Bacteria > Chlamydiota > Chlamydiia > Chlamydiales > Parachlamydiaceae > Neochlamydia. The sequence goes on from CAVVKX010000039.1 coordinate 33,464, forward strand.
ACCAACAGGTGCGACTGGATCTACCGGACCCACTGGACCAACGGGTTCTACTGGACCAACGGGCTTTACAGGTCCAACAGGGCCTACGGGGGCAATAGGTGAAGATGGTGCAACCGGTCCTACAGGACCTGCAGGGGCAACGGGTCCGACTGGATCTACGGGTTCTACTGGACCGACAGGTGCGACGGGTTCTACCGGACCCACGGGACCAACAGGTGCGACTGGATCTACCGGACCCACTGGACCAACAGGGCCTACGGGGGCAATAGGTGAAGATGGTGCAACCGGTCCTACAGGACCTGCAGGGGCAACGGGTCCGACTGGATCTACGGGTTCTACTGGACCGACAGGTGCGACGGGTTCTACCGGACCCACGGGACCAACAGGTGCGACTGGATCTACCGGACCCACTGGACCAACGGGTTCTACTGGATCTACGGGTTCTACCGGACCCACTGGACCAACGGGTCCGACTGGATCTACGGGTTCTACTGGACCGACAGGTGCGACGGGTTCTACCGGACCCACTGGACCAACGGGTTCTACTGGACCCACGGGACCAACAGGTCCGACTGGATCTACGGGTTCTACTGGACCGACAGGTGCGACGGGTTCTACCGGACCCACCGGACCAACGGGTTCTACTGGACCCACAGGACCAACAGGTCCGACTGGATCTACGGGTTCTACTGGACCGACAGGTGCGACGGGTTCTACCGGACCCACGGGACCAACAGGTCCGACTGGATCCACTGGACCAACGGGACCCACAGGTGCGACGGGTTCTACCGGTCCGACTGGCCCTACTGGACCTACTGGCGCAACAGGTTCTACCGGTCCGACTGGACCTACTGGCGCAACTGGTCCGACAGGAGCAACGGGACCGACAGGCTTTACCGGTCCGACAGGCCCAACTGGTGCAACCGGTTCTACCGGTTCGACTGGACCAACAGGACCTACTGGCGCAACAGGTTCTACCGGTCCGACTGGCCCTACCGGTCCGACAGGCTCTACCGGTCCGACTGGCCCTACTGGCTCAACCGGTCCGACAGGCCCAACTGGCGCAACAGGTTCTACCGGTCCGACTGGCCCTACTGGACCTACTGGCGCAACCGGTTCGACTGGACCAACTGGACCTACTGGCGCAACTGGTCCGACTGGCCCTACTGGACCTACTGGCTCAACCGGTTCGACTGGACCAACTGGACCTACTGGCGCAACTGGTCCGACAGGCCCAACAGGTTCTACTGGCCCGACAGGCCCAACTGGTGCAACCGGTTCTACTGGACCAACTGGTCCAACCGGCCGAACCGGGCCGACAGGTCCGACCGGTCCTACGGGGTCTACTGGACCAACGGGCGCAACGGGACCGACAGGTTTTACTGGACCCACTGGTCCTACCGGCCGTACAGGTCCTACTGGCCCAACCGGTTCCACAGGGCCTACCGGCCCTAAAGGATCAATGTCGGCAGGGTTTGCAAATTATTATTCAATAAATTCTCAAACTAACGTTACTGTAATTACTTTTGAGAATTCAGATGCCACAAGTAGCGCAATTACACAAAGTGGAGCGAATACAACTTTTACAATCAACACAGCAGGCACATATTATATTCATTTTGGATTGTGGAATACACAAACTACTACTTCGAACATACTTTATTTTTTAAATGTGAATGGAATTAGATTAAATAGTTCGATTTTATCATCTCACAGTCAAAATTCTTATACACAAGCGGGAGTCATCCATACATTTAATGCAGGTGATACTGTAACTTTGAGTGCATCCGCAACTGTGTCTATCACTGATCCTCAAGGAACATCCCTAACGGCCTTTATTGATTTCATACTGATCAACAATGGCATGTAGATTTTGTATAGATTTCTTCTTGTATAAAAGCAAACAATTAAAAAAAATACTTGATGTCCTTTAATAGATATGATATTTGATGGCCTCATGCGTATTGTTATCGAGAGCGATTTGAATCGCCACATTGAATGAAGATACGCAAAATTAAATTTTTTGCTCCTGCATCCATCCATATGGATGGGATGTTTGAGTTGGCAGTTTTACATCAACTAAGCAAGTGATTTAAATAAGATAGAGTTTTTATTGAATCTCTTGCGCAATCTGTGAGAAAATCATGAATGTATTAAGTAATTTAACAAAGGTCTTAAGTGCCTTTCTATTTTTTCTTGGGACATTTTTTTCATCAAACATTGTGAGTGCTTTCGAGCTTGAGCAGGGCGATACAAATCAAGTTTATGCACAACTTTCTAGTTCTAAAAATCAAGTGGGAGTGGGGGAGAATGTCGTAACTGTGGAGAACATTGATGCTATTTCTGGTATAAAAGTGAAGTCTCAACATGAGATTGAGATTGAAGAGTCAGGAGTTTACTTTATCATGGCTACAGGTCAAGCGGGGAGCCAAACTTTTGATCTGTTGGGTAAAGTCGATTTGTGGTTAATGATAAATGGAACAGTTCAACCACACACTAATGTAAGCCAGACTGTCACAAGCAGTACTTCTGTCTTCACTTTTGTTTCGCAAAACGTGGTGTTCCTAAAAAAGGGCGATATTATTAGTGTGGGTATGTCAGCGAGCTTACCCCAATTAGGTTTAATTGCCAATAAGAACATATCGCATGAAGCCGAAAGCCCAAGTTTTATTCTATCAATTTTTAAGATTGCATCTAAGTAATTTAAGTTTGTCTAATTGGATAAGCCTAAAAAATAAATTTATGTGAGGAATTTTATATGAAGATTTTGAATAATTTAAAGCTCGCTATCTCTACGGGGCTATTCTTGTTAATTTTTTGCGCTTCTAGTAAATGTGAAGCCCAAGATCAAGATGCGGGTTCACCACGGTTTGTTATTGTTGAAGGTAATTTGGTAGCTACATGGCAAGCAGTAGACGTTAATGATAATCAAATTATTGTAGGGGCAACAGGTACAGTATCCACGAGTCCAAGTACCTGGAATCTCACAACTCTTTCTATGGGAATAAGTTCCGGCGGAAATACGAACCCCTATCTTTTTTCGAATCCGGGTGGTGATGTCGTAGTTATCTGGGAATATCCGGATTCAAATGGGAATTTCCAGGTTGGTGCATCTATCTTGCCTTTTGGAGCGAGCACCTGGAATACAGTTGCTCTTACAACACCGGGTGGAGTTAATAATTCTGATTTTTTTGACCAAACAGCTTCAATTGATTCTAGTGGTAATATACTGGCATTGTGGAGTACCTATAACACTGCCACAAATGTAATTGGAATACAAGGTGCTACCTCAGTTGTTGGTACTTCCTCAACGTGGACTGTCTTCAATGTAGCTCCATAGAAATTTTTGAATACATCCGGTAATTGACTGCAAGTTCAATTACCGGGTCTAGCACAGTATTAGTTTCTTTAGGCGGTCAAATGATCAAATATTTCTTCTTTTTTGTCATCCATTTTAGCCTCCAAATTTCCATTGCTGCTCTTGAATCCAACACAGTTTGTCTCAATATGATTGTGAAAGATGAGAGTGCTGTCATTCGCAGATGTTTAGAAACAGTTAAACCGTTAATTAACTATTGGGTGATCGTAGATACGGGTTCTACGGATAATACAAAAGCTATCATAAAAGAATGCATGAAAGGGATACCGGGCGAATTACATGAACGCTCTTGGGTCAATTTTGCACACAACCGCAACGAGGCTCTTGATCTCGCAAGAACCAAAGCTAGTTATTTACTTTTTATTGATGCAGATGAGGAGCTCTCATTCCCTAGTGGTTATTTTATCCCCGGACTGAATAAGGATTTTTATTACATGATGGTTGAGTTCGGCGGAACACAATATGCCAGAATAGGGTTAGTCAGAAATTCTTTAGATTGCAAATGGATAGGTGTTCTTCATGAAGCAATCGACACATCCCAAGCTAAAACATCCGGAACTCTTCCATGTGTGAAGACCATTGTACACACCGACGGAGCGCGTTCCAAAGATCCGGAAAAATATAAAAAGGATGCTCAAATTTTAGAGGCTGCTTTGCAAAAAGAGCCTTACAATTCACGTTATGTTTTTTATCTTGCTCAAAGTTATAAAGATTCCAAACAATATGAGCTAGCACTGAAAAACTATAAAAAAAGGGCCTTAATGGGAGGATGGGATGAAGAGGTATTTTGGTCTTTAATGCAAATAGGAATGCTTCAAGAAATACTAGGGCAGCCGCGAGAAGTAGTCTCTAAAAGTTACTATAATGCTTACATGTTTCGCCCTACGCGTGCTGAATCACTCTTTCGCTTAGCAAGCTATTTAAGACGTAAAGAAGATTATCTATCAGGATATTTGGTAGCACGCCAAGGACTTACGATACCCTTGTCCAATGATATGTTATTTGTTGAGAAATGGATTTATGATTATGGGCTTCTTCTTGAGTATTCAATTTGCGGTTATGCCATGGAAAATTATCTAGAAGCTCAATTAGCTTCTTACATCTTGCTCCAGAAAACTTTACCGCCCAATATTCGCGAAACTCTTCAAAAAACCCTTCCCACCATTAACAAGAAAGCCAATAGTTATGGTTTTATCCAGATTCCCCAGTCGTTATCTTCATGAAAAGAGACTAATTGTATACAATTTTCATCTAACCATTTAACAGCATTACCGTTTGTACCCCAGGTCATGTCATCAAAAATAATGATCCCTCCCGTTCTGACTAAAGGCACCCATTTATTAACATCTAAAGTAGAAGCTTTTTCTGAATGATTTCCATCAATATGTAAGATGTCAATATTAGGTATCGGAGGGGCATCCTCAGAGGTTGATCTGATAAGTTCAATTTGATTTTCGAGTTTAAATTTTGCTATGTTCACTTGAAGATTTTGCAAAATTTTTTGATGATCAACTTGACTCCACCATTCACGATTAATGCCGTCCATTCCTTCTGTAGACTCGATACTATCCCAAGGGTCAATACCAAAGGCCTTGCCAGTTCCAACCACTTTAAGGGCATAGGCCATTGGTACAAGTGATTTTCCACCAAACACCCCTATTTCAACGACTGTTTGTGGTTTCAACATAAAGATAAGATCGATGAGTAGAGATGCTTTATTTTTTGTACACCACCCCTCTAACTTATCCATGTAAGCAAAGGCTTGATTTTTTACTTGTTGCACTAATTCATTTCTATCTTTCTTCAAGACTACGCTTTCATAATGTGAAAATTTGTCGCATGGAAGATCATGAAAATCCATTGATTGTCTCCTATTTATTTTTGAACAACGTTTGTTCTGTAATTTGGTGAACCATTATCGGAAAATGCGTTGGGTTGTGTAGAAACAACATCTTCTCGAACTGTATACATGCGAATATCATTGGGCAGGGTGAATTCCATATCATAGGGTAAAAAAATCCCATCCTTGACGAAATCCAGCATTTTTTTCATGCCCGATTTTCTAACAATCATCGAATAAGCTCCATAACGAGCTCCAACTTTTCTAAATTCAGGACTTATGTCGTGTCTTTCATAAAATTTATAAGGATTGCTAGGATTGAAATTGGGCCTTAAGGCATAGGCCATGCAGGGAACATAGCCGCCTTGACTGTTTTTTGTGTCAAAGTCGGTAAACAAAAAATCCCAACCATCTTTACCTATTAGATCATCGAGTTTATTAATAAGTTCAGAAAGCTGATGCGGATCATTGATAACTTCGATATCATCCTCCATAACCCAAATTGTTTCATAGCCTGAATCATAGGCGTCTTTAAGAATGGATAAATGGCTAAGAAAAATGCCAATAGCACCACGGGACATGCAATGGCAGAAATAATTCCTGCCCGGTACCTGCATAATCTCATGGTGAGGTTGACCATTGTCCTCTAGTAAATAACAAGTTCCCATAAGTCCCTGAATCATCCAGGGTTCATATTTAATGCCTAATTCATTAAGGTCCTCTAAGGTCAATTCCCATCCATTAACTGCAGAAAATCGGTAGGCAGTAATTCCATAAGGTGACAATTGATTGAATGAATGTGCATATTTTTCAGGCCTTTGATCCAAATTGATCATATAAATGAAATCGATATTTCTCATTTGGTAAGGCCCAGCTTTTTCAAGAGGGATTTTTAAATGATTATAGACACCTGCTGAAAGATGTCCTATCGTTATTGCGAAAATTAGAGTCCATATTCTCATCATGATGTTTCACGGGACTTTGTTGCCACTTAGTTGTTAAAATAATATTAGGCAGTGAACCCAAAGAGACTGTGAAAAAGTTGAAGATGCCGGTAAAAATTCCAAACAAAATCAAACGTATCTTAATTTTTTCACAGCCTCTAAAAGATTTCTATGTTTAGCGCATAGACCTTTTCATTTCACCAAGATCTATTGTCGTCTTAACAGGAGCCATTGATTTCTTGAGCTCGTGATAATCGATGGTCGCTATCCATACTTCACAATCATCTTTTCCATAGGCGACGTAAAGATTGGAACCATCCGCGACAAATCCTCCAGGATAAATCACCCTTTTATCATAGGTCGAGTAAGTGTAAAATCCAGGATATTCAATAGGCGCAGTGCTCATATAGGTGATTTCAAAAGGTGGATGGGCTGAAAAAGTATAAGCACCCATGAAATAATGCCACAATTCAACATTGTTAGAGCTTTGTGAAGCTGTTAGAACACCTGAATGAAAAAAAGCTAAATATTCTCCATCTACCAATTGTGCAGGCGTTCCGCTTCGCACAGGACCTACGCGCCAGTATAAAGATTTTGGTATAAAGGTCTCATATGCATTTTTACAAAAGCCGGTTTCAAAATCGGGTTTAATGACCTCATGGGGAGTTATTGAATAGCTGAGTAATAGATTATTATTCCATTCAAAAGGGCTCCAATTTTTTTGCCACAAGGTACTTTCATATTTTTCTTCATGAACTAATTTCACAGGATCCAGAACAATGAATTGGTTATTGTCATAAATGAGTTCTGCAATGAACATATCACGTCTTTCCGAAGTGGATGGAGCGATAAAATCTATATTATCATTGAAAATGATGTAAAGCCTTCCATTGTAAGAAAAAATTCTAGCATCCTCTGATTGCGAAGGGGTATTTGCATAATTATAACGTGTATCGAGTATTTTGGCATCCGATATAGGTTCAAAAGACTCATCCAAAAAGATAACGCCGATAAGGGAGATCCAAGGTTGAAAAAAACGGTTGGGTAGGAATCTAAAGGTTAACAAATATCCATCATTGAATTTGATGATGGATGGATTAAATGCACCGGGATAGTTGGGAATGTGGACTCTTTTGTTGCAGTGACTATTTTAGCTTCTTTTGAAGATATTCGATTGGGTGTAACCCCTGCTAATAATTGACTCGACAGTAATATTGAGAGGCAAAATAGAATCATTTTTTTCATAACACTGCTCATCATGTAAGATCATAAAAAAATCAATAAAAATTCAGTAAATCTTTTTTATTAAATTTTGTCAATTTAAATGCATCGGTGTGCTCAGACCTCAGCCACTACTGTGTGAGTTAGAACTTACTGTAACTTTGACTGGTTGCGAAACCAACCCAGTTGAACCAATGGATACGATATAGTAAGTATAAGTTTTTTTTTTGCGATTATGGTCTTTAAAAATTAAGGGACCGGAGAAAGGAACCGTTTTCGCAAGATCAGTGGTGAGCGCAGAATTGCGATAAATATTATAAGCTACAGGAAATGGACCGCTTAGAGGGGGGATCCAAGTAATAATGTTGATGATGTCTGTTTGTGTGGCGAATCGATTTTTTATTTGTTCTGCACTAGTGAGAATAGGAGGTAAAGGGCTACCGGAAGGAGGAGGAGGTGGTGGTGGGGTGTTATTATTGGCTGTATTGATATTGCATAAGGAACATCAAAAGGAAAGGCCCCCGCATTTACAAATCCCGTGCCACTCTGTATTTGTGGCTAGATCTATAATGCTGACAGTATTATTAACAGAATTTGCCACATAAGCTGTTGCATCATTAGGTGTAATGGCCAATCCCAAAGGACCGACAAACGCTCCTGTTACATATCCTGTTACAGTATCAGTTGCTAAATTAACAATACTTACAGTTCCGATAGTGGAATTCGTAACATAAGCTGTTGTGTTATCCAAGCTTTCACGTATGGCAATAGGAGCGCCGAAAGGAAAAGCCCCCGTATTTACATATCCTGACACGGTATCTGTGAGTGCATCTATAATACTTACTTGGCTAGTTAAATAGTTACCTACATAGGCTTTTGAGTTACTAAGAAACTGAACCAATATTGGTTGATCAAACGGATGCCCCGCAATGTTAACATATCCGGTAACTATATCGGTAGCAAGGTCGATAATACTGACATTGTTTGAATTGAGATTTGTTACATAGGCCTTTGTGCCGGCAGCATTTGAACTAATTCCAATAGGTAAGTTAAAAGGAAAAGCACCGACATTTACATAGCCCGTGACTGTATTTGTTGTTAAATCGATAATACCTACGGTATTGTTTGCTTCATTGGTCACATAAGCTTTCAAACCATTCGGCAATATAGATATTACTGCGGGTGCTGCAAAGGGAAATAAACTATCATTCACAGTTCCTATCACCGTATTAGTTGCGACGTCGATGATAGCCACTTGATTTTGTGAGTCGGAAACAACATAGGCTGTTGTTCCATTCGGAGTAAACTCAACATCGATGGGATGTGTTAATATGAATCCATTGTTATTTACATAACCTGTTATCGTATTAGTAGTTAAATCAAGAATGCTTATTGAGTCTCCTTGATTATTGGCTATATAAGCAATAGGATCGGCTGCACATAAAGTCCCTAGGAATGTCATCAACAAAAATAAAAAAGTTCTCATTTTTCACATCCACTATTTTTAAAGTAATTTAAAATACAATGTAGAAAAAAAAATTTTTTATAACAAGTTTTTTTTTGATCAAACATCACATAAATTCTTAATATCGCCTTTAAACTTAACCTGGTGCGGTTTTGGATGGTCATTAAAAAGACCAACGAAATCAAAATTGCTTTCAAGAAAATATATAATTTAAAAGAAAAAAAAAACTATCCATTTATTCAAAAATATACTATCAATGAATATGTTTTTAATCACATGAGGAATGGGTCGTGAAAAGAATTTTTTTACTTTTATTTCTGCTACCAATCTTTCTTCAGGCATCTGAATGGACTGTCGAAGGCAGAGTTGCCTATTTTTATCCCACATCAAGTTTGATTCGTGAAATATACCCCAGGGGTGGAGCAGACTATCAGTTGGAAGCTTCAAGACGAATCTTTTGCAATTGGCATTTATGGGGAAGCTTTAATTATTTTACAAAAAAGGGTCATTCACTAGATTTGCATGATGATACACGCATCAATCTGTATCCTTTTAGTTTAGGTGTAAAATACAATTTTTGTTTTTTCAAACATTTTAGACCTTATGTGGGTGCAGGCGCTACATTTACGTTGCTAAGAATCAAAGACGATTCAGATTATGTGAAGAAACATGTGAGTAAAAACGGTTTTGGGCTTGTTATAAAATCGGGGGTTAACTTTCCCTTAATAAATTGCATTTTTTTAGATATCTTCGCTGACTATTATTATCAACAGATGCATTTTAGGTCAGAGCCCAGATTGCATAGGCATGATACAAATTTAAGCGGTTTTAAATTTGGTGCCGGAATCGGCGTGGCTTTTTAGAGGAAAAATGCTAAAACATCGACAAGTTTATTTACAAGCTTTTCTAAAAAAACAGTTAACGAGGCTGATTTTATTTATTTGGCTTTTTAACACAACTCATGTGAATGCCGATTGGGATCCTTATCTTGTATTAGAAAAAAACAATTCATTAAATATCCTTCCTGATGCGAATTTTCAGTCTCTTAAAGAGCATGTTTTTCAATTTCTCAAGGATAGCTGGTGTTCTGCAAAAAAAGCTGAATTAATGATGGATTTGGTTTTTTTTACTCGACCGCAAGTTTGTGTTGAAATAGGAGCTTTTAGTGGTTCTTCTTTGCTGCCTTTAGCTATTACCCTTAAATATCTTAGACAAGGGAATGTGTACGCAATTGAAGCCTGGACTAATGATGCAGCGGTAAAGAATATTAGTGTTACTGACCCAAACTATGAATGGTGGTCAAATGTTGACATGCAATACATTAAAAATCAGTTTTACATGCTTTTAAATTTCTGGTCACTTCGCTCCTATTGCACTGTCATTAACGCACCATCTGAAGTGGCTGTCGATCAAATACCCGAGATTGATTTCCTTCATTTAGATGGTAATTTTTCTGAAGAGGGTTCACTCTTAGATGTTCAACTTTTTTTGCCGAAAGTCAAGTCAGGCGGGTATATTTTACTTTCCAATGTATATGCACTTGTTGATGGCCAACGAACAAAAATGCCCTCAATATGGAGGCTTTTTGACGAATGTGAAATCATCTGCGAGATTGATAATAATAATACTGCTTTATTTAGGAAAAATTGATTTTTTTATCACCGCTACATATTGGCCATGCCCATAGGATTCATTCGCTGGAATAATTGCTTCGTACAATATTCTATAACCTAACTTTTCAAAAGCCTTGAAGGTAGGCCTTCTTACCCAAGGACATTTCCAATCATCTATCACTGCAATAAACACGTCGGAAAAAACATCATTATAGTAAGTAAAAGCGCTTTGATGGCCTTTAAGGCTATGATCGGCATCATAAAAATAGATATCAATGGTTGAGGTAAAAAGAGATTTGTTTACTTTAAAACATTCATGATTCAAAATTTGACATTTATCTATCTCTAAATACGGCGCACAATTTGAATCAAATTCATCCTTAGGATACTCTTTAAACCAATCCACTCCTATTTGCTCATTAAGTATATCCTGATTGCCATAGAGGGCTGCAATAAAAGATCCACCCTTTAATAATCCTATATGTAAATGCGAAGCCCCGGGTAGATTACATAAGTTATTTAATAAATGATCAGAAGGAGTATCAGAATTCCAAATCTTAATTTTGATATCTTCTGCAAAACCAGTCTCGTTCAGTTTGGATTCAAAGTTAAGGGCTTTTTGCAAGCTTATTTTCACATGATTCACTAGTTCTATTTCATATGTTGAACAGGGAATTTCATAATTTTTGTTATATAATATAGGTAATTCTCGCGCTGTAATAGCTTGGAACCTTGCTAAGAAAATAAATACAAACAGGCTGAAGAGTTGGTATTTGGACAATTTTTTAGTTTGAAAAATCCATAAGTACTTCATATCTTTCCTTAGAAAAAAATCTTATTGAACCTAAAAAGTGAATTAAATGGTAATAATATTTAAACCCTCGAATTTAATTCTGCCTTTTTTAACGAAGATAGATGGTGTGTGGAAAAATAAGAGACAGGGCGACGCAGTATAGTGTTAACATTTTAATGGTCACACAACAAAATCCTGGAACCATTCTCAGAATGTGGAATTGAAGCAAAGAAATAACATGATATTAGGATGGTCAGGATACGAGATTGAATATTCCATTTTCTGATTACGATAGTGAAAAGGGGGGAAGTTCTTTGGTAAATTCATCTGTCTCAATAAAATTATCCGGAAGTGTAACCATTTATACTCTAAGTTCCTTCATGACTTCAAAACAACATCCTATTTTTCAGAAATATCGGAAAGTATCGGAATGAGGTAAATCTCTTCTGTTTTTATATCATGACCATCCTAATATCCTGTTATTTTTTTGCTTTGTAATTTATAATTTTTTTGTAAACTTATCTTTTGATAGCCTGATGCATATGTGCTTTAGAGGTGTAATGAAACGAATGTGCCGTGGCGTCCTGAAACTTTTTCTCTCCGATAAGAAAAATAATCCTGTGGATTGGATAAAGTGCTGATGCCGGCAATTTGAATATGGTGTTCCAATACCCCTGCTGACAAGAGCTGATTTTTGCTTATGCTCCATAAATCAAAGTATAAAGGTTTGACTTGGTATTGCCAAAACTCTTCAGGCAGTTCTGTGCGATAATTGATGAATTGCGAATCATGCGGACCAAGACTAGGTGAAATGCATATATGCAAATTTTCGGCCAAAGATCCATAGTGTTTTTTCATAAATTCGACAGTCTTGGCATATATATTTCTTACATTACCTTTCCATCCCGAATGCACATTGGCAATGGCATGATTAAGGGGATCGTAAAAGATAGCTGCTTGACAATCAGCGTGAGTCACCATCAGGGGAATGCCAGATAATTTTGTTGTTATCGCATCGCATGTAGGCCTTGACTCCCTGTTTTTATTTGTGATTTCTACAATCGAATCTTCATGCATAAGAATAGAGTCATGTAAGCTTTTAAACGCAAAAACTTTTTTGACTTTATTCCGATTAGATTGGACATTTTGATTTTCAATAGGATTATTTAATGAAAAACCTAAATTTAAGCTTTCATAGCCCTCTGTGCTATAACCTCCATGCCTTAACAAGACGCCGTGAGTTAAGTTTTTGAATGGGGCCAGAAGCTCAAACTCCAGCCAAACTATACTTTCCAGTTCTTTACGGATCATAGGAAGCTCTCAAAAGGTCTAATTTTATTCATCCTTAAAAAGGGATTCAAAACGTTTTTTTGGTGAGTCAAGTTTGTTTTTTTGCGTATCGTTATTTCCAAACAAGCGTTTTTCGGCATCTTGGGGATTGGCTTTTGAGACGGAGCCTAAGCCAAGGATTTGAAACTCTTCGCAGAAATTACTAGCCGTTCGATCAGCGATATATTCTGTTCCATGAACAGCGCAATCATTGGGCAGACCTGGCTTATAATTTCGGCAATTTTTGCAACAATGCAAATAAAAATGGCAGGTATCGCACGTAGCTCTAAATGGTATTTTATCTTTTATAATGAGTTCGATGCCGCAATTCCAGCATTGCATAGTTAGTTCCTAATCCTAATGAATGGCCTTTTTCTTTTCAGACAATTTGTCCTCTGTATAGATTTGAAGGCAACGGGCTTTTCCTTGAGAATCATATTTGTTAAATTTACCATGGCGTAAATCATTTTTATACTCGGCTTCAAAAACAAGAATACTATCACTATTCCATTGTTGAAAAAGCCCTTCCTTTTTCCCATCCTTATACCAACCACGTGAGGCCAATTTTCCATTTTCGTGATAGGAAACTTCTTCGCCTTCTTTTTTATTTTGAGAATAATTTTCTATGCGATGGATCTTGCCGTTAGGAAAATATTCTTTGCGGGGTCCTTCTAAAAGATCATTTTTATATGTCATAGTGAGTTTTGTTTTTCCGTCATTAAAGTATAGAGTGCTCATCCCGGTGCGTAGACCATGCAGATAATGGGTATTGCTGATTTTATTGCCTTCTTCGTTATATTCTGAGAGCTCACCTTCTAAAAGACCTTTGACATAGGTAGCTTCAAGTGCTTTTACCTTTTTGGTAAAGTCTTTAGTCGGATAAAAAACCTGATGTAATCCATCGAGTCGATTGTCTTTATAGTTAAAGAAGACCATCATACCATTAGGTTTACGGGTTTGATAGGGCCCCTCGAGGTTTCCATGCTTATAATGGGCCTCTTCGATGAGGACTCCTTCCATATTCCATAAGGCTTTAAGACCGTGAAGAATGCCATGGTCGTAAGTCAATATAGCTTCTTTTTGACTATTACGATAAAAACTCTTTTGCTCTCCCTGTAGCTTTCCATCGACGTAGTTTAGTAGACGGGATATCTGTTGAGGGTTGGGACTGGTTTCCTTCGGATAAAATTCTTTAGCTATGCCTGAGCGAAGGCCTTGATTATAATTATATTCTTGATGCAAGGAGCCATCTTCGTACCATGTCGTGAATAATCCATTTAAAGAACCATTCTGATAATGCCCTTGGCTTGCTTTTTAGACCATTGGGCCAAAATGTTTCTTCTGGCCCATGAAGCTTTCCGTCTTTATAGCATGTCGAGCGTTTAATTTTATTTTTATCAAACCATTCCTGAACAAGACCTAAGGGTATATCTTGTGCGTATTGGCTTTCAAATAAAAGTGTACCGGATTCATCCCAGCGCTTGGACCAGCCGTGTAGCTGGCCGTGTAAGTATTCACTGCTGATTTTGAGCTGATGATTGGGAAACCATTCCTTGTAAGTTCCGTGCAATTTTCCATTGATGTAATAGGCTTCCAACTTTGGATTTTCATCACGATACCATTTTTTGCTGAACCCATCTTTAAGTCCACCTTTATACCATTCTGTAAATGCAGGATGGCCATCATCAAACCACTCCTCAAAAGGACCTTCTTTTAATTGGTTGACATAGATTAATCTTAACTTAAGTTTTCCGTTGGGATGAAATTCTTCTTGTTTTCCATCGAGTTGTCCCTTGACATAGTTGAACTCAGACATGAGTTGACCCGACGGGTACCATTCTTTAAAAGCTCCATCGTATTGACCGTCTATTAGATTATATTGGCGCAATGGATTGCCCTTGTCATCCCATTCCTCAATAGGCCCTTGCAAATTGCCCTCGAGGTTATATAGCGCTAATTTGGCCATTTTCCCATTAGGATGATTAAGAAAATGTTTGCCTACAGCTAGACCTTGGTTAAAAAAACCTTCACCTAGCACTTCACCATTCTCATCAAAAGTTGTTTCATTGCCATTTTTTTTTCCATTCACATAATCGACTTGATAGCTTTTGTTGCCATTTTGATAATATTTGATGTGGTGGCCATGGGGTTGGCCGAAGAGAAACTCTTGGTATTGTTCAATCATATGATTAGGATAGTAAGAGGTCAGGGCGGGATGCGTCTTCTCATTATTCAGAAGGCCAAAATGGTAATAGAGATCAGACTTCAGGTTTCCATTTTCATACCACTCCTGAGCTTGCCCCTCTCTTACTCCTTTTTTATAGTGTGAGAGGGAGGCACGTGTTCCATTGGCGTGAAAAGTTTCGTAATCCCCTTCTAATAAATCATGATCATAGGATCCTTTCTCAGCAATTTCCCCATTGGTAAAGCGAATCTCAAAAGGGCCTTGCTTAAGATTATCGACGACATAATAGACGCTTTCTATCAAACCAGAAGGAAAGTAGTTTTTGATCGGGCCGTAAAGCTTGCCTTCTTTAAAAAATGCGATTGTCCTTATTGAGCCACCTTCATTGTAAAATACACTTGGACCATGATAAATGGTTTTGCCTTTCAAAAAGATCAGGTCAGACTCTCTTTCAGGTGCAGCGTTTTTGGTAAAACGCATTTCCTTAACAGGAAGCTCGCCTCGACTTCCCACTACAGGAGAATAAAAAATAATGGTTTTGGGGAAGCCTTGAGGATAGTTTTCAATTGTTTCCATGCGCCAATTAGGCTGGCGCTCTTTAAGCGAGCTTTCTACAGGTTCAGTCGCTTGAAGATAGTGAGGTTTTGATTCTTGTGCTAAAGGGATTTCAGCAAAAACACTGACACCTGACCATAACATCAAAAATGTGATAACATTGAAAAAGTTCATGAGATACCTCAATCGAATATTAGGCGATTTGTGCTTCAACATTTTCTTTTTTTGAGCCAGGCAAAAGAATTGTAGCGATAAAACCAATCACATAAAAAATGCCTAAAATACACAAAGTATAAACCGGTGCATGTTCGTCGAAAAATTTTGTAATGAATCCGCCACCACTTTGTCCCAACCCTTCTGATACGCACCAGGCCATGCCCATTAAAAAGGCACTCACCATTCCAGGGCTTTGTGGTTCCAGTTGATTTCCAAAGGCAATGATGACCGGATTTACCGTTGTCAAGAAAGCTCCCAGGGTGAATATCAAGGCTATGAATGTGATATTATCCAAGGTGGGTAAGAGCAAGAACATATAAAATGTGATAATCGCACCTATCGTAGCCACAATGAGGACGGATTTAGGAGAAAACCGATCGGACAAATAGCCTGAGGGAATCATCATAACGGCGCCGCCTAGAACAAGAAATAGATGTCCTCCTCCATGGCAGATCCAAGTATCGTATCCCTTGCACATTAAAGTGTCCGGCAAGAAAAAGATAGTTCCCCAAAAAATAGTTTGATTGCAAACTTGTGCGATATAAAGTAATCGTAAATTGCGCTTTTTAAACATGCCAAAAAGCGCTTTTAAATTAATTTCCTTCATCGAGCGGACAGGGGCAAAGTTTTGTATGCCTTTAAGTCCATAAAAAATGAGCGTGAGGGTCAATAAAATCGTGGGTGCAATCAATAAAGCTGTATTGCCATTTAGCTTTGCGTGAAGATGTGTGAAAACCATCTGACTGCAAGCAAAACCAAAAGATCCTCCCGCTGCAAAAATGGTGATCATTAAAGCTTTGCGGTTTGCTGTCAATGCACCAGCTAAACTGACGGCCGAGGGATGAAAAGCACCCGAACCTAAGCAGGTAGTTACATAAAGAGCGAGCAGCATCCAATAGTGTGTATAATAAGCTAAAAAAACGCTAGCTGCTGCGATAAGAAGGCCTCCGCAAATCAGGTGTTTTCGCCATCCCCTATCACTTAGAGGACCAAAGAATATCTGCATGCCTTCCCCCAAAAAAGCGCCTACGCCAGAAATAATCCCTGCTATAAATAAATCAAGATGGGCCAAAGTTTTATAGATAGCCCAGATGCCAATCATAAAATCGACAAGAAAATGGGCTAAAGCTAGAAATATTAATGTGCGTATGACAACGAAAGGCATAAATACTTTATATATAAATCAGTTTTGTTGAACATTATATAATTTTTTAACAAAAAAATATAGTGAAAATTTTCAATTTTTAAAAGTTGAAAAAATTTAATCTTTTAAAGTAATTAGAATTATCGTAATTGTTTTTGAGATACTTTCTGATTATTTATATATTTTACTGAAGACTAACACCCTCCAAAATTAAGATATCGAAATTAATAGCGTATCCAACAAAGGTCATCGATATAAAAGAAAATTTCACCGCCTTTTACCAATTCTTCACTAACGATGTATTGACGCGATTTCGCGTCATATTAATTATGACTCATTATTGCGTCAATATTTGATTGACACAAATATGCGTCAGATTTACAATTAGAGAAAAAAGAGGCTTCTATGTATAAGTGTTGTTGTAAGTGTTTTAAAGATTTAGCTTTTGAAGAATCTTGGTATGGGCTACACAAAAATTGTTTTAAAGATTGGTTTAGCTTGTCTGAAGTTTATCAATTTTTAGATTTAGTGGCTAGATCTCAATCCCAGCTCCCACAAGAAAATCAAGCAGCAAATATCAGTTTTTTTAATGGAGCCTATCGCAAATATTCTGCATCTCTTGGGGAATCTAGTTTTATTCTAAAAGTTCAGCAAAATGAATATCCTGAACTTCCTGCAACTGAGTTTTTATGCAATCAACTTTATGAGAGTTTAAATATTAGCTATTCCGAATTATTACCTCATTCGATTTCCGGAAGATCAATTTTGCTTTGTCACTAAAAATTTTATGTCTGGATTAATTGCTTCTGATCTTGTTCATATTTATCATTTTGTCAAGAATGGAAAGAATCATGATTGTGAAAGCCTTGTTACCATTATTGGGGAGCACAGGGAGACAACTGAGCAAGAAAGATTTGTTTATCTTACTTTAGCGGATAGTCTCATCGGTAATCATGATCGTCACGGTCGCAATTTAGGTTTCATTCAATCAGCAAAAGGAATGCATTTAGCTCCATTCTATGACAATCCATCAGCACTTGGCACTAGAAGAATATTCAATGCTCGGGAGCAGACTCTACAACCTAGAGGCTCCATTTTTACTAAAGAAACGGATAAACCAACGATGAAAGATTATGTCAAAGAATGGAGAACGATTAGGTTATGGTGATATTGTGGATCGCTTCCGTAAACAGCATTCATTGGGAAAACTTCAAAGTTTAATAGAGAAGAGTTACATAAGTGAAAAAAGACAAAAAGCGCTTTTGCGACTCATCCTTAAACGAAGTGAGGAGTTATGCGAAATTTAAAAATTATTGGTGTAGATATATTTTTAGAAAAACGTAGGACTAGACAACATGTGGGAGTTTTAAAAAGAGGCAATGGAAAGTTGGTTTTTACATATGATAAAAACTATTTTAAAGCTAAAAATGTTATCTCGCTTGGCCCTGAATTCCCCCTAACTCAAAAAGAGTTTTTTTCTGAAAAACTTTTTCCGTCGCTTGAAGACCGAATTCCCTCCCTGCAAAATCCTGCCTATCCTGAATATTGCTTAGCAATGGGAATAGATCCTAAAGAACGAGATCCCCTGATTCTTTTATCTACAATAGGTAGAAAGGGCCCATCTTCTTTTATTTTTTACCCCATTTTTGAACGAAAAGTAACAAATGAGGATGTTATTAAGTTTCGAGAATCGCTAGGATTAACTACTCGCGAGTTTTCAGCAATTTTTGAGTTTTCGCAGTCATCATTAAATGCACTAGAAAGAAATCGCATTTTAGGCAGCGAAATTTTAAAAAGGTTAGAAATTATTCTTAATTTTCCTAATGTGGCCTTAGATTTTTTGTTCATCAACGGGGGTCATTTGATTTATGAAAAATGGATCAAAGCAACCAATAAAATTAAAGACTTAAATCAAAGAAAATCAAGATCTTGAAAAACAGAAAAATAACCTATACCCAGACATATTCAAAAATGGGTTTTTAATTGCGTCGTCTAGCAGTCTTATTTGATTTTAACAACAAATTCAAAGAATCCTAATTTTTTCACAGCCTATTCTTCAATATCTATATCTAATAAATGCATACTTAATAAAAATTTCTTGCAAACGATGATTTAAGCTGATAAATAAATATTTTACCTCGTTATGAGTGATTTTAAAGAAAAAACAGTAAACCCACAGGAGATACTATATGAAAAAAAAGGATTTTAAAAAATTAGCTTTGCTAGGAATCGCGGGTGCTTTGATAGCCTCTCAAGGAGCAGCACAAGCTGATGATCAATCAGATGACAATAATAACACAGAAATTCTAGCTGGGATGTTGGCAGCAGGATGTGGTGCTCATGGCTGCAGCCACAGCAATTCAGGACCTGGATCACGTGGTATGATTGCTGATGCTGATGAAAATACAACAATGGATGGATCTTCATCACAAATGTTGACTGAAGATCAATTGATGAGTCAATTGAATGATCAAGGCAAACAAATGTACAATAATTTAACGCCAGAAGGTAAATCATTAGCTCTTAAGTTAGCCAGCAAAAATGCCTTTAGAGACAAGAATATGGCTGTTAAAATAGCTGCTCAGAAGCAAGCACGCGACCAAACAAATACGGGATCTTATTCGGGTCAGACAAGCACAGGAACTTTTTCACCATCCAATGGTCAAACAAGTAGCGGGTCTTTTAATCAGTCAAGTAATGGATACTAAGATCGGTTAAGTTAATTGAATTTTAAGATATATTTTAAAAAATTATGATTATTTGGAGTGAATATGAAAAAAAGAGATCTTAAGAAACTTGCGCTTTTAGGGATAGCCGGGGGCGCGATAGTGGCTTCACAAGGTGCCTTAAAGGCTGAGACGGAAGGTGACGATTCAAGTAATTCGAACTATTTATCTGGATTAATAGCAGCAGGTTGTGGTCAAAGGCCAGGTGGTGTTACTCATTCCTGCGGGCAAAATCCAGGGAATCATTCCTGCGGTCAACGTCCTGACAATCATTCTTGTGGGAACCAATCCCGTGACTATTTAGCTGATTCCGATGATTCGACAAGAAGCAGCTCAGGTCAAATGATGACAGAAGATCAATTGATGAGCCAATTAAATGAGCATGGAAAGCAAATGTATCGCGGCATGAATCCTGAAGGGAAGGCGTTAGCGATCAAATTAGCCAGCAGATCTTGCAAAAACACTAATGATTGCAAAGGGGAGAATTCTTGCAAAACAGATAAAAATAGCTGTGCAGGTCAAGGTGCTTGCGCCGCTATGAGCAAGTGTTCTTTCAAAGATAAAAATTTAGCTGTTAAAGTGGCTGCTCAAAAACAAGCGCAAAAACGCGCTCAAACAAGTATGGGAACTTATTCCCCAACGAATAGCGGGTCCTATTAAGATCCGGTCTCTGTGTGCATATCATGAACTCTAGATTCAGGGATATGCACACTTTTTTTTTGCAAAAAAATCCCCATCAAGTTATTTACCATCATAAGAGCTCATACAATGGTTGCACGGAGGTTTTGAAATGGAAAGAAAAAATTTAAAGAAATTGGCCCTTTTAGGCTTAGCAGGTGGTATTGCCCTTGCTCAACTAGCTGAGGCAGATGAAACCCCTGACAACTATCAACAGAAAATTGCATCTCTTTTAGCTTCCAATACTTCCGATATTAAAAGTTCTTCTAAATCTTCCACGGATCCAGATCCTAATGATGGTAATTTAGGATATCATTTAATGAGCGAGGATGAGCTTTTACTAGAGTTGAACGCTGACGGCCAGCGCATGTATAATGAATTGGATCCAGCGGGTAAAAAACTAGCGCGAGAAGTGGCCAGTGGCCGCTGTGCTAACACAAACTTTTGTAAAGGTTTAAATGCTTGCAAAACCGACAAGAATGATTGTGCAGGTAAGGCCTCTTGCAAGGGAGAAGGAAAATGTGGTATCGCAGATAAAAATTTGGCTGTGCGTCTTGTATACAACAAGATGATGAAAAAACGTGCCGAAGCTAACGGTAATTAAAAGAGACAGTAAGATAACTTTCTAGGATTTGAAAATTCCATTGAATTCTTTAATCCTAATAGGTAGTGTTTAGATTTAAGGTCACAAACAATTTTCGAGACGGTGATGAAGAATTTAAACATTCCAAATCTAGGCATCGGGATTGGCTTAAGGCCTGTCCATTATGAGGATATTTTTCGCTTACAACCAGATATAGACTGGTTTGAAATCATTAGTGAAAACTTTATGGTGGAGGGGGGAAAACCTTTAGAAAATTTGGAAAAGATCCTTTCCAAATATCCTATCGTACAGCATGGCGTTTCCCTGGGCATTGGTAGTGCCGATCCGCTGGATTTTGATTATCTAAAAAAATTAAAGGCTCTGACAAAGATTACTAAAACCCCTTGGCTTTCGGACCATTTATGCTGGGGACATCTCCCAGGTGCACATTACCATGATTTATTACCTCTGCCTTACACTCAAGAAGTCGTTAATTATGTGGCTGAAAGGGCAAGGATTGTTCAAGATTACTTGGAAATCCCTTTTGCCCTAGAAAACCTTTCTTCTTATGTGGCTTTTCAAGATGACGAAATGCCTGAATGGGAATTTTATAGTGCTGTCGTCGAGAAAGCGGATATTTATATGATGCTCGATGTTAATAATATTTATGTATCCAGCCGAAATCATGGATTTGATCCACAAAAGTATACTCAAAATATTCCTTACGATAGAGTTTTGCAAATTCATCTGGCTGGACATAGCGATCATGGGGACTATGTATTAGATACACATGATAATTATGTCCGCGATGAGGTTTGGGAGTTGTATGGGGAAATTTATCCTAAGACGGGTGGTGTTTCTACTTTATTAGAATGGGATGATAATTTTCTTAGTTTTCAAGATACTTGGGATGAAGCGTTGAAAGCTAAAAAGTTCCAACAAACTCTTGAGAAAAAAATAAAAATAAAAAAACCACGGCGAATCTTGCAAGAGGTGACGTAGTGAAAAAAGAAAGCCAGGTCTACGATCGGCTAGTGCCTGAAAAACTAAAAAAAACGCAAAAATGGTTTGCAAGCATTTTAGTTAATGCCATTGATGAAGATAGTCGTATGAATCCTATTTCCCCCTCCGGTGATAGTATGGAGGAAGAGGCTTTTGATTATATCGTACCCAGCCCAACTTTAAGACCTGCACAACGCATTCAAATATACAACCAACAGTATTGGTGGCGTCTTTTACATGTGATGCACGATGCGACGCCACTCCTAGTGCGTCTTTTTGGGTACCATGACTTTAATCAAGCGATTGGCAAACCCTACCTTCTCGCTTATCCACCCAATACCTGGACATTAAATGCTCTTTGTGACCGACTTCCACAATGGATTAAGGATGAATATAAAGCGGATGACAAACTCTTGGTTTTAGATGCAGCTAAAATAGATATTGCTTTAAATGATGCTTTTTATGCCAAGCATTACCCAACGATAATCGCTCAGACTGTGGGAGGCGATATGTCGCAGGTCCTTACACAAAAAATGCATTTACAGCCCCATGTATTCTTATTTGAACTTCGTTATGATTTATTTAGCTTTCGAAAGGAAATGTTAAAAGAAGAGGTCGAACATTGGATGAACCATGATTTCCCCAAAATGATACAAGACCGCACATATTATTTCGTCCTTTACCGTAACTCTCACAATAATTTGAATACGGAAGAAGTCTCGTCATCGGCCTTCCGATTACTATCTCAGATCGGAGAGGGGATAACCCTTGAAGAGGCTTGCGACTGGCTTGAAACTCAGGACGAGACCCTTTATTCCGAAGCTTCTGAAAACTTGCATCTTTGGTTTCAAGAATGGACTTTCCGTCAGTGGCTTTATATTATTTAAAATTTTTAAGGCCTCTATGAATAGTCGTGAAGCAGCTTTTTTAGCCCTGCTTTATTCTTTAAAAGGTGAACGCTTCATTTCAGTATCGCTAGATGAATGGATGCTTAAAAGTCATCCTTTGCCGCAGGATTATCACCTCGCCCAACAGATTGCTTATGGATCAGCACAGATGGCTTTGGCTTTAGACTATCTTATTTTGCAAGTGTCTAAAAATAAGAAGGTGAATTTAAAGTTAAAAGAAAAAGCATTATTGCGTACAGCTCTCTATCAATTATATTATCTCGACAGAATCCCTTCTTATGCCATTGTCAATGAAACTATGCAAGTAGCTAAAAAATACTTTAAAAGCCATTTTTTGGGCTATTTAAATGCCGTTTTAAGAAAATTATCTAATGAGCGACCTGAATTGCCTCAAGGCAAGGACATGCTCTCTCTCAGCATTCGCTATTCCTATCCACTTTCTTTTGTGGAAGAACTTTCTTCAAATTATGGCTTAGATAGTTCGATAGCTATACTGGAAGCAGGTAATAAGCCTGCCAGGGTTACTGCCAGAGTCAGACATCATTTACAAACGCCTGATCATTGGAAAATTATCGTAGATAAGCCTGTAAAAATGGTTGTAATCGATGCAGATGAAGTATTGACGGTCGCTCGATCCAAAGAGTATTATATTCAAAATGTGACTCCGGCCTATTTAACAAGCTCCTTGTGTATGCAGCTAGACAAAAAACCAAAAAGAATTTTGGATTTGTGTGCCGCCCCTGGAGGAAAGAGCTTAGTTATGCATGATCTATTTCCTGATGCAGATCTATATGCAAATGATATTTCGCTGATTAAAACACAAAAGCTAAAAGAGAACTTTTTGAAATATGACGTTCAGGCCTTAATTAGCTGTGCTGAGGGGCAGTTCTTGGCTTTCGATGAGAAATTCGATGTCATTGTTATTGATGTTCCTTGTAGTAATACAGGTGTATTAAATAAGCGTCCAGAAGCGCGCTGGAGGTTATGCGAAGATTATTATAATCAATTAGGCAAGATACAATTTGCATTGCTTGAAAATGCTAAGAATTTGTTAAAATTTGGAGGAGAAATCTGGTATATGACGTGCAGCATTTTGCCGCGAGAAAATGAAGATTTTGTGTCGCAAATATGTCAAAAATTGGATTTACAAGTTAAATGGAGTAAACGTCTTTTACCCCAAGGCGAATGGGATGGCGGTTTTGCTGCATGCCTTGTCGTTATAGCATAAATGACCTCTGAGGATTTAAGTCACTCAGAAAATTAAGTGACTCACTTCACACTTTCCGCCCTTCCCTGAATTGCACAACGTTATTTGTAGTCCGTTGCGATTTCTGCTAGAGTAAACGCCTTTTCATCACTACTTAAAGCATTTTTAAGAAAAACTGCCCTTTTTTTCATGTTTTCTTTACTTTCATCACTAAAATATTTAAGTTCATCGCTAGATGAATCAAAAAGTTCAGGATTTTCTGTTCTATCTAACTCTAAGAGCTTTTCTATTTCTGGATTTTTGTTGATGCCATCATCGTCTTCAAAAAGATCTTCGACAAATTTTGCAGGGTCTTCTAGAAGTTTTAAATAAATATCTTTCACCTCTTGGGGGATCTCCAACTGAGCAATGTTGAGTTTTTTCCAAGCAAATCTGGCTTTGTTGGCAGTAATATTATGAAATTTGGGGTCTTCAACAGGTAAGATGTTAGAATTATCGATGAGAAGGACTTTACTGATCTTGTCTTCCGAAATTCCGATCATATAGTTTTTTGTGTGCCGGTCTAAATTCCCTAATAAAAAATCATAAAGAAAGGCTAAGTGACAGCGTACGACTTCATCTTTTTCAAATGAAGTTTTGTTTACAGAAGAAATGACCTCATTAGCTAAATTGACATTCTTACAAAACACAAGGAAAGCACCCTTTTTCTTTCCCGATTCTTCAGAAGATAGATTTGAAAAAGATGAAACTTTAACAGGGGCAAGGTCAAAATCAAATTTATGACCCGCTTTCTTTTCCATTTTTTGTTTAATAATGTAAGCGGCTTTTTCTCCGGCGATTTGCACGTACTTGCCTTTATTGAGAATATGTTCTTGACCGATGCCAATGCGTGCAGAAAAATTTCTCCATAAACCCCTCATCACACTAACACGCAAATCGCTTTCTTTAAAAACCCCTAAAGTTTTACCAGTGGTGGAACGCATAAAATAGGTTGCATGGACGCCGGCTCCAGGAAATGTGGGTTTTACACCTAATTGATAGGCAAATTTTGCCTTAGCTACACTTCTCTTTAAAACATGTTCCGGATCGGATTTTAGTTCTTTATTTTCTGCTTTTTCTGTCCTATAGGTTTGAACTTTTTCGTAGCGTTCCATCAATTTTTCATCTTGTCTAAGTTCACTGATTTTATCTTGAGGGTTTTCTCCTAAATCAATTAGTTTTTTTTCATGGGCTTGCCTGACTTCACGAATAAATTTCAAATGGTTTTCCAGATGATTTATCCATGTGTTTAATTGACTTTCAAAATCTCCCAATTGGCTTAACTTTGTTTTGCTCTCTTTTAAATAAGTTATTTTTTGGGCCAGTTCTTCTTCATCTAAATTTTTAATCAATCCTGTTTCTGTAGAAAATTCATTCTTTAACTTTCTAATGTTTATTTGATTTTTGACTTGTTGAATTAAACTTTGTGTGTTTTTATCAATAGGAGTTTCTATTTTCTCAATATCTTCTTGAATTTTTTTTAACGATTCTAATTCCTCATTGAGTTCTTTATCGTTTAATAATGAATGGCTTGTTAACTTTAAAAGTTCATTGGACAATCTGTGTTTTAGATCTTCCAAAAGCTTACGTTGACTAGCCTCTTGAATTTGATAATCTGCAGAAAGGGAAGTTGAATTCGATTCGTTTTGTTCTGCCTTTTTCGAAAAAAGAAGAGAGGACAATTTGTTTATAGACGCGGCTATACCACTGACTAGGCCAAGGATGGGATAACAGACAATACCCGTAGTGATTTGTAAAGCCCGCCAGCCCATTTTATCTTGAAAAGACGCGCTTGTGGAAATTTTATCGTCAAAAAAATGTTTATAATTATCAAATAAACTTTCAACTTTCATAAATATATACTATCCTCTTAATAATACTACCATTTATTAATAAATATACTCTGTATATATATTATATATATAAACTTAATTTAAATATTATATAAATTTTAGTTATTTACTATAAATCTTTAGAATTTACCGTATGTATCCATAAATTTTTTACCAAGTGTCTGTAAAACAGTCTGATAGGCAGGAAAATTTAAAGGATGATCTATAAAAGGAATGGGCCAGGAACTGGATATAAATAAGATATGATCTTGGGGGTTTTTCAAGGATTGGAAATATTGAATGGGATCTAATAAAGAAACGCCATCGCCTTTGCTTACATAATTAGTGACACTGAGAAACCCTTCAGGTGCCATTAAAACCGGTGAACCAAAGGTATATACCTGAATCATGCGCAATTCTTCAGGGGACATGAGTTTTTTTGCAATCAGGGTGTCAGCTGCTCCTATGCTATGTGCATAGTGTATGATTTTTCCGCCCTTTGCGACTCCCCCCATTTCAGCGATCAATTCACGCCAGCGGGCCGCCAGTTGCTTCGCTTGAGGAGATGCCCATCCACATTTGACTAAACCTGATTTGACAAGGTCCCAAGTCCACCCTTCTGTGGGACGAAAAATATAATGGATATTATTTCCTCCATGAAATTTTGAAATCATTTCTGCAGAATCTATTAGATCATGACGCGCATTGAGGATGCCATTGATCAGGGTGATTCTGACCTTATTGCTTATTTCGCCCTGGCCTGACGTATCAACTTCTTGGTCATGTAGATAAAACCCATAAAGATTAAGACTACCCTTTCCAAAAACTGCCACAGCTGCATCTTCAATTTTATTTTTTAAGTTATGTTCTAGGGAAAGATGCTCATTAATGAAATCATTGACGGTATGAAAGAAGTCGGAAATCTGATGTCCAATATGAATCGCCTTGGAATAAACATTCTTCCAGATTGATTGTATGGAAAAGGATTGGGAAATTTCTTCAGGCACAGGTAGGGGAGGAAGGTAAATGTTTAGACCTTCCGCTTTATGCTCAGCTTCTTGAGAAAGCATTAGGTTTGGATTTGTATGTCCCTCAAATTTTTCAGGTTGTATGTGATGAGAGGATTGAAGGGGTAATAAGGAAACAAGTGCTGTGTCTTCCGGTTCATCTGAATCTTGATATTCAATGAAGGTGCTAATTATTCTATGATTAAAATCAAAAGAATAGGTGATCACTTTAACTTGTCCTCTAGATCCTGCCACGGTGACTTTTAGTAAGTTCTTGTTACAGTCATATTCTTTTTGAAGCACATTTCCGTCGGTATCTGAAGAAAGGATCAGTTGGCCATCGGTATCAAATTCATTGAAGATAGAAGTAATTACTTGATTTTCAGGTTCAAAGATATTTTGCTGAATGAGTTTTCCTTGATTATTGTAAATGTTGACCGTTTTTTTATAAACTTTTTCATTTCCTGAACATAAATCTAAACGAGACTCTTCGATTACTTCAGGAAGCTCCCATTCTAGAGAGTTGATGTAGGAAATTTTTTTGATTTTTCTTTTCTTGGACATGACTTAAATCATCCACATTTTCAGCAGAACCATCATCCCAATAAATTTTGAGAACTTGATTAGTAGGATCGTAAATATAAAATTCCCGAGCGCTAATTATTTCATTAATCCATGTCAATTTGGCGTAAAGATAAGAACTATGCGGGTAGTAGAGATAAGACACTTGTTTTGTGTCCTTATCTTTTGACTGAATCCTAGCTTTAATCAGGCGTGGAGATGAATGGTTAGGTTCATCCCATAGAAAATTTTCTAATTTGCAAAGCAATCCATCGAGGTCATAGTTTTCGATGGATGTAATACAACCATTGGAAAAACGATAGATAGTATTAAGTTGCTGACCTTCATATACTTCCGTATAATCATCGTGATAGATGAAATGAAGCGAGCTTGGCATGTTAGGGTATTTAATGTCTTGCAGATAGGGGACAGAGTACATGTAAAGATCATTTTCTAAGTATTTACCAGTGATAACATCCACAGAATTAAATAAGTAAGTAGAGCTATCTACGCTTAAATGATAGGAAAATACTGGGCAATGAAAATTGAAAAAAAGAAAAGTTAATAAAAATATCGAATATTGCATCAGTAAATTCTTTTCCTTATTTCTCCCAGCCTCTCAGCTTAACGAACATCCAGCTTAAAGGGCAAGAAACAAATACTTAAATTAACAAGAGTTCGTTCTCACGCAAAGCGATGCGAAACTTCTTTACTTTAAAGATGGTTTTACTCATCGCGACGCTTCGCGAATTCAAGACGTTTTCTTTATCACAATCAGAGTCTTAATGACGCACAAAGCCTTAGGCGAAGTTTTTTGAATTTAAATTATAAAGACAAATCTATTGAATTAAATTAAAAAACTATGTAATTTTTGTTTAAATTAATTAAGTTTGGAGAATGTTTTGTGGAACCCTCATCTTCTTGTACAAATACGGATAATTTCTTTGAGACGACTGCAATAGAAATATTGGCTGAAACTTTTAAATACTGTCCCGAACGAATGCTCAATGTTAATCAACATCTAAGAAGTGTTGCTAAGTTTTGTTTTGGACTTTACAACAGAGAAATTGTAGGATTATGCCCTTCTTTACAAGGTGTTTATGAAGCAAAAAAGGACAAGACTGATGGCCTTAAACTTTTTAGATTACTGATGACCGCCTTACATGATCAAGCAGGTGAGCTAGGTTGCGACGTGACGGCTCCTTCAATTGACAATAGACTAGAATGGGAATGTCAAAATTTCAGAACATTAGCAATAAAAGTGAATGAAATAACAGATGGGGCTAATGAACTTATCAAGGCCCATGATTTTAGGATTTTTGTTCAAAAAGTTGCAAAAGCAATGAAGGTAAAAGTTATTTTGAAAGATATTAAAATACCTGACAAATCTAAAGGAGCTGACACTGATTCAGAGGACACAGTTGAGTCTGATTGGAAGGCTAACAATGTAGAGAACCATAAAGTTTGGAATGCTTTACTCGAAGACAAAAGGATTGAAAAAGTAAAAAGTTTGGAATTTAATTATCATCCTACTATTAGTAATGAAGAGGGCATTCACTTTCTTCCCCCGGAGATAGGGAAGCTCGCTATGCTTGAAGATTTGCGAATTAGTAGAAGTAAATTAAAGGGACTGCCACACGAAATTAGCAATCTTAAAAATCTTAAAAGTTTGAAAATTTGTGGAACTGATTCATTAAAAACTTTTCCCCCAGTGATTTTCAAGCTTTCTCAGCTTGAAAGACTCTACATTTATCAAAATGAAAATTTCATAGAGATACCAGCTGAGATTAAAAAACTTAGAAATCTAAAAGTACTGCAATGCTGTATTAATAGATTGAAAGAAATTCCATCAGAAATTGGGCAACTTACAAGTTTAATCGAGCTCGATCTCATGGGTAATCACTTACAAAATTTTCCCATTGAAATTAAACAATTATCTCGGTTGACTAAACTTTATTTAGCTGCAATTAAGTTAAATAACATTCCTTTCGAAATTGGGCAACTTACTAATTTAGAAGAGCTTGATCTCAGCGTTAATCCTTTGAATAAGTTTCCTGAGAGCTTATATAGTCTTTCCAATCTCCATACTCTTGATCTCTCTCAAACTGGATTAACAGAAATTCCATCCACAATAAATAAGCTTTCAAGTTTGAAAAATCTCAGACTTGATAATAATAAATTGCAGAAACCCCCGTTGGAAATGGGACACCTTCCTTTAAAAGATCTCAGTCTTCAGAGAACTGGTTTGAAGGTTGAAGATCTTCCTATAAACCTTCAGAATAATTATAAAAACAACAAATTAATTGTATACACGGATTTAACAATTTCTTTAGCTTTAAATAATAGGCCTGCAAAAATGGAGAAACTAAAAAATAATGTAGGCCATGTAATCAATAAATTTACCATCTCTTTTTATTCGAAGTCCTTGAGGATAAAAGAGAGTTTGGCTTGGAAAACGTTAGAGATGCCCAATGAAGATCAAGATCCAAAGAATGATAAAGATTCCAAAAAAGATAAGGAAAAAGACCCGAAGAATGGCAAAGGAAAACGTTAATAACGCGAGTATGGGAGATTTTTTATGGGACCTACAATAAATTAACAAGAGTTATTCTTACTCAAAGCGTTGCGATGCCTTAATATATTCAAAAACAACAATAGCTTTGCATCGCTTTCGGACTGCGAAGGCTTTCCCATCTTAGTCTTAATTACGCAAGATTATAAAACCGGCGCTGTTCATGACACATTTGGCTAAAAAGACATAATCAATTAACAGGATGGGGCAAGATAGACAAGATAAAAACAAGAGAAGATAAGCATTTTACGTTCTTAATTAGAATTATTATTTTAATTCACGATTAAATTAATAATTGACTTAAATCATATTTTAATATTTAATTTTCCAAAATTTTATATTAGGTATGTTCGAATGAATATTGCTTCCACACATTTTATAAAAGATAATTTTTTTTGTACTCTCAGAAATGAGATATTATTCAACATTATAAAGCATTATCCTCAGCATCTTCTTAATGTTAATAAAGAGATGCTTACAATTTCTAAAACTTGCTTTCAGCAATTTAACGAAGAAATCCTGCAGTCGTGTCCTTCTTTAAAGGGTATTTATGAAAAAAAGAAAGGCGATACTCGGTCGCTTAAGCTTTTTTTGCGATTAATCCATCATATCCATGATCTAGCAAAAGACAATAGCTATGACATGGCGTCTTTTTCAAGCCAGGCAAAGAGACCTGATATAGGCTCGACTAACTATTTTGAAAAGCTTCCTAATGAAATGTTGTATCAAATCGTTCAATATTGTCCTGAGAAAATGCTTTACGTTAATAAATTTTTAAACACCATCTCAAATTATTTTTTTCAAGAATATAATAAAGAAATTATAATATCCTACCCTGCTTTAAAAGATATCTATGAAGCAAAAAAAGAAACGACGGGTTCTGTCACTTTGTTTATGCAACTGATAAATAATTTGCATGACAAGGCAAAAGAGCTGCGTTGCGAAAGCAAGGCTCCATCGACCGAAAATAGAATGGAATGGGAAAGTAAGAACTTTAGATTTTTAGCAAAAAAGATTGAACTAGCTGATAGAATTCATGCACCCTTAAGAGCGCATGATTTTAAGGTGTTTGTACATGAAGTTGGAAAGGCAGCAGAAGTCAACTTAAATCTGAAAAAAATTAAAATGGGCGACTTGGGTAAATCTGATTGGAAAGTCCCTGATGATAAAAATCGCCAAGTGTGGACAAACTTTCTGAGGCATTCAAGGCCTGTGGATTTAAAAAGTTTGAATTTACAATTTTATTTGGATAGCGATTCTTGTCTAAGCTTTATTCCCGCGGAAATCGGTCAGCTAACTACGCTACAAACGTTAGCTATCCAAGGAAGTTATATAAGAGGGCTACCTTATGAAATTAGCTTTCTTAAAAATCTTAAAAGCTTAACAATTAACCTGAATAACAATTTAAAAAAATTCCCTCTTAGCATTTGTAAACTTTCTCAGCTTCAAGAACTGCACATTAATAGAAATGCAAATCTCAAGGAGCTGCCTCCGGAAATAGGCCAATTAAAAAATCTAAAAGTGCTTAAATGCAGAGCTAACGATTTGCAAAAAATTCCAGCGGAGATCGCTCAGCTTACTCAATTAGTCGAGCTTGATATCAGCCATAATTATTTAAAAACATTCCCAATAGATATTTGTTTGCTTTCTCAATTGACCAAACTAAATTTATCCTATACAAATTTAAAAAAAATTCCGTCCGAAATTAGACAGCTTAAACAATTAAAGGAGCTAGTTCTCGCCCATACCCACTCTTCTTGCTCATGGCAAAATTTTACTGAAATTTGTGAACTACCTGAGCTTGAGTCTGTGGATTTCTATGGAAGTGGATTAACATCAATTCCTTCGAACATTAGCAAACTTGGAAATCTGATTACGCTTAATCTGAACACGAACCCGTTAAAGAAGTTCCCTGAAGAATTATATGCTCTTTCTAGGTTGGAAATCCTTAAACTTAATAATGTGCAATTAACAACGATTCCACCTGCTATTAACAAGCTTTTAAGATTAAAGGAGCTTGATATAGGTAATAATTTCTTTAAAAGAATTCCTGAAGAAATTACAGAACTTCCTCTGAAAATTCTCCATATTAAAAATATTAATCCAAGAATGAGTTTACAGATGAAAGATCTCCCTTCATCTGTTCAGAATCTATCAAAGGGTCGAAAATTAGATTTACGTTTGAACCCAGAATTCGGAATCTGAAATCGCTTTTACGCCCTAAGGCTCGTTCTGAAGTCTTAATTATCATGAATTAATTTTTTGCCTTCCTGTTTTGCATGACATTCAAAACAAGGTTTTGGACTAACGCCACTTCCCTTAAAACTTAATTAATTAACGAAATTTATTGGCTAGTTTTTATAAAAATAATTTTTTAATTAAAAATATTATTAATAAAAAAGTAAGATATAAAAAATAAATATTTACTTTAATTATAAATATTGTTACATTTTTTTGTTTTAATATAAATTTTAAGGGACTTTTGTGGAACCAATAAAAACTTACATTGATTTAAAAAATTTCTTTGGAACAGCACCAAATGATATATTGAAAGAAATATTTTTATTATGTCCTCAATTATCTAGAATTAATAAGAAATTAAATTTAATTGCTGAAGAATCTTTTAAAGCAATTAACAAAAGAATGATAAGCTTATGTCCTTCCTTAATAGGTGTTTGTAAAGCAAGTGAGGGTAAAACTAGTGCTCAAAAACTTTTTATGATTCTCGTAAAAAATTTACACGATCGTGCAAAAGCTCAAGGCGTTAGTGTAATGATTCCTTCCAAAGTGAATAGATTGGAGTGGGAATGTCAAAAATTTAGAACATTAGCCATCCAAGTCAATGAAATGCATGAGTTCGATAAAGAACATAGGAAGGCGTATGATTTTATGATGTTCGTCAAGTTGTTGGCCTATAAATTGAAACTAACAGTGGACTTAAAAGACATTCTTGATCCTAACCTGCCAAAGGATAAAGAAAAAGTTAGTTTGACTGATCTTAAACAGGATTTGCAAGACCATCATACTTATAATCAAGAATTATGGAAAAAATTAATTGAAAACGAAAAGATTGCCCATTTAAAAAACGTGAATTTGTGTAATCATAATTTTCGTTTTATTCCTCCCGAAATAGGTCAACTTTCCCAGTTAGAACATTTATGTATAGGTAAAAATCAATTAGAGAACTTACCTGATGAAATCAGTCAGCTTATGCATCTTAAAAGTTTACAAATTGGTGAAAATCGAACATTAGAAAAATTGCCCGCAGTTATTTTCAGGCTTTCTCAACTTGAAGAACTTTATATTATAAAAAATGAAAATTTGAAAGAGCTGTCAGTAGAAATTGGAAAGCTTAAAAATTTAAAACAGCTTAGTTGCGCAGGCGAACAATTGCATGAAATTCCTGTCCAAATAGGCCAACTAACTCAGCTCAATAAGCTTAATCTTAAAGGTTCGTTTCAAACTTTACCTAAGGAAATTAGTGACCTCTTACAATTGAATGAACTTAAATTATCTAGTCCAGGTTTGGAAAGAATTCCCCCCGAAATTGTCTACCTGACCCAATTAAAAGAAGTTGAGATTCAATTATGCACCTTACAAAACTTTCCAGAGGAACTATGTTCTCTTTTTGATTCGACATCTCTGAGTCTTGTAGGTTGTGAAATAAAAGCTATACCTAAATCCATAGGTAAACTTAAAAACTTGAAAGCTCTTTATCTTGGTCATAACCCTTTGGAAAAATTTCCTGAGGAGATATGCACACTTTCTAATTTGGAAATTCTTGGACTTAATAAATGTAAAATATCAAAAGTTCCTGGTGCAATTAGTAAATTTCCTAAACTGAAAGAGCTATACCTACATAACAATCCTTTAGAATCTATTTCCTCTAAGACGGCAAAGCTTCCATTGGAAATTCTTTCTATTCATAATCATATAGATCAAGATCCTATGTTAAAATTGAAGGACCTTCCCGTGAAGTTACAGAAACTCTATGGCGCTGGAAAATTAAATTTATACAGTAATTTAACATATCCACCCAAGCCCCGATCATTTAATGAACAATGGTACGTGGTGGTTGTTGTTGGTGGGTGTGTGTGTGTGTGGCCTATGATGATGGTG
>CAVVKX010000040.1:0-61474 GCA_963748975.1 uncultured Parachlamydiaceae bacterium
AGGTAAGGAATTACCATTTCCGCACCCAAAGATGTGAAAATTAATAGGGAAAAGTAATAAGGCAGAGCCATCGCAAAGCCCACCGCTGTCCCAAGAAAAGGACCTGTGCATGGCGTCGCGATTACAGTGGCCAATACTCCACTCAAAAAGGAGGCCCCAAGTCCTTCCCTAGCTCCCTGGTGTTGCAATTGGCCGGCAAACGAGCCGACTTTAAGGCCCATCTCAAAAACTCCAAACATACTCAAGCTGAATATCAGAAGTATTGCTTATAAAAATTGCCACAAAGATAGGCTCTTGCAATTGAAATCCCCAGTCCACAAAATGTCCATAAGCTTGCAGGATGATCAAAGCAGCTGCTAATGTCCAAAAAGAGACCATCACCCCCGTGCTAAAAGCCAAACCATGTTGTAAGGTTAATTTGCGGCTCTGACTGGCCATTTTGACAAAGCTAAGGATCTTGAATGAGATCACAGGTAAAACACAGGGCATTAAATTTGATATCATCCCCCCTACAAAGGCGAATAGGAGAGCCATGCCTAAACCCCCATCAAAGTTATCGTCGGTGGGAGGCAAAGAAACTTCTATAGAAGCTACTGGTGGAACATCATTCGAGACTAAAATCTCATCACCAGGCCTTGTTATTATAAATAGGGAGGTTGACTTCTAAAGCTTCTGTACTGGTCTGATTATCATAAAAAGTCGTTAATACAAGAACACCTTTCAAAAGATTCGTTCGTGATAAGGTATCCTTCTCTTTCAATGCTACGCTATAGGATCCAGTATTACTTCCTTCAGAAACCACTGGATGAGATGGTAATCAGAATTTGTCTTTTTCAGAAAAAGGTAGCATGCAAAATTTTACCCGCTAAGGACCGGAGCCTGGATACCTACCTGAATCAAATCATTGATGCGTTGAGTTGTAAATTCCAGTTGGTCTTTGGTGACCCTGCACGTGTCTTGGCAAAAACAGCCACCGCATCCTTATTAACCCTCGGCTTAGCTGTAGTCAAAGGAAGCTTTAACTCGACCTCCTCTTCTCCGGGTAAACAAGCAGAATCAGAACAGACCAAATATTTAATAGTCGCTTTGATGGGATAATCGGCGAGATATCGAGCTGTTCAGGGGGAGTCACCCGAGCAAGGAAATAAACTTCGTTTTCATAGCCAAATCCTATAAAAGAATCCGCGTCTATTCGATTGGGGTAAGGCCACTCGAAAGAATCCACCTTAAAACCGAGGGGAAGTTCCCAATCAACCGATACGGCATTCCTGGATCTGGGTATTCCCATAAACGTGCCAATTTTTATCCAATTTAAGATGAATGGCTATCCAAAAGGGGTTGCCCGCTTTAAAATTATTTTCTTCAGCTAAGAGCGAAGCTTTTACCGGTTGCGTTGATGAACTTCGGAATGGACTAATTCATTTCAAACTCATAGTTAGAAGAATGAAGTTGATTGACTTGAGATGGATCTTCACTGTATAAAAATGGCATACAAATGAAAAAGAAAACGCATATGAGACGGCTCATGCCATGGAATGTGATTAACAATATTGACTCCTTCCATTAAGAGTTAATTAAGCAAAGTATCTATTATAAAGGATTTATAAATGAAAGTAAATATAAATTATTTTATTGCATCCAATCCCTTCTATGATGCTTACATTGAATCTGACTTTTTGGGAAAGCTCATATTTATAGGCCTTATTCTCCTCTCGGTCGTCAGTTGGGTCGTTATCGTGCATAAAATTTGGCAAACTTACCATGCAAGAAAGCAGTCCGGTAGATTTTATGAAGTTTTTCAGCTCCAGAAACAGAACCCTTTAGGCCTAAATATGATTCAGTAACAAAAAAATCATCCATGAATCCTTTCTGTGACTATTTGCAGTATTAAAAAAACATACGATTCATATTTTGAATAAAAATAGGCGAATTTATAAAAAAAATAAGATAACAACCCCAGTGTTTCTTACTCTATTCCCTCAGACATAGGATTGTTGAAGCCCATTGGCCACCAACGTGGCACATCAAACAAAAAATTTAGAAAAAAACTTATTTATCTTGGCGACGGTAGTTAGTTTAGCTCCTTTTCTAGGGTTGCTTGGCACTGTATGGGGTATATTGACAACCTTCTCAGAAATGCAAACTCAGACTTCAGGCAGCACACATCAAATGGTTCTGGGTGGTTTATCCTTGCTCTTGCAACTACTGTTTTAGGCCTAGTCGATGCCATTCCTGCTCAATTGGTTATAATTATTTAAAAAATAATATCCGTGATTTTGAGATTGAAATGGAAGGCTTTTATCTTGAAATTTTAGCTTGTGTCGAAATGCAGTATAGACAAGTGGACTTATCATGAGCAGACGATTAATCAGGACCTCTTCCCATCGTCAAATAGAAGAACCAACTATAAACCTAACCCCTCTCATTGATGTTGTCTTTGTTATTTTAATTTATGTTTATTGTCATTGCTCCTTTGCTTGAGTTAGACAATGTGGAGTTGGCTGATGCTTCTTCTCATACACAAGATGGAACTACAGCGGTGCAAGAAAGCAGCCCCATCTCCATTCAAGTGCTAAGGATAATTCGATTCGGCTCAATAAACAGAGGGTCAATGCAGAACAATTAGTTACTTTTTTGAAGGAGGCCAAAGTGCGTTATCCTCGGGCACGACCGCAACTATACCACAACCGCAATGCCCATTTCGGGACCTATCAATCTGTAAAAAACGCAACTGAAATGGCTGGTTTTACACAATTAGATATCATCCTTAAACCCTCTTAAAATGCACACATCAACCCCTTATAACAAAGTACTCTTACAGATCACATTTTTTGTTATCACACTCCATATTGTCTTAATTTTGTGGATCACCCTGTTTTCTTTTCCCTCCCAAACCATTAAAAAGCAAACCGAACGCCTGGTAGTCAAAACAATTCCTCTTAACCCTCCAAAGGTGCAAACTTCAACGCCGCGTCAGCAAAAAATTGAAAAATTACCTTACACCCCATCAGCTCCATCCCCTGAAATGATTCCGGAACCTGTTATCACTCAACCCGAGCCTATCATCTCAACCCCTCAGGTTTCTTCCAAATTGGAAGAAGAAGCTCCTCAACAAGAAACACCTATCCCGGAGCCAAAGGTTGAAAAAAATAACGAACCGGCTAAGCCCAAGCCCATAAAAAAGGCTGAGATAAAAAAACTGAAGCTGAAAAAAAAGCAGCTCCAGTGAAGAAAACTGGCACCAAACAAAAGCCTACCAAAAAATTGGAACCGATAAAAAAAATTGCACCTAAAAAAGAACCATCACAAAAAAAACCCGAAGTAAAACAACCTAATAAGCCAGCGAAAACAAAGCAGGAAAAACCCAAAGTCGACCCTCAAATAGAAGCGGCCAGGGCTAAAGCACAAAAAGAGGCACAAGATAAACAGAAAAATTTGATTGCTGCCGCACAAGAAAGTATTGCAAAAATTGATCAAGGTCGTGCTAAGATGATCGCGACAAAATCAGGCTTTAGCGGCGTTGCTGTAGCACCTGCGGCCATCACAAGCTTGCAGATTGATGCTTTGCCTGAAGGGGATGCTGCTCCCTTATCGCCGGGCGAAAAAAGCTACCGCGATGAGTTGGCAAGCCGCCTTAAATTAATGCTTAAACTGCCTGAACATGGCGATGTTCAATTGAAATTGACTTTGAATCGAACAGGAAAGGCCCTCAATATCGTGATCTTAAAATCAGCCAGCATCGTTAATCGCAGTTACGTCGAAAAAACTTTGCCCGGATTAAAATTTCCACCATTTGGAAACCAATTTGAAAATATGTCAGAATATACCTTTATCATTCAGCTGAGTAATGAATTATGAAAAATTTTATTTTTACGGTCCTATTTTGTTTTGCTCTTTCTTCCTCTTTATGCGCCAAACCAAACGAAGATGATGAAAAAATTGTAGTCAAGCTGGCTACAGAAAGCAAGCTCCTACCTCTTTATTTAGCACCTTTTTATAAGGAAAACCCCAATCTGGATGTCACCTATATACAGCAATTAGAACAGGTCCTCCTATTCGATTTGAACCATAATGGTATGACCTATACTGTGAAACACACTGGTGAACAGGATGCCCTTTTAGGTCCCGGAGGGCTTTCTTTTTCCGGCCATTCAGCTCAATGGAAAGCCCTGAATGTTTTTTATGTCATTAAGATCCTCATCAAGGATAAACAAATTTCCCCCCATATGCTTTCTGTTAATGGAAATAATGAGAAATCTGTTGAGGGACTCCCGTTGACCGGAAATATCAGTCAAGATAGGCGTCAAATCCACCACCTTGCAGATATTATCCATAAGGCTCTTTTTGATCTGGAGGGAGTTGCTAACACACGCATTATCTACACTGTTACAACTATTAAGGATAAAGGCTCTGCAGCAGAAATTTGGGAAGCTGATTACGACGGAGCCAATGCACGGCAAATCACCAAAGAGAATTGCTTATGCGTCACGCCTACATATATCCCCCCTAAGCCGGGTTTCAGCAGTGGTAGTTTGATGTATGTATCCTATAAATCCGGCCAATCTAAAATCTATATTACCTCACTGAAGGATGGAATTGGCAGACGCTTCAGTCTGCTTAAGGGCAATCAACTCATGCCGGCCGTATCACAACAAAGAGATAAAGTTGCTTTCATTTGCGACTACACCGGCAACCCAGATCTTTTCCTACAAGCCTTCGATCCAGAAAAAGGACCTATAGGGTAGCCTCAAACAAATATTTTCCACACACCTTGCTACACAGGGTACACCCACTTTCATACCAATGGAAAGAAAATTGCTTTTGTTTCAAACAAAGATGGATCTCCCCGGATTTATATGATGGATATAC
The DNA here is from genome assembly GCA_963748975.1 of uncultured Parachlamydiaceae bacterium. Taxonomy (GTDB): domain Bacteria; phylum Chlamydiota; class Chlamydiia; order Chlamydiales; family Parachlamydiaceae; genus Neochlamydia. The sequence continues at coordinate 4,870 of CAVVKX010000040.1, forward strand.
CCGCTCCAGGAGCTCGCCTCAAAGATATTAAGGCCATACTTATAACGAAAAATAACCGCGAAAGCACTGCGCCTGCTTGGTCACCCGATGGCTCTAAAATAGCTTACTGTTCAACAAGTAACGGGGTGCGCCAATTCGGGTCTATGATTTTGACAAAAGGCAGGAAAGGCAGGTTACACAAGGAGGCAGCAATAAAGAAAATCCAACTTGGGCGCCAAATAGCCTACATCTTATTTTCAATTCTACAGGAAGTAAAGGCAATGAACTCTATTTGATCAATCTTAATCAACCAGAAGCAGTAAAGATCTCTAACGGTCGGGTAATAAACGCTTCCCTTCGTGGGAACCTAAAAAATTCTAAACAAATCCTTGAATTTTATCAGTGATCTCACTCATTGATAATTTATGCAACAACGCCACTGTGGATCTAATTTCGTTTTATTATAGCAAAATTTTATAACAAAATTATTTACATTATGTGCCTTATACTTTATTCTTGTTCAGAATATTTTTATATTCATTTATATTTCTTATAATTTTTAATTTAACTCAAATTTTGATAATAATATAACTTTCAAAATTATTTCTAAAACCTTAATTTATGGGATGATTATGTCAACATCAATTTCAAATAATAATATGTCCATTCAAAATACTTTTATGTATCAACAACAAGATAAGCTTTGTGCAATCCTTCAAAATAAATTTAACACGTCTTTTGTGTGGAATGGATTAGCGAATAGCATTAACGGGCAGGTATTTGAGGGACAAACTGTATCTTATCAAGCAAACAGATTCACTTTTCCCTCTCAATTGCGCAAAGCGATCAATGCAGATATGAGCATGTAGCTTTAATAATCAAATAGCCAAGGCAGACCCTCATCAAACTCAATTCCCTTTAAATTACGTCTTGTCTTTATCTCAAGATCAAATCCTGGCTACAAATAAAAGTTAGATAAAATAGTCGCTTTTAAAATTGATGCAACAAAAGAAAGGGTTTATGATTCTAAGACTGGAACACTACATATCGCGCGCATTATAAGAAAAATTGCAAAAAAAGATCTGTCGGTAAAAAAAATAAAAATTTCCATAAATTTTCTCATGCCATTCTCACCAAAGAGGATTTTAATGGAATTGAAGTTGTTAGATTCCATCCTTTATGGAAAAATGAAGAAATAGCTCTTCACTTTGCAAGGATATTCCTTAAGCCAAAAATTCGCCAACAGTTTTGTTTAGATGTACTTAGTGCAACAAGAGACGTCACAATATTGCTTAATAAAACAAAAATTGAATTTCTATTGAGACTCATAAGCGAGAACGTAAAACAGCATAAAATTTTTTATGAGCCTTCCATTATACAATTGGGTTCACCAATACTTGAAAACGCTGCTGAGAATGATGTCGCTCAGTTCCTATATATTTTAGATTTAGTCCAAGCAAATGAAATAGTTTTTAATTTTATTTCATATTGCACGAATAGAAGCTTTGAATTAATTATTAAAAATAAAAATTTAAAACAGCTATTAACGAAAATGCCATTTTGTGTGTTAGTTTCTTGCTTGACAGGTGGAAGTATTCTGGATGACAAATGTTTTCCCACTTTTCCTCAAATCAAAGAGGAGCTTAAAAAACAAAACAAATGGATAAAAATTCGTGCTGAACTTTTAATCATGTATCCCGAAAGTAAACTTTTACAAGATTAAACATTAGAGTTTTGAAAAAAGCTCTTTCAGAAAATTTACCCTTTTATGTTAAACTGCCGATTTCAATAATAATGATTATTTATAGCCAAACCGCCGAGGATCTTATGAAATTAACCAGGTATTTTATACTTTTAAACCTGCTTCTCATCATGCTAGCAATGACTGGATGCAGGCGCACGGGTGATGATGTTTGGGAAGACACTAAAACTGCAGGCCGCCATGTGGGCAGAGGAATAAAAACCTTAGGAGGCAAACATGGTGACTCGCGCATGGTTTATTCTCCTGATGATTTTTATACAGATGAAGGCAGCTATATGACTCCTGCAGCCCCTTCAACAGAGGGTGATTTTATTCCTTTGCAGGACCAACCCATGAGTGACGACTTTGCCATGGCAGAATCTGTCAGTCCACAGCCTAGAGAGAGCCCAGGTGATCCTGGCAGTAGTATCCCAGGCATTCAAGCTTTTCAGGATCCTAGCACAATTCCAGGCCTTGCCGGCATATTCCAAAACATCAAATTTGACTATAATAGCAATTTGATCAAGGGACAGCAAAATATGGACACGCTGCGAGCTATTGCGGATTATTTGCAAAGGCATCCAGCCACTTATATCTTTGTAGAGGGCCATACGGATGAACGCGGCCCTGAAGCTTACAACCTCTCATTAGGTTCACGACGTGCAAATGCTGTGCGAAATGCTTTAATTGCTGACGGGGTTAGCCCAGATAACCTCTTCACCATATCTTATGGCAAAGAACGTCCGGCAGTTCGTGAAAGTCATGAAGAAGCTTGGGCACAAAACCGTAGGGCAGAATTTAAAATCTATCAAAGATAATGTATATTTATAACTTAGGCTGCAGAGGCATTCAATGCCTTGCAGCTTTATCAATTTTCCTTACTAATCCGCTCGATGCTGCGCCCAAGCGCTATTTCGACGATCAAGCCACAGCCGCAGCACGTGAAATGCGTGATACCCTGGATGATTTGCGTCATGAAGTGGGAAACCATGAAATCGAAATCAAAACTTACGATGAAAGGATACGAAATTTAGAAAACATCATTGATTCACTGCGTCAACAATCCAATGATACGGCACAAGCGCATAAAGATGCCCTTAAAGACTCTTCAGCAACTCTTGAAATGAAATTAAACGGATTAGAGACCACCACTAAAGGACTTGTCACCGATTTAAAACAATTTAAAAACCTGCCAACGAAACCACTACAACTCTGGCTCAGTACAAACAAAAATTAGGAGAGCTTGAGAAAATTCTAGAAATCCAAAATCAAAATCTTGATAGTCTTCAGAACGCATTAAAGTCGCTCACAGATGTTCTTCAGGTCAAAAACAATATAACAAACTCATCATCATCATCTGCTGAAAAATACTACAAAGTAGCTCCGGGGGATAGTTGCAAAAAATAGCTCGTAAACACCAAACAACAATTCAAGTCATTAAAGAACTCAATGGGCTCAACAATGACAAAATCATCGTAGGCAAAACCCTCAAAGTCCCATGAAAAATTCGCAAGCCATCGGTATCTTTGACTCTGGCATTGGCGGCTTGACCGTCATGAAGCAAATCATGCAAAAACTTCCAAACGAAAAACTAATTTACTTTGGAGACACTGCACGGCTTCCTTATGGCGAAAAAAGCCCCGAGACTATCCTTCGTTACTCTATTAAAACGAATTTTTCTGATGGAACATGACATCAAATTACTTGTTATCGCGTGCAACACTGCTTCAGCTTTTGCAGTGAAAACATTAAGACAAATTTTAAAAACTCCCTATTGTCGATGTCATTAAGCCGGGAGCTGACTGCGCAGCTGCAACGTCAAAAAACCATCATATCGGCGTTGTCGCCACGAGAGCCACTACTCTTTCCGGCATCTATGCTCGCGAAATTAAAGAACGTTTGCCATTGGCCGATGTAATTTCCATCGCCTGTCCTTTACTAGTCCCACTTATCGAAGAACATTTTTTCGATCATCCCGCTACCCAAATGATCGTTAAAGACTATCTAGCACCGCTAAAACAAAAAAATATTGACACCTTGCTGCTTGGCTGCACACATTATCCACTTTTACATAAACTAATCCAAAATGAAATGGGACAACATGTTTCCATTATAGATTCCGCCACAACCTGCGCAGCACAGGTAGCGGAAATTTTGGACCTGCATGGGATACGAAATCAAGGTGAATTGTTACCCACACACTTTTATTACGCTTCAGATAACCCCGAAAAGTTCCGGCTACATGGGATTAATTTTTTGGGACAGAAAATTGAAAAAGTAGAAAAGCCTTCCAAGATGAAATTCGAACTTTAATAATATCGAGATGGGTCCTTAACTAAACAGGATATATAAAATTTTATTGTCAAAATTATATTTCCCTATTATATTCACGGACCATAGTATAAGGAGGGTATGTGGATCAATATATTGTCTGGCTTCAGGGGATAACCTTAATAAAATTGCAAGGAAATTAGAAAAGAGCAGTTCCCTAAATTTTGGGGATAAGCAAATTCAAGAGTTGATTAGTTAAACCAATTGAAGGACCCTACTACTCTTTTTGAAGGCCAAACCTTATTCTTACCACCTTTTAAAGAAGGATCCAGTTACAAAACCCATCCTTTCAGACAAAAAAAAATATGTTGTGCGCTATGGAGATTCCCTTTCGAAAATTGCCGAGACTCTTTATGGAAATTCCTTTAAACGGCACGAAATTGCTATCCTTAACAATCTAAAGGATGAAAATCAAATTTTTGTTGGGCAAGAATTACTTCTTCCCTACGGCTCAAGTACTTCGTTCACTGTCCAAGAAAAGTCCTCTCGTTTTAAATTAAGCCATCCCAGCTCACAAGCAAGACATGTTTTAGCGAAATTTTTTTATTCATATTTAGCCGATATAAATCCTTTCCTTCTGGAAAAGCAGTACGGAAAGTCATTTTTCCAAAGGAAATACAAGGCAATCCTGAACTTATTCAACAAATCATTCAACCGGAAAAATATGGAATCCATCCGATTAAACCTTCCTCTAACGTATCTATTGGAAGGCACGTTTTAGGAATGACAGATAGTAAGTTCATTTCTGCAAGTGAACTTCCCTTAGGTTCTCCGAGATTCGGAGGAAAACGTTATTGGATAAATACAAAAAAACTGCTGAAGGCCGGGGCAACAATCCATGATGCTGAGGCCATTGCAAAAGATTTGGAACGAATTGCAAAAAACAAAAAATCCAGAATTCCTTAAATATATAGAAGAGATAAGCCATAAATCAAGCGCTATTGATCGTGAAGTTTTAATTGAAGGCTCTGTCCCGCCAAAGCTATTAAAGGCGCTGTTTCTAAAGGATTAACTCACGGTTTCCAATTTGTTACTGCGGTAGGGGTTGCTATTTAGCGTCTATGATTTATCTTTAGCAACCAAAGAATCCATCGACCAACAAACTGTCAAACCGGTAGCTGCTGAAACTATCCGCCAAGTCGGGGGATGGGGCTCAAGCTGGGCCGGTGTCCAGATAGGCACCAGCACAGGGGCGTTATTTGGCATCGAAACAGGCCCAGGTGCTGTCCTGACAGCGGCTGCCGGTGGGTTGATCTTCGGAGTTGCAGGCTATTTAGGCGCAAACTGGATTGCAGATTATATTCATAACCCTGACGAAAAAGAGCAAGTCGGTGAATAAAACTGAAATCAATCCTCCTTGGGTGATGTATCCAGGATATCCCCCGGGTGATACTTTCTGGCGACAAAGCGGTGAGGCCTGGTTCAACTTTGTTTGGCGGCCTTACTGGGAATCGCTTTCATCTGTTGAACAAGAAGATTATCTGCGTCGCTGAAGGTTCCGGATGTCTGGCGCTCCTTTTATTTTAATCCTGATTTTCAGAAATGGCTGGAAAGTACCGATGAGTCCTAATTGGACTACCTCAAATATTGGCTCAGTGGTTGTTTATGCAACAACGCCCCTTTGGGGCTTTGCGCATAAGTCAATAGAAAATATCGTAAATGTTTGAACCGCAAAGCGATGCGATGTTAGTTCAAAAAAGCATCTGTAATCGCATCGCCATCGCTTTGCGTGAAATAAACTTATGCGTAAAAGTATGAACGCCCCTTGATAAACACAAACCGACGAATAAATCTCCAAAAAACCACAACAATGCATACAACTAAAATCAGCACAATGATCATATAATTATTTTTGTTTTTTATTGGGATAGGTTCTGTCAAAAAATAGTAAGCATCGGAATTATCTAAAAAACCTAGATGAAAAACACCTTCGACTTCAATAGCTTGATTTATCCATTGAGGATCCATCCATCTCATTTCAAATGTATCTGCCGGTGGGCTTTACCATTTGTTCCTATACAACATGTTAAATTGGGCGTTGCGGCTAATATCCAACTTCCCTCTTTAAAATATAAAAAACCTCTGATTTTGACTTTCTTACCATCCATCAGCCTTACTTGCTGCTGGTCAGAGAGTGAGTTAAAATCAATAGAAAGAACATTTTCATTTGCAAATAAATTTGGCATCAAAAGCATGAAAATACTAAGTAACCATTTCATCATGTTATTTCTTCGACCTCTTGAGTAATTATGTTTCTGTCGATTTTCTGGAAAATCGACAGAAGCATAACTCAAGAGGTCTTTTGTTTTTAAATGATTGAACTATACATCATAGACATGATATCTTGCGCTAAAATTTGATGAAGGGAAAGAACATGAAAAACTACCTTTTTACCTCAGAGTCCGTAGGCATCGGACATCCAGAAAAGTAGCGGACCATATTTCAGACACAATCCTAGATGCTTGCTTAGCTCAGGACCCTGATTCCAAAGTAGCTTGTGAAACTTTAGTTACAACGGGTCTCGTGGTTATTGCCGGAGAAATCACTACTAGAGCACAACTAGATTATCAAAATCTTGTCCGTGAAACTATTAAAAATATTGGATACAACCAGCCGAATTTAGGCTTTCATTATGACAGTTGCGGAATTTTGACTTCAATCAATAAACAGTCTCCCGACATTGCTCAAGGTGTCAATGAAGGAGAAGGTCTATACAAAGAGCAGGGTGCTGGTGACCAAGGTCTCATGTTTGGTTATGCTTGTGAAGAAACTCCCGAACTTATGCCTTTTCCTATTATGCTCGCTCATAAAATTGTAAGGGAACTCAACCATTTGTGTAAAACGAATCAGCTGTCTTACCTTAGACCTGATGCCAAAACTCAAGTCACTGTTGAATACGATGATAATCATCAGCCTGTGCGTATACATACAGTGGTTATATCGGTACAGCATGCGGAAAATACAAAGAGAGAGACCATCATCCAAGACATGAAATCTATGAGTCAAAACTGGCCCCAAAAGGTTTTATCGATGATCGTACTCTTTTTTATGTAAACCCCACAGGCCGTTTTGTCATCGGAGGCCCCACAGGAGATTGCGGGGTGACGGGACGAAAAATCATTGTTGATACTTACGGTGGAATGGGTCGTCATGGAGGAGGAGCTTTTTCTGGCAAAGATCCTTCCAAAGTGGATCGATCTGCATGTTATGCTGCACGCTATGTAGCCAAAAACATCGTCGCTGCCAAATTAGCACGTCGTTGCGAGTTACAAGTTTCCTATGCCATTGGCGTTCCTTATCCCATCTCCATAAAAGTAGATACATTTGGCACAGGCACAGTCAGCGAGGACATTCTTAGCAAAGCCATTCCATTAGTTTTTGACCTTTCGCCAAAAGGCATTATTAAAATGCTCGACTTGAAACGACCCATCTATCAAAAAACAGCATTCGGCGGGCATTTTGGCCGTCAAGAAAAGGAATTTACCTGGGAAAATACAGATAAAGTCGCGCTATTACTAAATGCAGTGAAAAATGAGACGGTGGCTGCCGCATCATAAAACTTTCAAATATAAAACCCGCATGATGTTGAGTCATTTATGTCGCTGACTTTAGCACAAATGAAAGCCCTTCTTCAAGAAATCAAACCCATTTTAGCAGGAGCCTTATTGGAAGCCTGCACATGTGCAGGCGAACGCAAATTTATTTTGCATTTCAAAAACAAGCCTTCTCTTTTAATATGCTTTCAAGAGCCCCATCTGCGCTTCCATTTAACGAGTCATGCGTGGAAAACACATATGAATCCATTCAGTAAGCAGTTGACCCAAGCTTTACATCATTGGGGACTATCGTCCTGCGAATTACTGCAGGATGACAAAATTTTACTGCTCAATTTCAAAAGGGTCAAGATAACAAATATCTCATAAGCGAATTCATACCCAAAAAAATAAACTGCCATTTGGTCAAAAACTTGCAAAAAATAACCGCCTCATTAAATCCCATACATGTTCCTTTGTATAATGCTCCGGTGCAGGTCATACAGGAAAATGATAAAATTGAAATTATTTCCAGCAGTGATGTTGAAGCTAATTATCTCGCCTTGGAAACACAGGCCGATTTTGAAGAAAAAAAACACTTTGCTGAAAAACAATTAAAAAGCCAACTTAAACACACACAGCGTTCGATAATTAATTTTTCAAATGAACTTGAGACTGCCCTAGGCTGGGAAAATCTTCAACATGAAGCCACCTTGCTTCAATCCAATCTATTCAAATAAAAAAAGGCATGACTTCTGTTATCGTCCATGACTGGCTTCACGACAACGTTGAGATAGAAATAGGGCTCGATTCAACTTTGACTCCTACAGAAGAAGTATCAGACGCTTTCAGAAAAGCAAAAAATGGAAAAGGGCTATAGATCCTCTTAAAAGACAACTTGAACTAGCCTCTAAAAATATAGAAAAAATTTCTGCTCTTTTAAAGGAAATATCATCGATTGAAACAGAGCCTGCGGTCGTAAAGTCTTTTGCCAAAAAAACCATTTGTCTGCAGCGAAAAAGGTGTCACCAAAAAGCCCACAGAATACCCCTGCATTACCTTATCGAGAACTAATCACTGAAGCTGGCTTGCAAATTTGGGTGGGTAAAAGTGATAAGGACAATGACAAACTTACTTTCTCACATGCCCATGGATCTGACTATTGGCTGCATGCCCGCGATGTCCCTGGATCCCATGTCATTCTCCGACTCGGGAAGGTTAAAGAGCCTGATGACGAATCTCTGAAGGATGCCATACAGGCAGCTCTTTTTTACAGTAAAGCCAAAGACAGGAAAGAGGGTGAAGTTTGCGTGACTCAATGCAAGTTCGTTTCACGATTTGGACAAAATCAACCTGGAAAAGTGCAAATTTCTCACCATCGTGTGGCCTATGCAAAAATGGATCCATCCAGGTTAAGAAAATTGAGGGAAAGAAAACAACTAATGACGTAAATGAAAGAAATTCAATACCAACTCTCTTGTTCAATTTCCTATTGACATATTCTTCTTTTCTTTGCATTGTTCTTGCATAATTTCAGTATAACAAATTGAATTCAAAATGAGGAAAGGAATGATGTTACAAAAAAGCCTTATTTACTTGTTTTTATTATTTACATGCGCTTTTTCAAATGGGTTTTCATCTGAATCAATCTATAGTGAAAATTTAGGATCTTCAATCCATAAAATTATGGAGAATAAGGTTTACCTAAATCCAGGCTATGTGCAGATAGCGAAAAACGGCATTTTCATTGATGTTGAAGGTGAATTATTACCCATAGATCATCTAGAAGTGGATCAGGATGGTGTTTATTTTGAACCTCATAGGATGAAAGTCGAATCATGCGAAACCTGTGGGATTCCGCTGGTTTGGGGTAAATGTGTCAATCCAGCCTGTCCAGCAAAAAAAAGAAGAAAAGCTAAAAACAATTTTTAAATGCTATCCAAGAATTTATTCTTCTTCTTCTTCAAGGAAACGGTAGCCGACTCCACGAACAGTGTCTATCCAATTGAAATTAGGTCCCATCTTTTTACGCAGTGAAGCGATATGCACATCGATATTTCTATCGACCACAAATGCATCGCTATTTTGAATGTCGTCTAACAATTGATTGCGTGTCAAAACTTTGCCTCTATTCATAAGAAGCCTTTTCAAAATACCAAACTCTGATAATGTCAGTGTAATGGGCTTATCTTTTTTCCTAAGTATGTAGCGATCAACTTCCATAGTGAAATTGCCAAATACGATAACTTTCGGCGCTTTTTCTGGGGGTTCTTTGCCACGTCGTAGAACTGCACGAACGCGAGAAAATAAAACTTTAGGAGAAAAAGGCTTGGTTACATAATCATCTGCACCTAATTCTAATCCCAAAACCACATCCAATTCTTCACTTTTTGCAGAAATCATAATCACTGGGATGTCTCTTAAGTCAGGATGACTTTTTATCTTACGACATACATCCAGACCACTCTGACCTGGAAGCATAATATCTAAAATAACCAGATCGGGCTTTTCTCTCTCAATTGCACGCAAACCATTTAATCCATCGACTTCTGCATGCAACTTATAACCAGCGATTTCCGCTTGTAACTTAATCAAAGCTGCAATATCTTCTTCATCTTCAATAAGGACAATTTTTGGTTTTTGCATGAAATAGGTCCCAAAATTTGGGGGTTTTTATATTCTTAAGATTAACATATTCTGGATTTATATTTCACCAAAATTTAAAATACTCTTTAAAGAATCTTCACTGCATGTGTAAAAATTGTGTGAAAAAATTACTATTTAGTGTAATATTTAACTTTAAAGCTTATTAAGGTTTAGTTAATGACATATTTTAAAATTTTTGCAATTTCTGTTGTTTCAAGCTTATTATTTCTATCCGTTTTTGTCATGGTAGCCTTTGATTCAGAAAATACACTGCGCGACGCTTACTCACATTTTGAAAATAAAGAATATTACGAAGCCCGCCACTTGCTTCTCCATGCAGATAGCTCGATCCCCTTAGCTGATTTTTATTTATATGAAGCTTACCTTGCACGAGAAGAATTAGGAATCAAAAAATCGCAAAACTATCTTCTTCAAGCCTATGAAGAACTGAAAAAGAAAAAAAGTAGTACCGCTTTGGAGATAGGTCTAAACTTAGCTCTCGATGCTTACCTTCAAAAGGATATTGTTGCCTTGCAAACGGCTATTGAACAAAGTGCATCCCACGCCACTCCTCAAGAACCTTGGGTACATTTTTTTCAGGGCTGCATAGCTTATCTAGAAGGTGATTATCATCAAGCTTTAAAAGCATGGGACGCAAGCAAATCACGTCATTGGCTTTCAAATTGGATGAAAACAAGTTTTACACAACATCTTCCTTCTGAAAAATTAGATTTTAACTTATTACATTCTGAAATTGAAACAGGACAGCTCTGGGGAGCGCGCAAAAAATTAGAGCAAGCTCTTGCCACTCATCCTGAACAAAATCAAGAAGATATTCATTTTCTTTTGGCCCTTAGCTACATCAAAGAAGGCGAAAAACTTCCCTCCGATAAACGCAGTTTTGCTTACTTAAAGTCCTTAGAGCTTTTAAATCTTGTTTCTTCTAATAACAGTTATTTTATTAAATCCAAGAAGACTGTTCTAGAAACATTTAGGAAACAAATCCTTCTAGAAGTTTCACATCAACGCTTCGCAGATATACCTAACTATACAACCACTTTTGAAAAATGGGAGTCTTCTTTTGCTGGCAAGGATCATCTGGAAATAATCAGTAGCGATTTAGCTAGAGTGTTTAATGAAAATATGATGACTGGCCATATTAGGGAAGCGGAAGCGCTTATCCAGGGTCTTTCCGGTTCATTACCGGAAACTGAACTCAAACGCCTCTTTATATTAAAACTAGCTAAGCAAATGTATCAAGCTATAGACAAGGGCAGTTTGCAACATCTAGATGAATATTTATCTATATATCAGAATATTGTCGACGCGCAAAATCCAGCTTTGTCGCTGCTTGCAGATCTAACCTCAAATAAAATTTTAGAACTCATTGAAAGTGATCTTTCTGAAGATGTGAAGCCTTATATATCCTTGTGGAAATCCTTGGAAAAAGATCCATCTAATCGTTATTCCTTTGCTCAGCAACTTGTTAATAAAGCCCAGCGTTTTTGGTCTGTTGATGGTGAATCCCAAAAAGCTATCGCATTAATGAAATTGGCAAAATCATTGCCTTACACAACGGAACAAGGTTTAATACAATCCGATATCGAACGCGCAGTTATCAAAACTTATCGCCAAGCTGTTCTTCAGGACCATGAACATGAACTGTCGTTCATTCATTTGGCAGTAAAAGAATTTAATTTCTCGAGCCCGGAAATTTTTAACCCTAAAGAAATAAATAATCAACTGGCCGACGCACAATTTCTCTTCAACGTTGGACGTTTTCCCGTAGCTTATTCAAAAGCTACTTTCGTGCTCCAAGTTCAACCTAACAACCAAATAGCTAGAAGAATAGCTGCTCTGACAGCTTACCAAGAAGGATTATATGAAGAGACTTTGGCACACATCAAGCTTTTAACAACTATGGACGCTCCGCTTAACGAGGCATTAGCTGTTTCCAAAATACTCACAAATGAGTTACAGGAGGGATTAGCCCTTTTACAAGAAATTTCTGAAAAAAGTCCCTTATCCTATGAAACTTTGCTAAGGTTAGGTTTCGGTCATCTTATTTTATCTCAACCAGACTATAGCCTAGCTTGGCTCAATAAAATCTCTGAATCAAATACCGAACCTCTCATCGGCTTTTACATAGCCGCCTTTCAAAAGCAAGAATGGCAAAAAGTGGTTGATATCTATGGGAAGCTGCCGAATGATTACAACCAAATAGCTGCCATCAAGGGAATTGCCATTCAAGCTTTCCTAGCTCTAAACCAAATGGAAAAAGCCCAAGATCTCTTTGCTCATTTTCTATTAACCAGTTCGCTGAGTGCGCAATGTGAAGAAGGATCAAAAGCATTTATGCTTCTTCAAAAACATCTGGGGTTCTTTAATGGTAACGAGTTTGCCGCTCGCTATTTTTTGCATGTAAAAAATGATCGTGTAAATGCATTGAAACACTTCAAAGAAGTAAAAAATGCATCGACAGATTTGTTACTGGAAAGGGCGCAGCTAGCATTCTCATTGAATGACTGTTCCTCGGCCATTCAAGACTTACAAAAATCTATCAAAAATTCGGATATTGTAACTCGTGAAAAAGCTTTAAAGTTACTTGGAAACATCTATTTGCAATTAGGCTTTTATCCTGATAGTGTCCGCTATTTTAATGAGCTTTTTGCCTTAAATCCTTTGCAAAATCCTTCGATTCATCAGTCTTATAGTCAAGCCCTCATGGCTATTGGTAGGTCAGACCTTGCATCTCATCATTTTCACTTATTGGGAATGCATCTCCCGGAACCAATAAATGCTCCTCATGAACTAGGCTTAGCTTTGAATGTTCAAGCAATCTCTGCATCAAAGAGATTAAAAGCTTTAGAGTTACAACTCAAGCAGTATCCAGAAAGTATTTCTTTGCAAATTCTGCTTGCAAAAGAACAAATCGCTCAAAGTGAAAAGGCCGACAGTGCTTCTGAAGAGCTTCTTTTAGCCTATAAGACTTTGGAAGATCTCAATAAGTCTTATTCCTATATTCCTGAAAGTTGGTTCTTGCAAGGCCAAGTGCTTGCAAAGCTGCATTTTAACGACTCGGCTGCAAGAGCCTATGTCAAAAGCGTCGGTTTAAATCCCCATTATGCTGAATCCTATAAACAATTAGCCCTTGTCAATATCGCTCAAAATGATTTTATAAGTGCAGCATATAATTTTAAACGTACTTTGCAAATAGCTCCTCAAGACATCGAGACTTGGAATTCATTAGCTCATCTTTATGAATCTCAGCATCAATTAACCGATGCTGTTCAAGCTTGGACAGAAGCATCAAAATTAAATCCTGAAAATCCAACCTATTTTATGAAAATCGCCAAATTAAATCTCGAACTTCATCAACCTCAAGAAGCAGTTACAGCCATCGAAAGAGCTTTATCACTTAGCCCACAGGAACACACGTATTGGAAAATCTTACAACAGGCCTTGCAGCATTCTAGCAGTGACAAAATCGGCAAGCAATAAAAACCCATTTTGAAACGTACGCAAACGGTGTATTTATATAAATTTGTTGAATCATTTTATGCTTTTAAAGTATACTGATGGTTCTTTTAATGGATTAACATGTTTTTCGTTTTCTTATTATTTGCTCTGTTTGCCAGTGTATTTACTGTTGGAAAGATGGGTCTAGAATATACTCAGCCATTTTTTCTGATTGGCACACGTATGCTCCTAGCTGGTATTCTGCTACTTGGTTACGAATATTATCGTCAAGGAAGTAGCTTTAAAATCAACTGGAGTGCCTGGAAACGCATTCTTGGCCTTGCTATATTTAATATATATCTTACTAATGTCCTTGAGTTTTGGGGTCTGAAATATTTAACATCTTTTAAAACATGTTTTATTTATAGCCTTTCTCCCTTTATATCAGCACTTTTCTCTTATTTCATCTTTTCTGAAAGGATGTCCATAAAAAAATGGGTAGGATTGACAATTGGTTTTCTGGGTATTCTACCCATGATGCTTTCTGAGACTTCCCTAGAACAAGAGACAGGTCATTTGTTTGTGTTTTCATGGGCAGAATTAGCTGTTATTATTGCTGCCACAACAAGTGTCTATGGATGGATTCTTTTACGCCAGCTAGTTAACGAAAATGGATTTTCTCCTCTTCTAGCTAATGGACTTAGCATGGTCTTAGGCGGATCCATGTCACTTATCCACTCAGGGTGCGTAGAAAATTGGAATCCGGTTCCTGTCACAGAATTTTTGCCATTTTTCCTATGTGCAGCTTGGTTATTAGTTGTATCCAACTTGATCTGTTATAACTTATATGGGTGGCTCTTGAAACGCTTTTCAGCCACCTTCATGTCTTTTGCAGGGTTTACGACTTCTATGTTTTCTGCTCTTTTCGGTTGGGGTCTTCTAAATGAAACTCTAAATTGGGCTTTTTTTACTTCATCCGGAATCATTTTGTGTGGCCTCACACTTTTCTATCAGGAAGAGTTAAAACCCTCTTTTGCTCAAATAGAAGAAACCACCTGATCAATTGAAAATTTTTAAGCAACTAGAGAAAAAGACGTTTAAAATCTTGTTAAATTTATTATAATCCTTATAAGATATACTGTAGATTTCAAACATAATTTAAGCTCAGGGAATTTGCGTTTCCATTCCTCAATATCAAAGGCTTTTTTCAATGACTTCATCAAGAATCGAAGAAGATAATTATTTTAAGTTAAATCCATCCTCTGTGGGTGATAATATACATAAAATTATAGATCCTTTATTGCCTCAATTTGAGCGCATGATGAAATCTTATGTTTTTTTCAATATGCTTTTTTTATCATTAGGAACGCTTGAATTTGTGCTCATGATTTCATTTTTTACTTTTTTAGCTCAATCTGCAATTCTAGCTTTCAGTTTAGGCCTGTTTTTTTTGACTTTCTTTTCCTATTTCACTTTGAAAATTTATTATCAAACGAAAAAAGCTGAACAATATAAAGAGGTGATTCAGCGCTATCTTCGGTCCTGCAAAGGAGTTCTTAACTATCAGGAAGGCTGCACGGAGTATCATATAGCTCTCGCCAATGCTTGCAGTAAATTGGCTGATCACCTTCATGGAAGGGAATCCTCTTTTTATCAGCTACCCCAATGGCTTAAGTTTCTAAACCCTTACGTCGAAAAATTTAGCTTTTGGTGGCATTGGCAAGATATTCATCGCATTAAAGAACTTTTACTCATCTTGACTGTGGAAGAAAATATCAGGCTTGTCAAATGTGAACCGACTAGTCTTGAAGTCCATGCCTCCCTCGCTAATGCTTACGTAATGCTTTCCGGACTTTATGTAGATCCACGCAAACTCGAAGGATTTGATGAAGATCACTGGATACCGCAAGAACGCTACTCACCCCAGATGGAAGAAAAGTTTCGTGCCGTAGCTGAGAGAGCCATTGAAGAATTTAAAGTTTTGAATGACTATGCACCTAATGATCCCTGGGTCCATGCCCAGTTAGCCTACAGCTATAGAGACCTGCAAATGCCTCATGAAGAAATTAAGGAATACGAAACCATCCTTAAACTCAAACCTGGTGACCGAGATACCCTCTATAAATTGGGCTTGCTTTATTTTAAACAGGGCTTTAATTCGCAAGGATTACGCATCTATGAAGAACTTAAACGCACGAATTACAAAAAAGCGGAAAGCCTAATGGAAAATTATGGGACTTACAAACCTTTTTCTTAAGAACTATTAATGTGCTTCGTGCACACTGTAAAGTTTTCACTTGGAGTATATGAGTATTTTTGGACATTCGATGTTACGTTTAATTTTATTTCTTGGTTTATTTAGTTTATCAAATCTATGCGCAGATGATTCCCTTGAAAATTTCTTTGAAAATCGTTTTGATTTGCAACCACCTTCTGAAGAAGAGCAACTGGCTGTCATCCACACGATTCGAACGTTTTTCGACCGCCTCAAATCGCGAGACGTATCTGAAGCCTATTTCCTTAACACAAGTCCCCAATTTCAGTCGGCTACTTCTTATGAAAATTTCAGGGGATTCATTCAGAGCTTAGTCGATATTAATTTAAATCAAAAGCTTGACAAGCACAATGTCTACTTTCTTAATAATGAAAAAAATAAAGCCGACTTTATTTTGCTGATTAACGGCAACAAAAAAGGACAGAGATTTTATATAGAATTCTATCTAGAGAATCAAGAGGGTGTTTGGAAAATTATGAACATCAAAATCTACGAAATCTATCTCTCGAAAACATAACAATTAATTTATAATTTATTTTAATCTTAATAAGGAATCTTATGAATTGCATAGAATGCTATCTTGATAGGCAGGTTGTATTATGCCTATTCCAAACCACTCCTACAGTCATGTCAGGTTTATCTCTTACCAACAAAACGATACGCAAGCTGGCTCTAACCATTTTTCATCAAAACAATTTAACTTTACTCAAGGCATTTCCTACAATATTTGAGGATGTTGACATGACAAATATTACAAGCGAAAATGCTATCAACTTTTTTATGCGTTTTGTCAATGATCTTCATTTTGAAGCTAGACGCTTAAATTGTGATCTACCTTATCCAAATCAAGCCAAACTGCCAACTTTAGACAAAATGGATCGACTCACATGGGAATGTACATATAACCTAAGTTTAATAAAAAAATTACAGAATGCTATGGAAATGTCTAAAAATCAAGATTTTAATACTTTCGTTGAAGTGATTTCAAAGGAAGTTAATATTTCTATTTCTGAAAGTACAGACCGAAAGAAATTTTGGGCTAATGATCTTAGAAATGAAAAAAAGATCGGTGATATGAAAAATCTCGAAATCGTTAATAAAAAAATGAAATTTCTTCCTCACGAGATCGCAACCCTTTTCAATTTGCAAGAAGTTTGTCTAAGCTGTAATGATCTTGTAGGACTCCCAATCGAAGTGAGCTCCCAATCAAAATTAAAACTAATTAATTTAAACAACAATAAGCTAAAAAAAATTCCTGTGGCTTTGGCCTCTTTACCTAATTTGCGGCATCTGATGATTATAAATAACGATCTTCAAGAATGCACCACTTTGAAGTTCCTTACAAATTTGGAATCCCTTGACCTTAGTCATAATCCTTTAAGTAAAATCCCCCACGAGCTGAGTCATCTTAAAAATTTGACTCACTTGGATCTTAACAATGCTCAATTAAAAGAAATGTCCGACGATTTAACTGAACTTACAAGTTTAAGTTTCCTTAGCTTAAAAGCTAATCAATTGAAAGAAATCTCTAAGAAGCACATTAAGCTGGAAAAATTGAAAAATTTAGATCTTAGGCAAAATCCATTAAGTGACAACACAATAACACTTTTGAAATCAATGAATAAGAATCCACTCAATCTAGATATTAATTTTTTAAATATCACATTTGATTTAAAATTTGTTGCTGAAATCAATTCAGAGATGTGTTGAGTTTTAATTGTTAAGTGCCTTAGAATTTCCATTTAGTTTAACTTAAAGATTATCATGCAATAATTCTTCTGCATCACTTACGTTTTGGAGCTTGAATTTGAGCTAAGAAGAAAATAATAGCGCAAGAGTATAACAAGAGGCCTTATTTAAGGCCATCCTCTAAAGATAGTCGCCAATCTAAAATACAATGGACAAGGCATGATGCACGCTATACCTAATGCTAAACGTATTTTACTCAAGCTTTCCGGTGAAACGCTTTTAGGGGAGCAGATTTATGGAATCAATTATTTTAGCTTACACCAATTAGCCTCCTCATTAAAGGCCATTAAAAATGAGGGCTTTCAACTTGCTTTAGTGATCGGCGGAGGCAATATTTTCCGGGGTATAAACGCAAAAGCTGTGCAGATCGCACGTTCACCTGCAGATCAGATGGGCATGCTGGCCACTTTAATTAATGGAATCGCACTTCAACAGGCTTTAGATGCTATCAAATGTCCTTCCAAGATAATGACTGCTATTGAGTGCCCTGACGTGGCAGAAAGTTATAACTGGCATCGCGCCAATGAATATCTCTCATCCGATCAAGTTGTTATTTTTGTAGGGGGGACAGGCAATCCTTATTTTACAACGGATACAGCTGCCGCCCTTCGTGCCTGTGAAATCCACGCCGACATCCTTCTGAAAGCAACAAAAGTACGGGGGGTTTACGATAAAGATCCCCTCAAATTTCCTGAGGCTAAAAAATATTCTATGCTTTCCTATTCACAATATCTTGCAGAAAAATTAGAAGTGATGGATGCTACCTCTATTGTCTTATGTATGAACAATCATCTACCCATTTTTGTTTTTAATATGGATCTGCTGGATAAAGAACCTTTAAAAAAAATATTATCTAATCCGAAAAATGGAACATTAATCAGTTAATTTAAAAGGAGTAGTGCTATGAATATCCTTGATCAGGCGAAATCGAAAATGATAGCCGCCCTTGAACATTTAAAAAATGAATTGAAAGCTATACGGACCAATCGAGCAAATCCAGGAATGTTGATGGAGTGTCAGTGGACGTTTACGGCTCCACAATGCGTATCAAAGAGGTCGCTAATATCACAGCCCCAGAATCACGCATGCTGCTCATAACCCCTTTTGACCCATCGACGACCAATGCGATTGGAAAGTCTATTGAAAAAGCCAATCTAGGTCTTATGCCTATTGTAGACGGGAATACAATACGCATCAAAATTCCTCCTATGGACGAAAATGCAGCGCAAAGAAATGGTCAAGCATTGTCATAAGAAAAAGGAAGAAGCAAAAATCAGCATCCGAAACATTCGCCGAGAATGTAATGATTCAGCCAAAAAGCAAAAAACTGAAGGTGATAATAGCTGAAGACGCTCTGAAAAAGATTGAAAAAAACATGCAGGAATTGACGGATAAATACTGTAAAGAAGCTGATGATCTATGCGGAGAAAAAAGAAAAAGAGGTAGCAACAATTTAAGTGTTGCGAAAAAAGACTAAATTCGATAAGATGAAACGTCTTCAAGCCTGCTTGAAAGAAAGATACGCCAATAGCCTTTGGTAAAATTAATAATGGCAAGTATTTAGCAAGAACTGCCTAGGCCCCATCGTCTAGCCTGGCCTAGGACACCGGATTTTCATTCCGATAACAGGGGTTCGAATCCCCTTGGGGTTCATCAAGAGTCTTTAGCTCAGTCGGTAGAGCATCTCACTTTTAATGAGGGGGTCGATGGTTCGAGTCCATCAAGTCTCAATCTATAGCGCCTTATACTAGGCGTAATTCATCTGAATACACATTATTTACGATTTGAGCAAGTTCTGTTTGATTGCATATCTTTTTTGAAAAAAAGGTATGCAATCAAGGCGGAACCGGCCCCGAATCATTAAATGGAGGACAAAATGCAAGCATCTACAAACCAGGCAATCAATTGGAATGAACTTAAATCTAAAAGCTTTCTTGGGCAGCAACAACTTGCTATGGAGAAATGCTCTATCAAAAGAAACAGAAAAAACCCTAACTGAGATGGTGGCTAAATGCTCTAGTCTTTCTGTACTAAATACCTTAGGCGCTTATCATAAGATAAGTATCGGAAGCCAAGACATGTTCAAGGAATACCAAATCACACATGTGGTCCCGCATCACTGGATTAGCAAGGGTAATTACCCTGGGATTTGGTGTGCTCTTTTTGATCAAGTGAACGCATATAGTTATGATAAACCACCTGCTATGCTGAAAATCTCTTTCAAAGCAGAATTCCTATTATTTGATCCTGAGCATGAAGGACATCAAAAAATGTGGGAAGCTTGGAAAAGTATTAAGAAAAACATCTCCAAGCCAAATCCTTCGGGAGAAAGATAAAAATGATAAAAAAATCTCTTTGAAAAGCCGCATGAAAAAAGTATGCCATGCTCCCGATCATTTCGCTTTTTATAAAGAGAATAATTTTGGGGCTGTCCTAGGGCGAGACGATTACTTTGCGATTGTTATTGTTCTTGAGGATGCTATAGACAAAGTCGATTTTTTGTATTAAAAAGGGCTTGGGGCCGGTTCTGCATAACTGCATATCTTTTTTTCTGTTTTGAAAATCTGAAAAAGATATGCAGTTATGCAGAACCGGCCCTAATTTCCGTTACTCATCAAAAAATACATATACATTTTTAAAAGGAGGTTCACTATTTACAATATCCAAAGCCACAGCTCCTTCGTCACCGATGAGATTTTCTTTTAAATCCAAATAGGTTGAATTTGGCTCGTTTACACCTTTCACCCTATTTTCCATCCATTGGGCTAGGGCCTTAGCTCCATCGTCGCCAATTACATTCCCTTTCATATTTATATTTTTCAATGTTAAATTAATCGCTAGTAACTGAGTACAGGCTTCTATCGCTTCATCGCCAATCTTATTTTTCGAAAGATTGATGAGTGCGACACTTAAGTTATCCTTTAGAGCATTAAGTATGGCCACAGAACCCACGTTGCCTAGTTGATTTTCATTTAACATGATAGATCTAATGCTTCTATTTTTGGCCAACATACCTGCAAGAGCCTTTCCTCCTTCCGGCCCTATTTGATTCTCACCCAGTTGCAAGGCTTGTAATGTGTCATTTTGTGTCAACGCTTCTGCTAGGGCTTGCAGCTCCTTTATCACCTATCTTATTGCCCGTTAAATCGATGTTTTTTAAGAGATCTATTTTTTGCCAGCGCTGGAGCTAATGCAATAATCCCATCATCTCCCGCTGCGTTATGACCAGAACGAATCTTTTCTATGGAATTGTTTTTCTCTAAAACTTTTGCTAAGGCCTGCATTCCAGGCACACCTACATTTGTAAGATTTAAAGTTTTAATGTGTGTATTTTGAGCTAGAGCAGGTGCCAAAAAGATTAACTCTTTTTCATCTAATGTGAGAGATTCTAAGGATGCATTCTTTTCAATATTGACTTTCAGTTGGTCTAAAGCTTCAGCATCGAGTTTCGGGGTTGGTACATTAAAATATTTAATACTCGGATGATTTTCTATAGCTTTTAGAAGCTTTTTATGGCTTTCTTGATTCAATTCAGGGCAGCGAAGAGAAAAATTTGTGAGAGTATGATTGTCTTTTAGAGCTACTGCAAGCTCGTCAACAAATTCATCTGGGAAGTTTTTCACTTGAATAGAAACGTCTTTTAAAACTTTATTACCCTTGATAGCTTGTATCAAATTTTTGAGTTCTTCTTTTCCAATCACTTCTCCATGAAATGAAACACTATCTAATCTATTATTCTTTTCAATGAGAGTAGCCAATCCGCTGGCTGCTTGATTGCCCCATGTATGTTCAAATAGCATCAGATCTTCTATGGATCGATTCGTTTCTATTGATTTCAATATAATATTTAAACCTTGCTCACTAATTTCGTTATTATCAATCATTAGCATGGTGGTTTGCTTTGTCTGTGCGATTAATTGTGCAATTTGTCGAGCCTCATCATCAGTAATTTTTTGTTTAATTATATTATTCACCGTTCCCACTTGAAAATACTGGATCACTTCTTCCATTGTAGTTTTGACTTCTCTATCTTTTGGCTTATCAAGAGCCAATTTTTTCTCCATCACAGCTTTTATTCTTCTTTGAAATGCACGCGGGAACTCTATTTCTGTAATTTTTTTTCCTTTAGCTGCCCTTTCCCAATAGTCTCTAACTTTTGGTGAAGCAAGGCCAATCCCTAATGTGAAAAAAGTCGCGAAAAAAGCTCTTAATCCATATAAAAAACGCTTTTTGCCATCTTTAATTTCCTTTCAAATACAATCTTCGATACGGTACGTCCTTCATATTGAGGACCAACCGTTTTATAGGATCTTTCTTTTAAATTTTCGCATTTTGTTCTAAGATCTTTAATATTATTAATATTTAATTTCATGAAGTTACTCCTATAAAATAGTATTATAATCTAAACAATTTCATAATGTCAATTTTGATAGGCGTTAATTTCAGGGCAAATTAAAGGGACACTCCTTATATTTTGACGTCAAGGAATAAATCCAGTAGCATTTTTATTAGAAGTCCTCTAGCATCTTTTTCATGAAAGCTTGGGTTTTCAGCGATTAACCCTCAATCTCGGGATGAAAAATGATAGATAGACAAAAGCCATTCAAGTTCCAATTGGCGAAGTTGAAACAATTTTAAAATACATTCAAAATAAGTTTATCGCCTGCCCTTATATCAATTTCGTGTGTCCGCAGGATTTCCCACCTCTGGGGATGACGATGTGGAACGAAAGCTAGAGCTAAATGAACATCTTATTAAAAACCCTGACACAACATTTTTTCTCAAAGTGTCAGGTTCGTCCATGATTAAAGCGGGCATTCACCATCATGATATTTTAATTGTTGATAGAAGCCTAGAACCTTCAGATGGAAAAATAGTCATTGCTTCATTAAATGGTGAATTAACTGTAAAAAGAATTCATCGGCAAGGAAATCGACTCTTTCTAATGCCAGAAAATGATGATTTTAAGCCAATTGAGGTCACCGAACATACAGAGCTTCGCATCTGGGTGTAGTGACCTGTGTGATTCATCCTGTTTGAATGGAAGAAGATGTCCTCATGGAATTCCTTATCCAAAACTCGCGTTCAATAGGGTTTTAATCTTAATTTCACCGCATCAGTATAATCAAAACACCTTTTCTAATTCATAAAATTAAATATTTAATTTTATACTAATTATTATTTTCGTTGATTTAAATAAAAATTATAAGTTAGAATTTAGCTCATTTTTTATAAATTTAACAAAATTATAAACATAATTTTTTACTTAATAAACTGAGAGATTTCTAATGATTTCAAAATGTGACTCTTTTTGCTTTAGCTATAATTATATAGATAAAGATGGCGCTATTCATTGGAAAACGATGAATCACTGTTCGAAAATTTGTTTAATTTCCAGCATAGCTGGAGTGGCAGGTGGAATATTCTTATTAATCAATGGTATAGAACATCCTGTTGTTTCCCAATTTACCTATAGTGCTGTTATAGGATTAACATCTTTAGGTTCTATTGCTTGTTTAGTGCCCCGTGCCATCAAAAGAAACCGCGAATGTCGGAAATTTGATGCAGCCATTCATCTAGAGAATGGTATTTTAAAAAGTCTAAAAGAAACAAAGGTCATGCAATTAAATGAAACCTTTCTTTACAGAGACGTTTTGATTGAAATCTTTAAACATCTATCTCAGAAAGATCTTTGCATAGTTGCTTTAACATGCAAAACATGGAATTTATATTCTTCAAGTAATGAAATTTGGAAAAAATTTATAGTTATAAAGTTTTCTAAAATAGAAACTATATCCAATAAAAGCCAAGAATATAAACAACACATCATTAGTAAAATCCATATAAAAAATCTTAAAATAAAGCAACGTAACTTACTGAATCAACACGAGCGAAAGCTACTTTAAAAATAGTGAATTAAATGACTAATAAAAATCGAATATTTTTTAGAATATTATCAATATATTTTTGGTGTTATTTTTTTATTAATTCAATACAAATTAAATTTTAAATTAAAGGGTCACTTATGAATTGTAATTGCTGCTATTATTTACATAATTATTCTAATAGAAATGAAGAAGGCGATGTCAAATGGAAAACCATGAGCCATTTTGAAAAAGGCGCTTTAGCTTTTACAACGATTGTAACAGGAGGGGGGGGGCATGGCTATTAAAGGAAGGAATATCTATTAAAAGCGTTCCCGTATCTATAGTCGCTGCAGCCTTCTCTTTAGCTTCCCTAGGAGGAGGCATTTATATAGTAAAAATTGCCTATCAAAGATATCGCGAATGCAAAGCCGTTGAAGAAGCATTAAATCTTGAAAGTGGAAGATTGCAGAGTCTACGTACCCCTGTAATACCATTAAAGATAAAGTTAATTGATGAAGATCCCTTTAAAGACATTTGGACGCAAATTTTTGATTATTTACCCCAAAAAGACCTGGCTTGCGTTTCCTTAACGTGTAAAAAATGGAAATATTATGCTTCAACAAATGTGGTGTGGAAAAAATTTCTGCCAGATGAACTTTCAAATGAGGAACTAGCTAAGATTATTAATTTTAAGGATTATTTTAAAATTAAGTTCATGGAAGGTCTTGAAAAAAAAATTGACGAAAATAAAAACAAGTTATTTAAGCAGCATGAAGAAGAATTTGTGAAACCAGTAAAATCAGTCGGAGGCTAAGCATAGATCATCTTCAAAATCCTCAGGGATAGGTCGAACGCCAGGAATCTTTACATTAAAAGCTACTGTGGCAGGGATGCGGATTTTTTCCATTAACCAAACAAAAAATCGCATCTTTTTATCTTTAATCCCTTTGGAAATAGTCACTGGTACAATAGAATAATGCGTTTCATCTAAAATCTTTCTTACTGAATAGGATCGATTGAGTTTATCAATTTCTTGTTCAATAGAGCTATTTTCGACAAAAATGCAAACAGAAATGCCTTTATCCAGTATTTTTTTTATAGCCAACAAGCAGACTTGATTATTTTCTAAGGGTTCTATCGTGGGGATGAAAACAACCCTTAATAAGCGATAGAGCCTACGCATAAATTTGCTATTATGGTCCTGTTCCTGTTGAATAAAAAAGCGCAACCTACGGCGTTGGGCTCCCAACATGAGCAATGTGTCATTCCATGCCATATGTGTACAAACGTAAATGACGGGGGTGTCGGGGATGTTATCAAGTCCATAAAAATTTACTTGGAAATGAATACGCGAAAGGATCATCCTTACAAATCAGTCAAATAATCAAAATACTGATAACCAATAAGTATCATAACAAACACTGTAGCTGTACCAATAATGGAAAAGCCTTGTTCGGGACTAAATCCGAGCATTTCTTCTGAAACATACAGGGTAATTGATGCGAATAGGACGCCCACATAACTTAAAAAATTCGTCGCTGCCACGACTTGCCCTCGGTTTTTTTTAGGACTCGCCACTTGAACATAAGAATCTAAGGGTATTTCATACATCCCGCCAAAAAAACCAACAATCACAACCATAGGAATAATGATCATTAAATTTCCCGAAAATATATCTATCAAATAACAACTGATGGCCACTCCAAAGGCTACAATGGGTACAAGTCCAAGCTCGACCATCTTTCCTGAAATTTTGCCTGCCATCATAGCGCCGGTTCCAATTCCCAAAGCTGTAAGCAGAAATAGATATCCTCCTTGGATATCTGTCAGGTGAAGAGAATGGGTGGCAAAAGGAATCATATTAAGTTGAACAAATGCGCCCAAAAATAGAAAAAAAGCTGAACCACAAACTGCCATCAAAAGAGAGGGATACTGAGCGGTTAATTTTAATGTATCATAGATCTCATATAAAAAACGTAAATCAAATTTTTTAGACGCTCCTGCCGGAGGAGTGTATTCAATGCAAAAGCTTGCTACAACACCGAAAAGAGCTATCACAGCACAGAAAAGAGCGGCAACGATAAAATTTCTATCTGTAATGTCGACCAAAAAGGAGGCAAAGAAAGTTCCGGAAATAATCGCCAAAAATGTAAAAGATGTCATTAATCCATTAGACTTAGATATTTTATCATGGGGGACGAGCTCGGGTAAAATACCATATTTGGAGGGTCCAAAAAGCGCGGTCTGGGCTGCCATCAAAAACAGGATGAAATAGGATCCCCAGCGGCTTTCATACCAAAAGGCGGCAATGCCCAAAAGCATAACCATAAGTTCTAAGATCTTAGTAAAAGCAATGATATTACGTTTGCTATAACGATCGGCCAAAAGTCCTGAAAAAGCAGAGAAAAGAAGAAAAGGCAAGACAAATATGGCCCCTGTTAATGCCAAAATTGTGTGTCCTTTCTCGACCCCCTCCTGTCCAATTAAAAAGTACACAATCAATAATTTGTAAACGTTATCATTCAGTGCCCCAAGAAATTGGGTGATATTCAAATAAGTAAACGAAGAAACTTTTCGAACGAATTTAGCCAGCATATTATATAACTATATTTTTTAATAAATCCTCAGTATGAGGGGTTAAGCGTTTAGACTCAAGTAAAAAAAAGCCGATCAACGTCGAGAAAGTCCTTATTTTTTCATCACCTCGCTTTACACTTTACTCTCCACCCTTTAAAATCAGATCAAACTTAGCACGTCTTATTTACTATGTTAAAAATATTTTATAGCAACCGCACGGAAAGCCTCTTAAAAGATTTGAAACACAATCTATTCTTTTCCTCATCTTCTTCTCCCTTTGCACGTCGCTTACTGATCGTGCCCACAGCCGCCATCAAAGCCTGGCTTATTTTGCAACTATCTCAAGATAAAGAACTTGAAGTTGTAGCTGGGTTAGAGATCTTATATCTTCATGAAGCACAAAGCAAAATATACGAACTCATCTCTAAAAAGAAAGATTCTTATTATATACCCAATCTAATCGAAATCATGTTAGCCATCGAAGGAAATATCCGCAAAGTAGCCTTAAATTGGAATCTTCTTCCCCCCTCAAAAAGAGAGCAGTGGCAACCCCTAATGGATTACTTAAAAATCACTTTTCAATCACATAACCCATTAAAGCTAAAAAGGCAAAGTGAAAAGCGTCTGGCACTTTTATCGGAAACTTTAGCAAAACTATTTATAGATTACGGGAAATATGGCCACCGGATGGTTTCAAATTGGAATGATTCTTCTCCAGGATGGCAACAAGCCTTGTGGCATCACATTTTTTCCACAGGGAACAATAAATGGGTCACCCCTTCGTATAAAATTCAAACATTAGAATTAATCAATCAGCCTCCACCTAATGTAAGTATCCACTTATTTTCCATAAATTTTATCCCGCAAAGTGAATGTCTTTTATTTGAAAAAGCCGCAAACTTGCTTCCTGTTTTTTATTATTCATTATCACCCTGTTCCCTTTTTTGGACGGATATTTTAACTCACAAGGAAACACAAAAACTGAAAAATTTTTGGAATAAGAAAAAGGCGCCTTTAGAACAACAAACCGTTTTGAGAGATTATTTACATGAAAAAAATTCTCTTTTAGCTAATTGGGGTAAATTAGGACGCAAAATGGCAGAGCTCTTGGAAAAATCCGAGTATGAAACGTTTACTCGGTATTTTTTGCCTGAGAGCATTCAACGAATCGATGTCTATAGCGATTATGACGAGGACTGCATGACCTGGGAAAATTCGAATCGCCCTCCTAGTCTTTTGGATTATCTTCATGCCGATATTTTGATGATGCGTAATCCGCATAAAGATGAAAAAATTCTGGTTGAACACGATGCATCTATTCAACTACACCAAGCGCCTACAAAACAACGTGAAATTCAAGCTCTTTATCATACACTTTTGAACATCATTGAAAAAGAGGGTACTATTGAACCGAGGGACATCATTGTCATGGCACCAGATATCATGCAATATGCCCCTTACATACGTCAAACTTTTGGGGAGAGTGAAAGCCTACTAGATTTTCAAGTCATGGACATGCACGCCCTTTCCGAAGATTCCCTCATTAAACAGTTCTGGCATCTCATCGATTTACCTTTTGGCCGCTGGAATACAGGCGACATCTTATTTTTATTCAACTTTTCAAATTTCCAAAAAAAGCATCGCTTATCTTTAGAAGATGTAAAGCAGATACGTACTTGGGTGATTGAAGCAGGTATTCTATGGGGAAACGATATCTCGCACCGCAATGAAATTCTTCATCAAAGATATGACAGCGGCATGATTGAAGATACAAAAAAAGGAACATGGGAAGGCGGCTTTGACGATCTCCTATTTGGTTTGGCTATGGCATCTTCTATTGATATGGAATTTAATCAAGGCATTTTGCTTGGAAAATGGATGACCATTTTACGGTCGCTACAACAACATCTGAAAATATTGACTGATGGGTCTCAAAAAACTTATCAAGAATGGATTCATGAACTTAAAGATCTAATAGGAATATTCCTATGCGAGGAGGAAAACGAAGAGGCAAATGAGGATTTATATAACCGATTAGATGAGTTTGCATCATCCGCTAGATGGATTTGTGATGAAAAAGTGACTTTTATTGCCTTAAGACAGCATTTGCAAACTTTATTCAACCAACACACATTTATCTATCATGAAAATCATTTGCAGGCCGTAAAATTTTGCTCCATGTTACCTATGCGTGCCATACCAGCCAAAGTCATTGCATTGATTGGGATGGATGAAAATGCTTTTCCGCGAGAGGATTCGCGCCTTTCTCTGAATTTAATGAAAGAAGAACCCCTAAGTGATTATTGTCCTTCTCATACGGATTATGACCGCTACCTATTTCTAGAAGCTCTGTTATCCGCAAGACAATACTTTATATTAAGTTATAGCGACTACGCCTCTGAAGATGGCCAAGAACAAGCCTCTTCTCCTTTAGTGTCTGAATTAATGGCCTACATCAATCAAGCCTATACAATAGGTCAAATTCTTTATACTCACCCTTATCATTCTTATGACGCACACTATTTTTCTGCGAATTCTAACCTTAAAAATTACTCTAAATCTGACTTTCGTGCTGCCCTAAGCTATTACAAACCCAATAAAAAACCGCAGCATCATTTCATTCCTGACTTTAATTACCAAAAAGATAACACACGGATAGTAGATTCAGAAATCACAATAGACATCAAACAAATTAAAATAGCCATTCAAAATCCGCTGAAACATTATTTAAGCAAAACTCTAGGGATCTATCTTCATGAAAATGGTCATGCACATTGTGAAGAGCCTTTTGTCATCGATCCTTTACAGATGTATGGGTTCAAGAAAGCTTCCCTAAAACAACATATAAATGAAATCATTCAAAAAGCGGAAAAACAAGGAAAAATGCCCTTAGGGCTATTTAAAAAAAGCGCTGTGAGTGAGATCCAGGATAACATTAATAAATATCACGAAAGACTGGATCAGTGGGGTATTGACGCAAACAAAATATTTGAGATTACATTACATGAAAAGTACGAGCACCCTTTTTTTGATGAGCATGGATGGAAATTGCCTCCATGGGAAATCAAATATAAGGGACAAACTTGTACCAAAATTATGGGAACGCTATCTGAAATTTCTGATAAAGGATTGTTAGCAAATATTTATGGTAATACAAAAGATGCGACAAAAGCCTGGGGGGATTTTATCTTTCTATGCAACATCATTGATCATTATCGACTACCCATTGAGAAGCAAGTCTTGTGCCTAAAAAGTGGAAACATAAAAAATGCCTTTTTTGAAAACCCTATCACTGTTTTTGAAGAAATTTTAGATTTTTATTTCCAAAGCTTACGCCATATTTCCCCTTTACAAAGTGAGTGGCATTACGATTTAGTGCATCAAGACACTGAAAACCTGCAAAAAGCTATCGATCAGTCATTAAACGACGAATTTAATCCTATGTATAACGAATATATAAAGTGGGTTTGTCGTCATAGTAGTTTCGATGCAGCCAATATAATAGAGCATTGGCAGACACAGGCTAAAAAAATGTATTCTCCTCTCTATAAAGCGTGGACTTCCAAAGATGAAGATTAACCGCTTTGATGTCCTCAATAGGCAATTAAATATTCGTAAAAATTACTTACTAGAAGCATCAGCCGGAACAGGTAAAACTTTTTCCATTGAAAACATCGTCACGCGTTTATTAATAGAAGATGACTTTATAACTCAACAAACTACCTGTTTGGAACAAATCCTTGTGGTTACCTTTACACGTGCCGCTGCCCGCGACCTAAAATTGCGCATCCGATCTACATTAGAAAAGTCGCTGATAATTCTTCGAGAACAGAGCCAAGAGGGGCCAGACTATCTCCAAGCTATTTTAGAGCAAGGTCCACAGAAAATAACTAGCGCCGCTCAGCAACTCGAACAGGCTTTGGCCATTTTTGATCAAGCGCATATCTACACCATCCATGGCTTTTGTGTCCGTATGTTGACGCAATTTGTCTTTGAAAGTAGCTTCCCCATGAGTGCAATGGGCCAAGAGGAAAAAAATTTAAATCATCATGACATGCATCAAATCATTCGTGATTTTTTTCGTACTCAAATCCTACCTGACATTTATAGCCCTGCCCAATTGCAAATCCTCATAAAATCTCACTACACTCTCGAAAAAGTCCAAGAAAAGTTGCTGAAACAATTGGATAAAGATTGTGACATGACGGCTGCTCCCGATTTCACCTCAGATTTAAAAACTTTTCAAACCATTATGCATCAGCTACTCAATACTCATCAGCTCAATCCCGAAAAAATGCGCGACGACTTCGACCGACAAAGCGAATATTATAAACCTCTCAAAAATAAAAGTTTCAAATCTATTTATGCTTTTTTCGACCTTTTTAAAAAAAATGAATGGGGTTATGAGGATTTGGATAACCTTGTGAAAGAGGGATTAGGTATTTGTGAATTCTTAGCTTCCGAAAATGCCTATAAAAAGAAAAAAATCCCCGATCAACTGTTCCTCAATTATCCGCAACTTCTTACCTTACTGGAACAAACTTTAAAACCTTTGGTTGAAAGAGCCCAACGTGTTGAATTTATTTTTGCCCGCATGGCTCATTATTGCCGCATCTTTGTGCAAAAACATATAATGGAAGAAGAAAAATATCGAGAGGATGACCTTTTAAAAGGCATGCTTAAGGCTGTAGAAAATCCGCTCTTTGCAAGTAAAGTTCGTGGACTGTATCACGCTGCCATCATCGATGAATTTCAAGACACGGATCCAATACAATGGGAAATTTTCCAAAAGCTTTTCCTTAATGATGAGAAAAAATGCCTCATGTATTTGGTCGGCGACCCTAAACAATCCATCTATGCCTTTCGGCAAGCGGATATATACACCTATCTATCCGCCGCCACTAAACTCGGGGTAGAGCATCAGGCTTCCCTAGACACCAATTACCGTTCTCAGCCTTCGCTTGTGAAGGGTCTTAACATTTTATTCCAGAACTGTCCCCAACTTTTTCCGCTTCCTGCCCTCGCTCAAAACCAATCTTTAGGATATCCACCTGTAAAATCATCACCACATGCAGCTGAAAAACATTTTTCAGATAGCCTCGGAAATATTCACTTTTTTTCCGCCGTAGTGGCTGCCAAAGCCAATCAAAAATTTCCTCCCGAACATAGTGAAGAAGAGTTTTATTTCCCTTTCATTAGCCAAGAAATCATGCGGTTACATAGTTTAGATAGACTCAATTTCAAACAATTTGCTGTCCTGATTAAAGATAAATTTCAAGCGCGGCGTTTAGCCACCTTTTTTAATATCTATCATATTCCCTTTATCATGCAAAGACAGACATTGTTAACAGAATCCCCTGCATGGGATACCTTGAAGGAACTACTGATGGCGGTATTGCATTGCAAAAATGAAAACTTTATGAAAATTGCCCTAGGCGGCCGCATCCTGGGTTGGAACTACAATGAGATTAAAGCCCTAGAAAATATCCACCTGATGGAGAAAATAACAGCCGAATTTTTTTATTTAAATAAAAAATTAGCTGACGATAATTTTGGAAGCTTTTTCAGTCATTTAATGCAATCCTGTTGGCATGCAGATGGATTAACTGTGATCGAGAATTTACTCTCTCAGGAAGGAGGCGATCTGTTTTATGATGACCTTAACCAGATAGCTACCTTGCTGATGGAGCATCAAAGTGAACATCCGGCAACTCCAGAAAGACTTGTCACCTTTTTAGAGGAATCTAAAAGCATTCCTGCTGAAGATGACTATCGTTTAAAAAAATTTGTTGATCCCAACCAAGACGCTGTATCGATCCTTACCATTCATAATAGCAAAGGACTCGAATACGATATCGTATTTGCCTATGGTCTGATAGGCCGTCCCAAAGCTCCGTCTTTATTAATCCCTCAAAGGAAAGAATTTTCACAATGTATAGTACCATGTCCCTCAAAGGATTCTGATGCATATTTAGCACATTGCGAAGAACTGGATGCCGAAAAAATGCGCCAGCTTTACGTAGCCATGACACGCGCTAAGTACCGTTTATATGTGCCTGTAGCCACCAGTTTTAAAGCAAAATCGGTAGACTTTGGCTGCGCATCCCCCATGGATATTTTTTTAGCGCGATTGGGCAAAGCATCTTGCGATTATCAAGAACTTTATCAACGAATGGGGCAAGGAGATGATTCGAACCTTCAAAAATTCATCCAAGATAACCCTGAAGGAAATTTTTCTCATAGTCTATTAAATCATGCTGCATTTTCCCTTACACAAATCAAAAGTAAGGAACAGATATCCGAGCTTAAGCTTCAGCAATTAGTTACCCCTGAGCCCGTCATCGTTCCTGGAGAACGTCGCTTTATTCAATCTTTTACGTCCCTTTCAAAACTAAACAAAACCCCATACGAAAACCCAACAGGCCAATTGCCTCATGATTTTAACTCTCTTGCAAAAAGTCCGCATACTTTGCCTGCAGGTGCGGCAACAGGTAAGCTTTTACACAAGATATTGGAAATGATTCCTTTTAAGGAAGTTCAAAAATGCCTTTCTCCAGCAAGTCTAGCCCCTTGGATTCAACCTTTCCTTAAAGACTCTGAGTTCCATGACTGGGAATATGTTTTGTGTGATGTTATTTTTAACGTTCTCAAAACACCTATCGGGTTTCATTCATTCTGTCTGGGAGAGATGGATCCTTTAAATCTTTATCGTGAAATGGAATTTCTTTATCCTTGTGAAAAGCAAATGAGCGCGGAGGAGATGCGCTGGCAAAACGGTTTTCTCAAGGGAGTCATCGACCTTATATGTTGTTTTCAGGACCGTTACTATATAATCGATTGGAAAAGCAATTGGCTTGGCCCCACTCTAACACACTATTCTCCTGAGAAAATGGCTTTCGCTATGCAGCAACACGACTATTTCTTCCAGGCACATATTTATAAGGAAGCGTTGAAACGCTATTTGAAGATCGTCGATAAACGCCCCTTTGAAGACATTTATGGAGGATGTTATTATATTTTTTTACGGGGGCTAGATAGCTCATCCAAACAAACAACAGGTGTATTCCATCTTTAATTGATATGATTTCTGTTAAAAAAAATCTTTTATTGCAAAAGCTTCGCAAAATCCAAGCCCTCCCCTTTGTTGATTTCGCTTTATCCGATCATTTATTGAAAGATTTGGGAGGATCGCATGATCTAGAACCGCTCATTTTACACCTTTCTCAAGCTATGAGAAACGGTCATTTATGCATTATAGTAAATAGTAAAACAGTCTTTCCTAAACCGAAAGATATTTGGGAAATTGATGAACATTATGAAATGACTCATGATGAATGGCTCGAACTGGAGCAATTAATTAGCGCAAGCGTTAAATGCATCCCCCCAAATTTAATCAGTGTGCTGACAAGTGCAGAGTTAAATCATATTCCAATGACTCCATTATGTCGTATGGGCGATCTATACTATTTTCAAAAATACTGGGTCAATGAATCTACCTGTTTAGCCCACTTCTTTGCGCTTTCAACGAAAAAACCCACCCTAAAATTAAACAAAGAAGAAATTCAGTCCTTTATCGACCAAAACCCTTCACTCATGCCGGAACAAGCCCTAGCTATTACCCATTTTCAAAACCAATGTCTAACTCTTATAACCGGAGGACCCGGAACAGGCAAAACATATACAGCTGGATTATTAATCAAAGCTTTTTGGTGTGGGCTTACTAATAGTCAGAGAGACAATTGCCGCATTGTTTTGGGAGCACCTACAGGGAAAGCCACTACCAATTTGCAAAAAAGCTTAGAAAAAGCAGTCGCTGATATTCAAGATTTTCCTCGGATAACAGCCGCGACGATTCACCGTCTTTTAGGTCCTCCAGCTACTGTACAAGAAGCATTTATCCCTGCTGATTTATTAGTCCTTGATGAATGTTCCATGATAGATATTAGTTTGATGGCTAGGCTTTTAAAAGCATTGAAGCCCGGAGCGCGTCTGATTATGTTAGGAGATCCTTTTCAACTCCCACCGGTAGGGGTGGGTTCTTTTTTTTCTGATATGAATCATCTTAGTGATTCAACTTCTAGGGTAGAATTGAAAAAATGCCTGCGTACTGACCTTAAGGAAATCGTCAACTTAGCTCGGGAGATAAAAAAGGGAGAAAGTCAAGCGGCTTTACATTTACTGAATACTTGCAGAGATGTCTTGCAGTTTTGTCCAATGCTAAAGGAGACAACCCCTTTACAGATCCAGCGTCAACTTTGGGACAAAGCTTGGCCTCATCTATCAATGACTTTATCTGCTGCTCATATATCCGTAGCATCCAGTCCATTTTGTCTCCTCTCTTCTTTACGTAAAGGACCTTTAGGGGTAGAGCAGTTAAATGCATTTTTTTACAAAGAAATGCAAAAAAAAGCCAAAGGTCATCAATTATTGGCCGTACCTATCATCATAACAACAAATGACTCTAAACGAGAATTGTTTAATGGTGATATCGGCTTCTTATATCGTCAGGGACCTTTTGATGAGGATAAACAAATTCAAATCGGCGACTATGCTATTTTTTCAGGCAGAAAGATACCTGCTTTACTTCTCCCGCGCTATGAATATGCCTACTGTGTTTCGATCCATAAAAGCCAAGGCAGTGAATTTGATCATGTGTTAGTCATCCTACCAGAAGGTAGTGCAAACTTTGGCCGTGAATTAATCTATACAGCTGTCACTCGAGCCCGCAAACAGCTAGAAATTTGGAGCACACCGGAGCTTTTCGAGAAAGTATTACAACGCTCGTCAGCACGTCTTTCAAGATGTGGGGATCAGTCTGGGGGTCAGGCTTGACATTTTTGACATTTCGGTTTTATTTATCGTTCATCATCGCCGCGGTATGAAAAAAGTATTTTTCTTTGATTTCTTTGTCTTAGAGTCTGTTAGGGATAAGTTATTTTTTAACCAAATGTCAAAATGTCAAGCCTGACCCCGTAATATCTAGCGATTGAATATGAATTTGAACAGGTGTTTTCTCGATCCAACCGGTTGAATAATAATACTATCCTCTTTTTCTTGTAGTTCCACTTCCATGTTCCGCTGATTAGCAAATAGTCCACGTAAAAATTCACGCAATTCTGAGTCCTTTTCTGCTTCTTTATAGACTTTTTCAGGAATATAAATTGTCCATACATCATTTGTTTGCGGGTTTATGTGGAGCGGCAAATCAATTTTTTTGCCATCACAAAATGTAATGTTTATCCGGGGATTTTCCCTA
Organism: uncultured Parachlamydiaceae bacterium; assembly: GCA_963748975.1. Lineage (GTDB taxonomy): Bacteria > Chlamydiota > Chlamydiia > Chlamydiales > Parachlamydiaceae > Neochlamydia. The sequence continues at coordinate 40,283 of CAVVKX010000040.1, forward strand.
AAATTCATCAAAATGATTTCGTCCGGTCTAATATTAGAGCTAGATATAATAGCCCCTTCAAAATCAGAAATGAAGGGAACAGCCTCGATTAATATTTGAAAATTTGAAGCCAAGGTAGACCTCCTTTTGATGCGTAAGCCACTCGCAATATAGATAGATATTTATCAAACTGCACTAGCAGTTTGATAAATATCTTGTGCTCATTAAGCGGCTTTAGCGTTTACAGTAGAAACATCAGTTGCGCCATCATGTTTTAAAATCTCTTCAATTTTGGAAACTTCATTGGAATTCTGAGTATCAACGGTAATCAAAATACGACCTTCTTTTAAGCCTTTTTCAATTTTTTTTGCTTCATATTCAGGAAACCCGAGGCCTATTAAACCCCCTAAGACGAGTCCGACGGTTCCACCAATACCGGTACCACCGAGGGCAGCCATGATGGGTCCTGCAGCAATAAATGGTCCTAAGCCAGGTATTGCTAAGGCCCCAAGGCCTGCTAATAGACCTAAGGATCCACCGATCACGCCACCTGCTACAGCACCTGTAGTTGCCCCTTCGGGAGCTTTGGTATGTTTTTCATGCCCTACAAATCCTGTAGTTTGACGACGACGTGTGTCATGCATATCTTCTTCATGCACGTTATCAAAGTAATCTTGATTGACTTCAAGTTCGCCTCTAGCATTTTTGCGAGTAAAGCGATTATCTTTGTCGTAAGCTAGCAAAGAAATACTTGCATTAGAGAACCCTTCATTTTGAAGATGCGAAAGAATTCTTTGAGCTTGTTCCTGACTTTTAGCAAGTCCGAAAACGCATTGTTTCATGACATTACTCCTTTTTAAAGTTTATTCACCTCTGTGTAATCTCCAAAAGGTTATTTACACTACTAACACCGGGAACGTTCTGCACTTTATTTTGAATAGTTGCTTTTTCTTGATCCGTGTTAACAGGACCTCTTAAGGTAACAACACCATTCTGAGTAATGATTTTAATGTTTTTTGCATTATCTGAAAGAGTACTGTCGGTCACTATCGACCGTCTAATCTGTTGTGTGATCGCTATATCTGATCTGGATTCAGATTGATCACCTGATGTAGGAAGATTATTATCACGAGCATTGATTGCAGTATTATCTGGAGCTGTAGCTCCAACATCTCTTTTGGGGGATTGTTCGCAAGCTGTAAATACAAGGGCTAAAGTTGGAATAAGAAGCCATTTAGCATTCATGAGAGATCTCCTATTAAAGTTTAAAATTTTTTGTTTTGTAATGAGAAGAGACAAGTCAACTTATGATGTTGAGTATCACTAAAAATATATGAGATTTTACCTAATTTAACTATAACCCAAATGTCAGGTTAACGCAAATTGTTTTATATTTTTTATTTTAAATAATATTCACATATTATTGATTTACAGTGATTTATATTTAAATATAATATTTTACAAGGAGCTTGAGATTTTTTCAATTAAAGGAAAAAGATCTTCCTCGAAAGTTTTTATACGCGCATCCCAAGTATGATATTTCATCACGATTTCACGCCCATTATCTACGACATATTCACGTTTATCTTCATCGGAAAGATAGGTATGAATGGTTTGATTGATTTGATTAATCTGATTAAATTGATAAAAGGCTATATCAACATCATGCGCAAAATATTTCTTTAGATAGATATTTTCATTGGTTAAAACCAGGGCGCCTGATGCTAAGCCGGCAAAGATTCGCTCATGTGCACCAAACTTATTTTTGATACTGCTATTGAGAACAATTTTACTTTGCTTCATGATTTCTAAACTCTCTGCGTAAGGTACGGCATCATGCACAATAATGTTGCTCTGCTTCTCAAAATATTTTTTCCAGTCCATGGGGTCAGTCGTGTGACCAAAAACGTGGACGGGGGCTGTTTGAATGGCCTTTAAGATGTCAATGCGTTCCTTGGCTTTTATGTATAGTTCAATATCTCTAAAAATGGATAAGGTATCGAGATTTAATTTTTTTAATTCTGGATATTCTTGATAAATCTGTTGCATTTGACTCAAAATGGCATCTACAAAGGTCTGTTCAGGATCCATAAAGGTTCTTTCAACCACTTCATCCATAGCTTTGCAAATGCGTTCAGGATATTTTGTATTCCACTCTTTACGGCGTGATTCATAGTCAATAAAAGTGGCTGAAAAGGAAACATCGTAAATTCTTTTGAGCTTTGGATCGGGAGCCAAATCAGATTCGACAGCGTGAGGGACGAACAAAACGTTTTGCAAATTCAATTTTTTTAAAGCTAAAAAGCCTGAAAAATCATCACAACCTACAATTATATAGGGGCTGGCCGTCACATCAAAAAAACGATAAAAGGGGTCAACTAAAAGCGTTAAGTAGGGCTTTTTTACAATGTCACAAAAATAAATATGATCTTTTTTAGGCGCACCATTAAATCCTATCATGAGGTCGGGAGGATCATTTAATGCAGCTGTTAAGGCCTCATCAGCAACAGTGAAATATCGAGCTTGATAACCCGCGCGCAGCCAGGCTTCATAAAGTTTTTTTGTGAAATGGTGCAGCGCTCCATATTGACTGCCATAAGGGTCTATAAGATAAATTTTTTCAATCATAATAATTAAAAAAAGGGTAAAAGACGAAAGTAAAGACAAAAGGCTAAAGTGTAAAGGATAAAAAACGGAACTTATTCCGAAACAAACATGTGTGTTGACATAATGCTTTTCGTTCAGTACTTTCGAATTTTTATGATTTAAATATAGGCAATTATTCAATGCAAGCATTAGCCACACTAACTGTCGACTCATCTTCTGAATTAATATTCACCCCTGTGGCTGGAAATTCAGAAAAAATGAAAGATTTGAGAGAAATTTTTCAAAAAGTTTTAACACCGCTTTATGGCTCTCAAGAAAGTGCACTAAAAAAAATTGAAGAAGGCACCGATCGGAAGTGTTATCTCTTATGTGAAAAGATAGCTCCAGTAGGCGTCATTGTCTTCAAAACTTGTCTAAGCAATGAATTTGCAGAACATAAAATTGAGAAAAGTATAGAAATCAAATCTCTTTTTGTAGTCGATGCTGAAAAAAATTCAGGAAGAGGCATTGGAACAAAGCTCTTAAATAAAATCATTGAAGAAGCAGAAAAATTAAAACTGAATCATGAATCCTTTCATGTCACTGTGAGCGAAACTAAAACAGAATCTTTAACTTTCTTTAAACAAAAAAAATTTAACATTGTCCATGCTTGGAAAGACTTATACAAAAAAGGTGTCACTGAATATTTATTGTCTCGCCCGGCTCAACTTTCTACAGCCTCCACCATTAACGTGATCAGCAAAGACATTCCCGCCTTTTCTAAGAAAATAAGCGAATCCAAAGTTGAAGCGATGAAACAGTTTCCTGAAAAACAAAAAGCTTATTCTAATGTATTTATTGTGAAAAATGCCCATTGGGATGACATTCATGCTTTAAAATTGTTATCTGATGGAACTATTGTTAGTGGCTCAAAAGATAATTCTCTGATCAAGTGGAGTCAAGAAGGTGAATTGATTAAAGTGATTAGCGAAGTAGAACCGGTCGAAGTAGATTCTAAAGACTGGATAACTGCAGTTGGAATTTTAAATGATGAATATTGGGTGAGTGGTGAGCGCAATGGAAGAATACGCCTGTGGAATACAATGGGAGAATACATAAGTAATCTTCAAGCTAAGCTTCCCCGTGCAGAACACGTCAGCCATCCCTACAATCAACGCCGCATTCTTTGTTTAGCTCCGGGTTTCAATAAACAAAAGCTAAGTTTTTTTATTGGATTACCTACAATGTTTGATGAATACAATGTGATTGAAAGAAGAACCACATCTTCAACAACCGCACATGCTAATGATTGGGTATATTGCATGCATCCTTTGTCTGAAAAGCGCATTCTAGCGGTGATAGGAGGAGTATTAGATATTTGGGAAAAACAAAACAAAATATGGAAACGAGATAAAACTTTAGTCCAAGAATTTAGAAATAAGAAACAAAGGCCCTTTATTTCATCATTAACACCTTTAGATTCCTCACCGCAACATTTTGCCTTAGGAGTTTTTGGCGGGGATGAAAGTGTAAGAGTCATTGATATCGAAAAGGGAACGATCGTAAATCAATGGAATGAACATAAAAAAAGAGTTTGGGCTACTGAAAACATTTCACGCGGTGTATTTGCAAGTAGTTGTGAAGATCAAACGATTAAAATATGGGACATTCGTTCAAAAGAAAGCGTGTCCACTATTCGAGGGCATGTAGGGGAAGTCACAGCGCTGCTTCGCATCAATCAGAATACTTTAGTTTCAGGTTCTTGTCCCAAAAATCCTGCTGGAAAAAATGAAGGAGCTCAACTTTCTTTCTTTGACATAAGAGCATAGAAAACTAAGATTGGTTTGCTTTTATCCCTAAAAAGATTTAAAAAGGCAGAAATTGGAAGAATTTCAAACATAATTAATAATTTACCAAGGTGTTGTTAATGGCTATTTCAAATCAAATTTCTTCAAAGCTTCATGCAAATCTGCGCTTAGAATTGAAACGCTTAATAAAAGATGATAGTAATCACACGAATTTTTTAAACGAGCTGTTTTATTATAAGATAGCACCTTTGTATGGCCCTCAATCTGAATTTTTACAAAAAATAAAAATTAATCCTGATCTTAAATGCCGTATTTTGTATGAAGAAAAAATTCCTGTGGGTGTCTTAGTCTTTCAAAATTCATCCAACAAATGTTTGGAAGTTGAAATGTTATACGCTTCAGATCCAAAAGAAAGTATGAACCGCAACCAATATCTTGTGAAAAGGATATTCAATTATGCAGAAGATTATGAAGTTGAATCGATAAGCGTAAAAATTTCTAAACTCGCTTCGGATGTCCTCGGAATTTTGAAAAACAATGGATTTAGCTTAAAGGCGAGTCTTGACTCAACTTTTATATTTAGTCAAACTCTTAAAAAAGCTTCTAATGACAAAGATTTAGGTGAAATAAAAAGTGAGAAAAGGAAGTTTGAAGCTACTCGAATGGAATATGAAGAAACAAAAAAGAGAAAACTCAACAGTAATGAAAAGAGTCAAGTCGAGGCTTCAATAAAAGGTAAGGAGGGTAAAATGGAACAAACCTCTTCCAGTGAAAATAATGCTTATGAGGGTTTACCACGTATTTATTCGAGTATTTCTTTAAAAGAGGCTCAGAATAGATTTGAAAGCAAAGATAGAAGGACAAGTACATGCCCTATTAAACAACCCTATTTCGATCTGATCAAAAATGGAAGAAAAACAGTCGAGGGTAGGATTAATACAGGAATGTTTAGAAATTTAAAAACTGGAGAATTCCTAAAATTCACAAATAGGGATAGGCATGGTAATACCGATGAGGTCATCTGTGAAATCACTAAAATTAATAAATATGTATCTTTTTTTGAGATGCTTAACACTGAAGGTGTCGCAGCATGCCTTCCCGATATTAGCAGTGTAGAACAAGGAGTTCACGTTTATGATTCTATTCCTGGTTTTCCTCAAAGGGCTAAACAGTTTGGGGTTTTAGCCATACGCATTTCAAAACTTCGAAAATCCTAACGGTAAAAAAAATGGTCAGTGCGATTACAGATCAATTTGATTCTCTATCCTTAAAGAATCATTTGCCTGCAGAACAACCTAAACCCAAAGTTCAAGAAAAATTAGGTCTAGGCCGAATCAAAGTGCTGGAAAATGTCCACTGGGATGATATTCATTGTATAATTAAGCTTTCTGACCAGTCATTTATTTCGGGATCAAAAGATGGATCTATAAAAAAATGGAGTTTAGATGGAAAGCTTATAAAAATCGTTGAAGCGTTAAAAAAGATAGATTACACCCAGTGGATCACAGCCTTAACTCCGTTAAATGACAAATACTGGATGAGTGGCCGCAGAAATGGTCAGATTTCTTTATGGGACCATTCAGGCCAACATCTTAAAGATTTGAAAGCTTTTCATGCCCAATTTCCCGACACTTTCATCAATACCTGTAAAGATCGAAATATAGATCGAGTCAACTGCCTAACTTCTTTTGATAACCAATCTAAAAAGCCTTTTTTCTTTGCTGGATGGGCCACTCAGTTTACCCTTAACTCATATGATCGTGATAAGACATTGAGTCATACTTATACGAATGATAATGACTGGGTCTATGCAGTCGAACCTATTACTGAGAAAGCTTTATTAGTCATTACAGGATGCCAGTTAGATCTTTTCGAGCTAAATAGTTCCAGACAATGGAAGCTCGGGGCTTCTCTGATTAAGGAAAATAAGAATATTAAACCTAGACCTTTTATCTCTGCCATTAGCCCTTTAGAAGATTTTAAAGAATTGTATAGCTTATCCGTTTTTGATGGTTCGGTTCGTGTCATCGATGTTCAATCGAACAAAATAATTTATATGGGCCAAGAACATAAGGGTCGAGTCTGGGCTGTTGAAAATATCCAAAAATTTTGTTTTGCAAGTTGCGCTGATGATGGATTGATTAAACTTTGGGATATTAGACAACCTCCCCAAGCTATTTTTACTCTTATGGACAATGAAACAGAAAAGGCAAGGGTCTCAGTGATTAAAAGACTTGCAGACAATGTATTTTTGTCTGGATCCTGTCCTGATGATATTAAAATGTCGGTAAAAAAAGCTCAGTTTTCTTTTTGGGATACTAGGAGACTTTGAAAAAATTGAAAATCCAAACAAAATCAAAGGAATCCTATTCTAGTCTTCAACTTTATTCTTAATCCTTTTTAAGACTGGCTTTAGTTCTTTTAGAAAGGTTTTGGCCCGTTGGTCCCATGTGTGTCTATTCATCACTATCTCGCGGCCTTTATCAGTTATTTTTTTAATGATTTCTGGATGACTCAAGTAATAGTTAATTTGTTCGTTTACCTGATTCCATTTTCCCATTTGATAAAAAGCGATGCTCTCGCCATCATCAAAATGTTCGCGCATATAAATATTTTCATTGGTCAATACAAGCGCACCACAAGCTAGGCCAGTCAGAATCCTCTCATGAGTCCCATCTTTTAACCAAGCGCAACTATTTAGAACAATTCTACTCTGCTTCATGACTTCAATAGCTATTTCAAACCCCACAGATTCATGAAAAGTCACATTAGGCTTATTTTTCAAGTATTTTTTCCATAAATCTGTGTGCGTACCAAATATATTCACAGGGGCATCGTTAATAGCCCTAATCAGTTCTACACGTTCTTTTCCCTTTGTGTACATTTCAATCTGATCAATAATATCGGGATAATTTAAGATACCAGGCGTCATGTGGGATTCATCAATATGATGGTCCATGGTTTGTATAAAAGCTTGTATACAGGATGTTTCCTGATCTGAAAGAGAGATATCTACAGCTTCGTGCATAGCTTCACGCACAGCTTTAGAGTACTTTGAAGTCCATAATTCTTCAATAGTTTCATAATCAATGCAAGAGGATAACATAGTCACTTCGTACTTAGGGAAAGTTTTCTTCGAAAGGGGTGTGATATCACTTTCAACAGCGTGCGGCAAAAACAAAGAATTTTCACATCCTAACCCTTTAAAAAATTCAGTACCAAACCTATCAGGTGAAGTTACAATAGTATAGGGACTACTGGCTAATGCAAGGTATTGGGTAGGGGAATCCATCAGACACGCTACGTGCGGAATTTTTATCATGTCACAAAAAAAATGGCCTTGCTCATCAGGTAGAAGTCCATTAAATGAAAGCGTGCAGTCGGGTGGATCATTATATAATGCTTCCAAAAAGGGTTTAGGGTTATGCCGGTCTGCCTTGAGAAAACGACATTCTGCACCCGCCGCTATTAGCGCCTCACCAAATTTCATTGTAAAATGTTGAAGTACGCCATATCTACTTTTATTGTCGGGTGGCATAAATAAGTCGATACGCGAAACCATCTATTTCTCCCTATTTTTACATGGGTATCCAATTTCTTCTTGCACCTAAAGTTTTTGCTTTTCTTTCTTTTGACCCACTGATGTGTTCCTTTTTAGGTTTTTTTGCATAAATCTGTAGGACTTCCACAATTTTTTTTTCAAAAATATCTCTTTGCCCCTGAATCCGTTGCCAAATTTCTGGCGGAAAATTACCTGGATTATTAAGAAAGTTTTTTATTTGACTGGTTGAAAGACCGGAATTATTATAAATTTGTTCCAGCCGGTTATGAATGTCTTCCTGCATGCGATACATTTTATTAAGCATGACATTAATTTCCGGATCCCTATGTAAGTCTAACAGCTGACCCGAGCTAAAGGAAACAGGTTGCGTTTGCGATTCCATCTTTTTTTCCGATGGGGAAGTCTCTAGTGTCTTTGAAGACACTTTTTTCTTTGCTCTGCCGGCTTCTTCAAAAATGTTTTTAGGCTTATTTTCATCCATTAAAGAGAATCCATACCATAAATGGCTTTGTCTCAAAATTTTATCACAGAGCACCCAGAGTTCGTAAAGAGATAGGCTCAATCTTAATCTACCAGAGAATGGTATTAAAGGTTTATTTAATCTCTCCTGTTTTTTCTATGATCTTGGTGCGATAAAAACCCTCAATAAATCGATCTATTACCACTAAATATATTTTATCAAGAATTTTTTTAGTGGTAAAGACAGGTTTTAGTTCTATTTAACCCCAAAATAGTCAAAGCGTGCAAAAAAAGAAAAAATTAAGTCTTTTTATCAACTAAGAAAGCCAAGTTCCAATCATCTTAGAACTTGCGCAGGGGTGTAATGCCATAATGTTCGTTGGCAAAGGTTTTGGGGGTAATTTTGGAGACATAGAGGTGATTTGGAGCGACGTGCCAGCGCCCAACAACCATCTGATTACCAAATTCACTTTTATCTTGGCAAAATGTAAGCGTTTTTAAATCATTAAATAAATTTGTTTCTGAGCGGGCATACTCTGCCATGGCACAGATTATAACATCTAATGCGTCTGGGATTTGGTATTTTCCATGACCCAGTTCGTTGATCATCTGTTGTAGTTCGACAAAGCTCTTTTTACTACCGAAAATTTCCTTTTTCATCAACAACCAACAAGGTTTATCATTGCCTTTAAGTTTTTTAGCATCCTCTGTGTTTGATCCATTACCAGTTAGGCCTAGTTCAGGGAATTTGGATTGCATAAACTTCACAAAATTATCTCCATTGATAGCTTCCCCATTGATGCTTTCTGGTTTTTGAACAAGCACATAAGACTGTTCCACCGTTTCTCCATTATTTGAATAAGGACAGGGCTTTTTAAGAATCTCATCAATATTTTCAGGAAGGGGATAATCCTTCACTTCAAGACCTAATTCTGCCCACTGTTTTTTACCAAATGCAATTGCAGGAACTTGTGAATTTTTCATTTGGGGTAATATTGGCACTTGTTGGATAGCTTCTATAGGATTAGCGGTTTTTTGTTTGTTATTTACTTTTATATGAAGGGCAAAATTCTCATAAATGATCTTAATGGCTTTTTCAAAGTCCTTTTGAAATAATGCTTGATTTAAAGCTTCAATATTTAGGCCAGCATCAGTTTTATGCCGATCTTTCCAAGCCGTAAAACTTTTAGGATAAAGGTACCTCACACCATGTTTTTCTTTTTCAGTGTAATGTACTTTATGGGCAAAACCTAGTTTATGCAATAGCCATCCAATAAGGTTAAAACGAAAAAAATTTAATCCACCTCGCTTTGTCCTTGGATCCACATCATTATCTTTGTCAAAGGTTCCAAAATAAACACGACCGTTTAAAGTTTTAGCTTCTAAATCCATGATAATCCTTACATAGTAAAAACTCATGAATTACAGTATAGGTCAATTTAAATATAAGCAAATTAATTTTATTAGTTCCAACATCAGCAACCCTCATAAATCATTTCAATCTAAAAGACTTAACGCTCTTTATTATCGTCTGCATTTATCAAGGCTCCCCACTTATTAAAAATATTTCTTGACTCTATTAATGCTTTAAGAATAACAGGATTTAAGGCCAGGGAGGCCTCTCCATAGGATCTATCATGCGTTTAAGCTTTTTTTTATTTATTAGCTTTTTGAACATTTTAACTCTGGATGCATCGGATAAATGTTGGGTATCTAATGGCAACTCCACCTTTGATTGCGTACCTACATTTCAGATCCAAACAAAAGCTCCTACCTTTGAAAAGATATACTGGCAGATTTCTTCTAGCGCTGAATTTGATTGGGTTTCACCTGAACTTGAAGACGTAACCCATGCATCCAATGAGATTACCCTTTCTGAAGAAACGTGTCACCTGCTGACACCTGGAGAAACTTATTATTTTCGTTTTAAAACACAATTTTATAACAAGAGCACTGAATGGTCAAAGCCTTTCGATTTTTCCATTGGGACTCCAAAGGAAAACAGTAAAGAGTATAGTTGGCAGAAAAGCTCTTCTATTGATGTCGCCACGTGGCATAACCTGCAGCCTTATTTACTCCCCTCCAACCACTATCTTAAGCCTAAACTCGATCAAATTTTTTCAAAAGCCCGAGCTTCAGCAAACAAACAAGCGATGAAAAAAGCTGGTTTTGAAGGTTTAGAGGAATGGCGATGGAATAAGATTTTTGTAGCTAGACACCCTAATCTAAAGGGTTTTCTAATAAAAGCTTATTTAGATGACCATTGCTTTATGGATGATAAAATTTTAGTAAACCGAATTATAGGGGCAGAAGCGATACGCTACGTTATCGCCGCCTTGGGTTTGCAATCTTATTTTAAAGTTCCTCACAAATGGCTTTATCCATTGCCTGATTCGCCCCCCTCACTGCCAGGCTTAAAGGGAAAGAATTTTATACTCATTGTGGAGGACATGAATATCGTTGATAAGGCTAAAAACAAAAAGAAGTATCGCGAATCGATCACAGAAAATCAATTATTTGCACTTTTTCATGTCATGAATAGCGTAGGTTTAGCCGACTCAGTGCATATATACAACATCCCCTTTTGCAAAGATGGGAAAATTGCATTTATTGACACCGAAATGCATCACCTGTGGCCGATTGCATTCCACCTCCTCACACCCTCACTTAGTCTTAAAATGCAAGAATGCTGGAAAAAACTTACTTCTGAATAAGTTTAAGAAACTATTTGTTTTTGGTCAGAATCTTTTTAGCAAAAGCAAAAATTTCTCGACCTTTTTTATTGTTTTGTAAGAAATTTTCCAAAAAATAGCGCAAACGTATTTTTAAAGGCAATGGAACATCCTTTTTGTTATAGGTATGGCCAACTTTTTTGCCTGTGCGGATATTTGTAATTTGTTTCCAGGCGATATCTCCGAGATATACATCAGAGTAAAGGGGGTTATAATATCTGCATTCGTCGAAGTAATAATGAGTCACTTGCGTATGACGAGTGCGGGACTTATCCACAATAGGATCTCCACCATGGAATAGATTCGCAGACCAGATAAGGCAAGATCCTTTTTTTATTTCAATGGTTTCTTTCTTAAGGCGGGATTGTTCCATCAATTTTTTAACAAAAAGTTCATAGAGTTTGTACTGACGTTCGCGGGTTTTTAAAGTGGACTTTGACATACCTATATCGTGTAAATCAAAAATAGGGAGTTTATGACTTCCTGGATAATAATGTAGCGCTCCATTGTTTTTATCCACATCTTCCAATGCAAACCATACGCCTGCCATAAAGCGACTAGGGACAGAGCTAAAATGAATAAGATCGCTGTGGGTTGCTTGTTCTGTGCCTTTGCTAAAATTCAGAGTCTGAAAGGGAACGGGCTCGCGCTGATATAAAATTTTTAACCATTCCAGAATTTTAGGATGGCAAGCTAACTTTTTTATGTTATCTTGATAGCGCCAAGCATCTTGAACTCTAGAGCCCCCTTTAGTTTGCTGCTCATGCAGGCTGCTGATAATGTTATTGGCAATCTCATCAAAATTTTCTATTTCTGGATGAATGACTAAATATCCGTTTTCGGCAAAAAATCGTATTTGTTCTTTCTGATCAGCGCTAAAGGAACTTTTTTCAAGTTGTTCCTCGTAAAACGGAGATTCTAACCACGGAATGTTCTCCAAGACCAGTTCTTGCTTATCCTCAAGTTTTTTTGATTGCTGCATTGTCATCATCTGTCAAACCTAACCATGTAAATTATTCTTTCAACTTATATTTTTCTTAAGGTTTTCTTTCAATGTTAATTGCAACAACAGGCAATTTCATCCCTATCATTAGGTCAAGTTATGTTGAGGAGTGCTAAATTTCTTTAAAATTGATTGACTAAAATTAATATTTTAGTATCTTTGCAAAAATATTCAAAACTTAATTTGGAAAAATCTAAAAGGGGGAAAAAATGACGCCGCCGATTGCATATAATCAGAAAATCTGGAACGACATTCCATGCACCTTGGATGAATTAGCACGTGTTACGGCCCATGTTTGCGATGAAGATGTTGCAGAGCCTATACTTCGGTTTAAAAACATCGCATAACCGTAATGCTTGGACCAGACATGCATTTGTGGGCATCACATCAAAACTTTTTGTATTTAAAAATGATAATTCTCCAAACTGATGTGTATCCTTCAAAATTCTACGGGCCGCAGTTTGAATTTTTTCGCAAATACTCTGCTGAACGTCCTTAGGCATATTTTGGACGATCTTATTTCCCTCAAGCAATTCTCCTTGCTTATAATGATAGAGAGCGTCCGCAAATTGTTGAGGTAATCCTAATGGTCTTAAATTCGTCATGTTTTCTCCTTATTTGTAAACAATCATTTTGGCATCTTTCATATTTCTATGCTTTTGGCTGTTTGATTTAAATTCAAGGCATTCATATAGTCATTTTTTTTATTCATATCAATATGTGCAGATTTTTTTTTGAATGCTTATCCTTTCTTTTGTGTATTTTCCTATGGGGGTGCCAATTGGAGCCACCTTTAGAACCCATAGCCATTGATACACCTATTAAATGGAAATATGAACAGGATTGTAATGACACAGAATCTTACTCTCAATGGTGGGAAATATTTCATCATCCTATTCTGAATGAATTAGAAGAAATGGCGCTAATGAATAATCCTGGCTTGCAAGCTGCCATGGAACGAGTAAGCGAAGCAAGAAACTTTGCTAAAATTGTAAGATCACAATTATTTCCAGAAGTAAATTTGAATCCTTTTTTTTATAACCGTGGCGTTTTATTTGAACAGTTTAGTGTGACAGGAAATCATTTTTTACGTGCTCATCAAAGACATTTTGCCTTACCCATTGTATTAAAATACGAAGTAGATTTATGGGGTAAATATAGGGATGAATATAAATCTGCTTTTCTACAGGCTGAGGCTGAAGCATGGGATTATCAAGCTTCCCTTTTGATTCTAACTACTGACTTAGCTAATGCTTATTTTCAGCTGCGTATTCAAGATTCTTTAATAGACCTTTTTAAAGCCACAATCCTAACGCGAAAAAAAGCTTTGTCTATCACCCAAAATCGATTCAAAACTAAAGTGAATGATTTTACTCCCGTTGCTTTATCTGAACTAGATCTACATATTGTAGAAGCTCAATATGAAAATGCCCTTCGATTGCGAGGCCTGTTTGAAAATCAAATCGCTATTTTAATTGGTAAGCCACCTTCAGAATTCTGCATGGAACACAATGCCATCACTGAATTACCACCAAAAATTCCTTCAGGATTACCTGTAGATATCATGCGAAGACGCCCTGATGTAATCGCACAGGAAAGAATTATGGCCTCAATACATGCACAGATTGGCGTAGCATATGCTTCCTATTTCCCCTCAGTAGATTTAGTTGGCTCTGCAGGTTTTTTAAGCCCTAATTTTAAAGATTTTTTAACTAATTGGAGCCGACTTTGGATGTATGGTGCAAATATATCACAATTTGTTTTTGACGCGGGCGCTCGTTATTACAACGTTGAAATGACATGGGCTGAATATGGAGAAGCTGTTTCGCTTTACAAGGAAAATATATTAATTGCCTTTAAAGAAGTCGAGGATGCTCTGCTGAATTTACAACAAATCTTAAAAGAAAGCGCAGCGGTAGAAAAATCTGTGAAAGCGGCAGAAAAAGCCTATGCGTTGGCCTTTAATCGTTATCTAACAGGAGTAGATGATTATCTAGCTGTGGCTGACAATGAACGTCAGGTCTTGGACAATCAGAGAATTTATACAGAGCTTTTAGGATTAAGTTATGCTAATACAGTTCAGTTAATCAAAGCTTTAGGGGGGGGCCTGGCAATAAGTTATGTCGATGATTAGGCTAGCCTTACAACGTCCCTATACTTTCGTTGTTGTCGCTATTATGATTGCAATTGTTGGCGTTTGGAAAATTAACGAAACATCTAAAGATATTTTTCCTGATATTAATTTGCCAATTGTCAGCATAGTTTGGACTTATAATGGATTACCAGCTGAAGAGTTTAGCCAAAGAATTACAACTAATAGTGAAATTTACTTGTCCAATTATGTTACTGGCGTTTCACGTATTGAATCTCAAACTTTATCTGGCCTGTCCATTATCCGTCTTTTTTTCATGCCAATGTAGATATCGAAAGTGCTATTGGCCAAGCAACTTCCATTTCACAAACAGTTCTCAAACGCATGCCTGCGGGTGTGACACCCCCGGAAATCTTACTTTATTCCCCCGCCACAGTGCCTGTGATTCAAATGGTTATTTCCAGTGAAACGCTAACGGAAGAAGAACTTTTAGATTATGCAACCTACCGTATACGCCCACAGATTGCGTCTCTGGAAGGTGTCACTGTCCCTCTTCCTTTTGGGGGAAAAATAAGAGAAATGGTTGTAGATGCCAATCCGGATGCATTGCAAGCCCGAGGGTTATCTCCAAAAGAATTAAATGATGCCGTCAATTTTCAGAGTCTAGTTTTACCCACGGGAGATGCAAGAATTGGTGATATAGATTATCTCGTCAATTTGAATAATACTCCTTTACTGCCTGAAGATTACAATTCTATACCTATCAGTGAAAAAGATGGTTCGTTCATTTATTTACAAGATGTCGCATTTGCACATGACGGCTTTGCCCCACAAATAAATGTGGTCCATAGCCAAGGAAGAAGAGCCGTTTTAGTGACCGTTTTGAAAAACGGTGGGACATCCACATTAGAAATTGTAGACAGTATCAAAGAACTTCTCGCCCCTTTAAGGGAGGCGGCTCCAGAAGGGATGGAAATCAATCTTTTATTCGATCAATCTATATTTGTCAGGGCAGCTCTAAAAGGTGTTTTGATAGAAGGATTTCTAGCTGCACTATTAACGGGTCTACTCATGCTTTTGTTTTTGGGAAGCTGGCGTAGTACACTGATTGTTGTGGTGATGATACCGTTATCGATACTAACATCTATTATCTTTATTAGCCTTATAGGCTATAGCCTAAATCTCATGACTTTAGGTGGTCTTACAATGGCCGTGGGAATTTTAGTTGATAACTCAGTTGTTACGTTAGAAAATATTCATCGCAACATAAAAATGGGCAAGCCTATTAGAAGGTATTATTGAAGGAAGTTCACAAGTTATTTTAGCAACATTTGTTTCTACTTTAGCTATATGTATTGTTTTTTTGCCTATTACTTTACTGACGGGCCCTTCAAAATTTCTATTTGTGCCCTTTGCTTTTGCAGTTGTTTTTGCTATCTTGGCTTCTTTTTGCTTAGCCTTTACGTTGCTTCCCGTTCTCACCCACTATTTAGAAGAAGGGAAAAAGGAAACCATTGAAAACAGCAACAGGTTATCACAATTTTTGCAAAAATTCGAAAGAGGTTTTGATTCTTTTCGTCAATGGTATGCAGATATTCTTAGATGGTCTTTAGAAAATAGGGTCACTATTTTAATTGTTTTTATCATTGTATTCCTTAGTCCCTTGCTCGTTTTAAATCAGATTGGAAAAGATTTTTTTCCGGTCGTTGATGCTAGTCAATTAAAATTACATGTTTATTTACCTACAGGGACACGTATAGAAATGTCCTCAGAAAAATTTGGTGAAATCGAAGAAGAAATCAAGAAAGTCATTCCTGAATCTGAAATAGATTTAATGATAGATAATATTGGAATTCCAGAATCTTCATTTAATCTAGCTTTCGGCGATACGACAACAACAGGGACTTGGGATGGGGGGATCTTAATGTCTTTACACTCATCAAAATCCCATTCAACATTCTCCTATATGCAATTGTTACGGGAACATCTTATTGAGCGCTTTCCCGATTATACATTTCTATTTCAACCTGCTGATATGATTAGTCAAATATTAAATTTTGGGCTACCTACGCCAATAGATGTGCGCATTATCGGTTATGACAAAGACAATATTCCCTTGGCTCAAAAACTCGTGGAAGAAATATCCAAAATTCCAGGTATCGTCGATGTCCACCTGCACCAAACTTTAGATCAGCCAGAACTATTTTTAAACGTCAATCGAGTCAAGCTTATGCAAGCAGGGCTTAGACAGATTGATGTTGCAGGAGATATTTTAATTTCATGTAGTGATAGCACAAATGTAACACCCAACTTCTGGCTAGATTGGAAGATGGGCATTCCTTATTTTATTGCTGTACAAACTCCAAAATATCGAATCGATAGCGTCGATGCTTTAATGAACACGCCTATCTCAAAACCCGGAAGCCCATCCCAGTTATTGTCAAATTTAGCTACCCTTGAAAGAAAAAATGTAACTGCTGTGGTCAATCATTCTAACATACAACCTGCCCTAGATATTTATGCAAATGTCAGTGGAAGAGATCTAGGGAGTGCCGCAAGATGCCATTCAAGGCATTATCAATCAATTTCGTCGGGAACTTAAACCGGGTAATAAAATTGTGATGATGGGTATGATACAAGATATGAATTACACTTTTTCACGCCTTATTTTGGGTTTTGCTTTCGCTTTCATTTTAGTTTACCTCATTCTTGTCATTAACTTCCAATCTTGGTTGGATCCTTTTATTATTATTATGGCATTAATTGGAGCTATTTCTGGAGTTATTTGGATGCTTTTTTTAACTTATACTACATTCAATGTTCCCTCTTTAATGGGAGCGATAGTTAGTTTAGGTGTAGCCACAGCTAACAGCGTGCTACTAGTTGCCTTTGCAAACCAACAAATGTATGAAAAAGAAAATTCTTTAGAAGCTGTTCATTCAGCTGCTACAATACGCATTAGACCAATTCTAATGACCGCATCCGCAATGATTGTTGGAACAATTCCCATGGCCCTTGCTTTAGGAGAAGGTGGGGAACAAAATGCTCCTCTTGGCCGTGCTTTGATCGGTGGAATCCTCTTTGCAACATTGACCACTTTGATTTTTGTGCCGGTGGTCTTTTCATATTTCCGCAAAACTCCCAATCCTTATTTGAAAAGGGATACATCATGACAAAAAAAGAAAAAAGTTCAGTCATTCTAATAAGTACTGTAATCCTTATTTTCTTGTTATTCTTCTTGATCGGATTTTTTTTCAGATTGGCTAATCAACGTGATATTGAAAAAAGAACCCCCACCCGTTTACCTGTCGTAAGGTTTATGGTTGCAAATCCTGAAAGCCAGGAAATTCCCTTAAACCTGCCCAGTTTTCTTGTGGGTTATAATGTGACTCCCATTTTAGCTAGAACAAATGGTTATTTGAAAAAATTTTATGTCGATATAGGAGATGCAGTAAAAAAAAATCAGCTGCTTTGCGAAATTGAGACACCAGATGTGGATGCTGAGTGGGTAAAAGCCAAAGCGGAATTAGAAAGCGTTAAAGCTAAGGCATGGGTAGCAAAAATCACTTCCGAAAGATGGTCAAAACTTTATGCATTGGATCAGGATGCTGTATCCAAAGAAGACGTCGATCGAACAACAGGAGAATTCAATGCCTCAGAAGCCGACATTCAGGCAGCAGAATCTAACTTACAATATCTAAAAACATTAAAAGATTTCAAATATGTATACGCACCTTTTGATGGAATTATTGTGGAAAGAAATATTGATATTGGATCATTAATATCAGCTGGAAATGAATCGATGACACAACCCTACACAATAGGATATGAAGTGCTTAACCAGCCTTTATTTAAAATTGCCAATTCAGATGAACTAAGAGCCTTTGTAGAAGTACCTCAACCTTATTATCCTTTTATAAAAGATGGAATTGCAGCAGAAGTTACTATTCCCGAACATCCTGATGAAATTTTTACAGGAGTCATAGATAGAAACGCCAATGCCTTAGATCAAGTTGCACGGACTCTCTTAACTCAGGTCAATATTAAAAACAAAGGGAATTTACTCCGTCCAGGTCTTTATGCAGAAGTCAAGTTTTCTTTCAAACCCTACATGGATACATTTATAATCCCTGTTAGAACTTTAATTATTCGTAATGGCCCTCCTGTTGTTGCCCTACTTAAAGAAGACAATACTATCCTTCTGCAAGAAGTTCGCATTGGTAAAGATTTTGGTAAAAGTGTCCAAATAGTTAAAGGATTAAAAGATGGGGATAAAATTATTCTAAATCCTACCTATAAATACGCGACGGAGTCAAAGTTAAGGTCTTAAGAGGCTGACAGGAAATAGTTGCGGTTTTGCTTTTGCGATCTTTTTTGGCTTTTTGAAAAATTCGATGCCTCCCAAAACTGCACGGGGTCGTTGTGGTCGGCATCAAATTTCAAAAATCACAAAAAATCTCTGCAAAATCAAAATGCGCCTCTATTTCCTGTCAGCCTCTAACAAATTATAGTCGTTTTATGACGCACTTTAAACTCGTCATGGAAAATATGATTATAAATTACAACGACCTTGCAAGAAAGCTAAGAGCTCGGGAAGAAAAACTTAAAGGTATTCAAAACTCAATTCAAGAATTAGAGAAAGAAAAACAAGCTTTAGAAACATCCATAGCACAGTATCAAAAGCAAATGAATGAACCTTTTACGAAAAGAGCTTTAACGAAAAAATTACAGAAAGAAAAAAAAGACAGTCGAAGAATTGCGAAAAAAAATTCTTTCACAATCTGAAACCTTGCGTCGCACTGAAATGGAAGCGACATTAAAGCGAGCTCAGTTGCAAAACATTGAGCAAAATGGCGAGAAATTAATTGGTGTCTTAGATAAATCATGGGTTTGTGAAAAAACAGAAGATAGAGAAGAAATCGAAGTCGATTATAAGGAACAAATTTATGTCCCTGGAAAAGGAAATTTTCAAATCGTTGATATTAAAAAGAAAAAGGTCGAAGGAGTAGAAAAAAACTGTTTCTGAGACAGTAGAATATCCAAGTGCTGTGCCGATTAGTCGTTATCAGGACAGGTCAAGGGCGGAACCTTTGAAGCAAATGGTTTTACAAAAGGGGCGTTGCGGCTATCAGGAATCTTTAAATCTACCCATGGAGCAATCCGGACCCGTTTCTGTAAATGTTGAGGTTTATGGTGATCTCAAAGATTTTCCTGAAACGAAAGAAAAATTGAATCAATTAAGCCTCGAGGCAAAAAGTGCTGAAGAGAGGTTTAGCAAGGCAAAGAATGAGAGCATTCCTCAAGATGATGTAAATGCAGCAAACGACAGACTTAGAGCTCTAGAGATTGAAAAAATTCATGCTGTAGGGAGTCATGAAAGAACAAAAGAAATTTGTAATATGAAAATTGAATTCAATCAGAGCGAATTAAAGAAAGTTAAAGAGAAATCTGATGGGATAAATAAACAAAACGCTTCTGAAGTAGATGAGTTAAATGATTTAAAATTACAATTAGAGGTTAATAAGGATTTATTTGACAATCTACGTGAAATCATTAAGGTCATGAATTTTAAAGGTGATGTGATCGACCAATTTATGGACCTCTCTTCTTCTGAAAAAGATCCGAGGAAAAATCTGAGAAAAAAGAAGAGGTGAAAAAACCTGCGAAAAAATCTGGGGAGACTAAGTAAAAATCTTTCAAAATCCTACAACCAATAACGTAATAAGGAATCAATTCGACTTTTGAACCTTTTTTAACGCGAGTTTTGGATAAGGAACAACTATGTCTATTCATTAGAGATTCTCTCTATAGATGGAAGAAAGATCAATGAATAGACAATTCTTCATCCAAAACTCGCGTTTTTTAGGCTAAAAATTCCAAACAAAATCAAACGAATCCTATTTTTTTCACAGCCTTCTCTGTAATGAATAATGCCACAGAGTCAACAAAGAATCGAAAATCAAGAAAATCAATCAAAATCATTTTTTAAAATCCTCAAAATTATTGCATAAAAAAAATCTTCATTTATTTAATCTCTCTTTACACTATAGTGCTTCTTGGTTATACTTCTTTTGATAAAGTAAAAAGTTTTTTGAAATATTTAACATTTTAAAAAAGGGGCCATCTGACATGGGTTATTTGGAAGAATTTCAGGCACAGATAAATAATCGTAACTTTGCCAAGTTCTTGCAACTTTGGGAGGAATACTGCACCTGACCTGTGGTGGATATTGATGAACTAGATTATCTCTTAAAACTAATAAAAAACTCCGATTTTGCCAAGCCATTTGGCACTGTGGCAGAATCTGCAGTTCCACTCTGGGAAAAAATTAAAGAAACCGAGGGCAGTTATAAAATCCTTAAACATCTCTTTGATTTACAGACCACAAATACTCCAAATTTAGCCGAATTAGCACTTGCTCAGCTAAAACAGCGTTATGAGAATGATTCTCTATTTAACGAACGTTTAAAACTGGTGGGTCTGCGAACCAAAGAAAACTTTCAGGGCGCCCTTTCAAATTATGACCTACTGGCTCACATGGGCAAAGGTAAGTTTGTTTTCCATACAGGTGGTTGGGGCACAGGGGAAATTGTAGAAATCTCCTCCCTTCGTGAACAAGTCACCATTGAGTTTGAAAACGTATCCGGCCGCAAACACCTGAGTGATGCCAACGCCTTTAAAACATTGATTCCATTGGAAAATGAACGTTTTCTCGCCCGGCGATTCGCTGATCCAGACAAACTTGAAAAAGAGACTAAAGAAAATCCTGTCGAAATCATCAAATTGTTTTTACGCGATCTAGGACCGAAAAATGCCACGGAAATAAAAGATGAGCTTTGCGAACTGGTCATCCCCGAAACTGAATGGGCCAAACGGTGGCAAGCCACACGCGCAAAACTTAAAAAAGATCCGATGATTGAAAGCCCGACGCATCTTAAAGACCCCTTTCGCCTTAGAAAAGCTGAAATGAC
>CAVVKX010000041.1:0-5678 GCA_963748975.1 uncultured Parachlamydiaceae bacterium
ATATGGGCACGGGCACGGGTTTTTCGGGCGCGGGTTAGGCTAGCTTCGCCCTGCGTAATTTATTTCCATCCATTTTTGATAAGCGCCAGATTGCACATTTTCGATCCATTGCGGATTATTGATGTACCAAAGAATTGTTTCTCTGATACCTTGTGAGAAGTTGTGATCGGGCTGCCAACCGATTTCCCTTTTGATTTTGGTACAATCAATGGCATAACGGAAATCATGTCCTGGACGATCTTGAACATAGGTGATAAGTTTTTCATACTGACCTTTGCTGACACCCTTGATTTCAGCTAATATGCCGATGATTTCATGAATGAGATCGATATTGCGCCATTCTTCCTCTCCTCCGACATTATAGGTCTCACCCTTTTGTCCATATTGGAGAAGCATCCATAGGGCTTTGGCATGGTCATCGACATAAAGCCAATCGCGAATATTAGTTCCTTTGCCGTACACTGGAAGAGGTTTTTGACTCAAACAATTAATAATCATCAAGGGAATAAGCTTTTCAGGAAAATGATAGGGGCCATAATTATTGCTACAGTTAGAAATACAGGTGGATAGGCCATAAGTTTTTTCGTAAGCTCTTACCAGATGGTCAGAGGAGGCTTTGGATGCCGAGTAAGGTGAATTGGGTGAATAAGCCGTTGTCTCCGTAAAAAATCCTTCGTCCCCCAAACAACCATAAACTTCATCAGTTGAGACATGATGAAAATGAATATGGGGCATTTTTCTGATGACTTGCAGAAGATGAAAAGTCCCTAAAATATTGGTCTCGATAAACGCTTGAGGCCCTAAAATACTGCGGTCTACATGGCTTTCAGCAGCAAAATGGATGATGGTATCTATCTCATTTTCTCGGCAGAGATGTTCAACAAAAGCTTCATTTTTAATATCGCCTTGATAAAAGCGATAACGAGGATCCTTGTCAATCCCTTGTAAATTCTGCAGATTGCCGGCATATGTCAGCAAATCAAAGTTAAGGCAGATACCTTGATAACCAGTCACTTTTTTGAGAATATAGCGGATAAAAGCTGAGCCAATGAAGCCAGCACCCCCAGTAACCAATATATTTTTTACTTTTCTTTCAGCCTTCATTGATCATCCTTCATGTTTAATACGCAAAATATTTTTCATGTATTTTGAGCATATTCTTTGTCAGCGATTTCTATTAAATACTGCCCATAACTGCTCTTACCAAGCTTTTCTCCAAGGGTTTTAAGTTCGGCTCGGGTAATGAATTTTTGACGATAAGCAATTTCTTCAAGTGCGGCAATGCAATGTCCTTGTCTTTCTTCAATGACTTGAACAAATTGGCTTGCCTGCATGAGGCTTTCATAGGTCCCTGCATCAAGCCAAGCGAAACCTCTACCCATAATGTTAATGGATACTTGGCCTTTTTCCATATAAATACGATTAA
This sequence comes from uncultured Parachlamydiaceae bacterium, assembly GCA_963748975.1. Classification (GTDB taxonomy): domain Bacteria; phylum Chlamydiota; class Chlamydiia; order Chlamydiales; family Parachlamydiaceae; genus Neochlamydia. The sequence goes on from CAVVKX010000041.1 coordinate 1,427, forward strand.
CGTCGGTTATCTCGAGCTCACCTCGCGGAGAAGGCTTGAGTTTTTTGGCTATTTCGACTACTTGATTATCATAAAAATAAAGCCCCGTCACTGCAATATTAGACTTAGGATTTTTAGGCTTTTCAACTAATGATAGGACTTTTCCCTGAGCATCAACCTCGGCCACTCCATAACGTTCAGGTGACTTAACTTCATAGCCAAATAAAGTTGCCCCTTCTTTTTTATCAATGGCCTTTTTTAAGAGAGGTCCTAAATGGTTACCATAAAAAATATTATCACCCAAAATCAAACAAACAGAATCTTTACCAATGAAATCCTCGCCAATAATAAAAGCCTCAGCTAGCCCATTGGGTTTTGGCTGTACGGCATAAGTCAAGCGCACACCATATTGGCTGCCATCTCCAAGCAGCCTTTTAAAAAGGAACTGCTCGTCCGGTGTAGTAATGATGAGGATGTCTTGAATATCAGCTAACATAAGCACAGAAAGGGGATAATAAATCATTGGTTTGTTGTAAACAGGAAGCAATTGTTTGGACACACCAATGGTGAGAGGATGTAAACGTGTCCCACTACCACCTGCTAAAATGATTCCCTTCATAAAATTATGCCTTTAAAGGAGTGTTTGATGAACTTCTTATGCTTTCATTTTCATGAAAGGATCTTAATTAAGGTTCATTGAATTTGTCAAGTAGCTATCATCCAAAGATTGATTTTGAAAAATCCACTTCGTTACCTGTCATTGGCAGTGTCAACTAAAAAAGATAGCATTATACAACGACTAGGGTTATGCTATGCGCTTTTATAATGAGTGATTTAAAGCAATGGAGGAAAAATTATGACAATAAGTTACCAATTCGACGAGAATCCTAATGTCAGCTTCAATACTCCTTCAAAATATTCTAAAGAAGCCCTCAAGGAAAAACCAGGCAAATTAGCAAACTTTTTTGTTTATGTTGTCACAACTTTCAAGGATTCCAGAAGCTTTTCTCAACATGCTGTTCAACCATTTGAAATAAACTTGTTAATTGAAAATATATTTAAAAAGATAGAAGAACATTATCAAAAAAAAGAACTCTCAAACTATCATTTTTTAAAAGTCTTGTGTCATTTTCCCCAGGGTGTCACAAAGCATATAAAGACTTTCCAAGAAAATTTAGTTTCTTTAGGAGGTCATTTAACGGAAGATTTACAGGGCAAGGAATTAAAACGTCAGCAAAAGATTTGGCTTATTATTCAAAAAAATCTCCCTGCTTTGAAAGACCATCTCCCTGCTCAGCAATATCTAAATATACGCGTTATTCTTAAAGATAATAAAGAATATATTGCGAATCGATTTTTGCTCGCAACAGAAAGTCCTGTGTTACGTACAAGATTGGTTGGAGACCAGTGGAAAAAAGAAGAACCCCTTAATCTTAATGATATTTCTGAGTTACAATTTGAGATAATACATGGCTTTCTCACGCATAGAGAAAAACTTGTAGAACTTCTTAAATCCTGTCATTTGACACGCATTTTAGAAGTTTATACTCTTGCAGAAAAATATGATATTTCGAGTTTGCGAGAGGAATGCGCTCATATCTTAATTCTAAGTCTAAAATCTGAAAACGTTTTAGAGATTCTTTGTACAGCTTATATTCATAAGAATATAGCTCTACGTAATGAATGCACAAAAAAGTTAAATGAATTCGTAAGCCAAACATTTTCTTTAGAATGGAAAGATGTAGAACATTGTAAAATCATTATAAAAAAACTTCCTCAAAGTAATAAGCTGCCTGCTTTAATTTCCATTTTACCCTGGGCAAGCCAGCTGATAATTCATGATAAAGAGGTCTTTTCTTTTCCTAACTTAGTGGCACCCAACGTGACTGAAATATATCTGAGCAGAACTCGCTCTTCCGGCGAAGAAATTCTTGCTTTACTGTCATCACTTCCTAAAATAAAAAAGCTTTCATTGACTGCAAAAAGTTTACTCGCGCTTTCAGCAAAGACTCCATGCTTGCCTAGTATAGAGATTCTCGTTATCCATGGGGCGTTCAACGAGAAAAAGTTAAAACCTCTTTTTCCGGCTCTAAAGCTTTGTGTACTGCCGGATACCTATGTTAAGGGATATTCTTTTGAAAGATATAATAACACAAGTGTTAAAGACAACACAGTCTTCTTTAAATATACCAATTCCTACAAATATACAGAATCAAGTCATTTAACGAATTTGGACAGGATAAGCGAATATTTGGATGATTCCATACTTATGACAATTGTCGATTCAAACCTAACCAAACAATGGTTGGGAATCTCAAGTATGGACTTAAGTTATTGTAATAAGATCACTGACAAAGGCATTCTTCATCTTGTCCAAGTATGCAAAAACCTTAAAGTTTTGAGCCTGCATACGCCTATTACCGATCATACGCTTGAAATAATTTCTAAAGGGCTGCCTGCATTAGAATGCCTTAATTTACGCTTTTGTCAAGGAGTGACCGACCAAGGTATCATTTCTTTTGTTCAAACATGCAAACATCTTGAGAAATTGGATTTATCAAATACCTCTATTTCTGATGAAGCCCTTTGTAAAATCCTTGAGCAAGCGCCAAATTTGAAGTTATCAAATACCCCTATTCCTGATAAAGCCCTTTGTAAAGTCCCTGAGCATGCGCCAAATGTTGAATATAAGGCTTTACCTTCTCAGACCACCTTCATCAGCAGTATTCAAACTTCCACAACTCCTTGTAAATTAGAACTTTCAAACCAGCCTATTACGGATGAAAAGCTTGTAACCATGGTTAAAAAATTTCCGGCTTTGGAGTTTATTAATTTAAATTTCTGTGCACAATTGACGGCCGGAATGAGTGTAATTTTTAATTTTTGTACAAATATCAAAGAAGTGCAAGTCAGTGGAACGAGTATTAATGATATTGGCCTATTGGCCATTAGTAAGTTAGAGAAATTAGAACACATAAACTTACAAGGTTGCCAGGCAATCACTAATAATGGAATTTCTTTATTATGTCGCTGTAAGAATCTTAAATTTTTGATTTTAGCAGACACCTGTGTTAATGATGAAACTCTAAAAAAAATAGCTGAAAATTTAAAAGACTTGACGAGTATTCACTTAGAAAATTGTTCAAACATAACAGAAGAAGGAGTCTTAGCCTTTCAAAAAATAAGAAATCAAATGATTAGGCCTATTCAACTTGAGTTCATTTCTCATAAGCGCTCCAATGAAGATTCTGATCCGAATGCACAGTTGGCGAAGAAAAGAAAAAGTGAACCGTAGATTATGCACAAGTGAATGCAAAACCCGGATTGCTCTTGAAACTGATATATTCATAGTCCAAAGCAAGCAACAGGTTTTCTACCATGGGAATGACGACAATTAAGACCGTCCAATCAAATAATATTTGAATTTATTTAGTCAATGGTCAATAAGCTATATTTGAAAAAAGTAGAGCATTTATGACCAAATATATACATTTTTTTTGCTTTTTGTATTGTTGTATCTCTTTAATTCATGCGGACGAATCCCTCAAACATTGGGTTGTTTATTATGGAGATGTGGAACCCGTAGAAAATTTTTTTCCCTATTCAGTCGTTGTTTTTGACAACGAATCCCATCCTCCCTTAGCTCCGTTCAGGGAAAATAATGTACAAACTTTTGGCTATCTCAATCTAGGCGAAGTGGAAAACACCCGCGACTACTTCGCCACTTTAAAAAAAGATGGACTTTTACTTGCAGAAAATAAAAATTGGAAAGGCTCTTATTTTATCGACATCCGCAATAAACTTTGGTCCAAGTATGTGATTGAAGAACTGATCCCTCGCATACTTTTCCAACATTTCAATGGCTTATTCTTGGATACTCTCGATAATGCGCAATACCTAGAAACTCTGGATCCACAAAAATACAAGGGTATGACAAAAGCTGCTGTTAACTTAGTCAAAGCCATTAGGCTAAATTATCCGGATACTCCCATAATGATGAATCGCGCGTTCTTTATGCTTCCGGAAGTCGCTGATATCATTAATATAGAACTGGCAGAGTCCCTTTACACGGATTACGATTTCAAAAAACATGTTTACTCTCTGGCCCCAAAAAATGATTATGAACATCAAGTGAAGTTTTTGAAGGATATACAAAAAAGTCATCCTAACCTTCAAGTGTTCACCCTTGATTATTGGAATGTCAATGACACAGCGGAAATCTCAAAGATCTATGATATTGAAAGAAAAAATGGATTTATCCCTTATGTCTCGA
>CAVVKX010000042.1:0-46452 GCA_963748975.1 uncultured Parachlamydiaceae bacterium
ACCTAGTTATAATTTTTACGGGAAATGAGGTTCCATGTCTTTGAGCTGATCTATTAGCTATTCTTCGTTTTTTATTAACAGCTTCTTCACTCATTAAACACGCTATTAAACGCACAGGATGTTTTTCTTTACCTACGAAAACTTCAATGTCCAACAATCCTTTCCACATATATTTACCTATAAACTTAGCTAGATTAAGAGGGGTTTTGGCTTCCTTACTCTCGTAGACGTCCTCATTGACTTTCCAAGGAGAGATATAATATGCATTCTTTTCTTCAATCTCTTGGAGCTTCTTTAAAACAAAGTAACCTAGATCTCGAATGACAAGGTCGTCTTTTTCGAGCATAGGAATTAAACGTCCAGCTAAGCTTTGATCAGGTTTATTGCCGGAGAAAAAATCAATATCAACAATTTCCTCTGACAAATAATTAAAAATAAAGTCGATTTTTACAGATGCTTTGCTAGCGACCCCACCAGAACCTTTAAAGTGAGGACTTAATTTTTCATGAAGCTCTGCTCTCGTGCTATCTTCAATCAAAATGCGATTAAAGCCAGACAAATTCTGAAGCTCCGATAAGCTGGCTATATCTTTTCTTATCATTTCCTTAAGAACTTTCCCAAAACAAACTTTCATAAATGCTTCAGCGCCTTTTGAATTAATTCTTTGAGCCAATGCAGGCGCGCTTAAGTTGCATGTCTTGTTAATTTTCCGCATTCTTACTGCTAGGCTATTTAAAGTCTCAGCTTCTAAAAAGGCATTAGGAATCATCATAGCTTGGGCAAACTCATGTCCTTGTAGCCGGCTAGTTGAGCGCTGAACAAGTCGGCATTTTTTGGCCAATGCGGTACAAAAATTTGGGCTGACAATTTCTTCGAATTTTGTTAGTATTTTATCAAGATCTTGCATCTTACGTCTCCATCGTGCTTTTTGTAGGGTTTCGATGGAGATGGTTTTTATATTCTTTTCTTTAAAAAATCCACTAGTTTTTTAATTTTAAATGACCTACGCTTTTAGCTTAATGCATATGGGCTGAAGCCAGTGGCTACATGCTTTTGCCGCATTCGCGGCTCAGGGAAACTTTTGCGCATGTCAATAGAAAATATCGTAAATGTTTGGGCCTTTGCGTTTAATTTTTTTCAGAGACCTTCCTAACCTACGCAGGATAGTTATGAGCTGGATGCTGAGCTGCCAAGTTCTGAAATTCTGGAAGATTCCTTATCCTTGGGCTTGCAAACATAATAACGCGTTCATTTTCATTTACTGCTTTGCGAAAAATTTCTTCACGATCCCATAATATCTCCCTCAATCTCTCACTAGCAAACTGAATGGCCCCAGCACTTTTTTTCATCGCTGCCAGAATGACTTCATCATCGTCTCTAACTTCCTTACTGAAATATTGAAGAAGGTAGACATTTTTTTCGACTAGATCCAGGGCCAACTTTCTTGAGTTTTTGGGTATATCACCGGCGAACTCTATTTCCGAAGGATTTATTTTTAATCTTTCCTTAACCAGTTCTTCATCATTCCTCAACCTTTCACTAAATAGGAAAAGGGCCTTTCTACCGGGTTGAGTCTCTTTAAAAAGAGTCAAAGCTACTTCTCTATCATCTTTGACTTTGGTGTAATCAGGTGTGACACCGTATTCATTTGATAGGTACCTTATCACTTGTTGTTGTAACGACCCTTTATCTCTTTTTATAAATTCAAGAATAAATTCTTTATCGCTTATCCCCTCTTTTATTTTTATCTCATTTTTTACTTTTACTACTGCTTTTACTTTTTTATTTGAACAGTCCAAGATTGCATAAACAATATTTGAGATAATAGGCACGATTGTCAGAAAAATCATTCTGTCCAAGTTTTTTTCTTTCAAATAAGTAAAGTAATGACTTTTTTTGATGACCTCTTCTTTCATCTTGGGAAGAACAACATATTTAAGGAAGAGAGCCACTATATTTGAAAGGGAACTTAACACAGGGATACGATCTAATAGCCTATCCATTTTTATGGGATTGATTTTCATAAAGACCTCTTTTTTAATGATTTATGTATAATAAATAACCATTAAATATAAATCAATTGTTTATTCTTTAATATTGTTTAAAGTTTTACTTGCTTGCGAACAATACTGTCTTGAACTGATCCCATTTCTCTGAAGGTATTTCTGTGCCGGCCACTTGTACAACGGCCGCGCCAATACGATTGCCAAAGGCCGCACAATCCTTAAGGGATTTTCCTTTTAGGTAGGCTGCTAAAAACCCACTCGCAAAGAGGTCGCCGGCTCCAGTAGAATCCTCGACATGTACTTTTAAAGCGGGTTGATGAACAATTGCAGCACTGCTGCCAACCCAGCATCCTTTTCCGCTTTGTTTGACGATAGCCGTCTCTGCAAGGTCTTTTAAATATTGACAACCTTTTTTGCCGCCTTCTCCGGTCAGTGCCACAATTTCCTGCTCGTTGGCGAAAGCAATATCGACGAATTGGGAAAGCAAGGTGAGAATTCTTTCTTTGAATTGCTCAACGATTTCAAAGCTCGCTAAATCAAAGGAGATTTTAGCTCCTGCAGCTTTTGCCAAGTGCATGGCTTTTTCGGGAAGAATTCCTTGTAGGAGACTGTATCCTTCAATGTGGACGAGTTTTACGCCTTGGAATAATTCAGGAGTAATTTTGTCGAGATGAACATCTTGACTTGCTCCTAGAAAGGAGCGGCAAGTGCGTTCTCCATCAGGTGTCACTAGACAAATGACTTGTGAGGTAGGCAGTTGAGAAATTTGAAAGAGGGGATTAATATGAGAATTTTGGATAAATGCCATATATTGACTGGCTGCTGCATCGCTTCCTATGACTCCCAAAAGTGCGCATGTAAAATCCAAATGAGATAAACCCTTCAAGGTGTTGGAACAACTGCCACCAGGAATGATGAGAGGCTTTTCATCAATGCCTTCAATGATCTGTTGCAAGGTATTTAGGTTTATAGGTTCCATTCCACCTTTTTTTCCAGGAACCTGCTCCAAAAATTTGTCATCGACAAAAAAGATATAGTCTAGGATAGGGCTGCCAATTCCTAAGACCTCATAGCCATTCATGATTTTGCCGGATGCAAAGTTAACAATCGGGCAATATATTGACGATTGGCATACACGTAGTCCAAACCTGAATAAGCGGTATATAAACCCGCTACGCTAACGATCGCTGTGCTAATCCATTGTAATTCTGATGAGCTTAGGTAGCCTAAAGAATTAGGAATCATGAGTACTAAAACAATAAAAGCAGAAAATGCTTGAATGCCGGCTTTAATTTTACCGCTTGTACGTGCTGCTAAAGCAAAGCCTTTAAGTGCACAAATCGTTCTAAGTGTACTCACGACAGAGTCTCGATAAAGAAAAATGAAAATTAATGCTAGAGGAAGTTTAACAGGCTCAGCTGTAAAGGTCAGGAAATAAGAAAGTCTAGCAATGCTATCTGCCATCGGGTCTAATATCTTCCCAAAGTCTGTCACCTGATTATATCTACGAGCCAAATAGCCATCAAATGCATCGGAAAGTTCACTCACACATAAAAGAAAAATTAATACATAAGGAATAACAAAATTGCTGATTCCGAAATAATCATGATAAATGTAAGCTAGGAGAAAGATAGGACTAATAAAGATACGAATGAATGTAAAATAATTTGCTATACTCAAAATATTACCTATGATTTCATTTAAAGCTAAATTTTACTAAAATTGTGATTATTTTCTCTACCAAAGAAATTTAAATCCAACTTGCGCTCTATGCCTTGTTGCAAATTAACCCCTGAGTCCACCGAGATTACTGAAAGGTATGAGTCATTACCAATCGTCGTTAAAATCTAAATTTGCGGTTTTCTCATATTATCTCAATGATCTCGGTGGTTATTAATCAACAACGACGCCTTACGGAAGCGCAAGATTTGAGAAAAGTTTTTTATAAACCCCTAGATATTTATTCGAGGGTTCATTCCAGCTGAAATCGATTTTCATCCCATTTGTCATCAACTTGCGCCATTTGTCGGGCTCATAAAACCAACAGTTAAAGGCTCTATCTAAAGTTAATTCCATTTCTCTTGGGTCGGGATTTTCAAATACATACCCATTAGTCTGATCAAAAGGCTTACCTGATTGATCTACATCAAAAATCGTATCGGCAAGTCCTCCTGTTTTACGCACTATGGGCACTGTTCCATATTTTAACGCAATCATTTGAGTCAGTCCACAGGGTTCAAATAGAGAAGGTACAATAAACATATCAGAGGCAGCATAGATTAAATGGGCAAGTTCTTCATTATGATGTAGAATCAGATGTACGCGAGAGTGATCGCTAAAACGATGTTTAAGCTCTTGAAATTCGCTGTTAATACTTGGTATAGGGCTGGAACCCAACAAAATAAATTGACCACCTCTATCTAATGTGTGGTATAAGGAGTGCTTAATAAGCTCAATCCCTTTTTGGGGGACTAGGCGAGCTATACATCCTAAAATAGGACGATGCTCTTCAGCAAGAAATAATCTTTCCCTCAAATTATTCTTTATATACGCCTTTTTATCTAATGTATTGCGGTCTTTTTTATTTGTAGGGACTTCTCTAGGGGAGAAATGGGCTGGCAGATAACGATCAATTTCAGGGTTCCAATACGAGTAATCAATACCGTTTAAAATTCCCGAAAATTTTGCTTTATACTTACGTAAGGTGTTATCTAAACCTCGTCCTCCCGCAGGGGTAAGAACTTCTTCGGCGTAGCTAGGGGAGACGGTCGTAATGTAGTCCGAGTAGATAATACCACCCTTTACCAAATTTATCGCATCTTTGTATAAGCTGTCTTGCATCTTATCTTGTGTCAGATAATCCTTGCCGTTCAACCCGATTTTGTCCAAGTTGTAAATGGAACAATGTCCTTGGTATTCGATATTGTGGATTGTAAAGACAATTTTGGGGCCTTTAAATCCCAGGGATTGATAAGGTCCGTAATAAAGAGGGGCAATAGCTGCTGTTTGCCAATCATGCAGATGAATGATATCGGGCCGTAGGTTTTCCCTATAGATGAACTCCATAGCTACCCTAGAGAAATAGAGGTAACGGTCCGCATCATCTTCGCAACCATAAAAACAGCCCCTGTGGAAAAAATGAGCGGGATGTCTTGGTTCAATAAAATAGACTTTAAGGTTTTCGACCCAGCCCTTCCAAATTGTATTAGGGAAGGTGGTCCCTTCGTAAAATGAAGGTAAATTATCATTGTAGATCGAGAGGTCACGAATCCCTTCGGTATCCATACAATCATATTTGGGAATGATAATGTCTACGTCATGACCTTTCCATGATAATTCACGGCTAAGTCCTAAGAGAACATCCGCTAGCCCTCCAACTTTGGCAATAGGAGCAAGCTCAGAAGCGATATTAATAATATACATATATTTGTGGGAACGTGGTTTTCTTCACCATAAATAAAAGTCTCGAAAAGCACAAGTCTTCCCAAATAATATTATTTCTGAGCAGATTTGCTTATAAGAAACTTTTTCGGGTAAAGGCACAGGATTTTTCGGGCAAGTTAGGAGGGGCAAGGAAATTTTTGGCCTATATTTTACTTTGTCTTGCAAGAAATCATTTATTTCAGCTACGATATTGTCTTTGAGTTATCGCGGGAATGATCATTGGGGTGTCGCCAAGCGGTAAGGCAGCGGTTTTTGGTACCGCCATGCGGAGGTTCGAATCCTTCCACCCCAATTTATATAATGTGGTTGAATGGCATCCAAGATACCAGGCTTTTTAGTATTCACTGGGAGCGTCACACCCTAAATTGGCAAAAGAAATAGCCAGTCACTTGGGTGTTCGACTAGGTGAAATTAAAATCGATCGTTTTCCAGATCACGAAATTTATGTAGAAATTTTGGATGACGTTCGCGATAAAGATATTTTTATTTTGCAGCCCACAGCGTTAGAGCCTAACGATTATCTGATGGAGCTATTAATTATAGTTGATGCCTTGAAAAGGGCGTCAGCACGCCGTATCACCGCAATGATACCCTATTTTGGGTATTGCCGGCAAGATCGACAAGACAAGCCCAATGTGCCTATTACTGCTAAGCTTGTGGCTGATCTTTTGCAAAAAGCGGGCGTAACGTGCGTAGTCTCCGCGGATTTACATGCGGGACAAATACAAAGTTTTTTTGACATCCCTGTTGATCAACTTACACTGCATGTCTCTGTTGTTAGAAGAGATCATGAAATTGAAGCCAAAAAATTTGGTGGTGGTGACGCCAGATGTCGGCAGCATCAAATTAGGAAGGGACTTTGCCCTTCACCTAAAGGCAGATCTTGCAGTGATTAACAAGCAGCGTTTAAAAGCTGATCAAGTTAAGGATTTGCAACTTATTGGGGATGTTAATGGAAAAGATGTACTTCTCGCTGATGATATGTGCTCTACTGGAGCTACATTAGCGTCAGCAGCGAAAGCGTGCCAAGAGAAGGGTGCTAAAAGAATTTTGGCGTGTGTATCACACGGATTATTTGTAGGGGATGCCTATAAATTAATTAGCCAAAGTCCTATAGAAGCACTAGTAACGACTAATACCGTTCCTTTTAAGGGACCTGCAAGCGGAACTCTGAAAGATTTTCGCGTCGTTTCTGCAGCCCCTCTCTTCGCACAAGCCCTACAGGCTATCGCTGGAAGTCATTAGATTGTACACACATCGTGAATGAAGAATTGGCGCATTTAGGCCAAGCGAAAGTTCTTGCGACTCAACGTCGCCAGTGGGTTCATGTAGAAATATGACCCATTTAGGGTCGTGGAATCGCGAGAGTTGACATAGCCAAAATACCAATTCTTGACTCACGATGTGTATACAATAATGTTTTAAAATTAAATATATGCTCATACCCATACCGGAGGCTACATGAAGCTAAACGTCACAAAAAGGACTGCAGGAAAGAAGAGCGAATCTAAGCAACTTCGCCGTGCAGGTCAAATTCCCGCCATTATTTATATGCGCGGAAAAGAAGCTGCAGACAACATTGTACTGAAAAATTCCGAATTTGATGCTGTGATGCGTCAGATTCAGCCCGGCCGTCTTTCGACACAAATCTTCACATTAATAGATGAAACAGGTAAAGAACACCGCGTGTTGTTAAAAGAAATTCAGTACCACGTGACAAATTATAGTGTGATTCACCTGGATTTTGAAGAACTGGCTAATGATGTTCCGGTGAATGTAAAAGTACCTATTGAATGCACGGGTATTGTAGATTGCATTGGAATAAAACTAGGTGGAGTCTTACGTCAAGTCATTCGTTACCTCAAAGTACGCTGCTTGCCTAAAGATATCCCCAATGCTTTTATCCTGGACATCAGAACTATGGGCCAGCGAGAAACACGACGTTTGAAAGACTTAGACATCCCTCAGTCTATCAGACCGTTAGCCGATTTAAATGAAGTAGCGGTGGCGATAGTCAAACGTTAATAATAGACCTCAGAACCTGAATAATTAGGCAAGAGGTCTAATGGATGATGGCATGCATGGCCTTTTTGTTGGATTGGGAAATCCAGGCAGAAAATACGAAATGACCCGGCATAACATTGGGTTCATGGTTTTAAAGGCAATGGGTGCTCATCTTGGGTGGGCTTTTAAGGAAAAACAACAATGGCCAGCTTGGGTAGCAGAAGGTAAGCTTCAGGGGAAAACAATACATCTTTTGATGCCTGCCACCTATATGAATGAAAGCGGAGTAGCCGTGCGTCGATATATGCAAGAGCTAAATCTTGAGCCTAATGACCTTGTTGTTGTCGTTGATGATATTGATCTTTCGTACGGTGAGATGCGCCTGCGAAGTAGCGGAAGTGCCGGAGGTCACAACGGCTTAAAAAGCATAGAAGCTTGTTTAGGGACGCAGCAGTATGCACGACTGCGCATGGGTATTGGACACCACGGGGAAAATGATTTGGCCGATTATGTACTGGATAGTTTTGCGGGAGAAGAAAGAAAAAGTCTTCCGGATTATATTCAGCGGGGAAGGCAAGTATTGATGCAGTTAGTGAATGAAAGCCTCTCTCACGTAATGAAAACGGTTAACACTAAGCCGCAAAGGCTATGAGAAAATAAATTATATGATTTTTGTTAGGAGAAACAAATGAGTCAAAAAAATAAGAACCTTTACGAAGGGATGTACATCATCAGTGCAACACTCAGCGATGATGCCCGTCAAAAAGCGCTCGATAGAATTCAAAAAGGAATCACAGAACGTGAGGGAGAAATCCTTAAAATACATGATCAAGGTCGTCGTCGCCTAGCCTATGACATCGAGGGCCATCGCGAGGGACATTATTTTATCATCTATTTTGATGTAAACCCAGAAGCTATTAGTGAGATCTGGCAAGAATATCATCTAAACGAAGACCTTGTGCGCTTTATTACTTTGCGTACAGATAAGGTCATGGAAAAAATTGAATTTAAACCCTTATTAGAAGAAAGCCAATAAGGAGCTTACATGAGAAATATGAACCAAAAATTTTCTGAACCTGGTGACTTTCGCTCCAAAAAGCGCAAACGTTGTCCATTTACTGCTGCTGGCATTAAGCACATTGATTATAAAGATATCAATACGTTGTCACGTTTCATTACTGAACGGGGCAAGATATTACCAAGACGCATTACCGGCGTTTCAGCAAAGAATCAGAAAAATCTGACAAATGCTATCAAAAGAGCAAGACACATGGCGTTGTTGCCTTTTGTTGCAGAAGTATAAAATTAGGAGTATGAAATATGGCAAATAAATTGCTATTACTGGAAGACGTTGAATCTCTCGGTCGCAGCGGAGATATTGTCGGCGTGAAGCCCGGCTATGCGCGTAACTATCTTCTTCCGCAAGGCTTAGCGATTATCGCTGACAAAAGGGCTTTGCGTATGCAAGCACGTCTTCAAGAAGAACGTCAGAAACAAGCTGTTGTGGATCGTAAGGATTCTGAAGAACTGGCTGCGAAGCTGGAAGGTCAAAATCTTACTACAGTCGTTAAAGTGGATCATGATGGCCATATGTATGGATCTGTCAATGTGGGAGACGTAGCTGACTTGTTGTCACAACATATGTCAATAGCCTTAGAAAAAAAGGCTATACAGCTCAAAAATCCTCTCAAAACGACCGGAGTGCATACTATCCATGTGAAATTAAAAGAGGGCGTTCAAGCTTCTTTTAGTTTAACGATAGAACCTGAAGTAAAAGGTGCATTGCCTGTTGCAGAAAAGGTTGAAAAGTCTGAAAAGCATACTGAGAAAACTGAGAAGAAGTCTGAAAAAGCCTCGAGACCTAAGAAAGAAAAAGAGTAGAAAAGCTCTACAAGCATCAACTTAGCTGTCGCGGATTAAGTGTATAGCCCCATGTAAAGCGAGTACAGCTAGCGAACATGGGGCTAGCATTGAATTGAAGTAGCGACAGAAAAAAACGAGAGTTTTTGTTTTTCTTATGTTAACGCTTTTATCTCCTTCAAAAATCAATCTTTTTTTGCGCATATTACATCGGCGGCCAGATGGTTATCATGATTTGGCATCGCTGTTTCAAGCTATCAGTCTATTTGATACCATAGATTTTGCTTTATCTGATCAGGATACATTAACTTGTAATATCTCTTCTATCCCAACGGATTTTCTAATTTAGTGATGAAAGCCACCCATCTTTTCCGACGAAAAACAGGGCTTAAATTTGGGCTTAGAGCCCATCTTAAAAAATGCATTCCGCACGAAGCAGGTTTGGGGGGAGGAAGTGGTAATGCAGCCACGACATTGTGGGCTTTAAATCAACTTCTCAATCAACCGGCTTCATTGGATCAATTAATTGAATGGTCTGGTGAAATCGGATCGGATATTACCTTTTTCTTATCTCAGGGGACAGCCTATTGTACAGGAAGAGGAGAAATCATGCAGACTTTAGACCCTCTTCCATGCCAACAATTATGGATCGCAAAACCTGAAGCTAGCCTATCGACTCCTTCCGTTTTTAATGCTTTAGATTTATCAAAAATATCTCCTAGAGACCCTTCCTCAATTTTAGAAGGCTTCTATCAAGGACAACATGAATATTTTAATGACCTTGAAGAGGCTGCCTTTCAGCTTAAACCTATTTTGAAATCCATCAAGTTACAACTCTTAGAATTAGGTTTTGAGAAGGTTGTAATGACAGGTTCCGGAACAGCTTTTTTTTGTATGGGCTCCATTCAAGCGCCCAAAATAAAAGGAATCGACTTATTTCCAGTGAATTTTATTCGCAGGCTTCCTAATCAATGGTATTACGCAAGAGGTCTATTGTAATAAATTTTTAAATCAATTATTCATTGAACATACGAAAGAGAAGGCCTTCGAATGCCTTATCCATAACTCACATTGATAAAGAATCGGATAATAAATGAACCAAAAAAAAGTTGCTGTTAACTGTAAAAATATTGTTAAAAGTTATGGCGTAGGCGATATAAAGCAGTTTGCCCTCAGGGGCGTTACAGTCGATTTTTTTAAAGGTGAATTATCCTTTCTAATGGGTCCATCAGGTTGTGGTAAGACAACTCTTCTTTCTATTATCAGCACCATATTAAAAGAAGACAGTGGGACAGTAGAGATTTTTGATAAAAATTTGACCTCGTTTTCTGATGAAGAAAAAACAATCTTTAGAAGTTTTAACATCGGCTTTCTTTTTCAAAGTTTTTATTTGATACCATCCTTGACGTGTGAGGAAAACATTGAATTGCCTCTTCTTCTACAAGGTAAACATAAAACAGAAGCTCGCAGAAATGCACACGCTGCACTTGAAGAAATCGGAACACCCACCTTGGCATCAAGATGGCCGAGTGAATTATCCGGAGGCCAGCAGCAGCGCATTGCTCTGGCTAGAGCCATTGTACATAAACCCAAGTTAATCATTTGTGATGAACCCACAAGTTCTCTTGATCACGCCAATGGTGTAATAGTCATGGAATTATTGAAAAGCCATGCCTTGAATCCGGAAAATGCTGTCATTGTCGCTACTCATGATAAAAGAATTTTAGAATATGCCGATCGTGTGGTGGAATTAGATGATGGTAATATTGAGAAAGTTTACGAAACGAAGGTCTGTCAGTAAAATACTATGCAAAAGGTTTATTTTTAATTGGCTAAAGTAAACTCTGGATGCTTATTATGAATGATATCATTAAAAATTTTCTCTTCATCAGCTCCTATAAAATCTCCTTTGACTAAATGTGAGAGCGGATTAATTAAGCCACCTTCGCTGATCCAGGTCCATTTTTCACCATTTGTAGCTCTTTGAAACAGCGTAGTGACAAAAACATGATCATTTCTTTTATCTTTTAATTTGATGGCAAGGAAGGGACGTTGATACTTATCAATGCCTTTCATTAAGGCTTCAGGTAATTCTTTAGGAGTTAAAAAATCCAGATAATCTGTGTCTCCCATTCGCCCCTTCAGGTCTAAAATAGGTAGACGTTCAAAATTTTGAATCCCCATGTTTTCAATAATTTCTGCCTTTTTATTCAACTGCTTAATTCCTATGTTCAAATTTTCCAAAGCTATGTATTGTGCTTTTTTATCTTCGTCTGAAAGACGTCCTTCTCTTTTCCATAGAACAAGGACAGGAATTCCCACTAGGCTAAGCATTAATCCAAAAATGAGCATCGCTCTTCCGAAAACAGCCAAACTTGAATTTGCCTGATCAATTTTTTTTACACATTTAGAAAACCAGTTCAATTTTCGTGTTTCAATTTTCAGTTCTTGCGGAGGTACCACATCGTACAATCCAAAAACTAACTCTTTTTTATGTGCTTGGGCGTAAGGAGTTAAGGTTTCTGTCGATTTAATGGATGTTATAGGCATAAATCTCCAAAGAAATTTTTTTTATAATATAATATTTTTTAAATGATTGGCAAAGTAAATTCTGGATGCTTATTATGAATGATATCGTTAAATATCTTCTCTTCATTTGGTCCTATATAAGCAACCATAGGATCGAATAAATGAGAGAGCGGATTATTTAAGCCCCCTTCGGCTATCCATGTCCATCTTTCATCATTTGTATATCTTTGAAATAGCGTAGCAACAAAAACATAATCGTTTTTTTTATCTTTTACTTTGATGGCCAGGAAAGGACGTTCATACTTATCAAGGCCTTTCATTAAGGGTGCAGGTAGTTCATCAGGAGTTAAAAAATCTATGTATTGTGTACCTCCCATTCGCCCCTTAAGGTCTAAAATAGGTAGCTGTTCAAAATTTTGAATTCCCATGTTTTCGATAATTTCTGCTCTTTTATTCAACTGATTCAAAGCTATGTTTTTTGCTTTCTCATCTTGCGCAGAAAGACGTCCTTCTCTTTTCCATAGGATGAGGATTGGAATGCCCACTATACTAAGCATTAACCCAAAAACTAACAGAGTACGACCACATCGGGCAGCTTTTGAATTTGCATCATCGATTTTCTTTACACATCTAGCAAACCAGTTCAATTTTCGTGCTTCAATTTTCTTTTCTTGATTTTCTTGAGGTCCGAAATTTAACTCTGCTTTATGTTCCTGGGCATATCGATTTAAGGGCATTAAAGGCATAACTCTCCAAAAAAAATATTTTTATAAAACAATATTAGATTTTTAAATAAATTGTCTATAATAAAATCATTTCGTTTACAAAACAAAGATCTCATATTCTCTCACTGATCTCAGTGCTCTCGTTGGTAATAAATCACAAATTAATTAAAATGCCCGGTAAAGAAAATTATTTCGTTTCTTCAAGGCCGTTTCAATTGCATTTTCTCTAAAATCTATAAATTTTTTTCTAGACATTTCAACTCGACTAGCGACTGTTTTCTCAACGTGAATGACTTTATTATTTTGTTTTAAGTTCAGTTTACCAATTTTTGAGAAATTTAATGAAAGGACACAACCCGCTATCACTAACGAATGGATTTTGTTAAATGCTTTTATATTTTTTCTTGTGACGACTTTATATTCTTTTAACTCTTCATTAACCAGACCCGTTATTTTTAATCGAAGATTGGTTATATCGCGAGGATTCACTTTTCTCCAATCTACCGTATTCACTTCTTTAACAATCAGATCTTTTATTTTGGTATTGATGCGTTGTAGTTGCAAATCCGTGTCATTCATGACTTTTTGTGCCGCTTTCGATTCTCTAGTCAACAATAATTTAGGCACAAGACCTCGACCCATCATTTTCTTGGGGGGTGATCCTATGGGGGCCTCATAGGAAACTCTGGGATTTGAAACTGTTTTTGCTACTTTTGTCATATTATAAACTTACTTTTATTATTAAATTAAAATTAACATATTTTTTATAAACAAATGTTTTTATAGCTAAATTATACAATATGATTGTTAAGAATATGTGAAAATTGTAATAAAAATTGATGCGTCTAAAAATTAGGAAATTTAAGATATTCTAGACAGGTTGTTTCTGTTTTGATAGAATTCACAGTTTTTAAGGAAGTTTATGAAAAAGTTTGACGATCAAAGTGTTGTAATTACTGGCGCCGCTGGATTTATTGGGTCAGGCGTCGTTCGCCATTTAAATGATCAAGGCATGGACAATTTAGTGCTTGTGGATCACTTAGGAAGATCGGAGAAATGGAAAAATCTAGTAGGCAAACGGTTTATAGACATAATTGATAAAAGTCAGTTTTTTGATTGGTTAAAAGGGCGCGAATCATCCATTAAAGCCTTTATACATTTAGGGGCATGTTCAAGTACAGTGGAAACTGATGCGAGTTATTTACTAGAAAATAATTACCGCTACAGTTTGAGATTAGCTGACTACGCACTGACCCATGGACTAAGATTTATTTATGCCTCATCAGCAGCCACCTATGGCGACGGAACCCTGGGTTTTTCGGACGATGAAAGTCAGATGGAAACTTTAGAGCCTCTTAATATGTATGGATATTCTAAACAACTTTTTGATTTATGGTTAAAAAAACAAGGTCTTTTAAATCAGGTTGTGGGATTGAAATATTTTAATGTTTTTGGACCTAACGAGGCACATAAAGATCGCATGGCTTCAGCCATTGTGCGCTTGCTTCCTGCAGCGCAAAAAGATGGAGTGGTTCATCTTTTTAAATCCTCTGAACCGGAGAAATATGCCGATGGAGGACAGCAGCGGGATTTCATTTATGTCAAAGATGTTGCACGAATGACTTGCGCTTTTCTCTTTAACAAAAGTACCGGGATTTATAATATCGGTTCCGGAAATGCTACAACATGGAACCAACTAGCTTCTGCCGTGTTTAAAGCTATTGATAAACCACCCAAAATAGAATACTTTGCCATGCCAAATGATCTGATAGGTAAATATCAAAATTATACCTGCGCCGATATGACTAAAACAAATCAAGTCCTTAAGGATGAAGCTGATACATTGTCTATTGAAGATTCTGTGGTCGACTATGTCCGCAATCACTTACTTAAAGGAAAATCATGGTAAGGCTTACAGGACCCTTTAGCAAGCTTAGTTCTTGCAAGGTATTAGTCGCTGGGGATTTGATGTTGGATTCATATACTATTGGTAAGGCGCGCCGTATTTCTCCTGAAGCTCCTGTGGCTATCATACATGTTCAACGTGAAGAAAATAAACCTGGCGGTGCCGGGAATGTTGTGCTTAACCTTATATCATTAGGTGCTCAAGTTGTTGCCATCGGACGTATCGGTTCTGATAGGCACGGTCAATTTTTGAAAGAAGGTCTGGAAAAGGAAAATGTAGATATCCGTGGACTTGTCATCCAACAAGATTATTTCACTACGGTAAAAAATCGTATCATTGCCGAAAATCAACAGATTGTTAGAGTAGATCATGAAAAGATCATGCCTCTTACAGAGCAATTAGAGCAGCATATTATTGAATATTTGCCCCTGCTTTTTGAAGGTGTGCAAGTTGTGGCTTTGTCGGATTACGGTAAAGGGTTTCTGACCAAAACTCTCCTTTCAGCTATTATAGATTATGCCAAATTTCAAGGAATTCCCGTTATCACCGACCCTAAGGGCAATGACTTTTCAAAGTACTCGGGCTCTACCATGATTAAACCTAATTTAGGTGAAGCTTATGCTGCCGCAAATCTGTCCTTGGATGCCCCTTTGGAAAAAGTGGCTGAAAGGATCCTGAACCAAGCCAATGCTGAAATTCTTTTAGTGACCAGATCAGAGTCGGGCATTTCGACTTTTGATCGTTCGGGAACTCGATGTGATTTTCCTGTACGTGTCCATGAAGTTAAGGATGTGACAGGGGCTGGTGATACAGTATTAGCTATGCTCACTTTTGCCATCGGTAATAAGCTTCCTCTCAACGAAGCGGCTCAGCTAGCCAATGTGGCTGCTGGTATTGCTATCGAACACTTAGGATGTGCGCGTGTGACCTTAACTGAACTTGCACGACGATTATTGGAATATGGTGTGGTCAATAAAGTTTTTGATGATGAGCATATCTATGCACTGCAACAAGCATTGAAAGGGAAAAAAGTCACATTATTAAATATATCAGGTGAGGAAGGATTGACTCCTACGATATTTAATTCCATTCGTAGTCTATCAAAAAATTCTCACAAACATTTGCTGATTTATATTCGGGATACTCAGCCGTCTGTGGATTTTATTGATATTTTGTCTTCCTTAAGGGAAGTCGAATTTATTATTTTATCCAATAATGGACTTCAAAACCTTTATCACAGCATTCAGCCAAGCGAAATCCATTATGTTGAAAATGAAAAACTTATAAAACAAAGTCTGTCGATTCCTGTTTAATCTTTAATAGACCTCTTGATGCAGCCTTTTTTCGTGTGCGTGTGCGTGCCCAAGCGATGCAAAATTCTTTTTACAAAACTTTCTTTTTTTTGCATCGCAACGCTCCGCGGTTCAAGTATTTACGATGTTTCTGTTGACTTATGGGTAATAGGATGCACACACGGGCACGAAAAGAGGTCTAATAAAAGAAGCTGAAAAAAAACCTGGAGAAACATAGAGGTAAAATATGGAATTAGAAGGTATAAATGATTTATAATAGAATTTAGAGATTTGGAGAGGTGAGTAAAGTATGACTCTTATCAATGCTGCATTTCAGTGGAAGTGTCAACCCGAAGCTGAAAATTTATTATTGGATGTCATAGAAAAAGCCAAGAAATTAAATCCCTTCATCGCTAGCCTTGAACAGGACCTATATAAGCATACAAGCACGCGTTTTTTTGATTGGATTGATCATCTCTCCACAGGCTTTACTGATGAAATCGAAAGAAATTTAGAAAAAACTGGATTTGTCATCGAAAGTGCTGCATCTAGTTATCGCGTTTTCCATCATCCGGGAGCTCAACTTCCCCGTGTCATTCTAAAAGATCAAGAATATCCTTCCTTCGATATTGCCCTTTCTGTGGATAGTATCAGTGATTTTTTGATGGTGCACGGCGTAGTAGGAAAAATAGAAGGAGCGCCTTTAAGTTGTTATCGTCGTTGTTGTGTCTCTATAGAAAACGAGGCATCTCTCTGGGCCATAGAACGACGTGGATCATTAACTGTGGAACCCACTTACCCTAAAGATCATTCTCCAGAGAAGTATCTATTAGCTAAAGAAAAATGGAAGACACGGCCCAGAGCTTTAAAAGATGAAGCTGCGGCGATGGAAATGACCCTTCAAATTGCTCAGGAAATGATTTTCATGCTCGGTGAAGATCAGGCTGCTTCCCTTATATTAGAATGTGAACGTGAGTATTGGCAAGCACGTAATACTGCAGGCCAATTGCAGAAAAATCGTCAGGATCGTTTGGGAATGGGATGGGCCAATCATGATCATCATACTTTTCGATCTTCGAGAGAACGTTTTTACCTTCTGGTGAGACTTTTTGAAATGCTCGGTTTTTATTGTAGGGAACGTTACTACGCGGGAAAAGAAGCTGGATGGGGAGCGCAAATTATGGAAAATCCGCGCGCTAAACTGGTACTTTTTCTGGATGTCGATTTACACCCTCACGAAATTGAGGTGGATTTTGCCCATCATCCAATTCCAGATTTGGATCAACTAGGCACGATTGGTCTGTGGTGCTCTCTACATGGCGATTCTATTTTAAAAGCTGGTATGCACCATTTAGAAGCACAATTTATGTTTGACGAATTGGCTCAAGATCTTTCCCATACGGGCATTCGTATGATGGAGCCTTTCAGCTCGTTCAGCTATTTAAAACAGGCCTTTACTGCCGGTGAAATTTGGCATGTGGATCCTCATCGTATTGAGACGTTGTTGCAAACAAAAAAAATTAACCCAGAGCAAGCTGAAAAATTTAAAAGCTATGGGGCAATTGGCAGCCATTTAGAAAATTTGCAAAGGCGTGAAGGTTACAAAGGATTTAATCAAAAAAATGTCAGCTTCATTATCGAAAGAACAGACCCTCGCAAGCCACATCAAACAACGTAGTTAGGTTTAAAGTAAAATTCAGATATTATTTATCTGCTGATGTTTCAGACAGAAGCTGATTTTCGAGGAATTCAGCCAGGTGCATAGCTCGTCTTTGAGTGCCTTGAAAAATCTGTGTACGGCATGAGAAGCCATTTGCGATAATTTTAGTGCCTTGTACGGTATGTTTGATCAGGGGAAAAAGGGTTAAATTACCTATTTGCATGGAAATATCATAATGTTCTTTTTCATATCCAAAAGACCCTGCCATGCCACAGCAGCCAGTTTTGATTTCATTGGCATCACATCCTGGAATAACTTTCATTATATTTTCAACAAATCTTGAGCCTTTCAATGCTTTTTCATAACAATGGATATGGTATTTGACATGGGTGTTGGTATCAATAAAATTTAAGGGAAGTTGTTCATCGACAATATGACGATAGATGAATTCATCAAAAGTGATGGCACTTTGGAGTAACACATCCAATGTTTCATTGGGTAGCAAGCCAGGGTAATCATCAATAATCGTTAAGAGACAACTGGGTTCCAACCCTACGATAGGTATGCCCTCCTGGGCATAGGTTAGAAGGGTCTGCACTAATTCTAAAGCCTGTTTCCTAGCTTCAGGCAATAAACCTTTGGATAGTAGTGGCCGTCCACAACATTTCCAAGGTGGAATGATGACTTCATAGCCAAGCTTTTGAAAAACTTTAATAGCACTTAGGCCAATCTCCGGAGAAATAAATTCTGTAAAGGTGTCATTAAAGAGCACGACCTTGCCACGATGAGACTTTTCTGAAGGGGTCAATTTTACTTGTTGTGAAAAACGTCTTCTCGTCAGTTGGGGAAAAGGTCTTTGGGTCGTAATGCCTATATATTCAAACAATGTTTTAGTTAGACGTTGAGAAGTCACAAAATTGGAGAATTGTGGAAATTTAGATCCCAGGGAAAATAGCTTGCTCAGATGTCCAAAAAGACGATTACGTAAACTAATCCCATGTTTTTTCTGGTAATGGTACAAAAATTCCATTTTCATTTTGGCCATGTCTACTTGAGAAGGGCACTCTGTTTTGCAGCCTTTACATTGAAGGCATAGATCTAGAACATCATGCATGGCTTTTTCAGTGAAGTGTTCGAGAGGGGAGTGGCTATGTATCATATTTCTTAGAGCTTGAGCGCGCGCTCGTGTAGAATCGTATTCATTATCTGTGGCTTGAAAGGAAGGGCACATGGTGCCTTCTCTTTTTCTGCATAGCCCATTGCCGTTGCATAGATCTACAGCTAGTTCAAAGCCGCCTTCAGAAGAAAAATCTAGAAAGGTATCCATCTTACTCATAGGTGTTGAAGGGGATAGGCGCAAATTTTCTAAAAAAGGCTGTCCATCCACGACTTTACCGGGATTCATCAAATTTTTCGGGTCAAAAGCGGCCTTCAATTCTTTGAAAGCTTGATAAATTTTATCGCCAAACATTTTTCTGTTCAGCCAAGTCCTGACAATACCATCGCCGTGTTCGCCACTTAATGCTCCATGGTGCTGCAAGATTAAATCCGAGACATCCTCCATCATTTTCTTCATTAAAACAAGTTCATCAGGATGATGCAAATCTATGTAAGGTCTTACATGGATACAACCGGCACCCACATGGCCATAAATGCCCGCCTCTTTTCCTATACTTTTAAGATAGGCTTGAAATTTTTCCATGAATGCCGGAAGTTCGCTAGGCGGAACACTTAAATCTTCCATAAAGGCTATGGCACGACTGTACGAACGTTTAGACAGCAATAAACCTAGTCCGGCTTTACGAAGATCCCACACATGCTGCATGGACTCAGCTTCTAGACTGAAGCTTTGTTCATAGCCTATTTTTTTAGATCGCATTTTTCCAGTAAATTGCTCTAGTATTTCCTTAAGCTCATTTTCTGAATGGGCTTGAAATTCTATGACAAGTAATGCTTTAGGCGTACCCTTTAACCATTTCAATTTTCCGCGCATAGAAGGGGATTCACGCCCTCTATGAATGATTTGATCATCAATCATCTCAAGGCTGAGAGGATGAAATTCCATGATCGATTCAAGGGCATTCATGGCCTCTTGCATGGAATGGAAAAAAAGAATACATAGACCTTTATTAGACGGCACGTCCACAATATTAACTTTAATTTTCGTGGCAATGCCTAAAGTGCCTTCCGAACCGGTGATAAGCTTAGAGATATTCAGGGGACCAGGTTTTAATAGTTCGTCAAGATTGTAGCCTGAGACTCTTCTGGGAATTTTCGGAAAATTTTTTTCGATCTCTTCTTTATATTGATCACGGATACGGCACACTTCACGGTAAATATGCCCTTCAGTGTTTGAGAGCTTAAGTTTTTTATCTAGGGTCTCTTGATCCACTTCACCAAAGTAGAGGGTTTCTCCCGAAGCCAAAATAAGTTCTATGCCTAAGACATGATCGACCATTTTCCCATAGTATAAGGAGCGGGTACCTGCTGAATTGTTGGCCATCATCCCGCCAATGGTAGCCCTGTCACCTGTAGATGTATCGGGTCCTAGTCGTAAGCTACGTATGGCAAGGATTTTGTTAAGGTCATCTTGAACGACACCGGGTTGACAAATGGCAAATTTGTGATGAAAATTGACCGTCTCAATGTGTTTAAGATATTGAGAATGATCAATAATAAGAGCTTTGCCTAAACATCCGCCGGTTATCCCAGTGGCAGCTCCGCGGGGAATGACAGGAATTTGATATCGTCCGGCTATTTGGACTGCTTGGACAATATCTTCATTGGATTTGGGAACCATGACGGCAATAGGTTCTATTTCATAAATAGATGCGTCCACACTGTAAATGTTTCGATGCATGGAGTCAAAATAGACATCACCCGTAATGGTTTCTCGTAATTCCTTTTCAAAATTCGTTTGCATCATTTTACCTATGATGATCATGGGTATACCTGATCAAAGATATTTAATTAAAGTTGTAATAACTTACTTCAGGAAAACAAAAATGCAATGACACGAACGCAAAGGAAAAAAACAGGATATAAGGATCGCCTGGGGGGCAGGATAGGAACATAAGATCAATGAATTGACATAATTCCTTATCCAAAATTCGCGTTAAGTAACAATTTGGATGTAAAGACACCCTTTTGTCCTTTGTCTTCTTTTGTTTCTATCCTGCTATCCTGTTCTTTTTTTTGTTTTGCAATTATAGTTTCTTGTAAGCTTATTTTTTTACAGCTTGCATGAGGTGTAATTGGGGTTTAAATTAGGATTTTCATCATGTTTCAATATTTAGATTTCCGTCCGGCTTTTGGGCTAAGTTCTCCCCATCTCCAAACGGTTTTACCTGCTTTTTCTAGGCCGGATAAAGAACCGCCATCTGAGCGCCTGATCATTCCACTAGAGGATGGCGATCGACTCGTTTGCTATATTTCCAATCCAGCAAAAGATAAAGCTCCCAAGAAAATTATTGTAATGGTTCATGGTTTAGGGGGAAGCTACAAATCCCGGTATCTGATTCGCCTTTCGCGAAAAGTCTATGAAGCCGATTTATGCGCTGTTAGAGTGAACTTACGTAGCTGTGCAGCTGATGAAGATTTTGCATCTCGTCCATATAATGGAGGAACCAGCCAAGATATATTACATGTATTGAAACTATTAAAAGAGCGGTATCCCTTATCGCCGATTGTTCTGATCGGCTTTTCTTTAGGTGGTAACATCATCCTCAAATTAGCGGGTGAACTCAATCAACAGGCTAAAACGTATATCGATCAACTCATTGCCATTTGTCCTACAATAGATTTGTATCATGCGGTTCAGAATATAGAGAAATGGCAGCATTGGGTTTACCATCAATATTATTTATCTCATTTATTGCAACAAAGTAAAAAATGGGTAAAAAAACTTTCTATCAAATCTATATTTGAATTTGATGATAAAGTCACCGCTCCTCTTTGGGGTTATAAGAATGCCTTGGATTATTATAAAAAAAGCAGCTCTTCTGCATTTATTAGTGAAATTGCTATACCCACGCGTATCCTATTTGCAGAAGATGATCCTTTTATTGATTGCCATCTATTAAATAGCATGACAATTCCTTCTTCAGTGGAACTATATTTAACCAAAAAGGGCGGACATATGGGATTTTTAGGATGGTCCGGGAAAGAACATGGATACTATTGGATGGATCAACTTCTCATGCAATGGATAAAACACCCATGTGAAGTATAGGACACTTAATCTGAATGCTTTAAATTGGCACCCTCAGTGAGTCCTGATTCGGGAGGATGTTCTTCTAAATACTCTTTAATATGTTTAATGCGAAGGTCAGGATTGGGATGAGTCTGAAAAATTTCGGGAGTATGACCCTTTGACCCAGCCCCTTTTAATATTTCCATGACGAGAAGCATAGCGCTTGGATCAAAACCTGATTGGGTCATAATTTTTAACCCCCAAATATCCGCTTCAGATTCATCATGACGGCTATAGCGTAATTGAAACATTTGATTTACTACAGAGGCTATGACAGCAGGTGCATAGGCTCCTGAAGGGTTATTAGGGTCACTAGCAGCTGTTCCAACGGCGACGACGAACATTTTCCCAAGCTGGCTTTTTGCCATTTGTTGAGCAGTATGCCTTTCGATCACATGTCCCATTTCATGTCCCAGGACGCCGGCAAGCTCAGCTTCAGTTTGCAGCTTATTATATAAGCCCAGAGTAATGAATATTTGACCTCCCGGGAGTGCAAACGCATTGATCGTGTCAGGATCTGCAACAAGATGGAATTGAAATTTCCACGGGCTTTTATCGGCCACACTATGGTCATGAAGATAGTTTCCGATTTTTTCTACCTCCATGGTTCTCGGGTCTGAGGAAGGGAGTTCGCCTCCCATCTCTTGAGACATTTCAGGAGCAGATTCTAAGCCGAGGCGAATTTCTTGGTCTGGAGAAAGAGAGACATGTTGTTTTTCACCTGTAACAGGATTTTTTTCTACCTGCGACATATACATGAACCATCCAATAAGAATAATGATGACTGCGACAAAGATGCGACCGCCGAAGCTATTTCGTTCCATTACTGCCCCCCTTTCTTATTTGGCAGTGTGCCTAAATGCTAAAATCTTTTAAGTACACTGCCTAATGTCACGCTACAATAATTAATAATTATTCTTTAAGAACTATTTTAATGATTTGCTGTTGTTCTAAGGGTTTATCCTGTGGACCTGTAGCTGTCGATTCAATTTTTTTGACGATGTCGTAACCTTGCGTGACTTCTCCGAAAATTGTATGCTTTTGATTCAGCCATGGGGTTGATGCAGTGGTAATAAAAAATTGGCTTCCGTTGGTATTAGGTCCAGCATTTGCCATGGCGAGCAGGCCGGGTCTATCGAATTTAATTTTTGCGTTAAACTCATCAGGAAAAGGTTGCCCCCACACGGATTGTCCACCCGTGCCATTGCCTTTAGGGTCTCCACCTTGAATCATAAAACCCTTAATCACACGATGAAATATAGTTCCATTGTAATAGTTAGATTGAGCGAGCTGCAAAAAATTCTGAACAGCTTTGGGTGCTACATCAGGAAATAAGGTCACTTCAAAATTTCCTTGAGTAGTTTCAAAGACCACTACAGGACGTTCTGTTTTTGCTGTTTCATTAGAAAATACTGTTAGAATAGATAAAAGGCCGACGAAAGCTAAGCATGTGAATAGGATCCATTTTTGCATCGAATTTCTCCTTTTTGATGTATTTTGATCGTTTAAGAAACTAGCACAGAATAACAATCCAGTCAAACCTGCAAATTCGTGGGAGCATAGTGGCATCAAATGAGGAGCTAAGTCACTTTAAAACTAAACGACTATTGATAGGATGATTAAATATGTTTGTGGCAAAGAAAAAGTTTTACTATTAAAGTCTGTGGAATAAAGCTGTGCTAAAGCACAGACACTCAGCCTACGGCGAAGCTTTTGACTCGTGCGTTTTAAGCTTGAATGAAATAACCATGTCCATTAGCATCGACCAACTCAAATATATGGCCTTTGTCAATTAACGCTTGAATAATACGATTAAGCCACAATTTCTTTTTTCTTCGGCCGATTGTTGTGGGGTTAGCTTATCCATTTTGTCCTCAGGTATACCGAGGTTTTCGTATTCAGAGAATGGTTTTTTACTTTTAAGCAATATATAACGCTTCCCTTTCATAGATTCTTGATCGGAATTATTTTGAATCAGTCTATTAATTTCTGCTACGACATCTTCTGTCGCTTTTTTAAGTGTGACAGTCTGTGTTTCGAATTTATCATTTACTTTTACTCTGATTTCACCCTCTTCTTCCAAATCCAACCCCAAAGAATCTAAATCAATAACGACAGGCTCTTTACCTTGCACAATACCTTTTTTCTCATGATACTGTTTCAGTCGATTATAAGATTCAATTTCTTTCAGCCTTTCCTCCTTTTCATAATCACTTATATGAATGCCATTTTTACGTGCTTCATCGATGACAATATCAATCTGTTCTTCAACTACGCATCTTATTAAACCACGACTTCCGAGCCCGTGGTCTCCGATAAAACCCTTAACAGGACTTTCCATATGCTCAAGGTCAATAAGAGCTACACTGCGATGGCCCATAAAATTTTCAGCTTCATTGATAATGGGAATATTGCGCGGTGTTACATCATTGAATCCTGTTTTGGCAACAAAAATGGCAAGCTGACGCGCTGTTTCATTTAAGCCTTTGGAGTATTTGTGATAGAATTCCTCTTGAGCGCTTTCTTCATGATTGATATCCATGCTCTCTTCTGCAATCAACACACACTTTTGACCATCTTCTGTATCAAAGGTAAATTTTTTTGAATGAGGGATAATGAGAAGCGCTAAGTTATTAACAAGGCAGACCTCTTTAGCTTTGATCATATTCTCAAAGCGATCTTCCATAATTTCTTTTGCAGTAGCTATTTTTCCCTTGTGTAATGATCCTGAACTCTCCGTTCCCAATTTAAAAACAAAGTTAGGGGTTTCTTTAAGCCTAAAAACCTTTGATCCCTTTAAATATTCAATTTCATCCATTTTTTCAATATCTAAGATTTTTGGTACAAGAGCTTGTATTTTGGCAATTGTTGAGGGTTTAATATCAATTCCTTTACCCAGCTCATCTTTTACTTTTTCTTTTGCTATGTCGATTTCCTTTTTTGGCTGCTTAACAGGATCAACTGGCTGGTGACCCGGATCAATTTCTTCCTTAGGCACACTAATAATCTCTTGGACAGGTGCAAGATTGACCTTAACTTCTTCTTCTTTTTTTGGATCAATAAGTTTATAGTGATGCGAAGACCTTAAAATAGCTTTACTAATCAGCATAACCAGAGGAATGATGACCGTAAATACGGATAAAGCGACCCCAATCGTTTTAAAAAAAGTTTGGATGGAAAATCTGGTCATTTGAAAAATAACTTTTTCTTTTCCATCGTCAGTTCGACCTGGAATAACAACCGCTTTCTTACCGCAAATGTTGAAATAATTATCGATGTTCTCTATAGCTTTTTCTTCAGCCGATTTTGCGAGGGCTCCATAATGAATCGGAGTAAAAAATTTTATTTCTGACATGGGGTTCCTTATTTAAATTACTTATATAATATTTTCCAAATATTGTACCTGCATTGGATTTAATTTCCATTAAATTATTGTTAATTTTTAATGGCCTATAGCTTCACTCCAAATAGAGGCTAATTCAGCTTTATATAAAGCAGACTTATATAAATCTGGTTGTAGATTTTTAATAATTTCACGCATTTCCTTTTCATAAGTTACAATGATTTGAGGATCAGTCATTTCGTATCTAAGGATTACAAGGGGGGAATAAGGATTAAGAGTAGAGTGATTGCTCATTAATAACCGGGTCTGCAAATAAAAGTGCGTAGGCTCTAGGCCTTCTACTGCCTCAGAAAAATCCATATCGTTATGTGAAAAGGTTCCAATCAGAGGGTTAGTATACTGATAAGGATGCACTGGGTTATTGATAGAGGACATATCAAATATTTGAAAAAGGACTCCTGCTTCATTGGATAAATGTTTGTGTCCTACAGAAAACAGCTCTGAAATTTTGCCCTGATCTAACCCTAATTTATCAAATAAAAAGATAAGTTTTTTTTCATAATCAATTTTTCTACTAGATTTATCTTTCGAAAAATAATAAATTGTTGAAAAAAAATCATTTTTATAGTTGCTATATACAGTATAATTTAAACAAATAAAATAAGAGGGTAGGTAATCATTCATGTAACTCCCATATTCTTTGAGCGATTTGTAATGAAAATTGGGATCCCCGGGAATTCGAAAAAAATGAAAATCTTTACGAATGGATAGATCTAAAGTATCTTCTAAGACCCATCTGATGATATCTTGATAGATTCTAAATTCCTGAGTGCTTCCATGATAACCTACCAACCCCAGTTGTTCTTTTTCAATGATGGGAGTTAAAAAATTCTGATATTTACATTTTATTCCTATGGACTCAAGACCAGCCCAAATCTTTTCAAATGACTCCTTTTCTACAAAACGTTCCGTCGGAGAACGGTATTCATAAGCATTCAGACTAATAAATAAATTAAAACAAATTAATAATAATATAATATATTTTTTCACAAAAACTTCCTAATTAAATTTATTTATATACATTTTACTCCAATATTGATTATTATTGCAATCATTTATTTGCAAATGATGATCAAATTAAAATTCCTTGCATTAAATCTTTGAAAACACTAAATTAGTTGTATAATACAACTATTTGGGTGAAAATGAAAGATCTTTCGAAAGAAGCAATCAATGAATTAAGGCATAATGCACGAAGTGTCGTACGAGAGCTTGGCCTACTGAATGATGCCTATTTCGAGATTGGGGTCACTTTGGCAGAACGACATCTTCTGATTGAATTGAATAGTAGTCCATCTCCTACAATGGGCGAAATTGCTGAACGTTTGCTGCTAGATAAATCAACAGTAAGTCGTTTGATTTCCAAAGCTGTTAAAAAAGGCTATGTAAAATGTATCACGGATGAAAAAGATAAGAGAAAACGTTTTCTTCAGATCACAGAAAAAGGAAAACAGACTCTTAATGCTTTTGAACCTATTGCATTCAATCAAACAAAAGAAGCTCTTTTAACTTTAACTCATGCAGAAATCGAAACAGTTCATAAAGGGATTGCCCTCTATGCAAAGGGGCTTAAGAAGTTCTCGTACTCAGAATAAAATGGATAGGAGCAACATTTGATACCGCAAAATGATGTTAATCCGCCAGATGACGAGTGAAAAATTGAAAACTTGCCTGAAATTTCTAACGCTTGAGTCAAATGGGTTATACTTTAGACCTATTTGATCAAAAAGATGAAGAAGGACTTTATGAGATATTTCAAGAAGTTGTTGATTCAGGTTCTCAATTTCCTTACGAATGCAGTTCAATCGAGGAATTTCATCGACAATTTTTTACTCCACAAGGACAAGTTTATGTTTGCCATTCTCTAGACGGAGAAGTTGTTGGAGGTTTTTATCTCAGAGCAAATTTTTCTGGTAGATCAAGCCATATTGCCAATGCGGCCTATATGATTCGTAATACATATCGAGGCAAAGGGATTGGGATCTCTTCTAATTAAGGCATCTCTACATCTTGCTAAAGACCTTGGATTTCAGGCGATGCAATTCAATATGGTACTCAGTCAAAATAAGCTTGCTGTCAAACTTTATGAAAAGCTTGGATTTAGTTGATTGGGACCATACCCCAAGCAGTTCGAAATCCGGATGGAAGTTATCAAGATGGTTATGTGATGCATCGTAAATTAGATAATTTATAAAAAAGGATGATTTATGTCGGATGAAAAAGGAATTGTATCCAAAGAAGAAACATTTGATAAGCTAGAAATTCGTTTGGGACGTGTTATCAGTGTTGAAGAAGAACCAACAGCCCCCAAAAAAGCCTACAAAATGAAAGTCGATTTTGGAAAATTTGGAATCAGGACAAGTGTCGGAAGATTTACTCAACACTCTCCAGAGGAAATCAAAGATAAACTTGTATTGGGTATTTTAAATTTTCCACCCCGTCAAATTGGCGACACTATTTCAGATGTCTTAATTTTAGGAGTTCAATATCCCAAAGCTGATAGTGGAGAAGCTACATTTATTACCCCTGCTGCCAAAGCAAAAATTGGAGGAAAACTTTTCTGAAAAAATTGTGCTTATCACTTATTGTTTCAACTCCTAATGGCGACCAATTTGTGAACGCAAGTGACTGCGAGTGAGCCATCACCGACTGCGAAGCCGACTCTTTTCGTGGAACCTGTGCGGATATCACCCGCGGCAAGAATTCCTGGGATAGTGGTTTCCAAAGGGCAAGGCTCACGGTCCTTTAGAGGCCAATGACCGGATCGTAGTGCATCAATACCTGTCAAAATATAGCCTAGCGAGTCTCTTGCAACTGTTTTCGGTAGCCATGAACCGCCTGGATCAGCACCGATAAAAACGAAAGCAGCAGAGATAGGGAGTGTTTCGGATGATTTCTTATCTTGGCGTTCACTGTTGTTTGGACTGTATGCACGCAAAGTGACGCCTTCCATCCTTTGTTGGCCATGGACGGCGGCAATTTCTACGCCTTCATGCAGAACGATATTTTGAGCTGCTTTAATCCGACCGACGAGATATTCAGACATTCCCGGTCCTAACTGTTTTCTAACCAGCAGATGAACTGTTCGTTCGCGGCAGCATTCAGCGAGGAACATGGCCGCCTGCCCGGCAGAGTTACCGGCCCCTACAACGGCAACGTCTTGTTTGTCGTAGAGAATGGCTTCGACAGTCGTACAGGCGTAGTGAACCCCTGCTGATTCAAATCGCTCAGCACCAGGGGCTTCGAGTTTGCGCCAGTGCACTCCAGCAGCGATCAAGACTGTGCGAGCTAGAAGAATATTTCCGCAGTCCAGATGTATAGAATGAAAATTATCGGGTGTCGGTGCCGGGTCAATCTGCTCTACAGCCACAGGGGCCACCATTTGCGCACCGAATTTTAACATTTGCAGAACGCTGCGCGTCGCCAGTTCAGTGCCTGTCAGTCCGCTGGGAAATCCAATAAAGTTTTCTATTTTGGAAGATCCCGCAGCTTGTCCACCAGGACCCAAACGATCAAGTACCACTGTTGAAAGCCCTTCTGAAGCTGCATAGACTGCGGCGGCCATTCCGGCAGGTCCTGCTCCGATAATGGCAAGATCAATCTCCCCATTCGGGCAATGACGCCAGACGCCTATACTCTGAGCGAGTTCGCGCAGTCCTGGATTCATCAGCAGTTGGCCATTGCTACATTCGACAACCGGAGTTACTTCCGGTGATCCCCAATCTTTTAGAAGCTTTTGTCCCTGTTCTGAAGTTGTATCATACCAAGTGAAGGGGACAAAATTCTTGAAAAGGAACTCGCGCACGAGCATGGTATCACGACATTTCCCTGGTCCCACAATCTTTAGCCCTAACACACCTGAGTTTAAAAGAAGTCTTCGGCGCTCCTGTATAGCAATCAGAAGCTTGTCAGCTATTTTTGGGACTTTAATCAGGATTTCATGCAATCGATTGGCTTGAATGCGTAATAATTGCGTCGGGCCTCGCGCCACGCCAGTCACAATCACGGGCCTATGGGTGAGTAAGTCAATATCGCCAGCAAATTGGCACGGACCATGCGTGTGGATATGTCGATTTGCATCTGAAGGGTTCAATATTTCTATTGCGCCGGATTCGACGATGAACAAATCCAGATCGGTATCACCAGCGTGGAAAACGATTTGGCCATCGGAGAAAGAGACAACCTCGGACAAGGGTTTCAAGATCTTAAGTTCATCGGCTTCGAGTCGAGGAAAGGCTACCTGATTGGATGCTGTTATAGCGTCGTTTTGCATAGCACACTATCCTGGAAACTGTTCGGAACTCTTTAGTTTTTAATAAAATAATTTATTGAAATAGTCAATGCCTTTTTGTCTCCACAGGCTGATGGCTGTGGAGACATGCAACCGTTCGCTTAACAATCCATCAATTTCAAAAATGTAGATTTCAATTCGTTAGCTGGGTATTTTGTAAGGCAAAATAAATTCTTAACAGCAAGAGTGAGCTATGCCTTCAAAACCAATTTTTGAGCTAACCGAAGCCCTTATTAAAAAATATTGCGATGGAAGAACTTTTAGTAAAGGCGAAGATTATATCGATGCCGTCTCGACTCTAATACTTAGAGGAGATGAACTTTCGGTAGAAGTATACGGCAGCATGTATGAACCCTATCGTGTAAATATTACTCTCAACGAGAAAAATTGGAAAAATGGTTCTTGCAGTTGTCCAGCCGAGTTTTATCCCTGTAAACATTTAATTGCTACTTTGCTTAAGATTGTACGCGAGGGTATTGAATCTATTGAGCCTGCCTTTGAAGAAAGCCTGAAATCGTTGGATGCCGATGCATTAAGGACCCTATTGATCAACATTGTTGAACAAAATCCTGAGCTTATGGATAACATTCAACTAGACTTAATTAAACCTAAGAAAAAAAAGATAAAAATGAGACTATCCCTAATTTTTCAGCACTAAAAAGAAAAATGATTAATGCTTTAAATTCAGTTGATTGGGGCCGATGATTGGGGCCGGTGATTGGGGCCGGTTCTGCATAACTGCATATCTTTTACAGATTTTCAAAATAAACATAACAAAGAAAAAAAGTTATGTAGTAAAACTTTAGATGAATTAGCCTTAAGAGCTTTACAAGTCGCCATGAAGACAAGGCCAATAGCTTTTGAATTACTTCCTAAAGCATTTGCTTTAAACAATTGCAAAATCCTGTAGCCGCTAGCGCGGCTTGGTTTTGATTGCATTTGTGCCCACAGGCTGAGCGCCCGTGGCTACATGCTTTTGCCGCGTTCGCGGCTTTAGAAAATGAGAATTTCGATTATTAGAAACTTGCAAGAGTTCATATCTTATAGCCTTGAGTGTCTTTCTATTCCAGTTTCCTGTGCATTTGAAATAATTCTCTACTCCAATTTTCAACAAATTTTCGTTCTTCTGGTCGAAGAAAGTTTTCAACATCACGCTGAGCTGACTTCCAATCTAAGGTGGAGACTTTTTTTTCAAATGCTTCGTAAAGCCATTTTTTACTGTAATCCTTTTAATGATTGCACGGCGAGAGTCGGCCTTCTTCTTTAGTGATTATTTTTTGTTAATCGAACTTGGACTTCTAGTGATGATTCCTTTCCTCTAAGAAAGGATTTTCTTTAAGGAAATTGAGGAATAATTTGGCATTTTCGATGGCATCATGCGAAATATTGAACGACGATTTGCTATTCGCTATCTTTTCAATCAGGACTATATTTTTATGCCAAAATGTAGGATCGAAAGTAAAGATTTCTTGCATAAACTCGGCAGCCAGCAACTTCTCTTTTTCGATTAATTCTTTCTTGTACAAGGTACCAGTATTAGCTGGAAAAAGGGAACTTAAAAACTGTTGAATAGTTTCTTGGCGACTTTCTTCAGAAGCTTGGGTTGCTTTGACGAGCTTTTCTTTGAGATAGGTCGTAATTTGAGTGGATAGTGCAACACGATCTAATTTGGGGATAAGTTGAGCACCCACATCGGATTTCAAAAATTTAAGTGTTAATAGATGTTTTTCATAAAATCCCCCGACATCCCTGCCTGTTGTCAAGGATTGGGTAAATAAGGTAAGTGCTTCTGGAGCTAATTCTTTGTATTCAGACATTATTTCAATGAGCTTTTGGTAAATTGCATCCGAAAAAATATCCGATAGAGTGACGAGACGATAATTGACTTTATCAGCCAAAGTCTTTACTGGAAAGAAGGGGGCATTGATGGTTTCTTGCGCCAATTTTTGATATTTTTGTTCAAGAGCCTGATCTCCTTGGAAGGGATTAAGTGTGATTTGTCGTTGATTTCTTTGCCATGAACGAACTGCCAGCGAGAAAAGAGGTAGAGGAAACAACAGAACATAAGAGATAAGGCGAGCGACATTACCAAGGATTTTTTTTGCAGTGATGGGGTCTTTAACTTCGATAAGCGAGTTTTTGCGACCTCTCACGGATCCCTTCACTAAAATGAATTTGCGACCCCAGCCGTTTAGATGAAGATAGCTTTCTATTATGTTTTCAAAGTGGTTGCGACTTTCAATTTGATCATTGATTTTGAGTTTGTTTGACACAAGAACCCTCATTTTAGGTGGTTGATTCACTTCCGCATTAATGCCTTTAACTAAGCAATTTTTAATTATTTAACGGTCAATGACATCTTTTAAGCCTTACACCTATTATTTTAACTTAATACCTAGTATGCTGCAAGGGGAGAAACCTCTCTATGTAGAGTAGGCTGCGAGTGATGTTTATTAATTTGAGGAACTAGCAGGCCTGTCCGTCTTGACCTTTGCACTCACATGACAAAGCTTATTAGTGGGATGCGGTGGACATTATTTTTGCTAGCGTTTTTATTGTTGGATTTCGATTTTTTGTGTCATTTCAGGAGGGATAGCTATGGAATTTTCTTTATAATTGCCCAGGATAGGACTCGAACCTACACACCTTACGGCACCAGAACCTAAATCTGGCGTGTCTACCAATTTCACCACCTGGGCTAGTAGTTGGAAAATACATTAGTCTATTATAAGCTTATTGTCAATTCTTATCATAGGGTTGTTCGGGTCGAAACTCCACTATAAACTTAATTTTTTTTGTCAAGATTGTTAATAATTGACTATCGATTCGCAGAGCTATTGTTGTTTTGATTATTTTAATGCATCGCGAGGCTGCGCGTGAAAATGAACTTTTGTTCCTTCAAGTATTTTAAATGTTCTTAGCCTGCTATGAGCTACTTTAGCGCTGCTTTTTTTTTACTCGTTGGGTTTTAATGGATTTTATGAATCTCTTTAAAGTTTCTTAACATATAATTGTTATCCTCATGGAAAAATTAAATTTAATGTTCTTATGAAATTTATACTCCTTTGCCTAATTTTCTCCTTTAATATGCTAATGATATCTTTGTCTGCTGATCAAACTGATCTGGGGATCATTAACACTCAGGAATATCCTGAGTTGCAAATGACTGAGTTAACTTTAAGTAATGGGATGAGAATCATTTTAAAGCAAACCGATGATGATAGCGAAATTACTGTACGTTTATCAGCGCTAGGGGGGTATGCGGACTTGCCTCATGATGATCGTGCTTCGGGAGAACTCGCAGCAAATTTTGTCATGGAATCGGGCCTTGGGGAATTAAGCGCAGATAAATTATCAGCCTTCTTATACGATCATTCCATAGAATTTAACTTAAAGGTTGAAGCCTATACGCGAGGTATAGATGCATCTCTTCCGGAAGATAGCCTTGAAGCTTTGTTTTGTCTTGTCAATAAAACTTTTACATCTCCCAATTTTAGCCCTGATTCCTTTAAAGGCATCCTTGCAAAGAAAAAAAATGAAATTATTCGCAAAGGTGAGAATTCAAGTATTGATGATATTTTAGGCTTGGTCTCCCTACAAGAAAGGAATGCTTTGCGTCCATTGAAAATCAGGGATGTTGAGAAAGCTGATTTAAATAAAGCTACCGAATTTTTTCTGGCTTCTTTTTCAAATCCGAAAGATTTTATTTGTGTCATCGCAGGTGATATAGATATAGACAAAACGAAACGTTTAGCTTCGCAATATTTATCTTCTTTGCCTTTAAAGGATTCAAATAACAAATTGGTTCTCCCTTGCTATCATCGTCCTCCAAAAGTCATTGCAAAAAGAACTCAAAGCCTTCCCAATAGTAATGAAAGCTTGGTTAGGCTCGCCTTTCCTTTACAAATTAAGCTAGATAGCAACAAATTAGAGCAACTAGAACTTATTTGTCAGATTGTGGAAAATAGGCTCAGAAATATAGTTAAAAGCCGTTCTTATGATGCAAAAGGTGTGGATGTCTGGTATGAACTGCCTTTGTATCCCTCCTTAGAACATCCCTGGATGACCATACAATTTCATGTTGAGAATACCCACATAAAACCCACTATAGATTTAGTCGTCGACGAGCTGAAACGGGTCTGTCATAAAGGTTTTTCTCCTGAAGAAGTGAAATTAGCTGCTAAAATGAAAAAACAAAGCTTACAACTTTGGGAACATGACAATGATTACTGGATTGTGGTCTTATCCAATCATTATTTATGGGGGTGGAATCCACAGAGAATCATTGAGAAATTCAAAAATCCTGCGACCTCAGATCCTAAAGACTTGCACGCCACTATTGGTTCAGCATTATTAATCGATGAATATACTTTCTCAAAATAGCTTTAGCAAGCCTACGTTACTTACGGATTTTCTTGCTTAGGACATCCCAGGCTGAGTCAATAGCTTCTTGTGTTTCGATATCATACAAGGTGACTGTCATGCGATAATCTTCATAGTCATAAAAACGATCTGATGTAACAGCTTTAGTGATTCTAACCTTGGCAAGAAACTGAGGCGCTATAGCCTTGCCTGGAAGGATACGGCTGCTATTCGCATATTTTGGATGTTGCAAAATTTTGTTCATCAAGTCATCCAGTTCGCATTCATCACACATATCGCCCACAACAACAGTATAACGGCCATCTTCAATAGCGACGCATTCAATGATATCAC
Source organism: uncultured Parachlamydiaceae bacterium (assembly GCA_963748975.1). GTDB lineage: Bacteria > Chlamydiota > Chlamydiia > Chlamydiales > Parachlamydiaceae > Neochlamydia. The sequence goes on from CAVVKX010000042.1 coordinate 34,089, forward strand.
GAATGACGTCAGTCGCAATATACCTATCGGTACGGTTATCGATTTCAGTGATGATGATGCAAGGTTTGCCATCGAGTATGTTATAGCCTGTTTTCTCATACCATCGGTCCATGAGCTGTTTATTCAATTTAGTCGTTTGAATTCTAATGTCGCCCGCTCCATATCTCCAGTCTAATTTTTCACAACTAGTATTTCCTGGGGTAATATCTTGTGCTGTTCTAGTTCTTCGGCATGCACAGCTAGTTAAGGCTGTCATTAGGAGGGCTAGAAGGCAAATTTGATAAGTCAAACGTGGACGGATCATCTGAGTACTCCTGATTAATTTTATTTTTAAAATGATGAGGGACTTGCACAGTTACAATACCTGGGTGAATATTAAAAATATTTATGACACAAAGGTCACGTGGTTGAAGTTTGATCGGAAATTCCTGGATAAAGGGTTGGGTAACGCCCCATTGAATTTGAATATGCAGAGTGTGTTCTCCGGATGGAATATCATATCTTGTTAAATCTATAGTATTGGGTAGGGTACCCCAAGATCTGGTGTCAGCTTGCGTGCAAGTATTGGCCACTAGCATGCTTAAATCGGCCACATTTCCCAGGCATGAGTCTTTTTTATTGAGATAGGCGACTGTTCCTCTTCTTAAAACAAAACGTGCGATGCCCCTCGCGACAATCAAGGGCATTTTTTGTTGAAGTTGCTGAAACTGTACCGAGGGGATGTTGTATAATGGACACAGGGTCTTTTCTTGGCAGAATATTCGAGTATAAATAGGAACGTTTTGCGAAAATAGCCTCTGCATTAAAACAGGAGCAGGTATGCCGGTCATGCTAGAATAGGCCGGTGGAGTGCCATGACTCCCTAACAGAGCTTCCAAGGCTATTGCTGAAGCAATACTTGCATCTGCTGTGGCCGATATCTTATAAGCGGCATTTCCATTATGAGCGATGACAATAAGAGTGGCATCTTCTTTATCTGAGCTTTGTTTGCGTAGTTGTAATAGGGATAATTGTTGTCCAATGATCTTTTCAGTTTGGTCATAAAGGATATCAGCATTGCTATGATCGCCGCGATGTTCCAAAAGGCAAGCTAGGAGGTACTTTGCTACAGGGTTGTCAATAAGGTAAAAATATGGGGTTAAACCATCCTGGTGATAAAATTCGCGCTTGTTTTGTTGCACTTCTTCGGCCTGCCTTAAGAGGGCCAGGGCGTTGTTCTCATCTCCTTCCTGTAAAAGGGCAAGGGCAAAATAAAGTCGGGCGAGAACTTGTTCAAAATCGTCTCCTGCATAAGCTTCAATATCATCTTGTAAGGCGATTTGCCCTAAGACTTCAGAAAGGGAAGTTTGGTTATAATAATCCATGGCTTCTATGGCCAGTTGATAATCATGAATAGCGCTTGCTAAATCCCCACTTGCAAAACTTATTGTGGCATGATCCAATAAAAGCATGACTGCATCTTTTGATTTTATATACTTGTCGCTTGGAATGCTTTTATAAATTTCTTTCTTGAGAATTTCTTCTGCATAAGTGATCTGGCCCGCCTGATAAGCGGTCATGTAGTCCTGCCTGTTGGCCGATGTGCCGGCGCAGCTGCATAAGAAAAAAAGCAACAGAGGCAAGGCTAGTTGCATGATGATCGAATCATAGTTGATTGTTGACAAGCCACTGTTATACAATAACTTGAGATTTTATGGAAAGAAGAAAAAGATCTAAACTTATCGATTGTGATTGATTGCGTTCATTTTAGAAAGCGAAGGAAGGCCCATCCTATTACCCATAAGTCATTGTGAGACATCGTAAGTATTTGAATCGCGGAGCGTTGCGATGCAAAAAAAAGAAAGTTTTGTAAAAAGAATTTTGCATCGCTTTGGACTGCGAAGGCCTTCCTTCGCTTTTTACATAACAATTTTGAAATATAAAGTGGGATCTAAATTTTGACATTTGTGATTGAATGTGTTTGTTTTAGAAAGCGAAGGAAGGCCTTCGCGCTCCAAAGCGATGCGATATTAGCTCTGAAAATGCACTGTAAACGCATCGCGACGCTTCGCGTTAAATAAACTTATGGGTAATAGGATGGGAAGGCCTTCGCATTCCAAAGGCGATGCGATGTTAGTCCTGAATAAGCACCTTGTGACCGCATCGCCACCGCTTCCCGTTAAATAAACTTATGGTAGATGTCTAGTCATAATCAGAATTTTTCATTTTTTCTATCTCGGCCTTGTAGACATCTAATTCTGCAAGCGTTTCGTCAAGCTTTTCTGTCAGCATCTTTTCATTAATCAATTGGTTATGGTACTGGGATTGCAAAGTGGTTTTTTCACTAATCATCTGCTGTAGAGCTTCTTGAAGGCGTTCCAATTGTATTAATATCACTTTTGTTTCGGTATCGTTTGACTTATTCTTATAATTTTCAATCTCATTTTTTAGTGTACTTATTTCTTGAACAAGTTTTTGATTTTCCGTTTGGGTTTGTTTGGATTGTTCTAAAAGGTTGTTGGCATCCTGATATTTTTTTTGAAGCTCTTGGATTTCTTGATGATGTTGCTCCGTAATAAAAGAGATCTGTTGGTTTAATGAATCAATTTCGATTAGATTTTTATCAGGTTCTTGTTTTTTTTCATCAAGCATTTGCATCTTAAGGATGAGCCTGGATTTTTCCTCATTGATTTGTTTCAATCGATCGCTGATATCTTCCATTTCAATTTTTTGTAATAAGTAATCTTGGTCTTTAAAGGCCAATTCATCTTTTAACTTTTCTAATTCTTGAGACACGGTTTGTATAGCCTGCTCTTTAGAGTGGAAAAGGGCATTGTGTTCTGCCATCTCTTTTTGCAGGTCAAAGTTTCTACACTTTTCTGTTTCCAAATTGGATGCAAATTCGCGGAATTGTAGTTTGATCTGTTCTTCCGTTTGATTAATATGGTCAGTCAGACGACGAATTTCTTCGTTCTTATCGGCAATGATGATGTTTTTGGCCTCATTTTCATTTAAAAGTTGTAAAACAGCTGCCTGACTTTCGGCGGCGCTAAGCTTATGTTTTTCTACTTCTACTTGAGTTTGATTGAAAAGATTTTCACGTAAAGAGTCGGTTTGTGATTTTTGAAAATAGGTGGCATTCATCAAATCCATTTTATTTTCTAATTGTTTATGACTTTCTTGAAGCTGTGCAATTTCCTCCGGGGTAAGAGGGAAGGCCTGCAATTGGGCAGCTAGGGTTTGCTTATCTTGATAGACTTTTTGAAGAATTTTGCCATGTTCATCAATGATTTTATTTTGATGATCTATTTCTTCTAATGATTGATTAAAAAGATGCTCTTGAAGAGAAAGTGATTCTATATGATTGATGTAAGCAGTCTTAATTTCATCTGCATCTTTAATGAGTTGAAGGTAATCGTTTTTCAGTGTCTTCAATGATTCAGAATCGGTCAAGGCTGCGGATAATTCAACTTGTAATTTTTCAGCTTTAGCATTTTGTCTTAAGAAATCCTCAGTCATATTTTCTATTTTAACTTCAAGGTTATCTATTTCTACAAGGTGATCCATTTTTTTATCATCCAATTCTCTCTGCAAGTTAGCCAGCTGTTTTTTGGCGGTATTATGATCGACATATAATTCATTGTAAAGTTTTACAGTCTGATCGTACATCTGTTGAACTTCATCAAGGTTTTTTTGAATGGACATTGTTTTCGAACGTTCATTATGAAGGTCCGCTAACATATGTTTCCCTTGGTCATCAATTTCTTCTTTGATTTTTTTTACTATGAATTGCTGTTGGATTTGGGCTAGTTCTAGCGCATCGACAAGAAAGTTTGCTGCGTGGTCTTCAACATGATCGTGATCTATTTGAGACAGACTTTTTTCAGCTTCTAAAACATTGTACAGTTCTGAGATCTGCAAATTCTTTTCATTATTTAATGCCCATGTATCCGCTAGTAAGTTTTCAGTGGGGTCATTTAATGTTAAATCGAGTTTTTCAGAAGCCATTAGTTGGTTATATGAGTTTTCATCCTCAGGAGTTAAGGCGAAGCTAACTCCTTCACCTTTTTTTTCTTCCTGCTCAATTTTTTCTATGGACAAAGTCTCTGCGTCCAACGCATCTACAAGGAAGATGATGTACGACTCAGCTTCGCTGATTTCTTGTTTTTCAGCCTCATTTTCGGCTTTTAGATCATGAATCAAGCTTTCAAGCTGATGATGCGCTTCTTTAGCAAGAAGCAAATCCTGCTCTAACAAGGCGTTAAGGTTTTTATTGTGATGGGATTCATTGGTGGCGGCATCGAGTTGTTGCCTATAATTCTCATCCATGGAAATGATAGATAGCGTTTGCAGATTGAATGCATCCATCAATTGGTTGATCTCGTCTTGAGCCTCACTGATCTTCTGTTTTCCTTCTTCATTTTCTTTTTGAATTTGGTGAATGATCTCATCTAAGTGAATTTGAGCATCTTTAGTTTGGGTTAATTCTAATTCTAAGGCTGCGGTATAAATTTTGAAATTTTGATTTTCTTCAGCCTGTGCTTGTTGAATCGACTGGATCTGTTTGTTTTGGGCATTGACGGATTGTATGTATTGACTTTGATCGTTTAACGAATCTAACAAAGAAAAAATGTAAATTTTTGCATCGCTTATATAGGTTTCGGCTACGTTTATTTTCTGTTTTTCGATTTCATTTTCTTCTTTTAATTGATGGATGAGTTGCTCTAATTGATTTTGCATGGCTTGATTTTGCACAAAGTCTTTTTCCAAGGACGCATAAAGGACTTTATACTTGCTTCCTTCATCTAAATTAGTTGCCATTTGCTCTAATTGATTTTTATATTTTTCATGTATATTTTCAAGAGTCACTGCTTGATCGGACAATGTGGAGGTCAAAATTTCTATATGGGCTTCAGCCTCGTCAATTTTTTGTTTTTTTAAATCATTATCTTCTTTTAGTTCTTGAATCAGTATTTCGAGTTGGTATTGTGTGTCTTTATAGTGGCTAATTTCCTTTGCAAGGGAGGCATAAAGATCTTTATAATGATCTGTTTCATTGCTAGAGGATACCTCGGCAAGTTCTTGCTTATAAGATTCCTCAATTTTATTGATGGCTATCACTTGGGATTCCAAAGCTGTGATTAGGGAATTAATATGAAATTCTGCGTCAGCATTTTTTTGTTTTTCTATTGCATTATCATTTTGCAATTGAGAAATCACTTTTTCGAATTGATTTAACATCTCCTTATTTTGATCTGTTTCGTCTTTTAGATTGGAATAAAGCTGTTTATAGATACCTGTATCATCGGAAAAGGCAGTAAGCTGAGTGACATGAAGTTTATTTTTTAAATTAAGGATTTCTTCTTTCAAAAGATGGATCTTGTCAGCTTGTTCATTAGCAAGAGAAGTTAAAAATTTTACCTTTTGCAATAAATTGGAACCTTCTAGAATTTTGCCATCTTGCCGTCCTTCTAATATGACAAGGGAGCCTTTTTTTGAAGGATCGTCGTCCCCGTGTACAGAAGCGCTTAGGCATATAGAAGGTATAATTCCATAAGCTAAAAGTTTTTGGTACAAGGATAGCGACCTCATCCTAAACATACTTTTCATCCTTATATAATGCACAACTTCAAAGTTAAATTGTAAACCTGCTGATATACTGGGAGAAGGATAAAAACTCAACATTAAATTTTTTCATACTCCTCAAAAAATAGGAATAAAGCAGAAAAGAAAGGAAAAGCTTCAACCCTTTACCACTGCTTTTATCATAAAAACAAAAAATTTACTTGACTTACAGAGCAAATAAGAGTATCTCCTTATGAGGCTGTGAAAAAATAAGGATTCGTTATTTTTGGATAAGGGATATGTAAAAAACATGATGCAAAGACACCTCTATACCAATCGATTGATTAAACAAAAATCTCCTTATTTATTACAACATGCGCACAATCCCGTTGATTGGTATCCATGGGGCCAGGAAGCTTTTGCACTGGCAAGTGAAAACGATAAACCGATTTTTTTATCGATTGGATATGCAACATGCCACTGGTGTCATGTCATGGAAAAGGAATGTTTCGAAAATCTTAAAGTCGCCCAATTGATGAATGAGGCCTTTGTCAATATAAAGGTCGATAGGGAAGAGCTTCCTGAAGTGGATAGTCTTTATATGGAATTTGCACAAAGTATGATGGCTGGTTCAGCAGGGTGGCCATTAAACCTAATTTTGACACCCGATCTAAAACCTTTTTTTGCCGCCACATATTTACCCCCGACAAGCAGTCACGGTTTAATGGGCTTGTCCGAACTTATTATGCGCATCAGTGAAGTTTGGCAAGGGGAAGAACGTGAAAATGTTGTTGAACAGGCCTCTAAAATTGTCGAAGTATTTTCTGAAACCATTCATTCCAAAGGGAATCAACTGCCTGAAAAAGAACATATAGAAGATGCCTCCGACATTTTGTTCAAAATGGCTGATCCGATCTATGGTGGCATGAAAGGCACTCCCAAGTTTCCCATTGGTTATCAGACCAATTTTATGTTGAGATACTCCGCGACTAAAAAAGATGGACGCGCCGTTTTCCTCGTCGAACGGACATTAGACATGATGCATCGGGGCGGAATTTATGATCATCTAGGTGGAGGATTTTCCCGCTATAGCGTTGATGAAAAATGGCTGGTTCCTCATTTTGAAAAGATGCTTTACGATAACGCTTTACTGATAGAGAGTTACGTAGAAGCCTGGCAACTGACAAAAAAACCCCTTTATAGGCAGATTTGTGAAGACATTATTCAATATATACTGCGCGACATGTCTCATGCCGATGGAGGATTTTATTCTGCAGAGGATGCAGATAGCGAAGGACATGAGGGATGGTTTTATACTTGGACTTTAGAGGAAGTCCAGAAAATTTTGGGAGTGCGAGAAAGTGCTCTCTTTTGCGAATTTTATGATATCACAAGCGAAGGTAATTTTGAAGGTCGCAATATACTCAACACACCTTTACGCCTAGAAGAATTTGCTGAAAAGCATCAAAAAGATGTGGAAGAGTTGCTTTCCCAATTTTTAGACCAAAAGCACCGGCTTTGGAAAGAAAGGGAAAAAAGGATCCATCCTTTAAAAGACGATAAAATTTTGTCGTCATGGAATGGTCTGATGATCCATAGTTTAATACAGGCAGGAGCGGCATTTTCGGAAGTTCGCTATCTAAACTCGGCTTTAAAAGCAGCTGAGTTTATCAAAAAACATATGTGGGATGGTCAAAGGCTTTTTAGACGTTGGCGAGATGGAGAAGCCTTATTTAATGCAGGATTAGATGAATATGTTTTTTTAATCCGAGCTTTAATTAGTTTGTTTGAGGCTGATTTAGGAACCCAGTGGCTGCTATGGGCTAAAAAGTTAACAGACATTGTTTACGAAAAGTTTAAAGCCCCTGATGAGGGAGCTTTTTTTCAAACAGATGGAACTGATTCAAACATTATATTACGTAAATGTCAATTTTCGGATGGAGCCGAGCCTTCCGGCAATGCAGTTCATTGTGAAAATCTCTTACGGCTCTATCAAATCACATCCGATCCTGACTATCTTGATCAAGCTGAAGATATTCTTCGTGCAGTAAAAAAATATCTAGATAGCTATCCTCCAGGTTATAGCTTTCATGTGATGAACCTCAATCGTTACTATGATCGTCATGCTCCCACAATAGTCGTGGCTTTAAACGATAAAGACCAGAATAAGGAGGAGATTCGGCAGGCTTTGTATAGTCACTTTATTCCGCATAAAGCTATCATTTGGCGCAGAAATAATGAAGAAAAGTTATTGGATTTTATTCCTTTTTTAAAACGCCAAACCGCCCAAAATAACGATACAACTTTATATATTTGTCACGAGGGTGTGTGTCAAAAGCCTATCAATGAAAGACAAGAGATACTAGATGCGATTCATAGGCTTTAAAACCTAACGTGTAACGAGCGTAAATTGGTTCAAGATGTGGATTTCTATAAAGATTGTAATTTATCCCTAAAAAGGGTACACTGTTAAGATAATAATATGGTCATCCATGGGTAATGATTCCTCGATTTATAAAAAACTCCAAGAAATAGAAGAAGAAGAAGCCTACGATTCTTTGAATGATTTTATCCATTCTCTGGATTTGAATCTTTTACAGGCTGATGAACGTGTGCTTTTAGCCAAATTATTTGTCAAAAAAGCAGAAGTTGAGTTGAGGAAAGGGGACTCTCATTTTCAAGACAGCCTAGTCTTAGCTGAAAAAATAGCCCCATCCAATGCGACCATTGTTTATCTTAAAGGAAAAGTTTTTGCTTCAAATGGTCAGAATGCGCGGTGTCTTTCCTCTGCAATGGATGCTTTTGAACAAGCCGTTAAACTTCAACCTCATTTTTTTGAAGCTTATCTGATGTGGGGCGAAATTCTCATTCAATGTGGATTGTTTCATCAAAATCCCCACTATTTCCAAAAAGCACAAAATAAATTCCAGGAAGCTTTTTCCTTTTTAGAACATCAATCTGTGGAAATGGAATCTCGCTATTTTTGGAAATGGGGATTAAGTTGGCACTTGATGGGAATGGCTTCAGAAGAACCTTTTGATTTACATCAGGCTATCCAAAAATACCGCCAAGCACAACAACTAGGAAGGAAGAATGCTGACTTTTGGCAAGATTTTGCAGAGGCTTTAGTTGAGTTGGGTGAACTGATTAAGGAATATGAACTTTGTATAGAAGCTGCTGAATATTATCATTTTTCTGTTTGCGAAGATTTTGAGAATTATGACCGCTGGTTTAGGTTGGCTAGTTGCCATGAAAAGCTTTATGACATTAATGGCCGCTTAGAACATTTTGAACTCGCTTCAGCCGCTTTCGATATCGCCTCCAAAACATTAGACCCCAATTTTTTTATGTGGGTCCGCTGGGGGAAACTGTATTTAAATGCAAGCAAGTTACAAAAAAATAATGATTATGCGGCTTTGAGTATGGAAAAGTTCAAAAAAGCTGCTGAAATGGACGGCGATCACCCCATTCTTTTAGGTCTTTGGGGCGAAGCTGAAATGATCCATGGAATATACACTGAAAAACTGGAATTCTTGCGCTCAGCCGAACAGAAAGTGATGCGAAGCATTAAACATATTCCCACCAATCCTCATATCTGGGCACTTTATGGGACTTGCCTGAATGAGCTTGGACGCTATTTTTCTGATGAAAGTTACTATGTCAAGGCCATCGAAAAGTTCCAGCATGGCATTTCTTTAAGCGAACACGATCCTCTTTTGTGGTATGGTCTAGCGATGGCCTATTTTTCGTTAGGTGAATACTGGGGAGATTCCCAACAAGTCGAAAATGCGGCATGCTGCTATCAAAAAGTTTTTGATCTGGGTGGACAGCATTTTTTTCAATTTTGGAACGATTGGGGTTTGTCTTTGATGAAACTTTCAGAATTGACCAATAATGTTAATTTTCTTGAAGCAGCCATTCAAAAATTTGAACAGATCATCGTCTTTCAAGAGGAAGGAAATTTACATAATAATTATGAAGCTGAATGGTTATATAATTATGGCTGCGCCTTAGACTTTTTAGGGGACTTTACTGAAGAGGTCAGTTATTATGAAAAAGCTGTTACTGTGCTTAATAAAGCCTTAGTGATTGATCCTCATTATAATAATGCGCGTTTTAATTTGGCTGCCGCCCTTTCCCATCTGGGAGAAGCCACTTCTGATTTGGATACTCTAAAAAGCGCTATAGATAATTATCAGATCATTTTGAATGCCGATCCCGAAGATGAGATGGCTTGGAATGATTGTGGACTGGCTCTTCTCAATGTGGCTGAATTGGTCCATGAAACGATTCGCCCGGAACGTAGTAAAATCTACTATGAAGAAGCTGAACAAAAATTCACTCATGCCCTAGCTTTGGGTTATACTCACGCATTTTATAACCTTGCTTGTCTGCACTCCCTGACACAAAATGATCCCATGGCTTTGCATTTCTTAGAACGCGCGGAAATGTCAGGAACTCTTCCGGCTCTTGATGATATGTTAAACGATGAATGGCTTGAAAACATCATCGAAACTCCCTCTTTCCGCCAATTTATCGCACAGATTTCGTCCCGCCAAAACTTTCAAGACGAATAAATTTTACATTCCGCTTGTTGTAATTATACCACTGAGCCCACTGAGCGGGTATGAGAAAATTGCAATATTTAGATTTTAAAAAAAATGGATAATGCTCTTTCCGAAAATCGTATTATTTTACAGTGTATTAGAGATGCTTAAAAGTATCTCAAATCCTCTCAGTCCCAACTTTACCCTTAATAAAAAAAAAAATATACATTTACGAAGCAATTCTATGCTTTTTTCCATACCCCCCTACAGGCGATATCTTAAGAAATGGTTAAAAAACTGCTTATTCTCTATGTAGTGTCAGAAAAACTTGTCATGTATTGACTAAAAATTTTTGACCCTGTCATTGTCCTTAACATGTTTATAAGAAAAACTCTCAAACAAGATCCTAAGACCAAAAAGCGATATTACTCCTATCAGCTTATTGAATCAGTCCGGACCCAACGAGGCCCTCGTCAAGTTATTCTTTTAAATCTGGGCAATATTGAGTTGGCTGATGAAGAAAAAAAATTATTGGCAAATCGCATTGAAGAAATTACCACAAGTTCAAACAGTTTCTTTGCTTACTCTGATCATATTGAGAAACTAGCTCAACACTATGCTAAAATGCTAATTCGTAAACAGTCTACTTGTCTCACGAGTACTCCTAAAGAAACTGATTATCAAACAATTGATATAAATTCGATTGAACATGAAAATATGCGTACAACCGGTCTAGAACACATTTGTTTAGAGACAATTCGTCAACTTGAACTTGATACCAAATTACAAGATCTTGGTTTTAGCAAACGTCAAATAGAACTTGCTACTGCACTAATTATCGGTAGATTAGCTGGCAAAACAAGTGAGCTATCAATTTTTAAGTGGCTCCAAAACGCCTCTGCTTTAGATGAGCTTTTTCAAACCACTTTTGAACGTCTTTCGCTCAAAAGTGTTTATACAATAGGCGATATCCTCTATGAGAAAAAAGATGCCATTGAAGATCATCTAAAAGAAAAAGAATCCAGTTTGTTTTCTTTAAAAAATACCATTGCCCTATATGATTTAACAAATACTTATTTTGAAGGCACTGCGAAAAAAATATTAAAGCAAAAAAGGACGATCAAAGGAAAAGCGAAATGACTGTCCATTGATAACTTTAGGCATCGTATTTAATCCCCAAGGTTTTCCCCTAAAAACCGACATCTTTGAAGGAAATGTTGCCGAAGCCAAAATTCTAGAAAAAGTGATTAAGCGGCTAGATTATCAAAATATTAAACCAATAATAGTACTTGATGCGGGTTTGGCTACCGAAGACAATATTAAATACTTGCAAGCTGAAAAGTATCCTTACATCGTTTGTTCTAGAAAACGATCTCAGCTCTTTCCCGAAGGACTTAACTTTGAAACTGTAAAAGAAAAAAAAGAACAAAGCGTTCGAGCTGCGTGCACAAAAAATCCAACAACCAATGAAACACTTGTCTATTGCCAATCAGAAGCAACATTAGCTACAGAGGAGAAATGGAGAACTCAAGCTCAAAAGAAATTTGAAACCGGATTAAATAAAATGGCGAGCGGAGTTGAAAAAAGAACTGCACAAAGAGCTATAGACTACTATTAGAAAGACTTGGAAGATTAAAGCAGAGGTATCGCCGAATCTCTCAATTTTATAATGTTGAGATAATTCCAGATGAGAATAGCAAAAATGCGAAATCTATCAAATGGAGTTTTGATGAAAAAGAATTAGATGACCATTTAATGGGGGGTACTGTCTCCGAGTTCATCTATTGGAATGGACCTCCCAAGAATTATGGGATACATATATTATGCTAACAGAAGCGGAAAATGGTTTTCGTTGTTTAAAAGGAGAACTAGGTTTGCGTCCCGTATTCCACCAAAAGGAACATCGAGTTGATGGACACCTTTTTATTACTGTTCTTGCATATCATGTCATGCAAACAGTTCTATATAAGTTAAAAGAAAAGGGAATTAATTTACGGTGGCATACGCTTCGTTCTTATATGAACACCCAAGCACGCATTACAACAGCTTTTCGAGATAAAGCTAACCAACAAGTTCGAATAAGGTCAACAACAAATCCTGAATCTATTCATAAAGAAATTTATACAGCTCTTAATATCAACGCCAAGCCTGGTAAAATTGCCAGATCAATTCATTAAAAATTGATAAATCTTAAAGATGTAGTGTAGAATGCTTTCCAGAAATTTTATATTTTATTGATTTTTAGTGTCTTAAAAAAAGTTAGGGGTAAAGTT
>CAVVKX010000043.1:0-15274 GCA_963748975.1 uncultured Parachlamydiaceae bacterium
GTTGGGACCGAGAACAATGGAGAACATGAGAAAATTGAGAAGATTATATAACTACTAGTCCACAATTTGAGGAAGCATAAGGAATGCCATTAGGATGGCAAGATTCACTGATTTTACAGCCTCTCTGTGGTAGTTAGCTGTTATTATTTTTAAATAAAATTTATATAAAATTAATATATTTTCTTTACAATGAAGTAAATTAAATTTATTTATTATATGAATCCTATTAATATCAACAATAACAATCAACAGTTTCATACTATTCCCACTCCTCCCCCTCCAAAGCCTTTAGGAGCAAAGACTATCACTCAATCCTGCCAGAGTAAGATCGATGAATTGAAAGTCCGAAATAAACAATTACAACCTAAAAAATTGCATCAAGGAAAACTCACTTTCATGGGCTTGGCCAGTTTGGTCAGCTTTGTGGCGGGAATCATTTTTACATTCGCTGGAATCGGTTTTTGTTGCACAGGCTATGGATTACCTGCAGGAGCCGCATTAATTAGCGTAGGTATGGGAATGGTCGGAATTAGCATTCCTTTTCTCAAATATTTCAATCATAAAGTTAAACATGAAAAAGAAGTGAATCAAAATAAGATCCACATTAAAATTTTAAAAAAGATTATCAAAGAACCTGACTTCAAGAAATTTACGCTTAATTTTCGCAAAGAATTGAATGTGACTCATCTTTCCCTTCCCACTTTTATCATCCAATATGATTTGTTGAGATTATATAATCTTAAGAACATCTATGAATCTGAAAAAGCGCAAAAAAAGAAAAAAAGAGACCCAAACCAACGACTTTTTTTAGATTATACTAGCTATTTTACTTATATAGAAAAGAAGCTGGAGATAGCGAATAAGCTATTGTATCACATTGATCAGGAAATTAGAATCCTAAATACAACCCTAAAAAAATCTGTCGGAAAACAAAAGACACATGAATTAAAACTTCGTAAAAAGGAACTTTTAGAAAGAGCTCAAAAGTTTAAAAGAATGCGTCCCAACCTTCTGAGGGAATTACCGAAGGCGGGTCAGATGTCCTCATTTGCTTTTGATCGAACTCAAAGAATTCGCAAGGCAGCAGCAAAGTCATTTCCTTTGTTGCAGTAAGAGCAAAGATAAACTATGGGCGCAACAGGACTCGAACCTATGACCACCTGTGTGTAAGACAGGCGCTCTACCAACTGAGCTATACGCCCTTATAAAATTAGCATTCAAGGTACGGATTCGTCGAATTTTCCACAAGTCTTTTTAACATCTTTTCAGAAAAATGCACAAGAATTTTAGAAAGTCTTGTTAGAGAAAAACCTAGGATATAGAAAATCCTGAAATAAAATTCCATTATTGAGAATTTTTCTGTACATTAACCACAATTTCATTTACAATAAGGTTTCCTGAAACAATTCCCCCAATATTGTGAAATTATGCAAGCAACTACACATGGCACAGCCAAATCATTCCGTACTGAATTTATCATTTATTTTTTTCTCATTGCCGGAGCCTTTTTGGCGGCATTTGCGATCCAAGTTTTTCTAATTCCCAATAGGCTGATTGACGGAGGAATTGTCGGTATCGCAATGATTTGCGCCAATATTTTTGGAACGCAATATCTAGGATATTTCACATTTTTGTTCAATTTACCCTTTGTATATTTGGCTTATCGCTATATAGGAAAAGTCTTTGTCCTTCATATGTTTTTCGCTCTCGTCTTTTTCACTGGCTTCATTTTTTTTATTGAACATTTTATGCCATGGGCTGAGTTCAAAGGAGAAACTTTAGAAGTTGTTGTCATTGGAGGAGCGATTTTAGGGATTGGGATTGGACTTATCATTCGATATGGTGCTTGTTTAGATGGGACCGAAATTTTAGGCATTATCAGCAACCGACTCACAGGTTTTACCGTTGGACAAGTCGTGCTGGTCATCAACATATTTGTTTTTTGTGCTGCAGGCTTAGCTTTTAAGGATTGGCATCCACCTTTGTTATCGCTTATCACCTATATGGTTGTAAGTAAAATCATGGATATTGTCATTGTCGGTTTAGATGAAACAAAGTCCGTTCTTATTATATCATCTAAGTCCAAAGCTATTGCAGAAGCAATCGTTCACGAACTGGGCCTCGGACTGACTATTATGTACGGGCGCGGGGGCTTTTCGGGAGATGCCAGAGAGATTCTTTATGTCATTGCAGAACGCCTTCAGCTAGCGGAATTGAAAGAAATTATTTATAGAGAAGATCCCGCAGCTTTTATTGCCATTGAAAACTTGCATGAAGTGGCCAATGGTAACCAAACGGGTAAATATAAGAAAACAAGCGTGAGTGAACTACTTTCCAAAGTTTTACGAATCAAACCTAAGAATCCGATCTAAATAGCAAAAAAGAGAATGACCCTTCCTGTCGATGAGATAAAAAAAATAGCTTTGCAGTTAGGATGGGATGACGTAGGCGTGACAAAGGCTTTGATTCCCGACGAGGACATTAGGGCTTATAGGGAATGGTTACGTGAAGGAAAGCATGCTGACCTTGCTTATATGGAAAAACAAATTCGATGCTCTCCCGATGAATATTTTCCTGGTGCAAAAACAGCCATTATCTTTGTTACCTATTATAAGCAAGAAAAACAGACATTTTCCCCCGATAAAGGAGTCATCGCTTCCTATGCACGCGGGCGTGATTATCATCATGTACACCGCAAGCGCTTAAAAAAATTCATCCATTGGCTTGAAGATTATACGGGCCTTCGTGGAATAGCCAAAGGGTTTAGTGATTCCAGTCCGGTATTAGAAAAAGCTTTAGCGGTACAAGCCGGCTTAGGTTGGCTAGGGAAAAACACTTTATTGATTCATCGACGTTTTGGTACTTTCACACTGTTATCAGGAGCCTTTACAACCTTAGAAATCTCCTCCACTGCTACGATTCTGCCCCTACACATTCCACGTTGCGGATCATGCATGCGCTGCATCGACGCATGTCCGACGCAAGCGATCACATCACCGTATAAGCTGGATGCCGCCAAATGCCTATCTTATCATTTAATCGAATCTAAAAAACCCATTCCGCTTGAAATAAAAGAGAAAAATCCGGGTTATATATTTGGATGTGATATCTGCCAGGACATTTGTCCACATAATGTCCGCAAATCATTATCTACCTCAAAAGATTTCTCACCTGAGAGTGGTATAGGTGCATCCCTTAGTTTAAATGATCTATTGCAACTAGAAAAAGCTCCGGATCAACTTTTTGGAACTCCCTTGCAAAGAAGGGGTCTAGCAGGGTTGAAGTATACTGCTGAGACAATAGACCTCTTGCATAACTAAGGGTTCGTTAATCTGAATTCAATTGTGATGATGAGAAATTATCGCAATTTCATTGATCAAAATTATTCATAGATCTACAGTCACAATTTTCCTAAGATTGCCCTTAAATCTGAACATTTCACCGGACGACGCATGCTTAACAAAAACCTTGATGATGACGCCCACCTATTTGCTACGGATGCATGGCGTGTTTTTAGGATTATATCTGAGTTTGTTGATGGATTTGAAACTATGACAAATATCGGTCCTTCTGTTTCAATATTTGGATCCGCACGCATGCTACCCGATAATCCTTACTATAAATTAACCATAGATGTTGCCGAGCATATAGCCAAAAAGGGTTTTGCTGTCATTACAGGAGGCGGTCCAGGCCTGATGGAAGCAGCTAATAAAGGCGCACAAATGGCGAACGGAAAGTCGTGTGGCCTTGGCGTAGACCTGCCCTTTGAGGCAGACTTAAATCCTTTCATCGATAGAAAATATAAACTCATTTTCCGCTATTTCTTTGTCAGAAAAGTCATGTTCATTCGTTATGCTCAAGGTTATGTGTTTATGCCGGGAGGTTATGGAACACTTGACGAACTTTTTGAAGCACTCACACTTATTCAAACCAATAAAATTCATCCTTTCCCGATTTATCTTATGGGAAGCGAATATTGGAAAGGTTTGATTGACTGGATTTACTCGAAAGTGCTTGAGGAAAAATGCGTGGATGAAAAAGATTTAAAATTGATGTTCATCACCGACGATCCGGCAGAAGTCGCAAATGGCATAGAACGTCATTATCAGCGTGACCGGGCCCCTAAGAATTTTTAGTAGGTTCATGACGCAGAGGTGGGAGATAGGAAAGAACAGGATAGAAGGATCGCCTTTGGCGGCAGGGTAAGGGCATTGTATATAAATACCTATCTATTCTGCCGCTGAAGGCGATCCTTCTATCCTGTTCTTTTTTGTTTTTAGTTTATTACAGTACCGCAAATATAGGCATTGTTTCTCACACAAATGAGTATATTTGAATAAGAACCTCTAAACCAACCATCATTTGTGCCTACAATAACGATATTGTAACGTGCAAAATGACGCATCATAGAGATATCGCTCGGTTTTATGTTCCAAACAGAACCGTCTTCCAGGCGGATGATGCCATTATAATAATTAATGTCTTCGATCCAATGAACATAAATATCCTGATTAGGATCATTTAAAACAGGTGTGAGCTTCATTTTTACTTTAACAGTTTGTTTTGTGTCCAAATTGACGAATTTGAATGGATAGGATCCTTTTGTGAATATATTCTTGTTAGGTGCCACGACAATAATTTGATGACTTTGCCAACTTTTTACTTTGGAAGCATCCCAGCTATGAACTTGCCAGATGGATTTGTCTTCTAATTCAATATCTAAGCCATCCGCCGATCTGTTGATAGCTTTGTGATAGGCAGCTCGATGGGTTGTCGCATAATAAGCGGCAACAGAATTAAATAATCCATTAACAACTTCTTCCTCTCCTTCATCCAAATCTGCAGTCGCTATTGACATAATAGGCTGATCTCTTTTTGAAAGATGGTCTTTATTTCCTTCATTGTGGCTGTCCAAAAGATCACGTGCCATTTCCTCTTCTTCAGGCACTAAGTCCTCTTCATTGCGGGCAGATGATGCATTAATTAATTTAATGGTCTCAGCATCGACTTGCATAGCATGAAGATTGGAAAACATTACCAATGAGCACAATATACTTCCTAACCATTTTGCATTGATTTTTTTCATGTGATATTTCCTTTTTCGTTCTTAAAATTGATTCATAATATGATTGACATTAACCTCTTCTTAAGCCCGGAGGTACAGAACCAGGACGATTATTCCCCATATTTAATGGAATTTGGGGTCCAACATTACCGGGTCGTGCGTTGTCTGGACGATGATTACCCCTATTAAAAAAAGGAATCGCATTTCCAGGTATAGCAACGTATGGTCGATTATCGATTTTATTTTGCGGCTGCACGTGAACAATGCGCTGGGTAATAGAGGAGCAGGATTTGGGGCCGGATTAAAAGCTCGCGCGACATTTAACTCAGGTCCTTGGACTGGCCTTACGGGATTCTGGAAAAAAGGTTTCTTAGGATAAAATACCGGATCATTATCTAAGATTAAAGGGGGTCGATGCGGGGCTGGATTCTGATAGACCACTACAGGACGCTGAGGTGCAACATAATGGGCACGCGGTTGATCGACAAAATTATGTATTTCAAGTCGTTTCCATGGAAGATTGCGATTGACCTTATGCACTGCATTCAGCCATGCGTCATACCCTTGTTCCCCATCATAACGCCTATTGTAAAAAAGGTAATCACGATGTTTTTGCCAGTCACGCTCTATTGGATCGCGAGGGATCCAGCAACAGAAGCAAAAAATTGAAATAATTTTTCCCAAACACGACTTCTCTAGTCTATATCTAAAACCTTGCCGCTGAGCTTGCTGTAAGTTTATATAGGCGATTCTGTCATCCAGTCCTAAATCTCTATATTGAACGTTTACCATAAATGCGTCTCCTATGTAATTATTTTTTTTATCTTGCTACGCAATCGGCGTGGACATATTCAAGACTATTGAAGTGAACTAAAATATTATAAGTAGGAGCACCAAAACTTTCATCTACACCAATGAATACAACATCTCCCGGGAACATTAACGAACCTAAATAGGTATCATGCGTATCCACTTCCCAAATCGAACCATCGTTGAGACGAATTTCATAATAATAACATCCGCAAATGATGTCGTATAGATAATTAATGGTATTAACCCAGAGTCTTTGCCCCATGAAATAAGGATCGCCTAAAATCACTTCTAAATCAGTTAAACGCACGGGAACAACTTCTCCGGTCCTTTGGCTAACAAGAAGATAATCTGTCGCATCGAAAATGCTACCTGGGCAAATAATAACTTGGTCATTGAAATAGTTCCAACGGCGCACGACATCCCAATCAGAGGAAAACCAAACTTGCCAAATACTACCATCATTCAACTCAACTGAATCCCCAAGAATAGAAGTTTTATAAATCCCATGAGAAGCCATTGGATGAGTGGTTAAGTACATTCCGTTAATAACCGCTTCACCACGTTCGTTCTCTTGACCTAACTCTGCGAATCTTTGATGTTTGATTGCAGTATGTTTTTCTACATCCAATTTTTTGGAACCTGCAGAGATTTTTTGATGTTCATCATTTTTTGTTTCTTCTGAAAAAAGTGGATGGCACATTAGTGCAAGTCCTAGAAAATAACAACTCGTTAATTTTAAAATGAGAGATTTCATATGTTTATCCTGGTTATGTAGCTATTCACAGGGAACAGATACCGTTAATTTTTAGTAACAATATCAATATTTAAATCAGATACGTTAAGGCCTATTAAAGAAAATATAAATTCTTTTTAAGAAGTTTTATTCTTCTGGAGTAAATTGACAACCCTCTGCAATTAAGTTGTCGATATAGTCTAGGTAGAAGTCAGAGGTAAGAAAATTCTTGTCTTCGAGCATATATAGATGAAAAGGAATCGTTGAGTCTACTCCCCCTACATGAAATTCACGTAATGCCCTTCTGCCTATTGCTAAGGCCTCTTCTCGATTTTTGCCGCGTACGATCAACTTAGCTATCATAGAATCATAATTGGGTGGAATCTGATAACCCGAATAACAAGCACTGTCCACACGAACATGGGGGCCTCCCGGAGGTAAATAGTACTCTAGTCTTCCTGGAGAAGGGGAAAAATTCTTAGCAGGATTCTCTGCATTAATCCGGAATTGAATTACATGGCCATTGACGTTGATGTCATCTTGTTTATAACGCAACTTTTCTCCCATTGCAATTCTGAGCTGTTCCACGACCAAATCCACACCCGTGAGCTCTTCTGTGACTGTATGCTCAACTTGAATACGGGTATTAACTTCCATAAAATAGAAGTTATGATCGGCATCCAATAAAAACTCTACAGTTCCTACTGAATAGTATCCGGCTTCCTTAACGACATTAATGGCAGACTGGCCAATTTTTTGACGCAATTTATTGTTTAAAAGTGGGCTTGGAGCTTCTTCAATGAGTTTTTGGCGACGTCTTTGAATGGAGCAATCGCGTTCACCTAAATGGATATAATTGCCATGTTTATCGCCCACAATTTGGACTTCGATGTGGCGCGGATTGAGTATCATCTTCTCCAAATACACATCTGGATTACCAAAACTGGCTTCAGCTTCTGCACGAGCGGCTGGGAAGAGACGAACAAAACTTTCTTCGTCATGAGCAATGCGAATCCCTTTTCCGCCACCACCGGCCACTGCCTTGATAAATATAGGATAGCCGATTTTCTTGGCTTCTTGAAGGCCTTCCTTGAGATCACTGACAACGCCTGCTGAACCTGGAATGACAGGACAGCCGGCTTTTTTGGCGGTAGCTTTCGCTTTGGCTTTGTCACCTAACAGGGCGATGGCTTCAGGAGAAGGGCCAATAAAATTTAATCCACAACTTTCACAAATAGAGGCAAAGTTGGCATTTTCGCTTAAGAAGCCATAGCCCGGATGCAAGGCATCAGCTCCGGTAATTTCACAAGCTGAAAGGATGTTAGGAATCCTCAAATATGATTTAGGTGAGGGAGCCTCTCCGATGCAAATTGCTTCATCTGCATGTAAAACGTGTAAAGCCTCGGCATCAGCCTGAGAATATACAGCCACAGTTTGCAAGCCTAGATCATGGCATGCCCTTATAATTCTGACAGCGATTTCGCCACGATTAGCGACAAGAACTTTTTGCATATTTAGACCTCTTTCAAAATTCATGATGGCTTATATTCGAAATTATTTTTGCGCTAGTTAACGCGTCGATCTTCGGGTAATATTAATCAATATGACCCGAAGATTGACGCGTTAACTAGCACAAAAAGAATTCGAATATAAGCCATCAGCAATTTCGAAAGAGGTCTATTATGTGATACGGTAAAGTTTTGTTCCAAATTCAACGGGATGGCCATTCTCCACAAGGATTTCAGCAATAGTTCCCGCCACACCTGCTTTGACTTCATTCATGACTTTCATGGCTTCCACAATACAAACAACGGTATTTTTTTCCACTTTATCACCTACTTTAACAAAGGCAGGATCTTCGGGGGAAGGCGTTGTATAAAATGTACCCACCATGGGAGAAGTTACAAAAACAGCATTAATATCTTCCTTGGGGATGGAAGAATGACCCGGAAGTGCCATAGAAGAGGTGCTATTAGCTCTACGGAGAGCATCGTCGGTCTTGTTAAACCCCTCTTCCTGAAGATCAAACATAGTCTCAGGAACTTTGATCGCGTTACTATCGCCGCGTTCAATCTCAAGTTCAAAACCCTCTTTTTTTATGGAAAGACGTTTTGTTCCTGAGCGGCCCATAGCTGCCATCAATTCTTTTATTTGCTTTAACTCCACGCTAAAAACCTCCTATACCCTTTGTATGTATTCGTAAGAACGCGTGTCAATTTTAATGATATCACCTGCTTCAATAAAGGGGGGCACATCTATTTTAGCCCCAGTTTCCAATACGGCAGTCTTCGAAGCATTAGCTAGGATGGATTTATTATCTCCTCCATCAACTTTAGCCACCATAAGTTCCAAAAATTGAGGCAATTCGACAGCAAAAATAGTATCACCGAAAAAGAAAGCTTTAACCTCAACACCTTCTTTTAAATAGCTAATGCTTGTCCCAATAATGTGTTGAGGGATTAAAACTTGATTGAGATTTTCTATATCTAAAAAGAGGTAGTTTTTCCCCTCGAGGTACAAAAATTCCAAGCGCCGTTCGGCAAGATTTACGTCTTTAATGGACTGATTTAATTTGAAATTTTTTTCGATAAGTTCGTTAGATGTTAAATCCCTTAACTTTGTTTTTACAAAAGGAGCTCCTTTAGGAACTGTCACTTTGACGCTAGACTCGACTCTATAAAGTTTATTATTAATCGATATTGTCATTCCGGGATTTAGCTGGTTGCTCATAACCATAGATATTTCTGCCTCTAGTAAAAATTTAAGCCGTCACCAACAGTTTAAAAAACCCGCATTCAAATGTCAAAGAGAAAAGAACAAAGGATGAAGTAAATGGGTAAATCCTTTTTTTAATAGGAAATACTCAGGGTAATTCAATAGGATTTCCGACAGAATTGTATTGGTTGAAATCTTCAATGAAGAGTATTGCTTTTATAAATATCTTTCCATTTTTGACCACGATTTCAGAGACTAAATTTTTTTTTAATTTATGGCACTCAAATTTTTGAAAAAAAAATTTGCTTGTATTAGTTTAGAAGTGTTAATAATAATAACCTATCGATTTCGTCATTTTAAAAGGATGATTATCTGATAGGATGTAGATAAACTTATTATGAAAAACAAAGTGGTCATGATAACTTAATGACTCAAGTTTTTACGATTTAGGAAATATCTTAATTATTGTAAAGGAGGTGACAAATGACGCAGCGCTGTCCAATAACTTATGAAGTATGTGATATTGAGAAGCAATACTCACAAAGAGGACTCAATCTTCTTGATAGAAATTTGAAGTATCTAAAATCCTTTTCATTTAAACCGGAGGAGCAAAGATTACGGGCAATTCAACTTGCTGAAAAACTATCTATTCAGGGGATTCAACCAAAATTAAGTGTTACCTTAAACGTAGAAAAAGCAGAATTTGAAATTGTAGAAAAGGAGGGAATGTTTATATTAAAGCCACCTCATCAAGATTTTGAGGAATTACCAGAGAATGAAGATCTTACAATGAAATTAGCAGGAATAGTAGGCATAAACGTCCCTCTTCATGGAATGATTTATAATATTGATGGTTCTTTGACTTATTTTATCAAGAGATTTGATCGATTAACAGAAAATCGCAAAATCAACGTAGAAGACTTTTCTCAACTTTTGGGGCTTTCACGAGGTAGCATATATGACTCAAGTATGGAAAAAATTGTTTCTGCCATCGATGAACATTGTACGTTTCCTCAGATAGAAAAGGAAAAATTATTTCGTCTGGTAATTTTTAATTTTCTTATTGGAAATGAAGATATGCATCTGAAAAACTATTCATTGATCAGGCATCCAAATAAAGTGGAATTAAGCCCTGCATATGATCTGATCAATACTACTATCATTCTCCAAGCAAAGGAAGAGATCGCCCTTCCAATTAGAGGAAAAAAAAATAAACTCAAACGTTCTGACCTAATCGATTATTTTGGTTCTCAGTTATTAAAATTAAGTGATAAAATCTTAAAAGAAGAACTTTTACGGTTTGAAACTTCTCTAATGCCATGGCAAGATCTAATAAACAAAAGTTTTCTTTCGCAAAAATTGCGCTATCCTTATGTAGAATTAATTCAAAGTCGTTGGCAACGAATTAGCGGTCGAAGTTCATGAAAACTTGAGAAGACTATCAATATTGAAAAGGAAAATTAAACAATTATATGAAAAAAGCAAGAATCTATGTCAATGGTTATCCTGCAGGAGAACTTCAGGAAGTAGAGCGAGGCAAAAAATACCGTTTTATTTATTTAGAAGGATACAAGGGCCCTTCTGTTTCATTAGAAATGCCAGTCACACAAATAGTTTATGAATTCGATCGATTCCCACCATTTTTTGAAGGATTATTGCCAGAAGGAGTAATGTTAGATGGACTTCTACGACAGACAAAAACTGATTTCAACGATTTCATGAAGCAACTTATTACAGTTGGAGGAGATCTTGTTGGTAATGTTACTGTTAAGGCTATAAAATGAATCGTTGCCCAATCACTTATAAATTATGTGGCGATGAGAAGTATTCAAAAGATGCGCTAAAACTTCTTGCTAGAAATTTGAAACATCTGAAACCTTTTCCTTTTACTCCTAAAGAACAAATTCTGCAAGCGATTCAGCTTGCAACAAAACTAGCAATCCAAGGAGTTCAACCAAAATTGAACGTTAAATTAAACGTTTCAAAAGAAGAATTTTATATTGTTGAAAAAAGGGGAACATTTATTTTAAAGCCTCCTCATCAAGTTTTTGGAGAATTACCCCAAAATGAAGATCTTACAATGAAACTAGCAGGAATAGTGGGTATAGAAGTTCCTCTTCATGGAATGATTTATAACATTGATGGATCATTGACTTATTTTATTAAAAGATTTGATCGATTAGCAGGAAATCAAAAGGTTGGAGTTGAAGACTTTGCTCAGCTGTTGGGTCATTCTCGTGAAACCAAGTATGATTCTAGTATGGAAAAAATTATTTCTGTCATCGATAAACATTGTACATTTCCCATGGTAGAAAAAGAAAAATTATTCCGTTTGGTGATTTTTAATTTTCTTGTCGGAAATGAAGATATGCATCTGAAAAATTATTCATTAATTAGACATCAAAATAAAGTAGAATTGAGTCCTGCCTACGATCTTGTCAATACAACTATTGTTCTCCAAGCTAAAGAAGAGATTGCGCTTCCAATTAGAGGAAAAAAAAATAAACTCTCTCGCTCGGACTTGATAGATTATTTTGGCTTTGAAAGGTTAAATTTAACGAATACAATCTTAGAAAAACAACTTCTGAAGTTTGAAACATCTTTTGAGGCATGGAAAGAGCTGATAGACAAAAGTTTTCTTTCGCAGAAATTGCGTGATCATTATAAAGAGTTAATTCAAAGTCGCTGGCAACAAATTAATGGCTAATAAGCATGAAAAAAGCCCTGACGTACGCCATATTTTTAGGTTCTACTATGAGCGTCAAGCCCAAAGTCACCAAGAAAAAAGACGGATCTTCAGTGTCAACGATTGATTCCATCTTTTTTTTATAGTTGGCGTAATAATTCGACGCCTTTTCGCATATCCGGCATTGCGAAGAGATATGTTCCTGCGACTAAAACATTGGCACCGGCTTCAATACATTCTTTTGCGGTCTTATCATTTATTCCTCCATCAACTTCAATATCGAAAGGAGGCAATTTCATTTCTTCGGTTCCCTTTTTAGGGGTAATCCCCCCTTGTCGAATGTCTAGTTGGGTTAAACACTCCCTAGTAAAACGAATTTTTTCTAAAACTTCCGGCATAAATTCTTGACCCCCAAAACCCGGATTGACTGTCATCAAAAGGATCATGTCACATTTATCTAAATATTTAGGTATCATGGACATTGAAGTTTCGGGACAGAATGCCAAACCCGCTTTGATGTTACATCTGCGAATATACTCTAACGTCTCATCAACGTCTTCTGTGGCCTCAAAATGGATCGTGATATTATCTGCCCCAGCTTCAACAAATCGTTCAACAAAATCAAAAGGGTGATAAATCATAAGGTGTACATCAAGGAACATGGAAGTGGCTCGATTAATCGCAGCAACCGCCTGAGGCCCCATCGTTAAATTGGGCACAAAATTTCCATCCATGATGTCGATGTGAAGATAATTAGCGCCAGAATCCTCGATTTTTTTAGCTGTATCTGCTAAAAAGCCGAAGTCACCAGATAAAATTGAAGGAGCTACCTTAATTAGAGGCTTTTGCATATTTTAATTCCCATCTATATACCTAAAGGGTAACTAAATTATGTCCGATTGTCAAGTTATCATTAACTCTCTTGTCAATTATAGTACAGCCAGAAATGCGAAATGAGATAAAAATTTGCAAGGGCTAATTTTTATCTCATTTCAAATTGCTTAATTGATGCCTTAGGTTACATCTTGTTTTAGAAAACAGAGAAAAAAAGAAAGGTTCACCAAGACGCATTAAAATGAGAAATGTTGGCAACAGAAGAATCGCGAGAAAAAATAAGCAGCTTGCTTAGGTAGCGAGTCATGAACTCTAAAAGCGGACAAAAGAAACCTATGGGTATGGTACAAACCCTAGTATAGAGAGCTTCCATATACTTCTTCTTAGTTGATTTGGCGGCCTAATCCATCCATAATAAAAAACTCCCTCTTAAGCGCGATTCATCTCGGCCCTAAAGGGCCAAGTTTTCTCGCTTCATTGGATAAATATAGTTTTGAAAAAACGTTTCTGACGATAGATTCGAATTGATCTCGACGATTAGAGTTCGTACTGCGAAAAATATATCCATAATAATTGAGATCGTGAACTTGAGTGTAAGCCGTGGCAATTTCAGACGACTTGGCTTGCAAAACATTTAAAGGGTGTATCATTTCTTCACGACTTAAACGATGTTCCGATTTGACAATCATAAAAACAAAGGAGGGTTGCATATATAAATGCATCACATAACTATTATCAGGTGCAAAAGGCATATCAATGGTTTCTTTAAGCATTAAAAATAATGTTTTTAATGCTTCAGGCTCCAGAACAGTGCGCATCACAATAGGCATCAACGAAAAGAAAAAATTCTCAAACAATAACTCATTTAAATTAACATCTCCTCCCAACAAGAGTTTAACTTCAGAAAGAAGTTTATTTTGTTTAAATATCATGCCACCATTAAAATCCCTAAATTCTCCAATAACGCGTAATAGTTCAAACACGATGGCCTGTCGGGCTTTATTTAAGTCAATAGAATGATCCCTTCTAATAAATTTTTCCTTATCTACTTTAACATTAAAAACAGTCGCTTCCTTAATATACTTACTGCGTAAATATCCTATTGTTTTGCATCGATCGGGAGTATGATCAAGAAATGTTTCATTTTTTGCGAAAAGTTCTTGGATAGAATCCCCTCCTGGTTTAACGACTCTCACCACAATAATAGTAAAGGATAATTTTGAATACGTTTGCTCGTCAAAAATGATCATAATCTGTGGCAAGTCATGCAGGTATTTGATTTCTGCGCTTAAGTTTAGAATATTGCGCATGATTTCTTCTTCGTTTCGCGGCATAAAAACGGTATGCATGAGTTGTTCAATGCCGTCCAAAATATCATCGGGGATTGTTTTTCTTAATTTTGTTATTTCTAAATTGGAAAATTTTTCTCCATTGTTTTTTTCAATTTCCAGATACAATGTGCAAAAGTGATCATTTGAACGCTGATCTTCAAAAAATGAATTTTCTACAATCACAGCATTGGGTATGTGATTTTGAATAGCAAATATTAAATGTCCTTTTTCAAAGATTTCTTTATCTTTCAAAAAATTAAAGCCTACAATAATACTGAGGACATGTTTTTTCTGATTTTTGTTTTGGAGTTGGCTTCTGAATACTTTGAGTAGTAAGTGCCTTTTATTGGGAACTTTGGACTTATCTGAAAGAGATTTTCGAAACAGATACTGAATGCCAATGATACGGCTTAGGTGTCTGCTAGTGCGTTGAGATTTAAAATCGTCACGACATTTCATTAAAACATGCTGCATTTCAGCCAACAAATCAAAATCAAAATGCTCAAACTTCCTTTCCAATAGATAGGCGATATTTTCTTGAATTAACGCCGTTTTTGCATCGGTAGCTAATCCTTTAACTTGCAGAATTCGTTCCGCATAAAAGGGAGACTTCAATCCCTGACTTATCTCTGAGGCTACAAGAGGAAGCCTTGCCTGAACTTGATCTATATCTCCTTGAGAGTCCAAATTTATAACAACTTCGCTGACCATGAAAGTTAAAGGTCCGGTGGTTGGAATGCAAAATTCTGAAGAAAAAACTCTGGAGATATTCAAACGCCGTCCAGGCAATAACCAATTAGACATCATTTCTATAAGAAACTTAGAAGCATTCTTCTGATATTTGCTAAAAATATAAATGGTTAAATTTTTCGGGGACTTCTGTTTGATCGAACTTTTTATAATGGGTAATTCAGAATCGAACTCATGTTTGAAAAAATCCTGAGGAACAGTTTGTCGTAAAATCTTATATATTACATCTTTGTATAAAGATATATCTTCTGCATCCTGATGATCTGTGGTCAGAGCTGTTATTTCCGGTAAATAACTATTGTCAGGCATAGGTTTTTTAAGTGACATGGGTTTATATTAAAATTCTT
>CAVVKX010000044.1:0-83576 GCA_963748975.1 uncultured Parachlamydiaceae bacterium
AACATTTGGGAAACCTTGATGGGCATCTTCCAAAATTGTTTTTAATTGTTCACCAAGCACATTATTCTTTTTCTGACATAAAATATGGATCTCATCGAAAATTAAAACAATGTTTTTACGATGCCGTCCCATCACTTCACTAATTCGCTGTAGCTCTTTACTTCCTCCATCCTGTCGACCAGGGGCATTTAAAAGATCCGCGGAATTTACATAAAAAAACCTCTTTCCCTTTAACTCAGGATAGTCTCCATTCTCTGCAGCTTTTACGAACGCTTTGACTGTTTCCGTTTTTCCTATGCCAGAAGGTCCAATTAACATTGGATGGGTCTTGATCTTTGCATTTTTCCCCACCAATTAAAACTCGTGCCATTTGATCCAAATATTTTTGATCTGCCTGCAGAACAGCTAATTTACCTTCTTGAACTAACTGAGTCCAGTTAGTCAGTTTTTGAATGCGATGTGGCATAGGTTTGATGTAGGGATAAACAAGACTTAAAACTGCCATAAAAAGAGAGAACTCCACCCACAATAGGAGCCGTGACACCCGCCCCTAATAAGGGTAGTAAAGCTGCTGTAAGCACAGAAAATAGAGAAAGAAAAGTAAAAAAACGTTGAATCTTAGTATTCGTTTGTAGATCAGTTTCTGAAGGTTTAAAAAAATCTGCCACTCCAAAAGCAGCAATAACACTTTCTAAACAAGTACTAAGGGCATTAAGAACATGTCTCAATTTGATTGTTAATGAAAATGTGTTTTGATCATTCCTCATTTCTAAGTAAGTTTGAGCATCTTTTAATAAGTTCTTAGCTTCTTTTAAGGCATCAATATATTTAGGATGTTTCACGCGAATGATATCTTGAAGTTTTTTAAATGGGATAGTTTCCGCTAAACGATTAAGGGATTTTTCGCTATCCACTTTTTTTCCTTCTGCCACAAGATAAAGAAAAAATTCGTCTAAAACAGAATGAAGATTCTTTGTAGATATTACTTTAATTTCCTTAAGGATTTTTTCTTTGTGTTTAATTAAAGGATCAGTTTTTAAATACTCTAATAAGCGTGAAGGAATATGTTTCTTATGTTGTTGAGCTATAGCAGGATTAGCGATGTGCAACCATGAATTATTAATTTTTGAATTAACAGCTGTCATAATTCCTCTTTTAATTAAATTTTAAATTAAAAATATAACTAAATTTATAATAAAAGTAAATAAAAAACTTTATAACAACTAAATTTATTTAAAAATTTGCGATAAAAGTTAAAAGATAGAATTGTGGTAAGTTTCTAATAGGGAATCTTCGAATAATTTAACATAACCCTTTATATCAGAAAATTTATCATATTGTTTCATGACATGCTGCGTACCATTCCGCATGCATGTCGGGATTAGTTAGTAATTTGCAAGCAAGCTCGATGTATTCATTTTTTTCACCTGAAGTAATCGCTCGATCAACCCCCATAAAATGCCCCCCATAGCGTGCCTGTTGGGGGCCATTGGCAGCGTACATGGTGACAACCGGACATCCGGCAGCCATGGCATCTAATATAGCCAAACAACCCCCCAATGGAAATTCATTTAAATAAAGATCCATGCAACGTGCATATTGACTTGGAATGTCGACAACATTGCCCAAAGGACAAAAGCGATCAGCAACACCCTGCATGGTAAATATTTTCAACATCCCTTCAGGCTCATCTATTGTCCCTATAGGGGCATAGTAAGCCTTAGGAACCTTTTTAAGTATTGCGGATACAGCGTGACAAAATTCATCAGTCAACCGTGAATCAAGTTTTGTAGAAATTGTGGTCATGATTAAACCATTCTTTGGCAAACCTAAGTATTCCCTTTTATAGGGTTCGGGAAGCCATTTTTTTCTTACATCGACAGCAAATGGTAAGGCAACAACCTGAGTATGATTTTTTTTATATAACTCTTGATAGATCTCAGCGGCAGCCTGTGAGCTCACGATAGCAAGATCAAAGCCTGGATATAGGGATTGGCTTCCATGCTCCAATAGAACCCTTAAAGGAACATCCACCATTTGTGTCGTCATTGTATTCAGGATATCCGGTCCATGAAAAACAGCGACATCAACCTGGTATTGTTTGAGCAAACTGCAAAGATCATCGGCTTTGGTTATTAAATTTACACTTCTCTTATTAATAATTGTTTTGACTCCCACTTGTTGAAATTTTTCAACAATAGGACCGCCTCGATCCTCTGATGAAGGTGAAGTATAAAAGTTATGGGGATATTCTAAAGGAAGTTCTTGCAAAAGCTCAGTGCTTATCACCAATACTTCAAACTTCTGCTGATCATGATGTAACACCAAATTCTCAAGTAATCGTGTCGGTGCATGTCCTCCATAAACAATCTGGGGTACAATATGAGCAAGAACTACTCTATCCTTTTTACGCGCGCTCTTACGGCTCTTTTGATAGAAAGATCAGATAATAGGCTTTTCATGGGATCATGGACTTCAGGTCCTAAAAGCTTATCCTGTGGAATAGGCCCTTGATGTTTATCATACCATTTCTTTTGCTCTAAATACATGTATAAAGCTGGGCTCGTTGCCTTCCCAAACGATTTTGTTGTATAGATCTCAGCAAACGTTTTGAAATCTCATAAAGCCAATTGCCTTCCAAAGTATCGAAGTTCAATTTATTTCGTGATGTAGATAGACACTCCTTTAATGCAAGCAAGAGGGACGGTGAATAAGCTTGCATATGCTCTGTCGGCGCAAAAAATATCGGATATAAATTTTCAGGATTAATTTTTTCATACTTCTGATTAACAAATTGTTGATTTGGATATAGCTCTAAAATATAGGTGATATGTTCCTCATCACATAACGAATTGGCAAAAGCAGGAAATTGTAGCATTTGGAAAAAACTTGAAACCGTAGTCAAAGCGAAAACAGCCGGATTGCCTTTAAGAGCATCAAAAAACAAAGACAGGTCATCCTGAATCGGTTCAAAAAAAATTACAGGAATTGTATTCGAATCATTTTTTAAAGATGGGATAGGCAAAGAGTATTGCAAAGGATACCAGGGGTGTATTTCGTAAAATTCTTTAGAAAAATTATTTAGAAATTGAGGACGATTCTGTTTGAGCTTTTGCCATCCCCATGCCATCATCAAATGGAATTCAGTAAAGGATTTAAATTGCTTAGGTACCTCCTTCAATAAATGTTCTATCTCAAAATTATCCAGGAGCCTTTTTTCTTTTTCTGTCGTTTGCAAAACTTGAAAAAAAAGAGAACTATGAGCAAGTGGATCATCTAATTGAAAAAAGAAATTTTCTTGCGCTTTTAGAATCTCGATAATTTCATGATAAACTTCTGCTTTTAAAGTTTCCATTTCAATAAAATTTTTCAATAAAGCATTTTGAAAACTAAATTCTGCCAAGTTGCCAAAAAGGGAAGCATCCACGTAATTGACTAAGGGTTGCAACAAATTACTTGGAGATTGTAGCTGTTCATAGGAAAAATCAGGGGAGGGTAGGATTTGATTGATAGCTAATATGAGATCTCCTTTAATAAAAGGATCAAAAAATTCCTTTACTAAATCTTCCATTAAAAAGCCTCAACATGACGATCTATCCCTGTATCAAAAAATGGCTGTTTTCACAAGTAAATAGACAATCTTCTCTTTACCTGGATATCAGGTTACATGCTATTCACCTAATCATTTTTTTAAATAACGCACCAATATAGAGAGGAAAGAACAAGAAAAAACAGAGCGTTTTCTTTATCATAAACAAGACCTTCAACTAATTAAACGGTAATAACTCTCACGTGAAATGAGACGCAAAGGAGACAATGTCATTTTCCGAAAGATTTTTTGCCAAGCTGTTACCTTTTGCCCTGCAAAGACCCTTAACATCAAAGCGCTGAGCAAGATTAACGGAAAAACAACACAGGACACTAAACCAGTTAAAAGATCACGAAATTTATTCTCTTTACTATCAGCATTATGCCATTTCAATAAGGCCTCATCAGGCAGATAGCTCACCAGCTTTTTGGGAATACACTGTATGGCGCTTTTCGGCTGTTTGGCAAAAAAGGAGGCGATAAAAACCCTATCTAAACCCTGCCATTGAAAAACACGCATTTCCTTGAGATACTTGGACACGTTGAAATTTTTATTGCTTAATCCGTTCAGATAACATTGCATTTGTTGCGCGGTTAATTTTTGGCGAATCCTTAAAGGTAATTCCAAGACTTCGCTAAAAAGACCATAGGGGACACTTTTTAAAGTTGCAGGATTAAGGTAAAACAAAAAAGCTAGCAATGTTTTTTTATCCAATCCGCTCAATTGGTCTTTATTAATGTGTTTAATGAGCTCCTGATCTCTTGAATTTTCAATTTTGAGTAAAACCAGTTGTTTAGTGTTTAAGTAGGGGAAAGATTTGATATTCAAACGCAATAAAGTGTCCCGATCATTAATAAGAGCCACCTGCTCCGGAGAAAGTTCGAGCAAAGCTTCGTTGGACAACTGTTTGATGATCTCAGGGTCGTCAATCGTTTCTATTAAATGACGATGCTGTGCTGATAACTCAGCAATTTGATAAGGGTCGAGGTACTTCGTCAAAGATGCATTCAACCAACGCAGCTGGGTTCCATTCAAATAGGAGATGGCTTTGGGTTGGGAAATATTTCTAACTTGAGCTTCACAGAAAAATTTTGCTAAGCGAGGATCGATGAGATTAACACACTCTACCTGGATTTGTTGGATAAAAGTTTCCGCTTTTTTTGAAATTTTATCTTCTGCGTTATATTTGTTAAAATCTTCAAGTTGTAATAAAAGCCAATATTTCTTAGGTAATAAGTGAAACTGACTCGCCTTCAATAAATGATATTTATCAATGGAAACATGTTCGAGTTGCTTTTTTGTTTTAAGAAAAGGCAAACATTTATCAGGTATAAAAGCCACGCAATTAGGTAAGATAACCGATGCCATGCAGGGTTGAATTATTCTAGCAAAAGCTTCTAATCCCCTATTATCGATCTGCAGTTGCTGATATTTCTCACACATAGCCGGTAGAAGATTTGCTAATTCTTCTGGATTGATGCGGTCAAGGTACTTTTCAGGAACATACTCCAAGGCCTGCCCTTTGAGCCAATAGATCTTTTCAGCAGGTAAGGTGGCCACTTGTTCCGGGAGACTAAGATATTGCAAGCGATGATTAGGAATAAATTGTACTTGCTGAGGTCTCACATATTCAAAATTTTGAGGTGGCAGATAAGTAAAATACCCCTGACGTTTCAATAAAGGGATTTGAGCACTGTTAAAAAAACGAGCAAAATGAAAAGGAAGCCGATTAATTTCTTCTTCATTTAATTCTGCAATTTCATTATTGAACCATTGCTCTTCTTCAATTTTGTTATTAAATTGAAACACAGAAACTGCTTGTGGATTTTTTGCAAGTAAGGGATCAATGGATAAAATCTTAGCCTGAATAGGATCCCCGGCTGTTTTCAAAAGCAAAAAACGATATTTTAATTCATAATTTTCATTTTTCATCTCTTCCTGGATTAAACTGGGGTGCGCCCTTAGGTAACAGACATTTCCATTAAAAAAATGCCCCCACCACTGAGCTCGCTGCAATACTTTTGCAGCCTCTTGAGGAATGAATTTTCTTTCGTTCAACGAATGACCTTCAAGATTACAAAGCCAACAATCTTCCAAATCATATTGTGCAATATGTTTCCTCCAAAATACTGCCTCCTTAAGATCGATGAATAAAGTTCGAAATGCATTTTCTTCCTTAATAAGTAAGATGTGGTAGGCATTTTTTTGCGCTTTATGAAAAACGGGCAAATCCATCGCATGGGAAAGTGATAGATTGTCTGTAAGATAAAGATTCTTAGGGAAAATGCGGTAATATTCTGCATCATAGGAAACTCTTTTTAAAAAATGACGAAAGGTGAGGATATTTGGATGTTTGAAATCTTTAAAAGACTTGGGAATATCTTTCAGCTTTTCCCAGGGAATAAATTTGGCAACCGGGGCATCTACACGTACAGCATACTTCTGAAGTTCTTTTTGAGCTTCTTTTTGCATTTCAACATTAACTTCTAATTGATTCTCACGCTGATTTTCAACTAAGATTTCATTTTCCAAATAAACATTGAAGTGTGTATTCGGAACCATCCAAAGTAAATTCTCGCAAGCCCATTCTTTAATTTCCTTCGTTGATTCTTCAATAATTTGCAATTCATTATCTTTGAAATATTGAGAACAGGTCTCTTGAAAACGTCTGTTAATAAAACTTAAATACTGTTGCAAAACCTGGTGAGCGGAAACTTCTTGTTGTAAATCTAGAAATAGCGCAACAGGGTCATCGCTAAACGTTTTGTAAAAAAGCCATTGTGATGCTTTTAAAAGCTCTAAAACTTCAAAATCAATCTCTTCCTTATCTTCTGCAAAGTCATCAATTAATTTATTAACAATTATAGAACAAAAGGTTTCTCTCACTTGTTCTATCGCCGAACGAAGCATATGTGTTTTTTTCAGCTTGACTTGATTTCGAAGAGTTGTAAGAAAAAAATTCGTAGCGTTTAAACATTTCTCGGGCTGCTCAGCCTCATAACCCACAAATCCTTCTAAAGATTCTTTGTGAATGATTGTGTCTACTATTTGCTCATAAAAAAAATTCCGCGGCCGCAAATCAGCTTGTAAATCAGTCCTTATTGTCGTTGAAAAGGGATTAAAGGTCTTGGCTGAAATCCCGTCTGCTTTAAAATGTATGTCAGAGCCTGATGAGCGTAGCTCATCGTAATAAATAAAGACACGATCAAAATTTATTCCTTGTTTCTCTATTTCTTCACGGCTTGTCATAAGTAAAGGCTTTGGATGGTCATCCCCTCGTTTTAAGAGGCAAAACTTATGTTTCTTTCCTACTTTTTGAAGAAAAACGACAGCGTCTATTTCTTCTTCCAGTGGTTGGAATTTTAAGATTTCTTCGGCAACTTGCCTGTTTGAATAGCGCTTTAACATCCCTGCGGCATCTATCAATGACCTGAGACGCTTCCGAGCCTCTATTCCCCTTTTCATGAGCACAGCGTTTAAAATACAATGCGGGCTTGCCTCATCAATTAATGTGATAAAACTCTTTTTTTCGGCCAGATCTTGAGCAAATTTGACCATAATGCGTCCTTCTACACCTTCTTGCAAAAGACAGCTTTTGGCCATTTTCCTGGCAAAAGTATCCTTATTCCAAAGGGTAGCCGAACAGGCTATAAACTGCCCTAGCATATTGGCAAGAGCTATTGGGCCGCAGCTAAGGATGGAGGTGTGGAATCGGAGAAATTGGGAGGAAAATTCCGCATAGAAATCTAAACAATGCTGAGGATCCTGATTTAGCGCATAGAGGGCTTCACTTATATTCTTTTCAGACCATTCTTGATGCAGCTCTAGGCCTGTCATGGTTTTAAAATGCTGGGCTTCCACAGATTCAGCAGGAGGACAGTGATAGAGCTCTGAATAATGCAATGAAGCTTCGCGCAACTTGTCGCGGTAGCTTATAAGCCGCTCTGCATTCACTCCCTTTTGAAGAGCTGCCTGAAAATAACAGCAGGCCGTGACATAAATATTACCGAATTCTGTTTGATTAGGTGCGTCAACGCCTAAATAGGGTATGACTTTCCCCTCTTCTGAAAATCCATAGTGGCGATTAAAACTTTTCCCCAAAGTGATAGGCAAAATTTCATGGCATAATTCCTTTAATAAAGCCGCAGTCCTTAAACTTTCTTGCGAAGATTCAGAGATTTTATACTTAAGTGCATGAAGGTGTCTTAAAAAACCAAGATGTTTTAAGGCAAGTCTTTCTCTCTGCTTCATCATGGATTTTTAAAGAATCAAAAAATTGTTTATCATCAGCGGCATGAACTCCTTCACTTAGCCTCACATCCATTTTTCCCAAAAGATAATCCTTCAACGATACGCGGTTGTCCTGATAATTAAGGGGTGAAATCAATTCTCCAAGAGGAGGGTAATCCTGGATAAGAGTATCACAAAGTTCCGGGAAAACATTTTCAATCAATTTTTGCTTAGAGACTAAAGACTGATCATCACTTGCTAATCTTAATACACCTGAAATTTGAGGATGGGTAGCAAGAATGACATACGTCTGTTTAATTAAATCTAGGCTACTTCTTGATATGACGGCAGACGTGCCTGATGGAAAAGTTTCCTCTTCTAAAATATTAAAAATACAATCAATTTCATCCCCAAACAACAAAGATTGTTCTTTGTCACGCATAAAGCTCAAAATTTTAGCTAGTCCTTTGATGCGTTCAAAATTCAATGGATCGAGATTCTGTTGATCCCTTAAAGCTTTGGTTTGATCGATTAATTCCAGCCAAAGGATAAGCAAAAAATTGGACTTCATTAACATAAGATGTCCATTTTCTTTAGCATTTTTCAATTGATCCAGACAATATTTCAGATTTTTAACTTCAGCAAGATCTTGTCGATTAAAATCTAAATCAATCACATCTTGATTCAACCTTTTAAATTGAGTATTGATCAGGTTAGCTTGTAAGGAAGGATGTTGAGAATGATGGGCGAGAAATATGGGAGCTCGTCCTTTTTTGGCGGCAAGTTTTGCCATATTAGCTAAAACTACACTTGTTTTCCCAGCCCCCATGATCATTTGAAAAACAAGAGCAAAATCACTTTCTTTAGGATCATCTCCCAAAATTTTTTGTATGAGTACATGCATGATATGAGCTTGTTCTTCACGTATGGTGAACCCGCACAAATGTTCAAAAAGAAGTCTTTCCATATGATTTTGAGGGTCATCTGCATATTGACCATATGGATTTAATAATTCACCAATTTCTTGCCAATTTGTTTGAACAGTTGGATCATTTATCCATTGATCATGCGGCATTTTTTCAGAATAATTTAAAAGATATTCTGCAATATTTTTTATCCGCCCTAAAACCCTGTGCGTAATACTCCATTCTAAATATTCACGCAGGCATCGCTGCAAAGACTTTAGGTCATCGTGCTCAAGAAAAGGGTTTCGCGACCTTAAAAACTCAATTTTTTTTATATCATCAGAAAGATAAACCGTTTTGAGTGCATCATCAATGGTCACGTCTATTTTTTGCTCGACCACTTCGTCCAAACGAGCTTTCACCTGCATGTCAGGATCTACAGGACGTCGATTTAAAATGCGCAAAATATCCGCTTCCAGTTTCTCCATATAAATTTCGTTGAGATAATCCCCCAATATGTTTTGCAATTCTTTAACCTTACCTAGTTCTGGCACAAGATAACTTTTAAATCCCTCTCGTAGCTCAATGCCCTTCTTCCACTCTTTGCGGTAATGTTCTAACTCTAAGTTAAAAAGGAGATCATCATTTTCATTTTCTTCATTAAAAGGACATTCCATTTCAACTAATGGAGCGATCGGAAGTGCATAATTAGCATAGGAAGCTTGCAAAACATAGATGAGCGCGAAAGGACTGGTCTGTTTAGCCTCCCGAGCAGCCTTAAAAATTTTCTCTGCGAAATCTTTATTAATCTCACCATGTTCACGGATTTCTACAAACTGAGGTGCATTTTCTTTCTCAATTTTTTCAACTTCTTTTTTTATTTCTTGAACGGGAAGAAGATCGATCTGTTGCTTAAACCAAATATGGACAAGTTGAGAATTTTCATAGGATGTTTTCTTATCCAGTTTCGGTAAAGGGATCGCATTCTTTCGATAGGCCATTTTTAAGCCTGCTCTCACAAAGTCCTGCATAGGCACTGTCTCTAAAGCATACATAAGCTCCCATTTCTCTTTTTTTGAAACCTCGTTGCTTGAAAGTTTATTATAATGATATCCAAAAGCCCCTAAAGGATAGGGTTTTCCTGGTAGTAATGAGTGATCTTCATGCCGCATCATGCCGTCAACGAGGAGTGGATGGATGTCGAATTTTGCATCATCAGTCAAAGATATTTCTTTCCATTTTTCAAAAAGAGGCTTCGACAAGGGATTTGGAAGTTGAAGAATATGCATAGTTTTACGTTGCGTCGAGAGATCATCCTTGCGCATCTTCCAAAGTTTCTGATTTTTCTGTGAAGGAGGAACTAGCTCAAAACCCTTATTGATCACCCACTCTTCCATCTCTTGACTTAATTTTAGGGAGGTAGGCACAGAAGAAAGATGGTTTATATAGTCAAGATATAGACTCTCCAGTGAATCTTCCGGTAATTCTTTGGCTGCCACTCCCCCTAGGATAGGCAGGGCTTGTTCTATCCAAATTTTATAAGCTAACAATTTGATCGAAGCCGCTGTAGCTGAATGGTCGTGAGCCTCGTCCTTGCTTTCAAGAATCCACTTAAGAATTTGTCTTTCTTGATCGTTCATGGAATGGTTTGGTCTAATATTTCTTAAAAAATTAGCAGCGCTATGATAATCCTTTCCAATTAAAGATAAGTAGGCCACAAATAAATTCTCATGGGGTAATTCAGGACAAAAACCTAATGCATTAATTTTAATTTCTATCACGTCAATTGTGTTTAACCCAGATGTTGCCGGTCCTATTTCATGTGTCATGGCATGAACAATAGGGGAATGGGGGTCAGAGACATGCCTTTGAAAAGGTAAGATAATGGTTATTTCCTTTTCATTGACCAGTGCCTCTTTTTTGTTTTTTTCTACTTGAAGGCCATAAAGCCTAAGAGAAGTCGATTTTTGTTTCATAGGCTTATTAAAGAATGAAGGCGCAAAAAGATACTCTCCCAGTTGACGTCCTTGATTCCCTCTTTCAAAAAATGCATGACCTATGCGATCAAACACAAGAGGGGCTCCATGTGGCATACGTAAATTAGGAAAAGTCAATACATCGCGAAAACCCGTGATGTGATCCATCAAAAAACGCGCATTGTACGCATAATAATGGGATCCAAAAGCCCCTGTACAAACTTCTAATTGAGTCAGAGCTTGATCTTCCAGTTCAAGGCTTAAACCTTTTTCTGGACCCTCTTTAAAAATAATTGTCTGATTCTGGGCCCCTTCCAACCAAATTCTATTTGGGTGACTTTTATAAAAACCTTTAATATTCAAATTGTTTGGATTTAACCACCAGATGCTTTCACGCATCACAGCTTGGGGTATATGAATATTTTTAGTCACATGACTTGAGGGCATGTATAGATGCCAAATCCCCTCAATCAAGCGCTGCAAGTGATGAGGAAAATGCTCACTGTTTGTGATTTGATAATTTCCGGTTAATGGATCTGAAAAAGTGATGATTCTAGTTTCAGGGTCGACTTTCCAAAAACTGATGCGATCAGAAAATAATTTAATAAATTCAGGGTTCGTTAGGACTGCTTGGGGTATAACTTGGCATTGGCCTTTTCCATACGACATGGCTAGGACATGGAAAGTTTCATCATTTGTAAATTTATTTTCAGCAGCAAGATTATATTTCCGACACTTTAAAAATCGCCATCCCATTCTATATCGCAGACTGTTCCATGATAATTGCGTTGCATGTGTGAGAACAACTTTTTTTTGTTCCAATTGCTCCTGTAACCTAATTCCCCATTTAAAGTATTGTTCCCAATTTATTTTTTTATCCGGTTGCAGCTCCAACATTTTCAGCAGAAGAATATTAAGGTTAGCAGTACAGGATGAAGGATTTTTTAATTCTAGATTTTCCAGATAAGCTTTTATTATGTTCTCCTGATGACCCAGAGATTCAGTTAACAGGAACACTAAGGACTCGCAAGATAGGGCGCTTGCCACCGAATAGAGTCGCAAACATATAGAACTAATATTTTCTATTTGTTCTGGATACCTTGCTTTCTCTGCATTTTTACAAATAGGAAAGGCATCCAAGAAATCTTTAAGAAAAACCTGGAAGACATGAGGATATTCTTCTATTTCATCCACTAAAGGAAAACTTTCCCTGCCATTCTTGTCTACCTGCACTTTAAATAAATAACGCTCCATGAAAGATTTGGCTTGAGCCTCTTCAAAACGAAAAAGCTTGGATTTTAACTGGCTTAACAATTGTATGATGAATAAATCTGGCTCAGAAGCTGATTCTTCAAAAGGAAAGGCTTCTTTTAAACTCTCATCATCAGTACTGGAAAAACGTTTTAATGTTTCGTTTTGATTCTGCGTCCATTTAAGCTTGGGAAGCAAATTCCTTTGGTTAGCATCTACTCGTGCTTCTTCCCTACCACCTTCGACTTGAAAATCTAAAGGTTTTTGAAGGGTTTTGGCAAAAACTAAATCAAAGCTTAATCCGTCATTAAATTTGACGATATTGTCGTAACCTACATGATAGCGAGCCCATTTATCACTTAGTAAATGGACATACATGGCTGTTTGCGCCAAATTGGATAACACATGGATCGTATCATTTTCACGGTCAAGTTTGCAGTCAATAGCACTTTGAAGATTGATATCTAATAATTCAGCTAACAATAATTGCCCAGGCAAAAGTGTTCTTAGCCCTTCAAAACCCTTGTGTTGCCTTAGCATGCCTAGATGGCCTATAAGTACATTTTTAATATCCGGGTAAGCATTAAGAATGGCCTGTGTTAATTTCCCGTCCAATGTCTTTTCAAAAGGTTCTCCAGCTTTATTCCTAAAATTCCAGGCTCCTTTTCTATCTATTCCATTTAAGATATAAGCCAATAATTCTTTCCGCCGTTGCCACGCGGAGTAGGTTTCACATTTAAAATATGGGCTTGTTGTTAATTTTTGATAGCCTTTCAAAGCAGGTTTAAAATCTCTAAGCACATATTTTTTATCAAGTGTTTCAGCTAATGCATGGGCAATAACTAAGAGATAAGCACCAGCGTTTTGGACTTCCAAGGAAAAACGCACATTTTGTTGAAAGGCAGTTTTGGAAAGTAATTCTGAGAGTTTTCGAATATGATCTAAACTATTCTTACGATCTCTCTCAGACATTTGTAACCAAATACTTTCTGCATGGGGCAAAGGGAATTTTACTATGACGGAAGTGAGGGCTGGAATCTTTAATTCAGGATGGATTTCGCCAAAGCTTTCTATTTTGGCCGTAAAGTTATTTAACCACATATTAAAGGACCCAGGATCCTTGGGGACTTCTTCAAATTTCAATATATCTTTTAATTCAAGTGGTAAAACTTCTTGCCCTTCAAATTTTTCTTTAAGAAAGGCTTCAATTAACTTTTTATTTTCAATTTGAGAATGTTTTAATAGCTCAGTTTGGTTTTTGCGAATATGTCGATCTTTTAAACTATTATCTGCCGGAATGTGGGCTCTTTGTAATTCCTCCGCTTGATTTTTAAGCTCTTCCAAAGTACCAATGGCAGATGCATATAAAGACTTTACAAAAGGGTTTGCCTTTTGTTTATTTACATAGCGTGCAGCTGCTAGAGAAGCTTCGCGCAGGAAACCAAATTTTGTGTGAATTTTTTCAGCATCTTTCTCTTTAAACGACTTCTGGATGGCCATCGTTAAAATCAAACGACATAGGCAAATAAAGGCCTTGTAACTATCCAAAACCTTATCAGGTTTCGACCCTCGTAAAAAGCATGAATACAGAAAGGCATGCAGGCTTTTCAAAGAGTGGGCATGTTCAACACTAACCATTCGTTCGGAATGGTCTGGTTGCGTTGTGTATGCATTTAATGGAGAAAAGGCGTCTAAAAGTGCATTCTCAGCAGAATTAGGATCTTCAATCACTTTTAATAAGGTCTGAGCATGAATGGAAGAGTTTTCTTTATTGTCAGGACCCATTAATTCAAGAAAAGGGACTTCAGCAAAATAGCGCAAGGGGTAAATTTTTTCATATCCCCATGCATGCTCTCCACCTTGCTCATCCCAGGAGGCTTTTTTGGCGTGAAATAGCCGAATATTGTAAGTGCCATTGATGTTTTTGTGATAGGAGACAACATTTTCCAAACTTTTGCCATAAAGTGTCATTTGTGGCAAAAGCGAGTGAAAAAATTGACCACGTGATAGGTTTTTGATGTGATTAGTGATCCAGGCAGAAGAAGTATATTTTTCTTTCTCATTTTGGAGGCATAGATTGTGAAATTGTGTTTTTAAGTGATTTGTTAAATCTTCATCAACTTCTAGAAGCAATTTAGGTAAAGCTTGCGCAATTAAAAACCATATTCTTAAAATGGCCTGAGGATCTATTTTCTGAGGGCTTTCAGCTGTTAATAGAGCTTCAGCGATGTGTTCAAAATTATTTATTTGGCTAACTTTTTCAGCGAGCCTATAAAAATCGTCGCTTAAATGAGGGGCAAGAAAGTTATCTTGAGGAAACAATTGATCGATTTTTTCTTGAAAATCGTTACGTTCAAAAACAAACTTATTTATGACATCGATGGCATTCATAATTTAATCGTAGGTAGCCAGCACTTGAGATATTTAGCTAGGATCTCTATTTTTCACAGCCTCATAAGGATCCTTTTTTAAAAGTTTTGCAACTTGTGACAAAATAACATGGATGCTTTCAAAGTACGGGTTAAAGTCCATGTAAAATTCTTTGTTCGCACTGCGCATCTTTTCCCTTAATAAAAAAATCACTATGTTTAAGCGTCCTAAAAAAACTAAAAAAAACGTTCGTCTACATATTTTGGATATTTAGCTGCAAACAATAACTCCACATCCACAAAGGTATATACAGCATCATTATAGTAAGGATTCTCTATGAAATTTACTTTCATATTCCTAAATGCTTCTTGAATGCGCGGTGATGCAACTTTATCCAAAGCTTCCTTCTCATCGAATTTTCTTTTGACGACTTTGAGTTGGCACTCTTGGATAGCCGCTTCTTTGATTTTAGCATCTTTGAGGAGGTTTTGAATCTTTTGCCATGTCTCTTCAGACTTTCCTGAGAAAAAAAGATTTATAAAGTGCACACCTATTTCATTTGACGAGACAGCATTTTGAAAAGCTTCGTCGAAGCCTATATCATCAAATTGCTTTTGCAAGTGATGTTGTATAGTGTAGTATACCCCATGACCAGGAGCATTTAATTCTAAGGCTAAATTTTTTTTCAAATTTTGATCAGTTTTTTTCCATTTTCTGAAATGTTCTTCCAAATTAATTTTTATTTCTTGATCTACTTTAATTTTCAGGAGCATGGATTCCAAAGACTCATTAAACAAAGGCTTTAATTTATCGTATAAAGTCTTAAAATTTGGAGAATAATGGTCGCCTAACTCAAGCAGTTGTTGAATGAAATAAAAAAGATCTTTTTTGGGGAAGATTGAAATCAACCAATCCGTTTTTGAAGCAAGTTTTCCATAGGCCACTTGAAAATTTTCAAATTTTTCATGGTAGATTGTTTTCTTTTCTGAAGAACTTTCACGCGCAGATTTAACCGCTTCTTTTAAAATAAATAAAAGATTCTTTTCATTTAAGAAAGACGTGAGTAGGCGGATTAAATTGCAGCTGTCTTTTTGTTCATCACTAAGCTTTAAAAATTTTTCAAGCTCAGCTGTTAAATTAGGATTTTGATCGTGAATAGATCTAAAAAAAATTCTCGTTTTTTTTTGACGACTTCTTTGATATCGTTACATATGTAACGAAAATCTTGTGCCTGCTTCATACAAGATTTCAACACGTCACTAAGCAGTAGGATGTTAGTTCCTAATCGATCGATTTCATTTTTTTTATTCTGCTGAACTAACTCTTCGTGTCGTTTTGCCACTTCAGGGGCTTTAAGCAGAGCCTTTTGAGACATTCCTTTTATTTCAATATCTTCTTTGGGTATAGTGTTGCGCACATAATGTACCCATTTTCTCTTTCTGAGATTTTCTAAATCTAACTTGCCATCCTTTGTGTACTTTAAAATAATCAAATACATTCCACAAGTAAACAAAGACTTAATGACAATTCCTCCTATGATCTTTAGCTGGCTGCACCTAGATAAAGACTCTTCATAAATTCTATATTCGGCATGAGCCTCATGAGCGTTCACAAGTTTCCAATTGGCGCTATCATCAGGTAATCTTACATGAAAACGTGTCGTCAATGACATTCACTACTCTCCTGTTCCCAAAACAGTGTCAATGATATGAATGCTGCCATTAGAACCCGTCAGATCCGATTCAACAACAATGGCGCCATCTACAGTGATTTGAGATCCATGAACCTCTATATGCAAGGGCTTACTTCCCAGTGTATTGATGTTGCCTGTATTGAGCGAAACGCTTGATAAGTTGCCATTGGTGATGTGATTTTTAAGGATGTTTGCAAGTTTAGTTTTGTTTTCTTTCTTTAACAGGTCTTGCAAAGTACTTTTTGGCATTGCTGCAAAGGCATCATTTGAAGGGGCAAAAACTGTAAAGGGCCCCGTTGCTTCCAAAGTCTGTGTGAGTCCAGAGGCATTCAAAGCTTGTAAAAATGTACTTAGGTCGGGAGTACTTTCCACAATTTCTACTATATTCCGACTGTTAGAATTACTGGTTTCTGCATCCATATTTTTTGAATCAAATACTGTAGAATAAACTTCTTGAGTGAAAAAAACTAATAAACTAAATATTAATACTGTTTTGATTATTTCTATGGTTTTCTTCATGGGCTGTCTCCTTAGTTATTTCTAGGTTTTGGTTAAAGAGTAAAACTTAATTCCTTCACCAAAACGCGAGTTTATTAAAAAAATCTTCTACTCTTTTCCTACATAAGAATTTTTTTATCAACAAAAAAAGTTTAATTTTTTATAAAAAATGAAGAAGTTATCTTTTTAAATAGATCTCGGGAGTGTAACAAGGGGGGCTGACTAAACGCCATCCATCACGACCACAATCAGTTGGATCTAACGCTGCTAATTTTTCTAAGATTTCTGGAATTTTTTCTTGGGCGGCTTTTTTACCGGCTTGGTAAAGCTGCGTTCTCATATTATCATTAAATGTACCAATGTCGCAGGTTTTAGGACGAATGGTAACTGTCGCATGATGGGAACAAGATTCATTTTGCCACATGAATGCAATTTCAGCGCTGCGTGTCACCACTTCGAAAAGATTAGTTGGAAATGTACGCGGAAGCAGCTCACACAAATCCACGGCTATGATAAACTCTGCGCCCAAATCATGAGCAACCTTAACAGGAACTGGATTCACAACACCGCCATCCACTAAGATGCGTCCCATATGCTCCTGAGGCACAAAAATGAAAGGAATGGAACACGATGCCTGTACAGCTTTT
The DNA here is from genome assembly GCA_963748975.1 of uncultured Parachlamydiaceae bacterium. Lineage (GTDB taxonomy): Bacteria > Chlamydiota > Chlamydiia > Chlamydiales > Parachlamydiaceae > Neochlamydia. The sequence goes on from CAVVKX010000044.1 coordinate 17,160, forward strand.
TCAACACTTCCTGACCCAATGGGAACAAGTTCTCCGGAATTTAAATCACTTGCCACGACTATAAGGGGGATTTTCAATTGCTCAAAAGTTTCGGAACCCAGATATTGATGCAAAACTTTCCTTAGAGATCTTCCTTGGCAGAGTCCATAACGACAATGCCAAACATCTATATCTAAAAGGGATGCTGATTTCACATTCCATACGGCTTCTTTGATTTCTTTAGCACAAGGATTGTCAGCGTACAATGCAGCGACTATACTTCCTGCGCTGCATCCAATGATTAAATCTACTGAAATGCCGGCCGCTTCTAGCTCTTCAATGACGCCGACATGGGCCATTCCACGCACACCTCCACTGCCTAGGACAAGAGCTACTTTAATTTTTTCGGGAACATAAAAAGGCGGAATGGGCGGAGGGTCATGACGCGGCATCAAACGATGCGGGCATCCACAGCTGCTAGCTAGGAAAAGCAGTGAAATGAGGCACACATAGATGACTAAATGGAAGATTGTTTGTTTTTCTCTCATGGTGACAATCCATAGTGTAATAAAACTTTTTATGTCAAGATTTCATTCATCAATCTTTTGGTCATAAAAAAAACAATTTCGTTTACAAAATATAAGCTTTAAAAATAATCTCAAACTTACTTTGATAAAATTGTCCAACAAAAATTAATTTTATAAATCAACTATGATAACAAAAAATAAAACAGAGGGTAAAACATGCAACCTATTTCTCAACAAGAATACGTGATCTATGCCGAATGTATAAAAGATATAAAAGTGGTGGGCAAATTACTTGATAAAGATGAACCCCTAATGATTTACTATGATTACAATGAAAAAAGGTTTATCAAAAAACCCAGATCGAATGGATATGGCTTTAACCCCGATACTTTAGACAAATTTAAAGAAAGAATTGATTTTATCAATAGGGTTCATAAAAAACTTGAAGTTGAAATGAACAAAAGAGCTCCTGATGACTGTGCTAGTCTTGTCATAAGGAAATACAACACAAACCTAAAAAATATGGAGATATGGAACAAAGTTTTTGTTAAAAAAAATATACCTGCTGTCTATCTTCTCAAAACTAAACTAGAGCCTTCTTTTACTGACAAAACTACTGATCAAATAGAAGATGAAAGGGCCTTAAAAAAATATTCCGATTATCTGACAAAATTTCCAAAATTGAATAGAGAACTTGGTAGCAATGATCACACAAAAGGAGCCTATGAAATCTATCATGAAAAAGAAGATATAGAAAGAGTACGTAAAGTCACTTACAATCGATTATACACTAAATCTATAGGCCAGGGATTTTCTTCTTCAGAATCTCATGCATTAGCGGTAAAAGGCAGCCGTATCGGCGTTGTTTGGGAAGATCAATATTGGCTTTGGATTAGAGACAGCGTGATTAATCCTCAGGGAGTTGAACATACCTATAATCGTATGGTCCAGAAATCTGATCTTGATCGCCCTGGTGGTGTCGCAGCCTTGCCCATTACAATAACTTCAGATGGTAAGAAAATTATCCTGCAACTTGCGCATCGTCATGCCACATGTTCTTTCGAAATGGAAATTCCAAGAGGTTCATCAAAACCTTCTGAAACGCCTGTAGATACAGCTTTACGCGAAGTCAAAGAAGAAACAGGTTATGTTTGTGATAAAAATAATTTATTGGATTTGAATTGTATTGCCGTCGATTCAGGTTTGACAGCATCCGTAATCCCTATATTTATGGGCATTGTCCAAGCTGAAGAAGAAACTAAGCATGATAAAACAGAAGCCATTCAAGGGAAATATGCCTTCACTTTTGAACAAATAAAGGAAGGCTATGCAAAAGGTTATCTAGACGTGCATGTGAATGGTGAAATGAAACAAATTCCGTTTCGCGATCCTTTCACTGACCATGCCTTGCTCGCAGCCATTTTTCAAGGCCATTTTGATGATGAGCTCTCTCACATGCTTTTAAATCGAAATAAAAAATAAAGTGATTTGCTTGTGTGTGCCTTGTAGCACCCCTGGGGGTGTTACAAGAAATCTTTTATTGTATCTTTTCCATTACATTTGAGACCTAGAGATTTTTTAAATTAAATCCATTTTATTGATTTGACAATTAACAAAAAAAATGATACTTTTATGTTTAAAAATTACAAATTAATGGTTATCTAATGTGTTAAAATATACTTTTTTAATTTATTTTTCTTAATGATTTCTTTTTCTTACTCCAATCAAGAATCCCAAGTTGTTGGACAGCTGGAATGGCAATTGAATACAAGTAATAAGGGGAAACTTCAAGAGTTCCAAAGACTGTTTTCAAAGTATGGGGTTACTTTATCAAATACCCAATTTGATTTAGATGAGATTGAAGCAGATGCCATAACTGTCGTAGCACATAAAGCGAGTCAGTTGGGCGAGCTTATTTTAATTGAAGATACCTCTTTAGATATTGAAGGTGCTTCAGTAGGGGTAAATGTGCGCTGGCTCATCGACCATTTAAACGATTACATAGGAAGACGGGCCCTTTGGACGGTGCTTTTAGCCTACCGATTTGGAGATGAGGTCATTGTTTATAAAGGAGAAGTTCCGGGTACCATCGTTTCTCCTCAGGGTGAAAGTGGATTTGGATTTGATCCTGTATTCCTTCCCAACGGTTCTGACCAAACATTAGCGCAGTCGAAACCTGATGAAGTAAATGCCCGAGCTTGGGCAGTCGATGCCTTAATGAAAGATGATAAGTTTACAACTGTAAAAGCCATTTACGATTGGGATGGTCCCTGGCAACAACATTAGGAGGCTATGAAAAAACTGAAATTCGGCTTTTTTTGTTAGCCTTTTTGGTCTTTTCAAATTAATTCCATCCTCCACCCAATGCTTTATACAAAGAAATATAGTGATAGAGCAATTCCGTCAGACTTTCTAAATAAGCTTCTTCTGCAGCTAACCGCGAGCGGTTGAGCACCAAAACTTCAAGATAACTTTTTAGTCCTTTTTTATAGAGCTGATCGGTTGATTGATATGCCTCTCTACTAGTGCTTTGAGCATCTTTCAAATGCCTGTTCCGTTCTAATTCAAAGTGGAAAGAAGCTATTGAATTTTCAGCTTCTTCAAGGGCATCCAAAACTGTCTTTTGATATTGGTAAAAAGCTTCCCTGACTTTAATTTTATTAAAATCCACGTCTTGCTTTAAAGCCTTGCTATTGAATAGGGGGGACAGCAATTGTGGGCCTGCAAACCAAGCGATCCCATTTGATTTAAATGTGCCAATCTCTCCAACAAATCCTCTTAAGGATAAGCGAGGAAATAGAGCGGCTACCGCACTTCCTACGCGTTCAGTCGCTGCTGCCAAGTCTCTTTCCGCTTTGCGTATATCAGGTCTACGCCTCAGAAGTTCGGAAGGTATACCTATTGGCATGTAATCTGGCAATAAAGGTAAACCCAGAGGCTCACATAACTCTTCAAAAAGTTCACCTGGAGCATATCCAAGCAAAATGGATAGGCGATGTATAGCTTTATCAATAGATAGTTTTATTTGAGGTTTCTCAGCGGCTAGTGTACTTAATTGCTGCTGGGCTTGCCTTTCATCTAAGGTCCCGGCAAAACCAGCTTGGATCAGACTGCGTGTCAGTTTAAGAGTATCAATTTGATCACTTATGTTATGTTCAATAACCTTCAAATGTTGTTGTGCGCTTCTTAAATCTATGTAATTTTTAGCCACTTCCGCCGCTAAAGTCACCCAAAGATAATAATACTCCTGTCTTGAAGCCTCAATTTGTGCTTTCAAAGCTTGGATTTCATGCGCGTGCAAGCCGAATAAATCAATTTCCCATTCAGCATCAAAACCTATTTCAAAAAAGTTTATGTTTTTTCTACTGGATCCACGGTCTTTACAACAATCACCTAAAATACGGTTCAATGTTTTTTGACTATATTGTGCATGGTCATAGTTAACAGTGGCATCAAGATGGGGTAACAAAGCTGCAGTTCCGCCTTTTTCTTCAGTACGAGCCTCCAATATACGCATAGCCGCTATGTATAAATCAAGGTTTTGACAGGCTGCCCTTTCAACAAGTGAATTCAATAGAGGGTCATTAAGAGATTCCCACCAAAGGAAACAATCTGGCATTTCTTTTTCAGTGTCCATACCATCTGAAAGTTCGCTATTCCAATCACAAGGAATTTCCATGCAAGGTGAAGCATATTTTGGCCCTACGGAACAACTAGAGAAAAACAGGCTCAACAACGTTATCGTACATAAACACTTTCGCATATTATTTCTCATGGGGAGGGTTTTGTTTCAATAAATACATCCATTTGTTGTCCTACATAGAGTGGTGAAGAATTTTCTTTTTTTATGCGATAAATGATTCTAAGAACTCGCGTATCTACCTTTTCACTAATGTCATTAGTTAAATTTTGTTTACTTACCAAAAAGGGTTCAACTCGGATAAATTCTAGAGGAAATTTTGTAAGTCTATCCCCTTGTAAATAAGCGACGGCTGGAGCAGAGCTCTTAAAATAGGGAATATCCAATTGATTGATACTGACACGGACATTCATCTGATCGATATTTCCAAGAATAATCATGGGTATTTTTTGAGTATCAAGGGGTGGAAATTCTCCTGCATGAATATCGACTTGTAAAACTGTGCCATCAATCGGAGAACGAATGATCGTCCGCTCAATTTCAGTTTTCAAGCTATTAAAATTGGCTTTAGCTTTCTGCACTTCAAAGCGTGCAATTTCAAGATCAGGTTTCCAAGTTCCTGCTTTTATTTTTTCAAAACTGGCATGAGCCTGCTGCCACTTAGCTTCCGCTTGCTGGAAATTGAAATAGCGACGATTTTTTTCTTCTTGACTAATCGCACGTGGGTCCGGCAGGCTTTGCACCATTTCGTATTGTTTTTTTGCTAGGTCTAATTCTGCTTTAGAATTTTTTTCTTCCGCTATGGCTTCAGCAAGCTCTTCCTTTCGGGGCAAAGCTTCAAGTTTCTGCAAGTTGACGACAGCGCTTTTGTAGTTAGCTAATTGCACCATCAAATTCGCTTGAAGATCTCGATCATCCAGTTGAAAAAGGATATTACCCTTCTTCACATTTGAACCCGGCACGACGAATACTTTTTCAATAATACGATTTAAAGGAGTGCCGATGAATATGTTTTCGCTACTAGGTTCGACAATCCCTACCCCAGAAATATAAGATTTAAAAGGAGCTAAAGGCAAGGGACTTATTTCTTTTTTCACGGGAGACTCTATATCCCACCACAAGGAAAAGAAAATGATAAAAAGACTTAAGATAGCAAAACCAACAATCACAATAAAATAATTTCGTTTCATATTAATTTTCCATTAACTCTTTTGGATCTACACTAAAAACTTTTCTAATACTTAAACCTGCTGTAAAAACACAAATCAAAACAACAATAAAAAGGGTAAAAAAGAGAAGCTGCCAAGGAAAAAGGAAAGCTAATGTCGTATCTTTAACAGCCATTCCCCAAAATATGGTGGCACCTGTCCCTAAAAGGAAACCAATTGTTCCTACTACACCGACCTGAATCATGATCATCTTAGAGATAAGTTTTTGATTTCCACCCATAGCTTTAATGAGGGCATAATATTTTAAGTTATTAAGTGTCATGATATAAAAAATTTGCCCTGCTATAGAAAATCCAATAATAATACCCAGTGCTACTGAAAGACCAAAATTGATCAATATGCCTGTCTTTAAAAAGGATTTTGCTATCCTCCACTCAAATTGATCACTAGTCAGTCCATATAAAACTGAATAGGAATTTATTTTTTTTAATATTTCATCAACATTAGCTCCTGCTACGGTCTTAGCCGCAATGAATTCGATTTGATCCCTAGAAAAACCGACAAATGTTCGAAATTGACTCAATGTTGTAAAAACTATCGGTTGAGGGTAAAACCCTTGTGTAATTTTACAAAGACCGACAACCTCTGCTCGGTGATTGTTTATTTCGAAGGTATCCCCAATTTTTAATGGGATTTTGGTGCCATCGCTTGTAATTCTCGCTAGAGATCCATTAGCTGAATAAATATCCACGATGACTCCCCCCTCCCTTCGCAAGTCCCGTATATCCCCTTCAACCATTTTAGAAGGTGCTCCAATCAAAGTCGCATCGTCAATTCCATATAAATGACAGACATCAAAGTTCCCCGAGGGTGTAACCATGGGCACATCCATGACATTAATAGGTACAGCCCACTCAATTTTTGGTATACCACGCACTACATCAAGATACCCCGCAGGCATTGCTCGTACTTTTTCATCACTTTCCGTTGATGGATCTATCACCCAAATATTAGGAGCTTGAATGTCAGTTACCAATCGATATGAACGTGAAACTAAACCCAAAAATATAGCTGACTGCTGTGAAATCAATAGAGTAGCAAGGAAAATTCCAAAAATTACACCCATACAGGCTTTGCTTCCAATGAGCATTTTAAGGGCTAAAGTCATCATAGCGTTAAATACCAGAGATTAATTCTTACTTTTTTCAAAGCGTCATCAATTTCTTTTTATTACTCTGAATTCCATTTTAATGTCCATCAAACACAATTGTCATACTGTATTGTTGCATAAAATTACCACTGAGCAGTGAGATCAGTGAGGAAATATGAGGAAATTGAGAAGGATTTACTTTATAGTGTACTAGACGCCTAATGTCATGTTTCAACAAATTTACCTAATCCTCTCCCTATCTCACACCTCTCACTGATCTCACAGTCTCTGTGGTTTATTGTACAACAAAACCATGTCATACCATAATTCTTGCAATTAATTTTTTTATTAATCAATGTGAAGAAAAAAGGTAAGTGTTCACAGGTATACACAACCTAATACGTTGATTATGAGGAACAGATATAATTCAAAAAGCGCAAAAAATAGCAAAAATCACTGAACATTTTTAAAAAGGTGTGTTAAAAATGATAGATTGCTTACCCACAAAAAAAGTCGACAACGAACTAGATACGATGGAAAAAAGTCTTCACAAATGGGGATGTTCAGCCAGTGAAGCTTTGCTGGATGCACAAGCTGAAATTTTTAAAATGCCTAATATTGAGGGATTTATCGGCTACCGTTTAGAATCATCGTGCGCTATCGTTTTTGGTGTGCCCATTTGCCCCCTTGAAAACAGAATCGCATTGGCTCAAGCTTTCCAAAAATATTGTGAAGAAAATCATTTGAATACTATTTATATAATTGCACCTAAAGATTTTGCTGAATGGGCTATAAAAAATGTCTGTAAAATAATGATTGAAATGGGTGAAGAACTCATTTTTAACCCACAAAATTATAATGACATCAATCATGGTAAAGTACGTCAAAAAGTCACCCACGTTCTACATATGGGATTGAAAGTCCATGAATACCTTCCACATGATGAAACGGTGGAAAACTCCATTCAACAAGTCGGGTATGCGTGGTTAAAGGCGCGTAAAGGTCCACAGATTTCATTGGGTCCTTTGGATTTTTTTAAAAGCCGTTTTGATAAACGTTGGTTTTATGTAAAGCAAGGTGACCGTATTATAGGGGCTTCACTGCTTTCTAAACTTGACGCAAAACAGGGGTGGCTCCTTAAATATATAATTACTGTTCCTGAAGCTCCTCGCGGAACTTCGGAACTATTGATGATGTCTATGCTCGAAACACTGAGCAAGGAAAACTGCCATTATCTGACTTATGGAATCGTACCAGCTAAATATTTGAGGGAAATCGTAGGGTTAGGTCATTTTTCAACGTGGCTAGCACGTTCGCTGTTTTCAGCCATAAAATGGATTTTCAATCTGAATAACCGCAAATTATACTGGGAGAAGTTTCGTCCTATTACAGAGCCTTCTTATGTATTATTCAGCAACCCTTCATTAAACTTACATGATATACGTGCATTGATAAAATCCTTGAAAATATGAGGTCGACTTTTCTTACCAATTTTTCGTAAAACTGCAGCAATGGTCTGTAAAGATAATGCCGTTTCGAACTACCGGTTGAGTGCTAAGATTTGAGTAGAAACTTTCACACCTATGCAAAGGGTTAAAAATTTCAAAAGGAAAATTAACTTCTATTCTTCCCTGAGCATGAAAATGGTTAGAATGATCATAAGATGTTCTCACCTGTAAAGACAAATAATTCCTCCAACCTAATTCTAAACGAGCTTGACCTCCCCAATAATTGGTATGACATCTCGGCGGATGATAGTAATAAGGACCTAGGGCGCCATATAAGGCCAAGCCACGCCAGCAAGCCAATGGCAGTCCAAACTCTGCATCAAAACCTTGTCTTATCATGAATTCTCTTTCCCTACATGTCGCCACATAGCTGCCAATAAAATCATCATAAATAAAAAGTTTGGAATGATGGGATGAGTGGCTCACAGGAAAGTAGCCATTTGCACGTAAATCATAGGAAGCACCTAAAAATTCTAAACCAATCCCTAAACCATGAAAGCCTTGATGAAACCGGCCTGCTAAGTAATCATAGTAAAGATTAATCCCCCCTAAACGCTCATCACTTAACCAACGCAGACCTAATCCTGCGTTAGCTCCCCATTTGGAGTGGTTAAAGTGGTAACTTCTCGCCTCAGCGAATGTGAGCCATCGATCAGCAAAACCGACAGGTAAAAATAATCCAATCTCGGTATAATCTTTTTTAATATCAATAAACTTTCCCATGTTATAGCTAACGTCAAGCCTTATATCGGAAAAAACTGTACGTAAAGCGCTACAGTCAGAATAGACATGTTTTGGAATAAAGAGGATGTTTAAAAAGATCAGGCAAAAATAAAACAGGAATTTAAATTTCATAGCTTTAAGGCGCTATTTGTGTGATAGTTAGGGTTCGATTGATCATATCGAGGAGAGGGGCTCCATTCGCTAATTGAGCTTCCACTTGTAATTGGATTATGGTCCCCGCAGGTATGAATAAAGAGGTTTGTCCTGTAATGGTTTTAATATCTTGACTCGTCAAAGTCGAATATCCATTAATGGCGGGGTTAAAAGGCATGCCGGTAGAAACATTGAATAACGTAAATGCCACGCTGGCGCTGTCAAAAAGTGTGGCTGTGGGTGTCAAAGAAGCGGAAACATTCCAAATAATCAAATAGGTTCCACTATTCTGAATAAGGAAAAGAGTATTATCTCCTCCCACAGGATGGATCACACCCACACCCGGAATTTGGGAATTTTCAAACGCAACACCCATGGGCGGAGCATTTAATATTAAATCGACAACCGTCACAGACCAAACGGATGCATAATTGGCTCCGAAACCTGGGCCTGGAGGCCCTGGGGGTCCTTGTATAGGTTTTTTACATTTCATTTCAACATCAGGATGCCAATACAAATTTTCCGTTTGAGAAGCATAAAGGGCAAAGCTTGAATAGATGAAAAATCCCACAACTAAAGTAAAATAGTATTGCATAATAAGCTCGCTAAAAGTCGAAGTTTTTACTTTTACCAAGTTACAGCATTTTTTATAACAAAAACTTCCATGAGACAGGAAAAATAAATAGACCTCTTGCATAATATTAAGGTTAAATTTATAAATGCTTTTTGTTTCATATTAATTCAATTTGGAGATCTTTATTATGGATAATTTAGCTAAAACAACTCTAGAATCTTTTAGAAATCGTCTCACTGATATCAATCAAGCCCTTGAACAAGAGAATTTAGTCACAAAAGATTTCAAAGTAGTAGAAAAACAGGGAATTAAATGGACCTGGATAAAATTTACTCGTGCCATTTTAAAAACTTTTAGTTGCTGTATGGGCGACCCCTGGAAAGCTCACCGCATAGATGCTTTAGCAAAATCTCTAACAACATTTACACACAACAACCATGAGCACTTAACTCCTGAAATAAAAGCACAACTTGAAAAAATCAGAGTGACTCTTGTAGGAAAGGCTATGGTAAGAGGCAAAGCAATTAATTTGGAAGCCCTTGCAGTTTTCAATCAAGCTTTTGTTATGGCTTTGTACACCACTTATATTTAGTTATTTTCGAACGGTTTCTTTAAATGAAATTTTGAATAATGTTGCAATGCTTCAGAGCCTGCAGCAATTAAAGGTAACTCATGAGCTTCAGATAATGTGACCCATCTAGCTTCCAAATGTTCATCTAAACCTAGATGGATGGTAGGCTCCGCATCAAACACCTTCCGAAACATGTGATAAACAAAATCCAAGTTTGGAAAACTAATATAAAGCTTTCCGATATTCTCTAGATCTATTGCCTCGATTTCAAAACCAACTTCCTCATAAAGCTCACGCTGCATAGCCACTTTTGGATTTTCCCCTTTTTCCAGCTTGCCAGCAGGTACGCCCCATGTCAAACCCTGTGGTTTATCAGGATGACGTTTCAGCAAAAGAATTTTATCACGGTGTTCGCAATAACAACCCGCCACTTCAACAGCCGGACAAAATCCTTCAGGTTTTTCTGTATAAATTGAATATTTCATATTTAAAAAGTTCTCCAGAAGACTTTACAATATTCCTCAAATGTTTTCAAAGAAAAACAAATATTCATCTTATTAAAACATAAATATATATTTAACAATAACTTAACATTAAAATGTTAATATCGTTCAATTTTATCTAATTTATTATATTAATTATGTCATTTTTAAAATCTTTATTATTAGGCAGCAGCGGATCTTATAACATCTGCGGAACTATAGTCAACTTTGAAGAACAGGAAAACAGATGCCTGGATGTAAACAAAGCATTAAGCGGAGCCGGATTAATTTCAACTTTAGCTATAAAGTGCATCAACAGTACGGCATTTCGTCTAATTTCGCAGGGATACTTGCATATATTTGTTCATGAAATGGGGCATGCAATCTCTTGTAAATTACTCACCAAAAAAGATTCGACCATTAAAATTTTTACAAATTCGTGTACAGGAGTTAATATCACACCTGAATCTTTTAAAAATCTTTCTGATTGGGAACAATCAGTCAGTGATGCCGCGGGTCCACTCGCCAATATAGCTTTTTCTTCATTGAAACTCGTTGCCGCAGCAGCACTTAAAGATTATCTAACCGTCCCCCTTTCATTAGTGTTAGGAAGCGGAGGGGTCATTTGGATATCGGGAGAGCTTTTATATGCCTATATTTGTTCCTCTAAGGAAAATGAAGGAGATTTTGGAAGAATTGCCCAGAGAAGTGGTTTCCATCTTTCCATCGCTAGCGTTGCAATCGTTGCCCAATGCGCCTTAGGCCTTTTCACAGCAATAAAGTCGGCACATTAACTTAAAACCCAACTTGCGCCCCTAAATCACGCTTGAACAGGCCTAAACTTGACAATTGAAAGACTAAGCACCTCAGCCATGTCTGAAGACATGCCCTTCGGCACTTAGTCTTCCACTTGTCAAGTTCGGCTTTATTCAAGTGTGATTTAGGGGCGCAAGTTGAGTTTAAAAACAATGCTTAAGAGCAGATTGCGCGGCAAAATATCCACACATCCCATGGACTCCTCCACCCGGGGGAGTCGAAGATGAACAAATATAAACATTTTTCTTAGGCGTTGAATAGGGATCAAGTCTTGCGACAGGCCTAGTAAAAAGTTGAAAAAGATCTTGCATTCCTCCATTAATGTCACCCCCTCTATAATTTTGATTATATTGTTCCATTTCAATCGCCGATCGCGTACTTCTAGCCAATATACAATCACGAAAATGAGGGGCAAACCTTTCGATTTGGGTTTCAATTCTTTCCGTCATATCGAAAGAAGATCCATTGGGAACATGACAGTAGGCCCAAGCTGTATGTTTTCCGCTTGGAGCACGTGTTGAATCAAAAAGGCTGGGTTGTGCTAATAGAACGAAGGGCTGTTGAGGCAGACGTCCCTGAGAAACTTCTCGTTCACCCAAAGCAATTTCTTCCATAGTGCCTCCTACATGAACAGTACCTGCTCTTAAACATTCCGGGGACTTCCATGGAATAGGAGAACTTAACGCCCAGTCCACTTTAAATACACCGGGACCGTAGCGATAATGTGTTAACCTTTTTCTGTATGATGAAGGAAATCCGTTGCCTACAATGCTCAGGAGTTGCCCTGGTGTTACATCAAAGAGAATAGCTTGTGTGACGGGAAGCTGTTCCATAGAAGTAACATTGATTCCTGTCACAATTTCTCCTCCAAGTGAACGAAAATAGGATGCCAAAGCATTAGCAATTCTTTGCGATCCTCCTTGCGCGATAGGCCATCCGACTTTATGTCCCAGAATTCCCAGCACTAGACCAAATGACGCTGTTAAGGTCTTTTCTAATGGCATAATGGAATGCGCTGCCAACCCAGCAAAAAGACCTCGTGCAAGTTCTCCGGTAAATACTTCCTTAGCTAAACCAATGGCTGATTGAATACCATACCAACCAAAACGTGCAACCGTAAGAGGATGTTTGGGAAAATGCAAAGGTCCTAATATATCCGCTGCAAGGTCATCCCAATCAGCTACAAAAGGATTCATCAGCTTTTTGTAAGCCTGGGCATCACTTTCAAGCATTTTAATCGTCTGATCAACTGATCGTTCTAAAATAACCACTTTTCCATTATCATAAGGATGAGCTAACGGGGCATGGGGCTGAATCCATTCTAAGCCATGGGCTGATAAAGGCAGCGTTCGAAAAAATGGGGAGGCAACAGCCAAAGGATGAACAGCTGAACAAATATCATGGGTGAAACCAGGCAACGTTAACTTCGCAGAACGTAAGCCTCCTCCAATAGTTTTTTGGGCTTCTAATATAACAACGGAAAGACCTTTTTGCGCCAACGTTATTGCAGCAGCTAGCCCATTGGGACCTGAACCCACAATAACAGCATCGTACACGCGGCCTTTAGGTATGTTTTCTTGCATGTGGAGCTAATAGGTTGTTAAGCTAAGGATCGAATATTTATCTTTGAATAACCCATTTTCGTAATTTTTTCCATTTATTTTATATCGTCCCTTTTAAAATAATCCTTTCATATTTGCTTTCGTTTTCCACAATATCTTACAATCACCCTTGCCATTTGATTAGGAATATAAGAATAAGAAATAATTTGCTGATCAACAAGACGTAACGTTGTGGAATTTGCTCCTTGAGCCACAGCTTTTTGTTTGGCCTCTTCATAAATTTCTTCCAGGGCTTCTTCACGATTTTGCAAACTCACGACTGTATCAACTGTTCCTGATATTTCTGCTAATGCAGCTCCATAAGCATTAGCCACATCATAGTATGCAGGACTTTGATATTGTCCTTTAAAAAAGTCTGCCGGGAGAAGCGCAGATCCTCCCCCAACAAAAATTAGAGGTAAATTTTTTTCTTCGCCTTGTATCTTCAGAATCAAATCATTGATTTTACATTTGATTTGCTCAAAAATACTATCTCCTTGGGCAGAACTGATGGGAATTTGTTTGTGTTGTGCTAAAGGAATTTTTAGATTTCCCATCGCCAATGCAACATCTGTAAGCGTCAACTTAGTTCCTCCAAAGCATAAGGCTTGTGTTGCTAATGCTTTACCCACGCTTCTTGAATCTATGCTAGGCGTATTTATAGATAAATTAATCAAGCAACCGCCGCCAAGGGCAATGGACAATACATCAGGCATGGGAAAATTAAGGGAGACTCCCCCAATGTTTGATTTATTTAAACTACGCACAGGAAAACCTTTCCTTACAAGTCCAACGTCTGTAGAAGTTCCTCCAATATCAACGATGACAGCATTTTCCATCCCTGATAAACGCGAACCTCCTATCAAAGAATTCGTTGGTCCTGCTGAAATGGTTAATACAGGATAGTCTATAGCCCTCTGCACTTCAATTAAACTGCCATCATTTTGCGTAATCATCAAAGGACAGGAAAGTCCCAAATTATAACAAGTCATCTGAAGCGATAGAAATCCTTTTTGCATGACACGTTTCAACGAAGCGTTGAGAATTGTGGAGTTTTCTCTCTCAATGAAGCCTATCCCCCCTATTTCATGTGAAAGTGAAAGGGGAAAAAAATCACCTGCGATTTGACGTATAATCTGAGCTGCCTCCTTTTCTTGCTGGCCGTTAAGAGGAGAAAAAACACCTGTAACGGCAATACTTTCTACATCCTTTTTAAGAAGTTTATAGATGGCTTGTTCGCACTGATTTTTGCAAAAGCGCGTTAATTCCCCCCCATGGCATTCAAAGCCCCCATTAATGGTCTCCATGCCTACAATAATCGACTCCTTTAAATCCTGAGGCCATGCATATCCGGCAGGCAATGTTTCAGGATGTTGACCAGCAATGCGTATAATGCCTACACGAAAAAGGTCTCTCTTTTGTAAAATTGCATTCGTTGCATGTGTTGTCCCTACAAATACGCCTTGGATGCGTTCAAAAGGTATGTCAAAGGATTCAATCAACTGTTGAAGAGCGTTGAAAAAACCTAAACTAATATCCTCAGTAGTAGGGGTTTTGACGGCATGGATAATTTTGTTGTTTTGATCAACAAGGACAGCATCCGTATTTGTTCCCCCTATGTCTACGCCAATTATGTAAGTATTATTCATAAAATGATCCTTCCTTGCTTATGGATGATGGAACTTGGTAGTCAGTGCCGAATCCAAAGGCACGCGGTCCAACAAGTTGAAGCCCTGCTTCAGTTTGCCAAATGGCAGGCGCCTCAATCACAATAACAGCTACTTGAAGACCGTAACGCAAAGCTTCGCTTAAAAGAGGTGTTCCACTATTTTCTTCCATTAAAACAATAAGATCAGGGGTGGAGGCAATGACATCAGCTCCATTTTTCGCCAACAGATATTCGTTTTGATAAAAAATATGGATTTTTCCCACCTCACACAAAATTGTGGCTGACCCCTCCAAAAAGCCATCCTTGACAACTTGGTTAACATCAATGAGAGTCCCCCTTCCTAATATTTCCCCCCCTGATGTTTTCATCACTTCAAAAACCGGGTCAAATTTATTTTTACGTGCATGGATGATGGTATTACCTAAGTTTAAAGCCTGCGATATAGTACCTGGAATAACAGCTCCTTCTACTTCTGAGCCTTTCATCAGATAAAAACCTACTGCACTGCTGGATCCCATTGTTACTGTGATTGACCTAGCCATCTTTTCCAACTTTTTGGCGTCAGCTGTTTCTATCAGCACACTGTTTCCAAGGCAGTCAACCACAACAGCAGGAATTGCTGCGAGATTTTTCAAATAACAACTACTCATATGCAGTTCAGGAAAAGCACGACCTATCATGTCGGCATCTAAGATAGGAAGACCCCATTTGGCAGCTATAAGAAAAGGAGTAAATACATTTGCGCCTCCAATTTCTGCGGCCATTAAAACTGTGGGATTTTTTCGTATTTTGCTTTTAATGCAGTTAAGAAGAATCTCGATTTCTCTACCACTAGGCAATCTTTCCATATTGATAAGGGGCGCTCCCATCATCGATAGGGGCACTACGAAATCTTCTTCTTGGAGTTCGTCTATAGTAATGATATTTATGGGTCCATATTCCTCCATAAAATACTTCGCCATGAGAACCGCGTAAGAAGGGTCCCCACCTCCTCCAGAGCCAAGGATAGAGCTACCCAAGCTGAGCTTTTCTAAATCATCTATTGTCAATTGTTTCATAGGAAACTTTCCTTTGATAAAAAAAATTTAAAGTCCATTGAAGAATAAAAGAGGCGACAAAGGCATCAAATGCGGGAGCACCAGTCAAAAACCAGTGAAAAAACATACAAGAAAAACTAATGGCCATGCCTACTGACCAGCTGATGATAGAAATTAAAAAAGTGGTTCTAATTTCCTTATGATTTATTTCTAAAAGATAGCTGGCTAAAATGACGGCCCCCATTCCACCCACAGCCACGCTAAAAATATCCAGTACATCCTCAATATTTCCTAATGGGTTTAAGCAAGCTATGAATGTTCCAACAACCCCAAGAAATAATGTCCGCAAAATAGGATTGAAATTTCCGGGTAATGAATAGGACGAAGCAACCGCGGAATAAAGGTTAGTGTTATTGGTTGACCATCCGGAAAAAATGACAAAAAAACTAATCCAAGCTAACCACAAAAGTCCATGACCAAATTGCATAACTTCTAGGAGAGAATTTCCTTTTGAAACGGCTGTCAAATAAATGCCAGCCCCTTCAATCAATGGAACCACAAGACCGTAAAGCAAAAATATGCAGATACGTGCGTCAATGCCTGATTTTGCATGTCTAAAAAAAGTAGGCAAATCAATCACAGCGGCCATATTGGCTCCTATGATTAATGATAAACCCCCTAGCCACGAAAACGTTAAGGGCTCCGTTTGTGAAATAGTGCCCTGTGCATAATACATGGTGTAGATTAAGGTTAATCCTAATAAGGGGGCGCTCAAATGGGTCATACATTTCATAGCTTTCATTCCCCCGCACATAAGACTGCTAATAATAATACCAAGGCAAACATTGATGGGAAGAGTTGCGATGTTATGACCCATTATACCTAAAAGCTGTTGCAGTCCAAGGCTCATGATATTGAGCTGAATGCCAAACCACCCCAACATGGAAAATATCATTAAAGATGCAAAAAAGAGAGCTCCCTTTTTTCCAAAATAAAATCTAGCGTGTTCAACGGTGCTTTGAGGGCGATGTGAACTCAATGCTGCTAATAAGTATCCTAGGACGAGCAAAAACAGATTGCCAAGACCCATTCCCAGTAAGGCAGCAGGCCATCCATATTTTTGACAAATAAGTTGACCTGCCATCATGACCGGAAGGCAAATTGTGCCCCCTGCCTGAATACTAAGGAGCTGCCACCAGGATTGTCCCTTGTTTTCTGATGCGTTCATTTTATTCCTCTCCATTCAAATTGTGAATAATATCGCGCGGAATGAACGTGCGGATGATAGATGCTTTGGGGGTAGCTGTTTTTATAAAGGGCTCAAAACTATTTACCTTGGCAGCATAGACGTGCTGAATAAAAAACTTTGTGGGGTTTGAAAGGGAATAACCTTCATTTTGAGCGTATATTTTGTATTTTTGATACTCCTCATCCTGTAAGACTTCAATTCGCTGATCTTCATTGACATCGGGATATTGCCTGTGGTCGGCAGCTCCTGAAAGGATAATGTCCATGTTGCATTCATTCATTGTAGATTTCCAATCCTCTTTTTTAGGAAATCCATCAGGGCTTGCACAAACAACGCCTTGAACGATAACGGCAACTTTTTCTAAGTCATTCTGACAGGGAACGACATTTTGATAGGAATATCCTCTAGCATAATTTGATGGCTGAAAAAATAAATATTCTTTGTCCACCGTCCGATAGCCAAGAAATTTATCGTCTGATCGAAACTTGCTATAAAAGACATCTTCATCCTGAAATTTAGCGTAAAACACAATGGGAATCCCCCTCTCATGCACAATCCGCAAGAGAGTCTTATAAGTCCAAAACATTGGAATACATGTCCAACTATTGTAATTAATGGAAAAGTCCTTTCCTAACATTTTAACAAGCTGCGGGTCATTTAATGCCTGAGCTCGTTCAAAAACGAAGGAGGCCGATGCTGCAGAAAATGTTTGGCGTAATTTTTTTACAAGATTTTCGGTAAACTTTGATGAAACATCCCCAAACATCTTCAACTTTTTCGGATCAGCTGCATCATTTCTATTCAGAGGAGCATCTATCTTGGGAGGCTTAACAACTTTTGCCACACATAGAAGATAAGCTTGAATCATGAAAAGCTCATCCGCTGTCAATGCGACATCTAAACCATCTGCCAAAAGTTTTTTTAATGGCACTCCTTTTTTCATCCATAGTTCAAGGGACGGTAATAAGCTTTCCATGCTCCTTTGAGCTTGGGAAAGCTGATTTTCAATTTGTGGCGCAAAGATAAAATGCTGTGAAGCCAACAAGGCAATTTTCGCAGCGACAATTTGACATGCATTTGTACCAACAACAGAATCAAATTTTTCAAACTCTTCTTTGTTCCATGCCTGGATAGCTTTTACTAAAGCCACCTGAAGCAATTTATATTCTTTAAAGCAAGTTTTTAAATCGCCTTTCATTTTTGTGTCAGTATCGTAGGGTAATAACTGACTTAAATAATAATTTGTAGCGATTGCATTCATAAAATCCTCAAATAAATTTTTATATGACCCATCCAACAGAAGGGTAAATTAAAGGTGTTAATTACTTAAATAGCTGAAATTAAATGGAATACAACTCATCAATGAAGCAAAAGGCCAAAGCTGAGATATTCAAGTCAAAAACAGCAAATACAATGTTTAAAGAAAAAAATTAACGAGCTGGATGCCCGTGATTATGGAAAGGATGATGAATGGAAAGAAGAGGAAGCAATAAAGAAATATTAATTAAATTAGGTGGCGTTATTTGGCCACTATAGTCATTTTGCTTAAACATAAGTCTTTTCTCCAAAGTTAGACCTTTACGTAAATAATATACAAAGAAAGATTTTTTTTCAATTTAAAAGCACTTTAAACTCAACTTGTGCCTTATACAAGCGCCAGATGAATTTGTGATTTTTTTCCGGGTTTTTGAAAGCCTATTTTCGACATACTTTGCTAAAGTAGGCAAAAATGGGCCTTCAAAAAGCAGGGAAATAAGCACATTTCAGATGGTGGCTTGATAGGCGCAAGTTGAGTTTTAAAGACAAAAACATAGATTTTATCTGTCTTTTTGATGTATCCTATTAATTTATAATCGTAAAAAAAATCCATTATGTCTTCCACTTTTCAAATTTTTCCTGGTATCACAAAAGTCTCCGAAAAATTTAATGGTGTCCTGCTTGACGCCTATGGTGTTTTCTGGGGCGGCAATGACTTTGGGCCTATCCCGGGCGCAAAAGAAATCATGGAAAAACTCGTCTCCAATGGAAAAGTAGTGGGCATCCTATCAAATTCTACACAGTTGGCTGCCAAAGAAATAACTAAACTTCATTTGCACGGAATTGTTCAAAACAAACACTTTCATTTTCTGGTGACTTCCGGAGAATTGGCCAGAAATATTTTTTTGAATGAAAAATTACCATTTGAAATCCATACAAATAAGTTTTGGATATTTAATGGCTTGCACCCTAAATTTTCTTCTCACAAAGCCATTTTTCAGGACACTGTTTATATTGAAACCCAAGACATCCATGAAGCGGATTTCATCTACGTTGCTGTTCCTCATGTTAACGGCGAAGATCAAACAGATCCTGCTTTATTTCGCGAAGCCATTAAAGATTTGAGGAAAACAAATTTACCTATGGTTTGTCCAAACCCAGACCATTTTGCCCATGAGGGAAATCCGCCAAAGGCTGTAGTGAGACAAGGCAGCATAGCCTCAATCTATGCTGAAATGGGGGGACAAGTTTTTTATATTGGAAAGCCTCATAGCAAAGCTTTTACCATTGCGATGCAAAATTTCCGGCAGCTAAACATTACTAATTGTGCTGATGTGATCATGGTCGGAGATACCCCTGAAACTGACATTCGAGGAGCACGTGGTTTTGGTATGTCCTCCGCCCTCATTACACAGACTGGTATCATGGCTGACAGAATATCTCGCAATGGTTTGAAAAAAGCCATACAAGATCTGTCGCCGCAAGATTCCCCTGACTTTTTCATTGGACGATTAATAGATGACATTTAAGTTACATCCTAACCTGGAAAAAAAAATTTTCATTGCCCACTTACCTCTTAGCACAGTCCTTATGGAAGATGAGAAACATTATCATTGGCTCTTTCTTGTTCCCCGACGACCTAACGTCAGCCGCATGATGGACTTACCTTTTGAAGACCAGCTACAACTCATCAAAGAACTGGATTTTGTTCAAAAAATTATGTGGAAGGAATTTCAGCCTGCACAATTAAATGTGGCGGCAATTGGTAATAAAACACCTCAGCTACATATCCATGTCATTGCTAGATATGAAAATGACCCAGCCTGGCCTAACACTGTCTGGGACCATCCTATGCGCTCACCTTATGAATTGAGTATTAAAAATTCTCTGGTTGCAAAATTGAAATCTCTATTTAATTGAGCAGGGGCATGCGTATATACAGGAACACAGGGAGTTTCTTATATGTCGACTGATTATGATGTGATTGTTGTGGGAGCAGGTCCCGCGGGTTCCGTATGCGCACGCATACTAGGCATGTCCGGTGTAAAGGTTTTACTTATTGATAGATCTCATTTTCCGAGAAACAAGACTTGCGGAGATTTCGTGTCAGCTCGTCTTTGCGATAAGTTAAAACAATTGGGACTATACAATGCCATTGAAAAAATCCCTCATGCAATTATTGAAGATCTTCTTTTTTCTCATCCCTCTGTAGGAGATTTTTGTGTCAAAGAATCACTAAACCGACAGATTTCTGCAGGTTTTGTTTGTAAACGTGAAGATTTAGATGCTGTCTTTTTTAATGCAGCCAAAGATCATGTGGATGTTTTAGAGGGTGTGCGGATAAAAAAACTTTTGGTAGAAAATGGTCAGGTTACAGGAGTGCATAGCGAAAATGCAACCTTTAGAGCTAAAGTTGTAATAGGCGCTGATGGAGCAAATGGTGTAACTGCCAAAGCTTTGGGCTTAGAAACATTGGATGAAAACCACAATGCCGTCGCTATTCGCACCTATTATAAAAACATTAAAAACATGTCCTCTAGTGTTGAGTTGCATTTCCTTGACTCCGTTCAGCCTGGATATTTCTGGATTTTCCCCTTGAATCATAAGACGGGTGAGGCAAACGTGGGTCTCGGCATCTTGAGCCGCAACGTGCGCAATAGACGTCTGCAATTAAAACAATTGCTGGAAAAAATTATCAAAGAACATCCGCAATTTCGCGATCGGTTCGCAGATGCACAATGTTTGTCACCTATTCAGGGATGGTCACTTCCCTTTGGATCTAAGAAGCGTTCGGTTGCTTTTGCGGGTGCTTTATTGATTGGTGATGCTGCGGGCTTAATTGACCCAATGTCCGGTGAAGGAATTGAAAACGCTGTGCGAAGTGCTGAATGTGCAGCCAATATAATTCTGCAGGCGCTTATTGCAAATGACTTTTCTTCAACATTCCTAATGAAATACGAAAAGACGCTGGAAAGACTGCTCCGTCCTGAATTAAGAAAGGGCTATTGGATTCAAAAGCTTTCTAGGAACCCTGTATTGCTTAAGCTTCTCTTTTTATTCTTAAAACATTCAAGGTCCGGTCGAAGGGTCATAGCTAATAAATTCTTTTAATACTTTTATGTCCGTCCGCCAGAGATGATGAGTGTTTCTCCTGTAATCCAAGCCGCATCATCAGAAGCCAGAAATACAACAGCAGGAGCAATATCATTCGGCTGCCCAATCCTACCCAGTGCAGTGCGTGATTCAGCTTGCTTACGAAACTCGCCTTCAGAAAAACCTGCAGTATGAACTCCTTCTGTTTCCACCAAACCGGGATTGATAGAATTTACACGGATGTTACGTGTCCCTAACTCCGTCCCTATAGATTTAGTGATAGCATCAACAGCCGCCTTTGTGGCGCTGTAGACCGACGTATTCGGCAAAGCGATCGTACTTGCCACTGAACTCACGTTGACAATACTCCCTCCTTTGGGCCCAAAATGCTTAACAGCTTCTTGAGAGACGAGTAAAAGAGCCAATACATTGAGATTAAACATTTTATGAAAATGCTCAGGAGTAACTTTTTCAAGCGGAGCAAATTCATAAACGCCTGCATTGTTCACAAGAATATCAAGTTTACCGAATTTTTTTTGTGCTTCAGAAAAGAGTCGTTGCACATCAGCTTGTTCTGTAATGTTTGCTTTTATGGCTATTGCCTTACCACCTTTTTTCTCGATTTCAGAGACCACATGATCGGCACCTTCTTTACTGGAGGCATAGTTAACAACTACACTAGCGCCCTCTTCCGCGAGATGTATCGCAACGGCAGCGCCAATTCCTTTGGATGCCCCTGTGACAATGGCGACTTTTCCTGCAAGTTTTTTAGACATTTCAAAACTCCATGGTAATTTTTTTTCAAACTATATGAGTCAAGAGGCTATGTCAATATTTTTTTTGATTATGAAATATTTGATTCCGTTGGCGTATACTCTTCTATGAGGGGAAAATCGTGTAATTCTTTGGAAATCGCTGCATTAAGAAAGTTACGCACCCACCAAAATACATCATAATGCTGCACATGACGCCTCATTTTGCGCATACGCTTCTTTCTTTCTGTTTTCTCCATTGTTAAAGCTAGGTAAATAGCCTCAGCTAAACCTTCAATGTCATAGGGGTTAACTAGAATAGCTTCGTGCTGAAGTTGTGTCGATGCACCAGCGAATTCACTCAGAATGAGTACTCCATTTTCATTCACATTAGCGGCAATGTATTCTTTAGCTACAAGATTCATTCCATCTTTTAAGGGAGTGATGAGGGCAATCTCAGAAATACGATATAAAGCTATCAGTTCTTTGCGGTCAATGGAACGAAATATGTATTGAATAGGCACCCAACCTGTTTCGGTGTATTGACTGTTAATTTCCCCTACAAGCCGATCAATTTCTTTTTTCAAATTTTGATATTTCGGTATTTCTATCCTGCTAGGAATGATAATTTGTAAAAATGTGACTTTTTCGTGTATTTCTGGATGAGTTTTTAATAAATGACGAATAGCCTCTAGGCGGTAAGGAATTCCTTTGGTTATGTCCAACCTATCGCACGAAAAAACAATAGTTTGACCTTTGAGCTGCTCCAAATTTATCCCTGCCTGGTTACTGACTTCTTTTCCTGCGGCCATTCTTGCAAATTCTTTATAATCGATACTAATTGGAAAAGCACCTACACGAACATCTCTATCATTTGTCTGACAGATTTGAGCGGATTGCCTGTTAATCATTTTTACGTCAGGTAACAATCTTTTGACACATTGAATAAAGTTTCTTTGATCACGTAAGGTTTGAAAACCAATAAGATCATATTCCAACAAGGCTCGTAATACCTGAAAACGCCAGGGAAGTTTAACAAAAATATCTAACGATGGAAAAGGAGTGTGCAGAAAAAATCCAATTTTTTCATTCGCTCCCAGCTTGCGAAGTTCTTGGCCAACTAGCATCAAATGATAGTCATGAATCCAAAGAAAATCTTTAGGTTTAAGCATTTGATAGATGCCTTCAGCAAATTTGTGATTAACAGCCTGGGCAGCATGCCAATAATCAGGATCAAAATGGCATTCGGACTGCAGATCATGAAAAAGAGGCCAAATAATTTCATTGGAGAAACCGTCATAATATAATTTTATTTCTTCCTTGTTGAGGAAAATAGGATGGAGATAAAAGCCTGCTTGGCGGTTTTCTTTCTCTAATAAGGAAACGATAAGCTTTTGTTCATTATTTTCAACGACCCCGGGCCAGCCCACCCAAACACCTCCCCTATTTTTCAATACGGGAGCAAGGGCTGTAATCAGTCCCCCTGAACCTGAAGAGGTCTTTATTCCCCCCCCTTCCTTAGAAATAACGATCGGCAAGCGATTCGAAACAATAATCAAACGGCCGTTTCCATTCCCATTTTTATTCATTAAGTCTCCTCCAATGATCTAAAAAGAACAATAATTCTTGAGGAGGCATTATTAAAATATCAGCTAAAGTTTCACGTAATTCATGGCGGACAAGAACCTTTAATCCTCTATCGCCAAGAGCTGCAAAAGCTTCTTCATCTGTTAAATCATCACCTAAATAAGCAACAGCTGAGCTATTGGCCATTTTGCTTAATAATTCTTGAACGACCTCCCCCTTGTTTCTTCCCTTTGGTCTCAACTCAATGCCCTCTTCAAAATAATGAATTTCTAAATCATATTTCGAGGTCAATTGCTTCCATTGATTCTCGACAATGTAACGAATACGGTTTTTTTCCGCTGGATTCATTCCTCGCCCATGAAGGGCCACTGCATAAGGTTTAATTTCACAATATTGAGTATCCACGTTATCGCTACAAAACTTTTTTCCTAGATTCAACCCTTCACGCAGTTTAGGATCCACTAAAGCACTGGTTTTTTTTCCACTTACATACTTTCTTTCCAAACCATGCGATCCCCACATTTCTAAATTTGCCTCTATATCAAGCAGTTTTTCTAAATCAGACAAACTACGCCCACTTAAAATAACCAAGCGCGTGTTACTTAATTTCATTAAAGCTGATAATCGTTCTTTAACTCCATCATATGGATAGGCTTTCGTACGATCTTTAACAAAGGGTGCCAGAGTTCCGTCATAATCTAATATAAGTAAAGAGCCTCCATGCTGGACTCTCCCAAAGAAATCATGAATATTGATTGCTTTTTTTAGAATCTTCATGGGTGTCCGATTTTATGTATTTCTATTCTTTTATTTGAGGGGTATAAAAGGGAAATAATCAAGGTTAAATAATCACGCAAATGCCTTGTATTCAAAAAATTTTCCCGTACAAATTCATATCCTTTTATTCCCATTTCTTGACTGACTTGCGGAGTTTGTAAAAGATAACGAATCCGTTCCGCAGCACCTTCAGGCGTATTGACCAAAAAACCTGTATGATAATTGATGACTTGTAACCTTATCCCGCCACAATTTCCACCTATTACAGCTTTTCTTTTCCATAAGGCTTCTGTCACAGATAGCCCAAATCCCTCTTTTAAAGATTTTTGTAAAACAATATCAGCAGCACGTTGTAAAGCATTAATTGTCCGATTAGCATCGGGGGGTAATAATAGGACGTGAATATCTGAATCGTTTTTAGCTGCAGCTACGACCTCCTTTAAAACAGCTTCTCCTTCAGGATCATCAGGAGCACCTCCGCCAGCTAAAACAAGCTGAAGACCATGCTTAAACTTTTTAGCAAGCTGATAAGCCTGGATGACTCCTAGAGGATCCTTAAAATAATCGTAGCGCGAAACTTGCAATATCATGGGACGCTTTGGATCAATGCCAAATCTAGGATAAATTGCATCAATTTCATCCTTAGTTAATTCAACGTTTTTATCTGTGAGCGGATCAATACTTGGAGAAATCAAATAAATTGGATGCGGCAGCGGTTGAACGAAATCCGCTAAAGAAAAAATACTTGCATCAAAATGTCTAATAAAATTGTTTAAAAATTTCCATACCGATCGGTTGGGATTAGAGGCATCGATATGACAACGCCAAACCCATTTATTCACCCTATTTGGAAAGGCGAGTATCATGGCTGCTGGCTGAGGATCGTGAATAAAGACTACATCTGCACTTTCAAGGATAGGTCGTAGATATTCTGCATTTGCCTCATTAACATCTTGGTAAACTTTAAGCTGATGTGGATTCGGTGCAGTTTGCTTGTGGCCTTGTATAGCGTTGTGAAACAATTTTGTACATTCAAAAAAATCAGCTGTCCCTTGTATCACTTCCCAACGCGTCTCAATTCCCAAAGCATTTGTTAGAGGTACCATTGTCGCTAATATTTCAGCAACGCCACCCCCTGATTTGGTTGAGTTGACATGCACAATTTTTAGGCCTTTCAATGCTCTTGCCATCTGAGATAATTCATAAATAATTTCAGGGCCAACGACGGCTTTATACTGATCTAATAAATTATTCATGGTTATTCTTTATCTTTAAAAAACTTTTGGATGACATGGATCAATTCCTCTTTGAGTTGTGTTAACGAAAGGAAGTAGGGATCTATGGCTTGAATTTTCTCAATTAATTCCATATATTGATTTCCAAAAGACTTTAACCACTCAGAGAAATCATCCATTCTCTCTGGTGTGCGTGCACGAGCATCAATAAAGTGATAAAATATGCTACTTGGAGAAAGCCTTTTCATAACGTTTTCTAATTTATGAGGATCTAAAATTGTCTGCGAGCTTTCGAAAACAATAATCGTTGAACGAACAAAATAAAAGCGATCCTCTTTGTTTGTCCAAAGAATGATTTCATAATCATCTAATCGCTTTTCAATCGTTTCTAAAACCTCTTGCCGAAGGTCTTCTAAACTTTCAAATTCTGTGGGATCAATAATGCTTAGTTTTTCAGCTAAAACGTGATCGTGTAATCGATGGTAGGCCCAACTCGCAAAATCATTGTGATGCTGAGTTTGCACAAATCGGGGATTCATACGCCCACCCCAAAAATGATAGTAGATACAACCTTCATCAACGAAGGCCAATTTGTCGCGAAGTTCTAATAATGAACTAGCTCTTTCACCTGTAGCAATAGCGGCAAGTGAACAATTTTTAACAAAGAATTGATGTGAGGCACTGGTCGAGGTATACATATAAATCCCCTGTTTTTTCATATTCAAATACTTTTGCATATTTAACAATAATTATTTTAAAAATGAATTAAATTATTAAATATTAATTTGTTGCGATGAAAAAAGAGCAATTGTTGACACTTTTAGCTTTGCGATAAAAGATCAAACTATTATTTTAAAATTAAGCGCTAAAACTGTTAAAGGAGGTTCGTATGGTTAACCAATCTAAAGATCCTGTATGTGGAATGAATGTAACTTCTAATCATAGTCAGTACAAAACTGAATTTAAAGGGAAGCAGTATACATTTTGCTGTCAGCAATGTTTGACGAAATTTAAACAAAATCCAAGCCAATATAGCTCAAAAGAATGATAAAAATTATAGGGTGGCAAAGATAAATAGTTTATCTTGCCATGCTTTCACCTAATCATTGTAAATGTTTAAACCGCGCAGCGTGGCGATGCAGGAAAAGAAAGTTTAGTAAAATGAAACTTGCATCGCTTTAGGAGTGCGAAGGCCTTCCTTCGCTTTTTACCAAACAATCTTATAAGTATAACAAATGGGATCGAAATTTTAACGTGTGTGATTTATTATGTTCGTTCTAGAAAAATTTATTCTCTTCATTAGAAAACACCAGATCTAAGAATTTTTACACATTATGTACTTAAATTGTGTAAGAATTCTCAAAGTCTGATGTTAGCTTTTTAGTCTTTCTATATTACTTATATTCAATTATTTAAACTCAAATTCTTCCCGTTAACAGTAAAATGATTAATATAAGTAAAATTATACCTATTAAACCGCTGGGACCATATCCCCATCCTGCGCTATAAGGCCAACTTGGTATTGCTCCTATAAGCAGTAAAATCAGAATAATAATAAGAACTGTGCCTAACATTTTAATACTCCTTATTTAAGAATTTTTGCGGGGGGTTTTCGCCCCTAACTATCCCAATCTATATTCAAATTTAATATTTAAATATACATATATTTTTTTTTGACTCATGCTAACCAAAAATTTTATAGATTTGCATAACACACAAATTACAATTGCAAAAGGGTAATCAACTTCTATATATATGAAGAATAAACAGGGAGAAAATCATCATGAACCTGTCAAAACCTGATAAAGAAAATCCAACCCACCAAACATCTTGTGGTTGTCTAACTCAAGTAGACCATGATCGAAATATCCCTGACTTTGATCTTTTGAGTCCATTGAAAATCAAAGCTATCACTTTACGTAATCGCATTGTCGTTTCCCCTATGTGTCAATATTCGTCAACAGATGGATTTGCTGATGATTGGCATTTGGTTCATTTAGGGAGCCGAGCTGTAGGTGGAGCAGGCCTTGTCTTTACCGAAGCTTGCGCAGTAACCGCTCAAGGAAGAATTTCCCCTTCCGATCTGGGAATATGGGATGACAAACATATCGAAGCACTAAGTCGCATTACAAATTTCGTCCATAGAATGGGTGCAGTTGCGGCCATTCAATTGGCTCATGCAGGGCGTAAAGCAAGTTTCGCTCCTCCCTGGCAAAACGGCTCTTTTCTTTCATCGGATCGAGGCGGATGGGAAGCCGTGGGCCCAAGTCCCATTCCTTTTAATGAGGGCGACACACCCCCTCATCAGCTTAATAAACCTGAGATTGAAAATATCATCAAAGCTTTTAAAAATGCGGCTCAGCGTGCTATCAAGGCTGGCTTCAAAATTATTGAAATTCATTCAGCTCATGGATATCTATTACATAGCTTTCTCTCGCCCCTTAGCAACAAAAGGGGCGATGAATATGGCGGTTCTATACAAAATCGTATGCGATTGGTGTGTCAGGTGGTTGAAGCCATACGTTCAGTGATCCCACAAACTATGCCCCTTTTTGTTCGTATTTCAGCGACAGACTGGGTAGAAGGTGGTTGGGATTTGGAACAATCCATAGTTCTTGCAAAGACATTAAAAGGAATAAATGTCGACCTCATAGATGTTTCATCAGGGGCCCTTGTTCCTCATGCCAAAATTCCGGTAGAGCCTAATTTTCAAGTTCCTTATGCTTCCGCCATTCGTAGTCAAGCCGAAATCATGACAGGCGCTGTTGGATTGATTACAGAACCTCATCAAGCTAATAGTATCATTACTTCAGGTGAAGCAGATTTGATTTTTATTGCAAGGGAGTTTTTACGCGAACCCTACTGGCCTTTGAAAGCAGAGCAGGCATTGAATCAAGACCCTAGTTGGCCTACACCTTATGGCTATGCTGTCAGAAGACGTAAATAAAACTGGATGAACCTGCTGATTGCGTTATAAGAGATCGAAATTTTTATCAATTTCAGTTTATTAGGTTTTCACATCAAAATAGAAAGTTGTTCCTTTACCTTCTTGAGGAGATATGCCAATTTCCCCTTCATAAGCACGTATAATCTGCTTACAAATGACTAAACCCAAGCCATGTGCTTCTCCCGCCGAGTTTCTTGCACTCTGTTCAAAGATAGTCTCTTTATTTTCTAAAGGAAATCCAGGTCCTTGATCTTTTACCTCAACTTTTAAATCTGTTGGTGTCGTTGTACATATGACCTTTACAATAGTATTAGGAGGCGAAAATTTGATAGCATTGCTAAGAAAATTATCGATGACTTGTCTGATCTTAATTTTATCTATATTAGAGATCGGTTGAGATATTTTTTCTACTAATTGAATCTCAATGTTTTTCTTAGATGCAATAAGCCTATGAAATTCGCAAACTTCCTCAATAAATTTTTGTATATCCACCGGTTGTTTATTTATTACAAACTGTCCCGATTGAATTAAGTTGGCGTTAAGTATGTCATTTAATAATTCCAACATCGATTTGGATTGGTTAGAGATTATATTCACCATTTTATCAAAATTTTTACCCTCTTTTTTTTGAGTTTCCAGGACAGTGGCTGCCATAGAAATCGTCGACAAGGGATTACGTAAATCATGAGCGGCCATCCTTATAAACTGATCTTTTTCTTTACTTAATTCAATAAGATGTTGATTAGCTACTTGCAACGCCTGAGCTTTCATCTTAATGTCGTTGGAAAATGTTTTTTATATCTGTAATATTTGTTAAAATTCCTATCAGTTTGACTATTCTTTTCCAGGCTTTCAAAAGGGGTTAGCATAAATAATAGGATAGTTCTTGCAGATAGATCTCTAAAGAGATTTTCTTTTTAATAGCAATGCCTTGTTTGATCATTTCAATAGCGTAATGAGGTTGTGCGAATGAGCTTTCTAGGATACAAATGGTATAAGAACTTCATCAGACTCTTTTTTCCAAAAAGGTTAATGAGTTTAATATTCATCCATTCAATATTCCCCATTTGATCAGGAGAATAATTGAATACCCTCACTAGCTTTATCGGCAGCAATTTGAATTTTATACAAATTGGCTTCCGCCATGGTTTTTTAAGAAGAAAATATAACGTTAAAAAAATTTGATTTATTCCTCTGACTAATCGTTCTGCAGCTTGTATTTCATTGGGCAACCATTTTTCCCGAGTATCCTTGGACTTCTTGGCGCCAAAGATTGAAGGATTTTCGGGGTTGTATTACATCAAAGTCTCCTTTTTCTTCCTTAATTTCTTCGGGGTCCCCCCCCCAATTTAAAGTTTTCAATTGCTCTTGTCGAAACCAAAAAATATAATTTGATGTTTGCGATCCTAAGGATGCCGCTATCACTCCACTTGCAATATCTTTATACTTTTCTGCTTCCGGAAAAGTTTAGATAATGAGTCTGTATAAAAAATAGTTTCCTTTTGATTGATTTCTAACCAATGAATTAAGTCTTCGATTTGTCCTTGAGAAGGCGTTTTACCAATAAATGTCAGTTTCCCTTCATAGTAGACTGCACCCCCAGTAGCATTGACGAGACGAAGAAAGGTTTTATTTATATCCAAAAAAGCATCATGAATGTTTTTATCAGTATTTGATAGCAATCCTATAAATTCTGAAAGGATTGATAACTGATCATTAAAAAGTAAATACTCGCTAAATTTGTTTATTAGACACTCTTTATCCAACAAAAAAGCAAAGTTGGCTAATACAATACGACTTTGGTACAAAAGAAATTTGGGTTGTCGAGATGACAGGAGATCAAGCCCCATAATTTATTTTTAACTATAATGGCGTATGATAGAGATGTCCGAATGTTCATGTTTTTAATATATTCACGATGAACAGGGATCACTCCTTTGAGAATGCAATCAGTCATATTTAAAGGTTGATCCGTTAGTGGATTTATTGCAGGTATGAGAGGAACAGGGTCTTGTCGGCAGTCAAAGCAGTATCTTAAAGGATTATGTAAATATATATTTCTGACTGGCTCAGGAATATCTGATTTTGGAAAATGAAAACCCACGTAAGATTCCATTCCTTCTTCACAAGCTTCCGCAACGACGACGCCACTGTTATCCTCAAGAAATTGATAAATGAGCACTTTATCAAAACCGATGGCCTGTTTGATGCTCTCTACAAAAAACTGGCAGATCTCAGTAAATGTCGTTAAGCGGGATAAGATATGATATAAAGTGGATGTATGATTAAAGATTGTTTGTAAATCAATTTCCGGTGTTCCTTTAGGAATTAAAATATTCTAAAATGAAAAATAATTCTTTTTCTTGGATGGTGACTCGTAATTAGCTTCTCTGTCTTGTCGTCGTCCACCAATTGCTTTTAATTTTATTTCTTAAAGAAAGAAATGTGATTAAATCACTTAAAAAATGACTCATGGGAATTTTATTGAGTTTTTGATTTAAAAGCTGATGAGCCTCTATTCCGGTCCATTCTTTAATGTTCTTACTCACTTGTAGAATTTTAAAATCCTTCTTTTCAACAACCAAGAGAATACCAAATGATTCAATGTAATCTAGATGCGAGACAGGTAAATTGCACATCTTTTCTTCTTTCATCAGCTGAAATAGTCATACAAGATGGTCCTGAATCAATTTTAAAAACAATCTTATAACTAGCAAAACATCGATTAGATGAATAGCTTTTTTTTAAAACCCAATTTGCCCCCCTAAATCACGCTTGAATAGGCCTGCAACTGCCCATTGAAAGAGACTAAGCATCTCGGCCATGTCAGAGGACATGCCCTTCGGCACTTAGTTTTCCACTTGGCTCTGTTGTACAATTCACCACTGAGCCAGTGAGATCACTGAGAAAATGTGAGATGGGAGAATTAGGCTGTTTTTTTCATACTTTGGGGCATTCCTAAGCTTGTCATGATGTTTAATGCTCTGGCTTTAACATATGCCTCAGACTGTTGTCCTTGAAATGTTCGACATTTCAGATCTCTTCCAATGAGTACTTTAAATCTATACATGCCCGTTTCAGCAAGACTTCTTCATTGATAACCTCTAAGTTTTTTCCAGAGCTTTCGTGCATTCTCATCCTCTCCTAATCCTTTCATATTCAAGCAAAGACTTATTCCTCTCCAAGAAATAATCAGGTGCACCTGCACGATATTGTCCATTCCTACGAGGTGGAATTATAGCAGTCGACCCATGCTGATAATTAGCCCGATGACCGACTAATTTGATCATAGGTGCTCCGTCGCCATATGTTGCGCTTAAACAGTTCAATAGTGCTGTTAAAATAGCATCATCTGAATACAGTGAAGAAGGACGTCCTCGTTTTCCTGTAGGACGGCAAGCAAGCCACTTGTTTTTAAGATCGCATCTGGAGAAAACCAAACTGTAATTTACTTCCTCTTTGCATCAAGGATTTGTTTTAGTCTTTCCAGTTTGCGAATGCGATATGAAGTGTGTTTGTGTCACGAGCTTTCATTAAGTGAGTTAAAAAATCGAACGACAAAAAATCATTCCTATTTCTTATAAAGGTATAAAATTAGATGCTGGGTATCGCTTAGACTTGGTTGTTGAAGGGCAAGTGATTGTTGAAATCAAAGCTGTCTTCAAGCTGTTACCTGTTCATGAAGCACAGCTTTTGTCCTATTTGAAACAGGCCAGAGGAGGCAGAGGACTATTGATCAACTTTAACTAAAATTGCTGAAGTATGGTATTCGTCGTTTAATAGTATAACCCTCCTCAACTTTCTCATCGCTTCTCTGTGGTCTCACTGGCTCTGTGGTTATTTATGCAACAACGCCGCTTGCCTCTACAATTTTTCTTAATCTATTGGGCATGGATTTATACATAAGTCATTCTTATTTAAGTTGTTATTCCTGCAAAATCGAATATAAACTTAACGTTCAATATAACAATTAACACTGCGCTTGCCCATGCCAGAATTTTGATCCACATAGGATTAGTGAAAGCACCCATTTTTGCTCTTTCACCCGTGAATCTAATTCAAGGGTATTACAGCAAAACCCAATTGTAGACTGAGCAGGACTGGCTAAATATAAGGAGTTGGCCCAAGCCGGATTCTCCATAATAAATTATGCAAATGATGGCCGGCACAATGGCGCATAAGCGTGTAATGAGACGTCTTAGCCAAGGGGGTAACTTTATATCCAAAAAACCTTCCATGACAATTTGTCCCGCTAACGTTCCTGTCAAAGTAGAATTTTGACCAGATGCCAAAAGAGCTAGTGCAAATAATGTGCTAGCTAAAGGAACGTTTAGTAATGGACTCAAAAGCTTATAAGCTTCATTGATCTCCACCACGTGCGTGTAGCCTTTGGAATGAAATACCGCCGCTGCCACAATTAAAATGGCTGCATTGATAAAAAAAGCAATCATTAGCGCAAGGGTGGAATCAATGTCACAAATTTAAGAGCCTCTTCTTCCCCTCCATTGTAGCATTATATTGCCTAGTTTGAACAATGGAGGAATGAAGATAAAGGTTATGTGGCATCACTGTGGCACCTATAATTCCTATGCTTACATATAGCATTTCTGGATTCGTCACTATATCGAAATGAGGAATTAGACCGCTAGCAATGGAACTTATTTCAGGATTTGAGAAAAAAATCTCTATCCAGAAACAAACAGCTATAATAAGCATCAATGAGATCACAAAAGCTTCGATATAACGGAAGTTTAATTTTTGAAAATAAATGATAAATAATACGTCACAGGCGGTTAGAATAACCCCCCAAAATAATGGAAGACCCAAAAGAAGATTTAAGGCAATCGCCGAACCGATCACTTCAGCTAAATCGGTAGCACAGATGGCGATTTCACACAATATCCATAGGCATAAATTGATAGGAGCAGAATAATGATCTCTGCAAGCTTGGGCTAAGTCCCTTCCAGAAACAATCCCCAACTTACCCGCTAGAAATTGGAGCAGAATTGCAATCAGATTGGACAATAGAATGATGCATAAAAGACTGTACCCAAATGCTGATCCTCCCGCCAAGTCTGTTGCCCAATTACCGGGATCCATATACCCAACGGCTACCAAATAGCCTGGACCGGCAAAGGCTAACATTTTGCGCCACCAAGGCCAATATGTTGGAACCGGAATGGTTTGATAGCTTTCTCTTAAGCTCGGAGTTTTACGCTTTGATTTCCATCCAGATTCGCTTCCTAGAGAAGGGTCTTGGCCTTCTTTCATAAACGACCATTCCTTTAAAGCCAGGGTTTTAATTATTTATTCCTTTAAACATATATCCTCAAATTGTGTCAAGCTTACAACATGCTCAAACTATACTCACAAACGGTGAAAAAAATTTACACTGCATTGATATTTTCTGGAGATATTGACTTTATCTTTCTCAGCAGCTACTTTGTTCTAGAAAAATTAACATTCTCATCTAGGAGAAAAAACCATGCTGAACTACATTATTATGATTCTTAGTGTTCTGACTCTCTCTAATTTCCCTCTCTATTCAGAAGTCTCATTAGGAGAAAAATTAGAAACACAAATGTGGGAAGATTTTAAACATAGAAATTTTTCTGATGTTGAAAACAATATTGCACAACATTTTCAATCTGTGCACACTTTTGGCGCATTAACGCGTGCAGCTGAGATCGAGCTTATTAAAGATTTATACCTTGATTCCTATAAGATCAGCAATTTTCAAGTGACTGAGAATGCAGACACCTTAGTTGTCACTTACCTCATCTCAGTAAAAGAAAAAATCGAAAACAAACAGCTGTCTGCTGAACCAGCTCCTCGCCTTAGCGTTTGGCAAAAGATTAATGATCGTTGGCAGTGGATTGCCCATGCTAACTTAAAAGAAATTCCTTATAAAGCAAACAAAAATATTGCAATTCCTAAAAATACTCAATGATATTCATTAAGAATAGTTTAAATCTTAAAAGGCAGGAACTGCTCCTGCCTCTACATTAAAAGCCAAATTATCTACTTTGTAAATATCTATAAAGGTTGTCTGAAGCCGCTTTATCAGGAAATGCCTGTGCTGGCGTTGGAGGAGGAGGAGACCCATAAAATCCGCCATAGAAGCCATTTGGGGCATATGAACTTGGTCCATATGAGTTCGCGTAGGGATTGTTCTGATTGTAATTATACTCACTAGGCGTCATGTAATAATTTGGAGGCGTAGGCACCGCATAAGTCTGTGCAGGTTGTTGTTGAGCGTAATATTGCTGTGCATTCAGAGGCATTAAATATCCACATAAAATCATAAGAAAAAAACCACAAATATATTTAGAGAGTCTATTCATATAACCTCCTCTGTAACTGTTTTATCCTAATTATACCATATAATTAATTTTTGAAATATAATCGAGCCAAATTTCCAAAATCCCACGAAATACACTAAGAAACTGCGATCCATGAGATAAGTGATGCCTTAAATCTCCTAGTGTTGTATGGACAATTATAGGAATAACTGCCAAAACGAGTCGTAATATAGGAATTTTATTATGCTAGAACTTTATGTCATTCGGCACGGCGTGGCCGGAACAACCCTTGCGGACGAAAAAATGGATCGTGCACGACCCCTGGAGAAAAAGGGTAGGGAGAAGATAAAAGCGATCGCCAAAAATATGAAAAAAATGAACATCTGTTTTGATAAGGTTCTGACGAGCCCTTTGTTAAGAGCAAAGGAAAGCGCAGAAATCATCAATAGTTATTGTGGATGTGCCAAACAAGTCATCATCACCGACCTTCTACTACCTAATTCTTCTTACCAAAAGCTGAATAAATTTTTAAATGAGCTTAAAAAGGCTAAGATTGTCGCTATCGTAGGACACGAGCCTTTTCTAAGCGGTTTCGCTTCATTTTGCCTTGCACACAGTAAAAACTCATTCATTCACCTCAAAAAAGGTGGCGTGATCAAGATTGAGGTAGATCATGTTTTAAAGCCTGAAAATTGCACGCTTGCGTGGTTACTGGAACCCAAGCATATCATTTAGGAAAAGGTGACTAATTTATTCAATACAAAAACAGATTTTAACTTAATTTTTCAATGGATAAAAAAATATTTAAAGCCCTTGAAATTAGCTGGCTGAGTTTTAATGCTCGCGTTTTACAAGAAGCTAACGATCCTTCTGTGCCTTTAAAGGAACGTATTCGATTTTTGGGTATTTACTCTAACAATCGTGATGAGTTTTTTCGACTGCGTATGGCTGCATTGAAAAAAATGATTCAGCTTAAGATTAAAGGAAATCAAAGCTTTCTCGGAAAAAATCCACAAAAAATTTTAGATCAAATACGCATCATATCCTATTAAAACAGCAACGGGCTTTTAATCGTATTTGGAAAAAAGCTATCGAAGATTTAAAAAAAGAAAAAGTGTTTTTAATCGATGATAAGCACCTGAATGCCAAACAAAAAGTTTTTGTTAGAAATTATTTTGATCAAGAAGTAAGTTCTTCTATCATCCCTTTATTCATCGAAAACTTGCCACAATTACCTTCCTTTGGGGATGAAAGCATTTTTTTAGGGATTGTAATGAAAAAAAAAACTTCTCTTAGTCAAAAATTTGCCATTATAGAAATACCAACCAAAAATTATCCTCGCTTTATTTTTTTACCTTTTATCCGCGGGGAGCAAAATATCATTTTATTAGAAGATTTAATTCGCTTTAACCTGCCGAAAATATTTTCTCACTTAGGTTATTCTAAGTTTCCAAGCACATATGTTTAAGGTGACTAAAGATGCGGAAATTGATTTAGATAAAGACTTTATCTACAACATTGATTCAAAAATCGAGAAGGGAGTAAAAAATCGTCGCAAAGCGAAATCCTATAAGTTTTCTTTATGATCAGAAGATGAACAAAGAATTATTAAATTTTTTAATTAAAAAATTCAATCTTTCTAAACAAGATAGTATTATTCCTGGCGGAACATATCCGTAACTTTCGCGATTTTATGCATTTTCCTGCATTACTTCCTAATCCCCTGTCGCGACCTCTGCCATTTAAACATCCCATCCTCTTGCAAAAACCTTGCGCTTGAGTGATGTCATCTTCCAACAAGATATTTTATTAAATTTCCCCTACCATTCTTTTAATTCAATCATTGACTTGTTATGCGAAGCAGCTATGGATCCCGATGTGAAAAGCATCAAGATTACCGCTTATCGCTTAGCAAAACAATCAAAAATATATAATGCATTGATTAATGCCGCAAGAAGTGGAAAACAAGTCCAGGTAGTTTTAGAACTGCGTGCAAGTTTTGAAGAACAGGCGAACTTGGAATGGAAAAAAAAATTTGAAGAAGAGGGCGTAAAGGTCATTCTAGGAATTCCTAACATGAAAGTGCATGCAAAAATTTGCGTAATCAAAAAGAAGTTTAACAATCGTATGCATCAATATGGCTTTGTGGGCACCGGCAACTTAAATGAAAAAACTGCGTTATGCTATACCGACCTTTTTTTACTGACTAGCGATTCTGCGATCATGTCAGATATTAATCGTATCTTTAATGCCTTAGAAAATCCTGAAATGTTCGGATATCAACTAGGTTTGTGCAAAGCTCTTTTAGTCAGTCCAATTAATATGCGCAAAGCCTTATCAGCTATGATTGAGAGAGAAATCAAAATGGCTAAATCGGGCAAACCTTCAAAAATCATTATCAATCTTAATTCTTTAAGTGATCAAGAGCTAATAGAAAAACTTTATGAAGCCGCTGCTGCTGGTGTGACCATTAAAATGATCATACGTGGTATTTTTTGCGCTGAGACTGACCGAAAAGAATTTGTACAACCCATCACTGCCATCAGTATTGTGGATGAATACCTCGAGCACAGCAGAATTTGGTTGTTTTATAATGGCGGAAATGAAGACATTTATATTTCATCGTCCGATTGGACAAGACGTAACTTGGATCATAGAATTGAAGTTGCCACTCCGATTAAAGATAAGACTTTGAAAGAGGAGTTAAAGCATATCCTTAAGATTAAACTCAGCGATAATGTTAAGGCGCGCAAGTTAGACAGCCCTCTTTCTAATCAATTCATCCCTTCCGTTGGAAAAAAGAAAGTACGTTCTCAATTAGCCATCTATCAATATTTAAAACACAAAGGGTACAGTCATGAGACTAGCCGCTATTGATATCGGTAGCAATGCTGCTCGTTTATTAATTGTTGATGTAGTTGTCGATAAGCAGGAAGAACCTGAATTTAATAAGCTTACTTTCATAAGACTTCCCCTACTTTTGGGCTTTGATGTTTTTGAAAATAATGAAATTAGTGAACAAAAGGCACAAAAGATCTTAAATGCTATGCAAGTTTTTCAAAGTTTAATTTCTTTTTATGATGTGCAATCTTTAAAAGCCTGCGCTACAAGCGCTATGCGTGATGCTAAAAATAGCAAGAAAATTATTGAAACAGTAGAGCGCAAAACGGGTATAAAAATAAACATCATTAGCGGGGATGAAGAGGCTACTTTAGTTTATGAAAATCACATCGCTGAAAATATGGATAGAGAACATGGCTACCTTTATGTGGATGTAGGAGGCGGCAGCACCGATTTAATATTTTTTATTAATGGTGAATTACGCTATAAAAAATCTATTAACATTGGCACAATTCGCATTCTTAAAAACCTAGTTAAAGAAAGCGATTGGGATCATATGAAAGCTGAATTAAAAACAAATATCAAAAGTCATTTGCCCCTTCTTGCCATAGGCTCCGGCGGGAATATTAACAAAATATTTTCAATGAGCAAAAAAAAAGAAGGCAAGCCCTTATCATTAGACCTTCTTAAAAAATACTACGATGATTTCAGTAAAATTTCTGTGGACGAACGTATGCATTTATACAAACTGCGTAGAGATCGTGCAGATGTGATTGTACCCGCACTGCAAATCTATATTAAACTGATGCGTTGGGCAAATATTCAAGAAATTTATGTGCCTAAAATTGGTTTAGTTGATGGTTTGGCACGGGCATTATATCAAGAACTTGTTAAGTAATTGGAATTTGAATGCTAGGCAAAGTCTCTTACCCTTCCTTATCTAGTTCTTTCCGGATTTTTTTCAATTCCTGGAGGTGTTCCGTAGTCATCTTAGGATACTCCAGTTTAAGCTCATTGAATGTATCAAGAACAATTTGGGAAATAATCAACCTAGCATTTTCTTTATCATCGGCTGGAACTACGAACCAGGGGGCGTGACGCGTGCTAGTGGCTGGTAGGCATTCCTCATAAGCTTTTACGTATTCCTTCCAATATTTCCTCTCGTTTATATCAGAGAGACTAAATTTCCAATTTTTATCAGGATCATCTATACGCGCCAGAAATCGTTTTCGCTGTTCTTCTTGGGAAAGATGAAGATAAATTTTGATGATCCGTGTGCCATTACGGTGTAAATGCTCTTCTAAATCAACAATGGAACGATAACGCCCTTCCCAAATATTCTTATCATGAAGCAGCTCTTCCGCAAGATTCTGCTTAATTAAAAGCTCAGGATGCACGCGAACAACAAGGACCTCCTCATAGTAAGACCGATTGAAGATGCCTATTCGCCCACGCTCCGGCAAACGGCAGGTCGTACGCCACAGAAAATCATGCTGCAATTCTTCAGCACTAGGGGTCTTAAAACTAAAAACTTCACAGCCTTGAGGATTAATACCAGACATGACATGCCGAATCGCTCCATCTTTCCCGGAACCGTCCATCCCTTGAAAAATCATAAGTAATGCGTATCGATTGGAAGCATAGTGAAGGCGTTGCAACGAGCTCAACTTGTCAACATTTTCTTGTAATAGTTTTTGGTATTGCTTCTTGGACTTGTAAAAGGGCTTCACGACAGTCGCCCACTCTCTAAGTTTGATATTTTTTCCTGGTAATACACTAAAATTTTTTGTTTTGATTTTCATTTTATCCTTTTTTAGAACAAATAACCTTTCCAAACCCTAAAAAATGATGTGCGGGTTATCTTTTTGCTTTGTTCATATTTTTTTTTGATCTTCAGAAAATCTTCTGAAGAAAATTGCTTCCTATAACTAACTAACATTGAAATTCCTGTGATGGCATCTTGATGCTCACCAAGGATGTCTTGTATTTCTTTGGTCTTCTCAATAAATGAACCTAAAAGACAAATAGTCTTGCTTAAGATAGGTTCGAAAAATTCACAGATATATCTCAACTTTTTAATGGATATGCGAAGTTCATGAAGGGTTTTATTATCTGCTCTAGAGTCAATGAAAGGAGCAACCTGTACGACTTTATTAAGTGCCTTTTGAACTTGCTTTCTCATGGAATTTAGAACCTGCTTCTTTTGGTGGGCAGGCTTCGTTTTTAAGCCATCAAGGGATTTAATCAAATTTGCATAAGATTTAGACTTAAGCATCAAAATAATTTTTTTCTGAGACTGATCCATTCGACGCGCCGACTTTGGAAAAGAACTGGCCTTAACGTTAATAGAATGGAAAAGGAACTCAGAAAAAATATCCATATCACGTTTCTCTCCAAGTACATGGAATAACTTTTGAAGTTTCACTTGAATTTTTTTCCTTTCGGCTGGAAGTATGCCATGGAAAACCTTCATGGCCACTCTAAGCCTTCTAGTGGCCACGCGCATACCATGAATCGCTTCTGGGTCAAGAGTTTTAAGCACAGCTGCCTCATTCTTTTTTAACTGCTCTAGGTTAATTTCAAGAATTTGCTCGGCCAAATCATTCATAGTGTCAAATGAACATAAGGGAAAGTCTTCCAGCAGCTGTATCATCGTGACTTCGAATAAGGGTCTTGGCATAAGTATTCAATCCCTTTCCCTACACATAACTAAAATAGGTGTTTTCGGCAATGATGGGGCGTCTCAATTTCAAACTCATTCTAAAAAAATATAAAATAAATCAGTCCTATAAGAATTTGCGAAAGCCCGCGATTGACAGATCATAAATCACTTAATATTAGAGCTTAAGATCTTTCAATCCCTAGACTTTGACAGTATTCTATTTAGAAAATTTACTTTTCATTATATTATAATTTTTATAGAATTTCTTCTCGTAATTGGGGAAAATTTCTATGCGTTTATTCTTATATTTTTTAGTCCTTCTTATTTGTCCATTAGAAGTCTTAATAGGAAATGAATTGAATAAATTAAATGAAAAAAACCGCGAAGAAGAATCTGAAAAACTGGAAAAGCTTTTTAGTGAATATGCGAAATTTTATGCACTACCAGACGATGTGGATCTGTTGGATATCACCGAAGTATTATTAAAAAGCCCTTTCGTCAAAGATTCTCAAAAACAAACCATTCAAAATTTTAATAGACGGATTTTTGTTTTCATTTATCCCAGTGATGGACTTAAGATAAAAGGACTCATAAGCTTTGTACCGGATCCGCAAAACCATCCCTCACTAGTTTTTTTGAGAGGAGGTAATAGAATTTTTGGCATTCAAAACCCCGCTAGCGACCTCATGTGCCTTGGACAATACACAGTGATTTCTACAACATATCGCGATGGAGTCAGTGAGGGCACAGATGAATTTGGAGGCGATGACGTTAATGATGTTAAAAACCTAATGGATTTTATTCCCCATCTAAAAAATAAATTGGGTGTAAATTTCCAAAACCAAAAAACATTTTTGCTTGGTGGAAGCCGAGGTGGAATGCAAATGTTTTTAGCTCTTGGACGTTTTCCCGAGCTTCAAACTCGGTTTACAAAAATCATTTCTCTTTCAGGATTGCTCGACATGCGTGATTGTATAGCTTCCCGTTCAGATATGGAGGAGATGTTTATATCAGACTTTGGTTTAGAAAAAGGTGTCAACGAAGAAGAATGGATAAATAAACGTGATCCTATATTAACTGTAAATCACATCTCCAAGCAACTTCCCATTTTAATTATTCAAGGAACTCATGATAACCGTGTAAGCCTGCAAGAAGGTTATAACATGGTCAATAAGCTGCAACTAACTAGTCATAATGTCACTTACTGGGAAATTAACAACGGAGAACACTGCCTAAGTAACCTCACTAATAGAACAAAACTGATTTTAGATTGGTTAGAAGAATGAATTAAAAAAAAATTATGATATTGTAAATGGAACTGTGTAAACTTGTTTAGGCCTCGTCTGCATTTTGCAACCTGCCATTATACAAAATTGCAAATT
This sequence comes from uncultured Parachlamydiaceae bacterium, assembly GCA_963748975.1. Lineage (GTDB taxonomy): Bacteria > Chlamydiota > Chlamydiia > Chlamydiales > Parachlamydiaceae > Neochlamydia. The sequence goes on from CAVVKX010000044.1 coordinate 58,843, forward strand.
GTGACTAATTTTGATTGCGGTCATGCTTTCCCTATGTTAACATTACTTCAAAACATCTTGTTATCTATATATGCAAATGAAAATCCTGTTTCTATTTATATCAATGAAAATAGTGTAGAGGACTAATTAGAGGCTGGTTTAAAAAGGGTATTTCAAAAGTTTTTCATATGAGCCCTTGTAATTTGAATGATAGTGGTTTGTCAGGCTATTTCAGCAGCAAAAATCATATTTTAAAACCAAAATCACTAGCTCCAGGTGACACCATAGGGATTTTTACACCTTCATGGCCTGCCAATGTTCATCTGAGAAATAAGTATCTCCATGCTCTCGATCAAATTGAGAAATCTGGATTTCAATATTGTGAGGGTACCCTTATTAAAAGCTTAAAATCTAATGGATATAGGAGCGCGGACCCTAAGGCGCGGGCTCAAGAATTTATGGAATTGTTATGCAAGCCAAACATTAAGTGTTTAATGGTAACAATTGGTGGCTGGAATTCTTCAAGTTTGATCCCTTATTTGGATTTTGATGAAATACGTAAACAAAGAAAAATCGTTTGTGGTTACAGTGACACAACCTCTCTGCAAATGGCTATTTTAAAATATAGCAGCCGAGTTAGATATTTATGGTCCTTCTCTAGTCCCTGTATTTGGTGAGAGCCCTCGTATTTTGCCATATTCTCTTGAGTCTTTTCTTAGTCTTACTAGAAATACCTCAATTGAAAAAGTAATTATTCATTCTCCTCTTGAGTATAGCAATCAGTTTATAGACGCATCAAATCCTGATTGGAAACAGATTGAAACTAAAAGGCAGTTTAAAAAAAAATGAGGGATGGAAAGTCCTTTGTGAAGGAAGAAGTTCCGGTCAACTGATTGTCGCAAATTTGGAAACCTTGTTGTCTCTAGCAGGTACACTTGTTTTTCCTGATTTAAAAAATAAAATCCTTGTTCTAGAAGAAGAAGAAGCCGCTTATAACATACAAGAACGAGCATTTACTCAATTATTATTAATGGGAGTTTTCGATGAAATCTGTGGTCTATTAATATCTAAACCATTTACTTTAATTAATGAGGAAGCTTCTTTCTCCTATGATGAATTGATCTTTGAGGTTATAGGAAAAAGGCACTATCCAATTGTTACAAATTTTGATTGTGGCCATACATTTCCTAGCTTGTCTTTGCCTATTGGAATTCAAGCTACTCTGGATGCTTCTGAAACGAAAGGCATTTCTTTTTCCCTTGATGAAAATGCTGTTTCAGATTGATTCCAATTTAATAGAATGGAGAGAGCACACACAATTTTATTTGTCGCCATACCCCCTAAGTGGAGCAGGCTTTCTTTTATAAAGCATTTATTATATTGCATTACATTTTAATTTACACAGTTTGTTTCACCCTACCTGAGCTAAAAAACCAAAAAATTATAACACGTTTGCTTTTTGCTCATATTCTTTCTTTAGAAGATCATCTTCAGCCATTTTGCAGGCTTCTAAGATAACAGGATATATTTTCTTTAAAGCTTTATTCCATTTTTTAATATAATGACCATTTTTCTGTGCTACCTCTTCAACTTCTTTCATTCTTCTATCATACTTTTTTGCCTTCTCGTCTTTTTCTGCCTGACCTATCTGTTCTTCCAATTGATCCATTTGATTTTTCAACTTAATAAGTGCAGGATCCTGTTGCATATCATCAACCACCTTTTGAGCGTCTCTAATCTTAGTCAAAAGAATACCCACGCTTTTAGTGAGTCAATGGCTTCCTGTACAGGGCCATTAGTTGAAAAGTAAGCGTCCAAGATTATAGCAGGCGGAGTATTCATTATGGTCAACAGCCTCACGATATTTTTTAATAGCTTCTTCTATATTTTCTTAGTCCCTAGACCATACTCGTAGCAAAAGCCTAAAATCTTAAGAGGAAATATCATGAGTTTTATGTCGGAAAATTGGGCTTAAATAATCGAATTCATTGGTATCAATAATGGGGGTCTATAATGCATACGCAAAGTCTTTTCATCTTCTTTTTTTAAGACACCCATGGGATTGGGCCATGTGTGATTTATACCGCGATCATCATGTGTACTGCCACTATTGCAAAGGTTTTTGTATTTTTCATATTCCACAAGTTCTATATAGATTTTTCTTGAAAATTGTCTATTATGATTGGATAGGCATTTTTTAAAAACTTCGCATCCTTGAGACTTTTGTTTTTTTAATACAGTCAATTTTTCACTTTCTAGATTTGTCATTTTGTTAATTGCGTCTTCAGTTAAATATTTCGAAAGAATACTTTTGTCCTTTAAACGCGAAAAATTGGGTAAGCAAGGTTCATGATCCTCAAGATAATGAGCCACAGATTTAAGCGTTGCACCACCAAACCCAAACCAGCGGACAAAACGTGCGCACCATGACATTTTGCTGAGTCTTGTGGCTCGCAAAGTCTCTCGTCCATTAATTTTTTTAATGACCAAAATTACATCTTTATCTGGATTTTTTTGTAAACGGGCATTAGCAAATTCACCCAGGGTCTTGCATATGCTATTCATCTCTTGAAATGATAGTTTCTGAATCATTGTTTAAATCCCTTGTGCTTAATATAATAAAAAATATTATATAATACTGTTTTATTAAGGTCAATCTGAACGAGCCCATCCATTTAATCTCTTAGCTTGGCTGTAAAAGATATTAAGGCATCAAAACTCGCGTTATTTACATGGTTGGTAATTTCTTATCCAAAGTGAATTTCATTAACTTTGTCCATTTGCTAGGAAAGTTAGTATCACTACTTATCTCATCAAAAAATTGCTGAGCTAGTACTGGATTTTTTTTTGTGATATTTTTAAATAATTCATTAATGAGTTTACAAACATCATCGTCTATTTTGAATAACCAACTTACTTTAGCTTGCTTGATATTTAGAATTATCTGCTTATATTTATTTTCATCACACTCTATTATTAGTTTCTTCACCACAACTATAAGATTAAGCGTAGTAAAAACCTCATCTTCCCAATGTTTATACAAAACTGGAGCTGGATCATTTTCTAATAGGGTTTTTAATGCTGTATCGGTATCATCCTGTATGTTCTTCCAAAATATATTTTCTTCCTTTGTCAGAGGAAAATTTTTGATAAAGAGATCAATTAACAGATTAGTATGATCCTTTAATTTGTTTTGCGCGCAAAATTCAATTAAATATTTCCATTCCTTTGGACTAACAACATGAAGTTTAGCTATTTCTGTTAAATTGATTTGTATACTCTCAAAATTTTCAGCTATAAGATAAGATTTGAGATTATGGAAGGAAACAAAATCAAGGACCGATAGATTAAGCAAGCTTCTTATTGAATTTTGAAGCCAAGGATAATTAGTAAGTTTATTTATAAGAGGCGAATATGAAACTGCAGATTTCCCAATAAAACTTGATATATAATTCATTGACTCTTGAAGATTTTTCAACAAATGGTTGACATAAGAGTTATAGCGCAGGCATGGCAATAATCCTAAAGAAACGAAAATGGAATTATTTTTCAATTCATTTATTTTTTCTTTTGATCCACTTATTTTTCCTAGTTTTTTTTCAAGATATTTATCTAAGCGATAGATAAACATAATGGGAGTTTCATTTTCCCATCTTTTTTTTAGATTTTCCGGATTAATTCGAGGATCTATTGTTTTTAGCATTTTGAAATAAGCTTCTTTTATTTCATCATGTTTTTCTGGATCTTTGACGATCATAAACCAATCGAGCCAGCGATGCTTAATTTTCTCTTTTTCTTCAAACAAAGAATATAAATGAGGGTCAACCTTCTCTTTTTCTTCTGTTTTGGCAGTAAAAGCCATTAAACTTTTAATAATTTTATATTGTTCCAGACCTTTGCTTTTGGATGAACTTTGAGTGATGATAGCATGTTTTAAATCTGCCTCAACAGCCTGAGATTGACAGGAATCAAAGCGCTGAGGAGATTTCCTATAAGCATCAACAACCTCGTTACTTTGACCCAGAGTTTCTAGATGATTATTCATGGAAGCTAAAATGGGTTCTTCGATCTTTAGATCAATGAATTTTTCCCAAAATTCGTTATTTGTAATTTTGTTTAATGTTGTAGTAATTTCTTTGACTTTTTCCTGATTTGTATCAAATTGAATAATTTTATATTTTTGATCGTCAATAGTATCTCTTTCAATTAATAAACGAGTTTCATGGATACAATGGCCGCCTAATAATTTAAATCTTTCTCCCTTAGAAAGCTGTGAAATTGAATGACTAATAAAAGAAGCTAGAGTCTCCTTTTCCTTTTGATCAACAATAGAGGAAAGCTTTTGGTCTTTTGAATTAAAATTCTTCTCATAAACAAGTTTTCTCATTTGTAAATTATTAGAACGCCAGCCATCAAAAATGATAGCTATAGGAAGATAAGCCATTTCTTCTTTTTCCCACTGCAGTAAAATTTCTTTTGTTTCTTTTGTAATTCGATGGTCATCCTTTAATTGGCGTATATACCTAATGAGTTCCATTGAAGCGAAGGTTGAAGAAGAATAGCCCAAATTTTTTACCATTCGCATGTCTGGATGATTGGTAGGTAAGGTTGTTCCTAGTTTATCTAAGAAAAGCATAGAAAATGACTTATTAGATAAAATTTTTTGCCAACTTTTTTGATTCATCCATTTTTGAAGGGAATTTTCATATTTATGGACTAACTTATTTATTCCCTGCTCTCCCACCTTAATGGTAATTTCGCTATCTGAATTGCTTAATGGTAAATAATTTTGTAAATTAAAACGATTTTCGTAATCATCTATTTTATTCATAAAAAAAATATTTATTTAATTTTATTTTTTAATTATATCAGATTTTGAAATAAATGAAAATTTTCTTACTGAAATAGAGAAACTATGTCATAAAAAAAGATATCGAAGCTTTCACTTTTGTTGGGTGTTAGAGAGATCTACGGAGTGGGACGGGTGAATTTTGAAATACAAGCCACTCAAACATTCTGCAATGGGTGGCTCTTTGGGAGGCTGTCAACGGGGCCTAGAAGTGGTCATTCCACCAGCTTGCACAATAAGACGCAAACTAGATTGTGGGCTTTGAATTTAGGGATCATGCGCGAACTATTCTCATGCACGTAAAAGAGATGTGGACCTCAGTGGCCTTCAAGTAGGTGTAGGAATCGGGATCCTGTTTTGATCTTCTCATGAAGATTGTGTGGAATGTAAAGTTATTTCTCTTCGTTATCTAAAAATATTTTATATTCCTCAGCTATTTTCTCTAAGGTTATAATGATATGTTTTCTAGTGGTGTTGTCAGGCTTAATATGTTTTGCTTCAAATGGTAAATTCTTCGGCCATTTGTTAGGAACTTCTTTTGGCGTTTTATTTAACAGCTCGTTGATAACGCCTTGTTCATAAATGGGTGGATCCTCCATGTCAATGTTTGGGGTGCAAGGGAAAAGCAAGGGCTTACCCGTAATATCACAAGTAAACATGGAAAGAGCTGTTCTGCTGCTATGTAAAAAGGTCGGAATTGATTTTAAATTCTTCCAATTAATGACAGATAACATTTCTTTTCGTGTTTTTTCGTCTATCAGATTAGGATGTTCGGACGACCTAAACACATTTAGTTTTTGCATTGGAGGTTTTTTATCGTCTTTTTCTTGTTTCGACTCATTTTGCGCGTCTTTTTCAGCTAACCATTTGAGGTAAGCTTTAGTGGCTTTATATCCTTCAGTTGAGGTTTTGACTACTGTTATAGTAGTGCCAACAATAGTTGTTCCTCTTTCTATGTAATCAAATATTTCTTGATACTCTTGCATAGGCTCTAACTGTCTGCATGAGGAAGATATATCTCCAACACGATACACAATCACACCAACAATCTCCGCAATATCTAAAACACCAAGCCTTTCCTTCATAACTTTGGCAGTGACAGTTCGAATCACATGGCCCGTACCTGCCGCTACAGTTAGCCCTGTTCCTATTTTTTTGGAATCTAAACCAATTTTATTTGAAAGATCTTGGACTTTATTTGGAGCAGCCAAACGTGCGCTAGAGAAACCTATATCAAATATTTGTAAAGCGCAAAAGACTATATCTGCTGTAACCTGTACTTTTTCTTGCGTTGATAGGGGTTGTTTCTTTGCAGCCTTGTAACATACGATACCAACATTCAATCCACTCTCCGCCATCGAAAAGGTTTTTCCTATTAAACCAACAATTGTTCCTACGTTTTGAACCATTATTTCACCCTTGGTTGCAAATCTTTAAAGGATTTATCCAATAGATCCAAATCCACATTTTCAGCAAGCCTGGTTTTTAGAAAATCCTTGATTCCTTGCGAATGAAATTCAAGTCTGTTGTCAATTAACAATTTAATTGTAGGGCATTCAGTAAGTTCCGGAACAGTTAGCGGCTGACCTGTAATAGGCGAGAAAGGATGGCGCCTTAACCAGGTTACAATTGCGCTTCTTTCATATAAGGTTCGATTTTGTGATGTAGGATCTGCCACAGGATCACGCACGGGCATATGATTAATGGCACACTTGAATTGATCAAATACGACATCATCCTCCAACTCAGGGGGTATAATAGCAAGTTTTTTCAGATCAAACATTTCTTCAATATTGAATCCGGTTGCATTAGTTTGAGGAAGTATCTCCGGGTCCGCTCCTTCATGATTTATAAAGAACCTTAATGCAATACATTTGTAAATTGTTTCAATAGTGCGTGCTTGTGCAAGAACTTCCACTGAGCCAAAAGTAGCTACTGTTTTTGAAAGATTTTTTAAATTTTCCTGACACTCATCTAAGTTCACAGGTTTGTAACCCGTGATTATAGTATTACCTTCGTCATCCTTATCAAAAACTGGACGTACAGCCGTTTTAAGCTCCTCTTGGGTCATTTGGAGATATGTTTGTTCTTCATATATTAAAGCTTGGCAATTCGAGCGCACGATCCCTAACAATGGAGCAAGTAACCCTTGCTCCATGATGCTGATTATTTTTGTTGCTGAATCTACGTTCGTGTTTTCCTCATTTTCCTCAACCACTTTGGCTAACTGGATGGGAAAGTCAATGACTCTAACTAATGTTTCTAGTGATTTAATGTTTATCCCATTATTTGCTGATAAATTTCCCGATAACCTGCCGATCGTATCAATTGCGTCAAGGGCTAAAATTGCTGCTCGTGAAACTACAGAGGCTCCTTTTAAGGCACTACGATTTTCATTGGTAATTAACCCCACAACACTTGTAGCTACATTGACACCTGTACATGCCACTCTGACCACATCACAAAACCCTATAATCGTTTTTGTTATAGTACTCACGATCACCTCATAAAATTAATTTTTGAAAATATTTTCACAACTTCAAGCAATCTATCAGAATAAGCCAACCAAAGTCAAATCTAAATTTTATATTGACAAATTCCCCTGACTTACATAACCTTTGGCATATTCAAATCCTAGGAAACAATAACATGAATTCAATCAACTGGAATCAACCTGATTTAAATCAAAGTCAAGTTGTCAAGATATTGATGCACCGATTGCCTAACAACACGTACAAAAATGATGATTGTAAAGTTGAAGAGGTTTACTACAACTTTAACGTTTTAAAAGAATCCCACACTAAGATGCAGGATTACCAAAGAACCCGAAAAATTAGTTTACAAAGGTCCACTTCCGAGGCCTCTATAGAAATCATTAAGGCTTTTTTTTATTCTTGTTTTTTTACTGATGAGAGAGTGAAACGTAGATATGAACCTGATAGATATGAATGCGAGGGCCAATTTAGGACAATTTTTTCTGATTCTGGCTTAACCCAAGAAACAGTTGATACAGTTAGAGCCGCTTGTATAAGCTGTAAAAAAGTTGTTTTTTATATCTCTTTAGAAGGTCCCAACACTCATCTCACTGTCGATGACCATAATATTCTAGTTTATACTTGCCGTGCGGGTCAAGTAACGAGAACAGCGGCTTTAATTGCGAGTGCGGTTATTGGTGCAATAGCATTATTATAAAAATATTATTAATATGAGTTTTATATGGATTTTAGGAATAACATGCAGCTTGTAAAATTTAAGCCTTTGGATTTAAATCAAAGTCAATTTTCAGATAGCCAAAAGCAAGCTTTGCTACCTTTGTACTTAAATGATGACAGACAAATACAAAGTTTGTTTTCTAAAAACATTGATGAGTTCGAGAGAGCTTATGATGAATCAAGAAAATTGATTCATTCTGAGACTAGCATTATTTATGCCAAGCAGATCGGTATCGCTGAGACTGCACTAGAAAGTCTCAAGGAAGTTGTAAGTCGTTTGGGCGGTGGGGAGCAGGAAACAGCAGCAGTTAAAAATTCTCAATTAAAGTTGAATGAAATGTATAGCAATCATCCTATCGGTGAAAGTCTTTTTTCAGTTAGAGATGAGAAACTCATCAGCCAATGGGCAACAATTCCTCCAGAGTCAACTATATCCTCTGCATTAGGCTCATTTTATAATCCGCATATAAGTCAAAAAAGCCTTTATGAATGGTTTAATAGATATGTAAAACAAGGAAATTACGACGGAAGTACTTGTATGTTTAGAGTAGAACAAATTGGACAATTACCTATAGACGGCGTTGCCACTTGTTTTACATTAGTCAAAAAAAAAACAAAACAAAATATTTTCGATAAAATAAAATTTATAAAAGACTCTAGTCGAGTTTCTAAAGCAATTGAAACCTGCTCATCCGAATTTTCAATCGTTCAACCACAACAGCAATATGGTTATTACCATATCTTAAAGCGCTTTATTTTGAACACGTCGTATTCTTGCTACTCTAAAGTGATTAATTGCGTCACTCCATACGCCGAAGATTCATCTAGCAGAGATCCTTCGTGGAACTACCAAGATAACATGACAGCAAGGTTTGTTACTGGCAATTCCCCCAAAAATACAGTACCGCAAAATGATACTTTAACCGCTCTCACTGCAGAACTAGCTCGACATATTAATGATTGGAATTATCAAGGTTACATGATTTTGACTTCCGAAACACAACTTCAAATGGGAATTTCTTCTGAGATGGCTATGGTTGGTGATCGAATCTTGCTATATTATAAAAAAGTTGATGAAAGCTAAACTCTAAATACTAAAATTTTTACATAGGTATAAGAATCATATGATATACGCTTCTGCAATAACTTCAATTCTACGCTCTGTTGATCAATACAAAAATCTTTTCGATACCGTCAAGCAAAATGGTGGGGAAGCTATTAGCCCCGGGCGTCTCAGATTAATTCTCATGACAACAGCGGTGGCTCTAGATTCTATGGGAAGTGTTTATTTTCTATTGCTTGGATACAATCGTCCTTTGGGAATTGCGGAATTGTTTTTTAAAGCAGCTTGTTTTTCTGCCATTCTTTACGAGGAAAAAAACTACTTTAGTCAAAAAGAAAAAACTTCTGATTTAATTTCGCATGCTTTAGGTATGGCTCGAGTTATTTTGCAAATAAATTCACCTTTAATAATTAGTCAAGCGTGGTTGGCATGTTCTCTATTAGATTTAAGCAATCGTATGATTAATCGTATTTGTTAACGCGAGTTTTTGGATAAGGAATAGCAATCAAAAATAAGTTAATTCTTCAGGAGAAATTATTGAAGATTGCGAAGAAAATTCTTAACCTCTCGAGGGGTATGAAAAACTTCCACCTTTACTTGAGGGTAGAGATTTTTCAACTCTTCAATTCTCTTATTTTTTTCTTTTTCAAAATTCCAAATGTACTTCAAAAGTTCCCAATTAATACTACTAGCACATCCTGAATTGGACAACTTTTGGTCAATGGTAAATGACCTTTTGATGACTCTCCAAGCACACAAAATGCGGGAAAAACGCAAGTATATAACAATATCTGCTCGGGTGAATCTCATTTCTAATGTCTTGATTGAGCAACCTTCGATAATCCACGAATCTTGATCCACAAGTTTTTGCTGAATCGAGATAAATCCTTTTTGATCCCTTTTTATATCTTTGATGAATAAGTGTGTATCTAGATGATGCACAGGAATGTTCATCAATTTGCCCATTTTGCAAGCAAGTGTCGACTTCCCACTTCCAGGCACGCCGATGATTGCAATTTTCTTTGGAATTTCTTGTTTCATAAAAGTTTCTACTAATTGAAAATGTTACAATACAATCTTATTTCGTCATTTGTTATTACCGATCTAGTATCAAGGTGAAAGGCCCGTCGTTAACCAAAGAAACATTCATTGTGGCTCCAAAGACCCCTGTTTCAACTGGAATGCCGCCTTTGCGTACATGATCGATAAATTGTTCGTAGAGTTGCTTTGCCGTTTCAGGAGGAGCAGCCTGTGAGAATGAAGGTCTTCGTCCATCAGTACAATCTCCGTATAGCGTAAATTGGGGGACAATCAAGGCTGCCGCTTTGCGGTCAATCAAGGAAGAATTGACCTTTCCAAACTCATCTTCAAAAATGCGGAGGTTGATGAGTTTATTCGCAAGCCATGCTATTTGAGTGACCGTGTCGCTATGCGTAAAACCTACAAGAACTAGGACACCAACGTCAATATTTCCGACAATTTTAGATTCGACTTTTACCGCTGCTTGAGTCACTCTCTGAATAATAATTCTCATAAATTGTCAACCATTAGTGTAAGGATTTATCCATCATTCAGCCCATTCTTTTTCATTCAGTTTTTTCCTGCCAGGTATTTAACAATGTTCGCGTAACCCCACTACCACCACAGACAATCACTAAAATGGAAGAAAACTTCTGCAGCAATGACAATTGATCATAAATTAAGGATAAAGGGGCTCCACATGCAGGCTCTACTAAAACCCGATGATCGTCAGCAAATTGTAGGGCTGCTTCCATCTTTAGAAATACAGGAATGCCTAATAAATGGGTCAATGGAGTCGATTCCAATAGTGGAGTTTCAACGTATAATTTTTGCATATTCAGTCCACCCTTCTTAAAAAGATGTAGGGTTTTCACAGCCTTTCATATAGTTATACACACTTGCTCGGGAAATTCTCAAAATATCTGCAATAAACGGAGCAGCGTTTTTAAAATTAAAAACACCTTTTACATAAAGATGTTTAATGAGATCTTTTTTCTGATTTCTCGTTAAGCGATGAATGACTTGTCGATGTTCTATTAAATAGCGATCAATTTGCAAGTGGATTTGGTCTTGCCAATTCTCTCCAAATAATTCGATAGGATTTTCAGCATCCTCTTTCAACTGAAGAAGGGTCGAAAATTTATTTTCGATATCTTGAAAAAGACTAACGTCCAAATTAAAACAAATCAGACCTACCGGTATTTTTTTAGCATTTCTAATTGTCATTGAAATACACTTAAGTTTGCGTCCATCCCAGTTAGTTTTATAGTAAGGAGGAAAGCAATCAGGAAAACGATCAGTTTTAATATTGAGTTCTTTAAGTGGTGTCGCTTCGCCTATCTGCCTCTGAGAAATATTATTAAATAAAGCTACTAAAGTTCCAGATTTAAGGTCATGTATAGCCCCCTCAACAAAAGGAAGAAAAAGATCGACAATTCCTTGTACGAAGGATAGGTGTTTTTTCAGTTCTTTGTGCATGAGGGAATCTCTTTTATTTAATTTGCGAAATGGAATAACGGATCATAGTCATGCCTTCTTTAGTCTCGATAGGCAATAGATGAATTGTTCCTGCCTCTTTGGTGTTTCGAACTTGGGTTCCTCCATCGGCCACACTTCCAATAGTTTCTAATGTCAATAATCGAAGGGGTTTATTTGTGGGAAGATTGGGTTGAAGATACAGTGCCTTATCTTGAAGCTCATTGTAAACGACCATTTTTGTTGAAAAACATAAGTTTTCTGCAACGAGAAAATTTGCTTTTATTTCTAATTCTTCTCGAAAATCTTGATTCAATGTTCCTTGATACCAGATAGTCGGCTTCTTGCCATGATCAGCTTTTATTGGCATAAGTAACGTAGGCGAGTATCCCGAAAGATACATAGCAAAATCAATGATATGCCCTGCAGAGTGCATGCGCATATTCAAATATCTTCTCTGCCAATCAATTTCTCCCGTTACCTCAGTCCCAGGAGAAGGTATTTTCTCTGCTTCTATGTAGTGAAAAATTTCGCCATCTTTGGTTAAAACTTGATAAACCTTCCCTTGCCAATCTTTTGTATAAAGTACACCCTGATCAGTAGGTTGTCCTCCTCCCATTGGATAAAAGATTGTTTCGCTAAGAACCACCTTCCATTTACCTTGAGTCTCTGGATAGACTTCAAGGATTGTAGCAGTCATGGCTTTAAGATAAGAATCTTCTAGATACAGCTGTTTAGTCTTCATATATATTAGACCCCTTGCGTATTAATTACTTATAATGGGATTTGCTAATCATTCTAGCAGGATTTATAATTTCTGTCAAATTTTAAACAAAAAGTCTAATTTTTGCGCCCACGATAGGAAAAAATAAAGGATAAGTTTTAGGGAATTATCTCTATACGACTCTGCCAATTAGTTCCTGATTACTTTGAAAAACCTCCATCGCAAATGGAAAATAATCAATTTTAAGCGCTAATTCTAAGTCATTTGCTCCATTTTCATAAAAATGAGGTCCTTCCAACATTCTTTTCGCAGCAGGACAAGAACGTACACGGCTTAAAATCTGATCAGATTCGATTGGTTTTCCTACCAGCTTGCTTATGAGGTATTCTGCTAAAGCCAGATCTTCATCTCCATTAGTTCTACCAGTAGCTATAAATGATACGTGATATGGCTTAAGTTCTAAAATGCGTCTGACCGTTGCATCTGCTACAACAAAGCTGGAAATTAGAATTTGAGAAGCATGGCTACAACCAACCACTCCTTGGGTTCCAGAAGAGGTTCTTTGCACAATACACATAAGGCTTCCGTCCAATATGCAATTGCGATTATTTGAACAGAGTTATTTTTGTAAATGCAGAATTGCATCCTTGATCCGATTTAATGACGCGTAAATAAAATTTAGATAACTTTGGAAAGTCCAGGTAAAAAATAGAATTAATTCCTGTGCTCTTTGACAATGATAAAAGATCACATTGATCATGATGCTTTATATTTATAATTGATGCATATGTTATGAAAGGTAAATGCAGGCCACGTATACTCAACGACGTGTTGTTGACATTAATTCCTCCTAATTCGTCCCCAACGCAAAATATTTTAGGTTCGTATTTCCCAGCATGGATGCTATGTGCCTTAATCGGCTTTATAATGACAGTCATTATCTATGTTATTTTTATTAAAATAGGCATTGACGAATTCATCCCAGCAAAATTACTGATCTATCTTGGTCTGGCCACTTCCATAACATTTATCACGTGGCTTTTATGGTTTGGCAATTAACCATTAAATTGGCATTAAGATAGGTTCAATACATGATGAGTAAAGATAAATGAAAAATATCAGAGATAAGTTATATGCTGCTTGGAGTTGCACCGTATTGGGCCTAAAAAAAATAGCTGGGATACTTATTGTAGCCAATGTGATTGCTATGTTAATCGTTTCAAGCTTTTTGGTTGCATTGCGCCTGGATCTTCGCCCGAGAACTGATGATGCCTATTTGCTGGCCCACTACGCAAATATAGCACCGCAAGTCTCTGGAGTTATCTTCCACAAATCAGCGCAGATGCCCTTCTTGGCTATCAGTATACTGCCATTCCATTACCAAAATTTGTTAACCCCACTGAAAAAATTATTATTGATACGGCACAGGTTTTTCCATCTTTGGTCGTCCAGTGGCTATTATTCGATTTTGGTAAACGGGATTGCATGCTACAAGCTGCTAGGCAGCAATCCTATGCTTCCAATGTCTATTTACAGAAGCTCATCAGAAATTGATTTCTAATGTGGCCCAGGCTTATTTTGATTTTAATGCAGCCAGAACTCAATTGCGTGTAACAGAAGAAGCATTGAAAAATACTGAAATACTTCAAGACGCAGCTGAATCCAGGCAAGCAAGAGGGTTGGAAAAAACAACTAAAGTGGCTATTGCGCGCAGGGAAACAGCGAAAGCCCTTTTTGATCTTGAAAAAGCGAGAGCTGATGATAATGACGCCTACCATGGCCTATTGGAGGCCATGGGATTAACCCCAAGGCTAAAGCTGCAAATAGCCGACGATTCAGACAGAGACTTACCAAGAGAGCTTGCAGCAGATGTAAACAGCTACATTAGTCAAGCCTTAGCTTTGCGTCCAGATATTATTCAAGCGTTTGCGAAACTGAGCGCAAGTCACGCTGAAATATGTAGTGCGAATGCCTCCTTTTACCCAACATTAAATCTTGATACCTTTGCTTACCAGGACATCAGTGCCGTTGGCACTAAACATTCACCAACAGCTTGGGTCAATAGGCCTGCTACAGCGATTTTTATTGAATTTAAGTGGCCATTGTATGATGGTGGCACGCGCAAAAATACACTAAATATAGCACGCTCCAAAAGCGCTGCGGCTAAAGAAGAGCTACGAAAAACTCAAGATAAAGCCATTCGGCAAGTGGCAAAAGCATATGATATGGTTAAAAGTGCGCTGGCGGGGTATGATTCGGCCTTGACGCTCGTAACTGCTTCGGATATAGCCTATGACTCAGCGATTGATTCCTATCGTCAAGGAGTTGGAACTTTCACCGATGCAGCGAAAGCCACTATTGAAAAAGCCCAGGCTCAATCTTTCCTTGCTAATGCTTATGCCACTGTCCTCACTGCGGCCGCTGCTCTTGCCTTTTCAACAGGCGAGCTAACCTCGAGTGAAGCACTCTAATTCTCCTGACAACATCGAAAAAGTTCTTTTTTTTAAGTTGGCCTTCTAAATAATCTGCATGCAAAGCTTTCTCTTGCTGCTCAAATCCAAGGAGAAAGCCTCAATAATATATCACAAAGATTCTTTCTCGCTGCTTGGGATAAAGTTAATGATATTGACATTTCAATAAAGTCCCATTATAGGTATCAAATGTACTGTTTTAACAGAGAGAAAGTATATGCCAAAAAGAAAAACTATGATTGTCACAGGTGGTTCACAGGGCATCGGTGCTGCATTGGTGAAAGCCTTTCTTAATCGAGACTATAATGTAGTCGCCACCTCCCGCCATATTTCTAAATCCACAGAACTGCCCACGTCTTCACAGTTAACCTTAGTTGATGGCGATATTGGCTCAGCTACAACCGCAATAAGAGTAGTTGAGACTGCCATAAGCAATTACGGTTCTATTGAAGCATTGGTGAACAATGCTGGGATATTCTTTACCAAACCATTTGTTGATTATACTGCCGAGGATATCAAACAACTCATTTCCACCAATATAGAAGGTTTTATCTATATCACCCAAGAAACGATTAAGCAGATGCTATTGCAAAAATCTGGAGGAAACATTGTAAATATCACAGCTGCCTTAGCTGATAATCCCATTGCAGGCGTCAACGCATCCATCCCTATGATTATGAAAGGAGGCATTAATACCATCACACGTTGTTTGGCAATCGAATACGCAAAGAAAGGTATACGTGTGAATGCTGTTGCACCCGGGGTTGTAGAAACCCCTTTGCACCAAAACGATTCCAAAGACTATCTAAACACCCTTTCTCCAATCGGAAGCATCGCTGATGCTCATGAAATCGCAGATGCAGTCATTTATCTAAACGAAGCTACACATGTCACCGGAGAGGTGCTCCATGTAGATGGCGGGGCACATGTTGGCAGATGGTGAGTGCAGATAATCAATAATATTCCGCAAATGTCAAATGTCAAGCCTGACCCCTGCACATAATTCTTTCATATCTAACCGCATCATATAATGTGGATGTGGGCTATGCGATGGAATAAATTCTCCCAAAATTTTAAAACCCACCTTTTGATAAACATGAATGGCCTTAACATTTGTGGCTTCGGGATCAATAAGCACTTCTACCACTTTTGGAAACTGGCTAATAAGAAACTCTTTGATAAGAAGATGGGATAAGCCTTTTCCCAAATAGTTCTCGTCGCCAATTAACATATCGAGTGTGATCACATCACCATTTAGTAAGCACCAGGGCGTGAGTTCATCATTTGGCTTAGAAACAAAAGAAGTAATTAGAAAAGCAAATGGATGATTTTTATCCAACCCTAGCCAATAGTGTGCTTGCGATGCTCCTTGAAGAAATTCATCTAAATGATTGAACGTGTTTTGTAGACCTTGTCCATAAAACCATTTGGTTACGTGAGGCTGCTTAAGCCAAGTATGGATAAGTGTACGGTGAGTAGCATCGACTGGTTTAAAATTAAAAAGCGAAGAATCTTTCATAAAAGCCTCCGTGCTTTCAAGGTTCCTAAAGGTTTTCCCGGGAAAAAACAATAACTATATGAATAAAATTTTTGTCATAATTTTTGCCAAAATAATATAAATCGGGGCATCGCTGATACATTTGAAAGCTTTGAGCAGAAACATAAACACAGAATAATAACAAGTGGGTATGATTTTGCACAGCAATTCCATTTGGAATTGCTGAATTCTGGCATAAATTTCTTGACAACAAAAATTTTGTTATTGATAGTGATCCTGCGGAGGAATCAACTATGAAAATTAAATTTATTACTCTCGCTTTAGTAACTGCTACAGTCAACCTTTTTGGCGATCAATCTTCTCCTTATCGATGCAAAATGTCGGGAAACGAACTAGAGGCAGATATCATAGTAATAGGTGGTGGAGCGGCAGGTTGCATATTGATGAGCCAGCTATCAGAGAATGGTCTCTTTTCAGTATTAGGAATAGAGGGGGGGCTAAATTTAACAAATGATCCAGCAATAGAGGCTGTGGGTCTCCCAGCATTCCTATTGGCTGGGACAGGAAAGCCCAAGTATTTTTGGCCAGGATGGAATCAAACCCTACCAATGCCAGGGCTCAATGGACGAACAAGTGATTGGACAACAGGAATGCTGTTGGGCGGTGGCTCATCGATTAACGGATTATACTATGGTCGTGGCTCGAACGCCGTGTACTCGCGTTGGGAAGAAGTTTCTGGCAGCAGCAATTGGAGTCTGGACAATATTCTGGCAACCTTCAATGCTCTTGAGAACTACCAAGGATTGACAATCACACCAGGGGCACGAGGAGATCAACGGTCCTGTCAATGTGCTACAGACACCTACGATGTCGCAGATAACATCGAAAGTACTATTGCCCGCGTCACAGGCAGCGTTTCCTGGAATTCCAACTGTGGTAGGACTATAATGATCCGAGTGTGGAGAATTGCATAGACCCTCGTGCTCAGTGGTTTATTGATCCTACAGGCACCAAACGAGTGAGCAGCGCGACAGCATATTTAAATAGCACGGTTATGACGCCGGAAGGTCAAGGAGTTAATGGACACAAACTGTTTATGCTCTTCGATTCGGTAGCTGTGAAAATAATATTCGACAAACATGGGCGTGCCAAAAAAGTAAAATATATAAAGGACGGTCAAACTCTTCGAAGCAAAAGCTCGGAAAGCCGTTGTTTTGGCGAGTGGCATCAACAGTAGCAAGTTGCTACAGCTTTCGGGCATAGGTCCGTCGGAAGTGCTAAAGAATGCAGGGATCAAGCCCGTTTTCATCAATGAGAACGTAGGAAAACATCTCCAAAACCATCCGCTCATTTTTATTACGATGCTAGCAGATCCCACACTTAGTGGTATACCACCTGGAGCTCCGTATGCATTTACTATCAATAATGTCTACTTGCCAGTAGTGGGCGGTAGTTCCAGCGACCCACGAATGCTACAGATTTTGTTCGAATACATACCGGCTACCGCACAGACACCTCCGCTATTAGCCGTTGGATTTGATCTTTTGAACCCAGTGAGTGAGGGTAGTGTTACAATCCAAAGCGATAATTCATTTCAGATAGCCGCAGCGGACGACGGCTTTTACCAAAATCCTGTAGACCTGGCGAATATGAAGAGTGCTGTCTCGGTCTATATTCGCGCTCTGCTAGATCAACTAAATATCATGTACCCATTCCCCTCGCCTTACTTTAAACCCATTTTAAGTGACCCGATCAACTTAGTCATCCTTTCTGGCTATAACGACGCAGTGGTTGAGCAGTACGTGAAAAATAATAGTAATCTTTCACTGGATATACACCACTTTGTATCGCACTGTAAAATGGCTCCTCTGGACGCCGGAGGTGTGGTAGATGGCGACACACGTGTTTATGGCACAAAGAACGTTTTTGTAGCGGACAACTCCATCTGTCCGGTGATTCCTGATATTAATACTACAGGACCAGCTATGATGATCGGATTACGGAGTAGCGAAATTCTGAAACGTGTCTTGCGCGAATGAAAAATAACAATGAGATCATCAACATGAAAAAAAATATTCTGCTACTTTTAATGTCACTCTTATTTTTCATGGCAGCTGATGCACAAGCTCAAGAATGGTGTGCAGAAGACTCCTGCTGTTATGAAGACAGCTGCTGTGTTGATGAGACGAATTTCTATGCTAAGATTTTGGGCGGTGCTAATTTCTTGCAAAACACTGCAATCGAAGGAAACAAATCCACATATCAGACAGGGTATATTATTGCCGGTTCGTTGGGTTATTGTTGGCGTTATGGCTTGCGTTTGGAAGGTGAATATGCTTTTAGAAGAAATGCTATAAGAAAAATCCATTTCTTTGGAGAAGGTTCTTCCAAGCATGGACATTTCCAAGCTTCCTCGTATATGGCCAACCTATTATGGGATTTGCCTTTATCTTCGTGGGGATGCGCATTTTGGAATATCCAACCTTTTATTGGAGCTGGTATAGGCTATGATTTCCAACAAATGCATTCCTCAAATTCTCGTATTGTTTTTAACCAAAAATGGAACCATTTTTCTTGGCAAGTGATGGCTGGATTAGCCTATCCGATCTTCTGCAATACAGAGATTACTTTGGAATACAAATTCCATCAAGGAGGCTGTCATTTCTATAACCATTCCGTCGGAGTTGGGCTCGTATATAAATTTGCTTCTTAAGGTAGAGAATGTGGTCAAGAATTAGAAGACAGATTCTATGTCTTCTAGACATATATGCCAGATAAGATAAAATGTCAAAATGTCAAGCCTGAACCCATTCCCAAGAAACCACCACACCAAATCTTGAGGTGAATATCGAACACGAACTGAAAAACCTTCCAATTAAGGAACTACAAGAAAAGTTAGGGTCATCACTGAGTGGTCTTACTCAAGCCGAGGCCGAAAAACGACTAAATCAATATGGTCTTAACGAAATTGAAGAAAAGAAAATCAATCCAATCCTGAAATTCCTATCCTATTTTTGGGGTCCCATTCCATGGATGATTGAAATAGCTGTAGTTCTATCTGCAATAGTCCACCACTGGCCCGATTTTTTCATCATTCTCCTTTTGCTCGTTGCCAACGCAGTAGTCGGTTTTTGGGAAGAATACGAGGCTGGCAACGCTATTGCTGCTCTGAAGGCCAAGCTAGCGCTCGAGGCTCGTGTGAAACGTGATGGAAAATGGACTACCGTAGCAGCGCGTGAATTAGTACCGGGCGACATCATCCACGTGCGGCTGGGCGATATTGTGCCAGCAGATGGGCGTGTATTGGAGGGTGACCCAATAGAAGTCGATCAATCAGCATTGACGGGAGAATCATTGCCTACTGAACGCAAAACTGGAGAGGCCATATTTTCAGGCTCGATCATCCGTCAAGGAGAAATTAACGCTATAGTATATGCTACGGGTACAAATACCTACTTTGGTAAGACAACCCAACTTGTACAGGAGGCACATACCGTTAGTCATTTTCAAAAGGCAGTATTGAAGATTGGTAATTACCTAATCATACTCGCGATGGTTCTAGTAGCCGTGATTATTACCGTCGCAATATATCGCGGCGATCCCACCCTTAATACCCTGCAGTTTGCCTTGGTGCTGACCGTAGCTGCAATTCCCGTGGCTATGCCAACCGTCTTGTCAGTAACAATGGCAGTCGGCGCCCATCAGCTTGCCCAAAAAGAAGCAATTGTAAGCAAATTGGTGGCTATAGAAGAATTGGCGGGTGTAGATGTTTGTTGTGCGGATAAGACGGGTACCCTGACCCAAAATAAATTAACTCTTGGTGACCCCTTCAGTGTGAAAGATGTCTCTATTGAGCAAGTTATCCTTAATGCTGCGTTAGCCTCACGTGCTGACAGTAGTGATGCAATTGATTCGGCTGTTCTTGGTGGATTAAAAAACAAAGATGCATTAAAGGACTATCAGGTGATCCATTTCCACCCCTTTGATCCTGTGTATAAACGTACTGAAGCGACAGTCAAAACAGCTGATGGAAAAACGTTAAAAGTGACAAAAGGTGCACCGCAAGTGATTTTGGAATTGTCGGCCAATGCTGACCAGGTGAAACCAGCTGTCGAGAAAACTATTAACGAATTCGCAGCACACGGCTTTCGTTCATTGGGAGTAGCGCGAGCTGATGGAGATGGTCAATGGCAATTTCTTGGTGTATTACCCCTCTTCGATCCACCACGCGAAGATGCTAAAGCAACCATCGCAACTGCGCGCCGGATGGGTGTGCAGATCAAGATGGTTACAGGCGACCAAATAGCTATCGCAAAAGAAATCGCAAAAAAATTGGGATTAGGAGAAGACATTCTCGATGCGAGCGGGCTAGGCGATGTAAAGCATCAAGAGAGCTCATCTGTAGCCGAGTTGATTGAGAAGGCAGACGGTTTCGCTCAAGTGTTTCCCGAACACAAATTTCACATAATAGATGTCTTGCAAAAAAGTGGACATATCGTTGGCATGACTGGCGATGGAGTAAATGATGCTCCTGCTCTTAAGAAGGCAGATTGCGGTATCGCTGTATCAGGCGCAACAGATGCAGCACGCGCAGCGGCTGCTATCGTGCTAACAGCACCGGGCCTATCAGTAATTATTGACGCAATTATGGAAAGTCGGAAAATTTTCCAACGAATGAATAGCTATGCAATCTATCGCATCGCTGAAACGTTACGTGTGCTAATATTCATGACACTTGCTATCCTGTTCTTCAACTTTTATCCATTAACGACAGTAATGATCGTAATGCTTGCATTGCTTAATGACGGGGCCATTCTTTCCATTGCGTATGACAATGTTCATTATAAGAATGAACCAGAATCCTGGAATATGCGTATGGTTCTTGGAATCGCTACAGTGCTGGGTCTCATTGGCCCTTTAGCTGCCTTTGGCCTGTTCTATCTTGGAGATCTGGTTTTTCATCTTGACCATAAGCATCTCCAGTCGATGATGTATCTGATGTTATCCGTAGCTGGACATATGACAATTTTCCTAACACGAACGCGTGGTCCATTCTGGTCAATACCTCCAGCAAGGATTTTATGGATTGCTGTGCTTGGTACTCAAATCTTGGCAACGTTTATCGCGGTCTATGGATTCCTCATGCCACCCCTCGGCTGGGGTTGGGCAGGATTCGTATGGGGTTATGCCCTGATATGGGCGCTATTAAGTGACCGCGTGAAATTACTCGCCTATAGGTTTTTAGACCCAGACATATCTACTACTTCTTTCAAATTAAGCAGCGGAAAGAAAAATGAATCATCGTGACGTAGATAAAATGGAGGATCTCAAGGAATATAACATCTTACATGATCTTGCCCTAGACTTGCGCTCGTCTTGGAATCATAGCGCAGATGCGATATGGCGCCAACTGAATCCAGAATTATGGGAGCTAACACATAATCCTTGGACTGTATTACAAACTGTATCAAAAGCAAAACTCAGAGAGTTCTTGGGCGATCAAAAATTTAGCACCCTGATTAGTGATCTTGTGAAAAGAAGACAGGATGCTTTGAGATTATCTACTTGGTTTCAGGAAAATCATTCTAAGTCATCTATTACGTGCATTGCCTATTTCAGTATGGAATTCATGTTGAGCGAAGGACTTCCCATCTATTCTGGCGGCCTCGGAAATGTAGCCGGCGATCAACTCAAAGCCGCGAGTGATCTGGGGGTTCCAGTCATCGCAATCGGATTGCTTTACAGTCAAGGCTATTTCCGACAATTCATCAACAAAAGTGGAGAGCAACAAGAACTTTACCCCTATAATGATCCTGGACAACTGCCCATCAAACCTTTGCGCTTAGCGAATGGGGAATGGCTTCGCCTGAAAATCGAATTGCCCGGCTGGTCACTTTGGCTCCGTACATGGGAGGTCAAAGTGGGCAGAAGAAAGCTTTATTTATTAGATAGTAATGACCTAGCCAATATTCCAACTCATAGAGGGATAACTAGTGAACTCTACGGCGGTGACCGAGAGCAACGTTTAAAACAGGAATTAGTTCTCGGCATTGGCGGATGGCGTCTTCTGGATGCCTTAGGCATAGAACCAGAAATTTGTCATATGAATGAGGGGCATGCGGCTTTTGTAGTATTGGAACGGGCTTTTTGTTTCATGCAAAAGACAAAACAATCTTTCGAAATAGCTTTGACAGCCACTCGGATAGGTAATCTTTTTACAACCCATACAGCAGTTTCAGTTGGATTTGATCGATTTTCTCCTGATCTTATTGCGCAATATCTAGGAAAATATGCCCAAACTAAATTGGGCATATCGCTTGAGCGATTACTTGCTCTTGGTCAGTTAAATCCTAATGAAGATTTTAACATGGCTTATTTAGCTATCCAAGGAAGCGGTTCAGTCAATGGCGTTAGTCAATTACACAGTATCATCAGCCGAAATCTATTCGGAGATTTGTTCCCTCGTTGGCCAAAAGAAGAAATCCCAGTAGGATTTGTAACGAATGGAGTCCACATGCCTAGTTGGGATTCTCCTATGTCTGACGCTCTTTGGACAGAGGCTTGTGGGAAAGAGCGATGGCTTGGAAAGACAGAAAACCTAGAGAAGAAAATCCGGGTTGTACCAAATAAGAAAATTTGGCAAATGCGTAATCAATCGCGTGCCTCATTAATTGATTATGCACACACTCGCTTTGCCAGGCAGCTGGAAGCTAGAGGAGCATCTAATGAGGAGGTCGAAAAAGCCAAACATTTTTTAAATCCGGATGCTTTGACATTAGGTTTTGCACGAAGATTTGCATCTTACAAAAGACCCGATTTGCTCCTTTCCGATGAAGATCGCCTTCTGCGCATATTGACGAACAAGGATCACCCTGTGCAGCTTATTATTGCTGGTAAAGCGCATCCAGCAGACGTTGAGGGACACGCCTTAATAAAAAAATGGATGAAATTCATTTCTAGACCTGAGGCGCGAACGCATGTGATCTTCCTTAGCGATGATGACATGATTTTGACTGAACATCTCGTACAAGGGGTCGATTTATGGATCAATACTCCGCGTAGGCCCTGGGAAGCATGCGGAACGAGTGGAATGAAAGTGCTCGTCAATGGTGGATTGAATCTCTCTGAACTAGATGGTTGGTGGGCAGAAGCCTATGACCCCGAAATAGGTTGGGCATTAGGAGACGGCAAGGAACATGGCGATGATCCAAATTGGGATAGAGCAGAAGCCAATGCCCTTTACGATCTACTCGAAAAAGAAATTATTCCAGAATTTTATACTCGGGATGCGGAAAAAATCCCTATTGCCTGGACCACAAAGGTTCGAGAGAGCATGTCTAGATTAACACCCTATTTTTCTTCCAACCGTGCGGTCCGTGAATATACAGAGAAATTTTATCTTCCAGCAGCACAGTATTATCACAGTCGAATCAAAAATAACTGCGCATTATCAAAACAAATTGTCAATTGGCAGCACAACCTCGAAAAAAATTGGAATGGTCTGCGATTCGGTGAGTTAAAAATCGAAACTGATAAAAATCTCAATCTATTTGAGGTCCAAGTTTATTTCAATAACTTGAATCGTGAAGCTGTTAAAGTGGAGCTTTATTCGACAACAATGGCAAAAGAAATGGAATGTCATAGGTCAATTCCCAATGTGGCAAATGGATATGTTTATCGTGCAGAGATTCCAACAACGAATCCGCCAGCCAACTTTACTCCCCGCATCGTACCCTATTTTTACGAAGTTACTATTCCTCTCGAATCTACCCGGATCCTATGGCAAAAGTAAACACTGAAACATAATTTTTAAAACACAAATTAAAAAACAATAATGTCATCGTTTGCTGATATCTAGCATAGAATTTGAGAAGGGATTGAGTCTACTCATATAGGCAACCAAACACCATAAAAAAAATGTAATCCAAAGCCATATTTGCACAATCCCTTGAAGAAAATCTAAATGAATACTAGAACTTAACAAGTCAGTTGCAGCGGTATACATTCCCATAGGAAAAACCCTGGCCCAAAGTGAAGGTTGATAATGAAACGGAACTTTAAAATAGAAAAATTTCCACAATTCCATCAAACACAAAACAGGATTAAAAATATTATCGACAATGGTCACTTTGGTGATTCAAGAATGTCTCTAAGTACGACAGAGGTATAACAAGAGATTGCATTTTTGAGCTGCGGTGGGACGATGGTAAGCGAATTTATTATGGTGAAGTGGGAGAAACCTACCTGCTTCTTCTTTATGGAGGTAATAAAAATGGACAAGACAAAGACATCAAGGAAGCGAAGAACATCTTCCTTAAATATGTCGAAAGAAAAGCATGAGTTAAGGTTAAAAAAGGATGTTCGATTAAAAAAATTTGATCCCAATAGGTTTTTAACAGCTGATTTCATTGGTTCGGCTATCATGGAATGCTTGCTGAACAA
>CAVVKX010000045.1:0-52865 GCA_963748975.1 uncultured Parachlamydiaceae bacterium
ACGATGACAGTACCGTTGTATTCATTTAAACCCCAAGCCAGTGCTGAAACAGCTTCTAAGTCCAGGTGATTATTAGGTTCATCAAGAATGATTACATTATGTTCCGCAGCATCATGCCAGCAATGATCAGTCGCGCCGTTTCTCCCCCTGAAAGCCCTGGACTGGCTTAAATGCATCATCACCCCCAAAAAGCATCTTACCCATGACACTTCGAATATCTTGATCATAAATACCGGGCGTCTTTCCTTCAGCCAATCGAAGCTGTTTGTAAGGTGTTTTTGTCCATGACTTCGGAGTGGTTTTGGGGAAAGTAACATATTTGCACTTGATGTCCAAGTTCGACGATCCTTTATCAGGAGATAGGGCAAGTGAAGAGGAGTTTAAGAAGTGTTGATTTTTCCTCGTCCATTATTTCCAATGACTGCCGATTTTATCTCCCCGTGTGAATTCAATCGAAAATGAGCGAATCACATGTGGTCCATCATAATACTTTGGTCAACATGGTCGACTTTAATAAAATTTTGCCCGGTTTTTTTCGTTAAGGGGAAGCGGATATAAGGGCGTTGGATATTCGATTTTTTTAAAATCTTGAGGTTGGAGTCGGCTGACATTTCGCTGAGACGTGATTGCACTTGACTCGCACGAGTTCCTGCACCAAATTTGAGCAACGAATTCGCTCAACTGAGAAATTTTTTTCTCTTTAGATTTTGCGTCTGCTTCCGCTCTTTCGCGTACAGAACTTTTAGCAACAATCATGTCATCATAATTACCCGGATAAAGGATGATAGTTTCATAATCAATATCTGCAATATGTGTGGTCACTGAGTTTAAAAAATGGCGGTCATGGCTGATGACAATAAAGCACGCCTTTGTATTCGTGA
This sequence comes from uncultured Parachlamydiaceae bacterium, assembly GCA_963748975.1. GTDB lineage: Bacteria > Chlamydiota > Chlamydiia > Chlamydiales > Parachlamydiaceae > Neochlamydia. Next base: position 882 of record CAVVKX010000045.1, read on the forward strand.
AGAAATTTTCTAGCCAGCCAATAGATTCTAAGTCAAGATGGTTAGTGGGTTCATCAAGAACAAAGCTTGCGGATCACCAAAAAGAGCTTGGCAGAGCAAAACTCTGAATTGATATCGGTAGGAATTTCACGCATTTTAATTCAAAAAATTCTTGAGGGATGCCCATACCAGCCAATAAGACTTCTGCATTGGATTCGGCCGAATAACCATCTTCTTCGGCAATGATCCCTTCAATTCACCAAGTTGCATCCCAATGTCATCTGTCATTTCCACATCGTAAAGCGATCACGTTCTTTAAAGGCATCCCACAGGCGTTTATTGCCCATGATGACAACATCTCGTATATTAAAATCCTTGTAGGCTTCAATATTTTGACGTAAAATGCCCACGCGATCTGGAAGGGTAATCGTTCCGCTGGTGGGTTCTTCAAAGCCCATGATTATCTTTAATAAAGTCGTCTTACCCGCTCCATTAGGGCCTGTAAGTCCATAACGGTTACCTGCATTGAATGTCATGGTCACGTCTTCAAAGAGAACTGCGGCTGCCAAAACTTTTAGAGATTTTATTTAGTGTAATCATAGGGAAAAGGTCTTAAATTTTATCGCGAGTTTTAGTTAAAGAATTAAATCATTTTAAAGCTTATTTCCTTATCCTGCAACTAAAAAAGCTTAGACGGACAGAGGAAAGAAGAGAATAGAGAAAACGCGTCGCTACTTTAGCACATAAAAATAAGGCTATCAAAAGAAATAAGTTTACAAAATAACTATAATTATAAAACAAAAAAAAGAACAGGATGGCAGGATCATGCTATTTACCTAATCATTTTTTGAAAATAACATATTAACGCAGAGACGGAGAGCCAGGGAGACGCAGAGTTTTTAGGGGTCATTTAAATGGCCTCACTCACATTCCTAACTCCATTTTTGGATGAGGTCATTAAATTGGAAAAACAAAAATGCCAACAAGAGCCAACTAATTTCAATTTTTTTCATATCCTCTGTGTCTCTCCGTCTCCCCGGCTCTGCGTTGATGTGTTATTTTTCTGAGATACGTTATTTTCAAAAAATGATTAAGTGAATAGCATGGATCCTGCCATCTTGTTAATTTAATATCTTAACTACCAATGTATTGTCCTTATATCCCGATGCATATGTACTCAGTAGGGCTTTTTTTATAGACTAATGAGTATGTGCTCTTGGGTGGGCTTGATCGTATACTTTTTTCTTTAGTTGGGATGATACTTGTGTGTAAATGGTTGTAGTGGCTAACGAGGAGTGTCCTAGAATAACTTGAATTGTTTTGAGGTCCATCCCATTTTCCAGCCAATGGGTGGCGATAGTGTGGCGGATGGTATGCGGAGTGACCTTTCCTGCAAGTCCGCTTGCTTTAAGGTATTTATCAAAATTCCTGTCCACAGAACGTGTGGTTAGGCGCGTTCCGCGTTTATTTAAAAAGATAGCCAATGGGTCCAACTGCATATGATGGCCATCTGTAGAAATATACCTTTCGGGATGTTCCAAATACTTTTTAATCCAGTCCGCTGCATTTTTAGTGATAGGAATGACTCTTTCTTTTTTACCCTTTCCTTTTAGCCTGACCAACAAATTTTGCTGATCGAAATCATTGCGGCTTAGGGCAACTAGTTCACTGACACGTAAACCTGAGCTATAGAAAAGTTCCATGATCACGCGGTCACGGAAGCCCAGTAAAGTGTTAGTCTCTGGCTGTTCAAACAATTTGAGGACCTGGTCATAAGAAAGAGAAACGGGGATTTTTTTTTCTATTTTTGGAGTTTCTAAATCTTCAGTAGGATTAACTTCGATTAATTTGTGGGAAAAGGCATATTTAAAAAAAGTCCGGATAGAGGAAAGTCTGCGCACAATGGTTTTCTTGCTGGCTCCATTTGTTGTAAGCTCAGATAAAAAACCACGTATCATTTTGCGGTCAATCCTTGATAAAGCAATAGACTGACTTGATACTAGGGCGGAATGCCGCCTTTCAATGTAGCTTTTGAGTGCATTAAGGTCTATATTATAGTTTCGTATGGTATGTTCTGAGGCGTTTTTAATCGTATCAAGATATTTTAAAAATTGCTTGGCAGTTTCATTGAACATATAAACCTATGGAAGGGATTATACACTCTAATGATTTTTAGGAAATGGAAACGTGAGTAAGTCGTCCGCGACAAAGGTGTTCGGGAAAATCGCTTTAGCTTCTTCTTCAAAAGGTCGAAGGTTTTGATAACGAGCGGAAAAATGGGTCAGTATTAGTTCATGGGCTCCGGCTTGTTTAGCTATCGTAGCAGCCTGTCGAGCCGTGAGATGATAATGCTTACGAGCCAAGTCTAGGTGTTCTTCCAAATAAGTGCTTTCACATAACAAAACTTGCGCGTTTTTAGCTATGTCGATCGCATTTTGACAATAACGTGTGTCAATCACTACAGCAATACTATCCCCCGGACGGACTTTGCTGACATCGTCTAAATGGACAACTTTACCATCAATCATAAGAGTGCCTTTATCTTCCAGTTCCCTGACTAAGGAACCCTTCACACCGAACTCTTGCAGTTTTAGCCGGTCGAATTTACGCGTATCCGGCTCGGTCACACGCCATCCCAAATTTTCTACCCCGTGATCTAATTCCACAGCTTCAATTCGAAATTTGCCATCATCATGGACGAGCCCAGGCTTTGAGACAGGATGTTCAACGACATTTATAATTTCATGATAAATGGTTCCATAACGCAAACGGTCAAAATATCGTTTTCCGCCTGCAGGATAATAACAGTGAATAGGATGAGTGACCTTATCCAAATTAAGACGCATGAGGATAGAGCCCAACCCCAGGCAATGGTCTCCATGGAAATGCGAAACAAAAATTCGCGTTACAACAGTAGGAGCTACATTAGCAAAAATGAATTGTCTTTGCGTACCCTCTCCAGGATCAAATAAAAGCCCTTCATCATTCCAACGGAATAAATAGGCCCCATGATTGCGCATACGCGTGGGTTGTTGGCTTGAGCAGCCTAAAATGATAATGTCGCGAACGGTCATTTCTATTAGAATATTTAACGGTTTTTGTAAGCAAAGAAATCCAAACGTCCTAAAATCAAACCCAGTAAAGCTCCTGATAAATGGGCTGTATTAGCAATGCCAGGAGAAAAAGCACTGTGCGAAAAGATCTCCATAAAGAATGATAGCAGTTGAATACCAAACATCGCAATGATAAATAACATGACAAAAGTAAAAGTAGAGGATTGTAGTTGATAGCCTTCCCAAGCAGCTTTCTTTTGCCTCATCCAAATGAAGGTAAGCATGGCGCACAAAACACCTGAAAATCCAATAAAATTGGGACCTGTCATCAAGTATTGGAAGGTGTTTGATAGGATGCCTGTTAGAACAATAAATAAAATATATCGTCCTACACCCAAATGCTGTTCCATTTGTCGTCCCAAAACAATCAACCAGATCATATTAAAAAATAGATGAAAGATGTCGTAATGCAAAAAGATGGGTGTTAAAAGGCGCCAAATTTGACCCTCTCTAATTTTTTCAAACATAGGTTCAGGGAAATTCCATAAAGGCTTTTCTTCAGAAAAAAAGCTGACCAGCTTTTCATAAAAACCTTTCCAATAGGGAGTATTATTAAATGTATTAATCAGCACTTTCTCTTGTGGTGGCATATCGTTGGGGTTTTGAAGGCTTTCTATTCCATAGGCGCTGATAATTTTATCCAGCGTGGCATAGGCTTTAGGGTAATCAAACAAAAGTACTTTATTAATTTTAGGAGTCAGTAGGACATTGTTAGGAATATTTTCGGGCATATTGGTAAATTGAGGCATGGTCAATGTGGAAATAAACAAAAGAAGGATGCATGTAATTAAGATCCCTGTGGTAATTAATCCAAAACCATTTTGCCCTAAATCATTGAGTTTTTTGTCGCGGATGATTTTTAAAGGCACTTCTTTGATTTTTTCTTTAAACGGTTCTTGAATCCAGCTTTTGTTAATGGAAGAAACCTTTGACAGGGCTTTTTGCGGATTATTTAAAAATTCCTCCTTCTTTGCAAAGGCATCATTCATTTGATCTTCATCGATCACCCATAAAGTTGAGACTGTATCGCCATAGTTAACACTCCCCCAATCTTTATTAGTTTCAACATCTAACTGAGTTGTGATACCACTATATTCAAGAAAGGTTGAAAGATCACGTGCTTGATTTTGATCTTTGAATGTACCAATCAAACGCATGGTGAAACCTCTTGTTTTTGCAAGGCCGCGATCTTTTTTAGAATCTCTGTGGTTGATAAACCCGGGACCAGCTGGACGACATGGATGCGGCCACCGTTTGATTTGACTGTATCTGCTTCGATGCAATTTTCCCCATATTCTGCACCGTTGACATGGACATCCGGTTTTATAAGCTTCAATAATGCTAGGGGATCTGTTTCTTCAAACCATGTCACATAATCAACAAATGCTAAAGCGCTCATCATTTGCAATCGATACTCTAAAGGGATAAGAGGCCTGAGAGGGCTTTTATACTGTTTGATGGAATGGTCAGAATTAAGGGCCACAATCAAGACATCTGCTTGTTGCGAAGCTTCATAAATAATTTGCAAATGTCCTGCGTGTAACAAGTCAAAAGATCCATTAAGTGTGGCAATCTTTTTGTTTGTTTGACGGATTTCGCTAATCTTTTGAGGAATTTGAAGGGGAGTAATGTATTTATTTTTGCACTCAACGGACCAAATTTTAGCCATAAAAAAACCTTATCCAAAAACATGGAATCATTTTAACAAGACGTTATTTTACTATAAATAGAATTTTACGATTTATCACAGTAGAACATTTAGAAAAAATTTTGAAATTGACAAATATTCTAATTTATAATATTATTGTAATTTATAAAAAAGGATATCCCTTATGAGTTTAGAAAATCACACACAATTAGCGCGAGGTTTAGTGGATTTGTTCTATCCTTTGGTTGAAGTGGCGCTTTATAATGGGGAGGGTATAATACAAGAAATTTTCAACTCCTTTTCAACAATCAAAGAAGATCAAGAGCTTATACAAAACTGTCAGATAAATACTACATTTTCTGAATTGCTAGTCGGGGGCAGAAGCGTGAGGAGCTTCATTTATCCATTTTTTAAGGATAACTTGATCGTAAGTTACCTCAGGATACGTTACGATTTAACACATTTTAAAAATCTTCAAGAACAACTCAATTTTCTTGTCCAAGCAACTTTTCCTTCTTCGCCACCTGCAACGATTGACCCTTGGAAACAATCGCTTGACCAGATAATCAATAACTTTCTCACGGAAAATAAAATTAATCTTCAAGCCCTGTCTTCCAGTCAGAAAAGAGAACTCATATCCAGGTTGCATGATAAAGGTTTATTCGATTTTAAAGAATCCTCTGCGTATGTCGCCTCTAAGCTTCAGATCTCACGGGCAACTGTTTACAATTACTTGAAAACGGCAGCTCACTTTAGAAAAGTACATGTACATCAAGTCGATGCTTTTACAAACAAGAGGTTTGGGGGTAATCCTGCAGGAGTTGTTTTAGATGCCGATGATTTGGATGAAACTACCATGCGTAAAATTGCTCGGGAACTCAATTTATCTGAAACAGCCTTTGTGTTGCCCAGTGAAAAGGCGAGGTTCCATATGCGCTATTTTACTCCCACAGGACACGAAATTACCTTCTGTGGTCATTCTACTGTAGGCGCTCTCTATATGATAGCTAAAGAAAAACGTTTTGGTATTGAAAAAATTGGCCTTTATCCATTCGATGTAGAGACATCTTGCGGTGTTCTCAAAATGGAAGTGAAAATAGACAATGATGAAGAGATCAAGGTCGCTTATGAAACCCCAAGGGTTAAGTTACGATCCACGAAAATTTCTCATCTCGAAGTTGCTAAAGCAGGAGGATTTGAAGAGCACTTGGTGAATTCAGTCTATCCCGTGATGTATGAAGAGACTAATAAAGATCTCTTTGTCGTCATAAAGTCATTGGAAGCTTTAAAAAAGATTGAATGTGATCCGAAGTCATTAGCTCATTTCTCAAAAAAGCATGATATCGTGGCTGTATGTTTATTTTGCCCTGAGGCCTTTGATTCAGAAAATCAATTTCACATGCGCTGCTTTGCTCCTTTAGTGGGAATCTCTGAAGACCCTTTTACAGGATCGGTTTTAGGAGGGCTTACAGCTTATGTCGACACTTTTGGGCTTTTGTCAAAAGACATCAAAAGTTTTCGGGTTGAACAAGGCCATTTCATTGAAAGACCAGGGGTTGTAAAAGTAGAGTTTTTCCTAAAAGGAAAAGCTTATCATGCAAAGGTCTTTGCACAGGCTGTTCATTGTTTCTCAACAGAAATTAATCTTACATAAAACTAAGGGAGTATTTAAATGTTTCAAAATAAATTAGTCGCCATTGTTAATAAACAGATTGAAACTGGCATTGTCATGAATGCAGTAGCCCACATGTGTTTAGGATTTGGAGCCCATATGGGATCCACTGATTTGCATTTGATGGACTTTAAGAATGCGGAGGGTTTTGTTTATCCCAATATATCTAAGATGCCTTTCATTATTTTAAGAGAAAAAAATTCAAATAAGATTGCCAACCTTCTCATGAAGGCCAAAGAAGCCGGACTTCAATATTCAGCATTCACGAATACAATGACTGAGGGGACATGGGAAGATCAAAAAACAAGAACCCTAGCCGCCAAACAAGAAGAAATTATCTTTTATGGTCTTGTGCTGTTTGGACCCCAGGAGATTGTGACTGAACTGACCAAAAAATTGTCATTATATAAAGGTCCTAATGAATAGAATGGTAGATGTGAAGTAAAAATAAGAGACTACTTAAACTATTTAAATTAAAACACTTAAATTAACAAGAGTTCGTTTCTCACACAAAGCGTCGCGATGCATTAATATAATCAAAACACGAATAGCTTTGCATCGCTTTCGGAATGCGAAACTTCTTCACCTTTAAAGATTGTTTTACTCATCGCCGCGAATCTATTAACGATTTTGACAATAAAATATTTGATAGCCTGGTGTGTATGGGCTATAGCTCACTTTATTTCAAAGACTTAATGAAAAGCAAGTTTTATAATACTAACTTTTTGGGGTAAGCTTGACATAGATTTTTTTTAGATTTAAAATAAAGATAGGAAATAATTTTCCTTTACTTGGAGGCTTATATGAGACATGTATTTATGTTAGCTTTTATTTTCCTGGCTGTGTGGTTACTTCTAACTGGGCTGATTGGTCTAGCAGGAATTGCACTTTCACCGATATTGAGTGTAATTATGAATTTACTAGCCCTAGCTGCGGGTATCATGCTACTTGTATCAGCTGGAAAATGCCATTGCTCATGCGATAAATGCAGAGATGATCATATTACTAAAGTTTAAACCTTAAGCTTTAGTAAAAAAATGGAGGGTTGCAATCATATTTGTTTTTTTATAATCTTCAGAAAAAGAAGGTTATATGTCAAAAATTTCAACTCTCTTTCTTGATATTGGCGGTGTTCTCATGACGAATGGATGGGACCGCCATATGCGTGAAAAATCAGCATTAGCTTTTGATTTAGACCTTGTCGATTTTGATCAAAGACATCGACAATTTTACGATATTTATGAATCAGGTAAAGCCAGTTTAGACGATTATCTAAAAAATGTCATTTTTTGGACTGAGCGAAGTTTTTCTATGCAAAAATTTAAAGAATTTATGTTTGCGCAATCTAAGCCTTATCCTGATATGATTTCTTTTTTTAGCCAAATTAAAAAGGACTATGGATTAAGAATTGCGGCTATTAGCAATGAAGGAAGAGATTTAGCTGAATATCGTATAAAAATGGCTAACCTTACTTCTTTTATAGATGATTTTTTTATATCAGCATTTGTAGGTTATCAAAAACCGAACCCAAAGATTTTCCAAATAGCCTTAGATGTTACACAAACATCTCCTAAAGAATCTTTTTTTGTAGATGATAGAAAGGAACATCTAGAAGTAGCAGCTAAATTAGGCATTCAAGGTGTGGAACAAAAATCACTTTTAGAAACACGCACGGTATTGTTATCGAAACTTAAAGACCCATAGGACGTGCTAGGGGTTTTTCTTCATCATCATCGATATCTTTACCATCTTTATCTTTTTTCTTTTCTTTTTTGATGTCTTTTTTTGTTTTACTTGTCCCTTCCGGCGCATTAATATCAAAAGCTTTTTGTGGTGCAGCTAAAGGATTATTAATCACTCTTACATTAGGATCCTGATAAACATATCGATAGTTATCGATAAAGTTTTTATTATCAACTGGAGTACCCATAATAATAAACTCCTGTATAAGACTATTATATAACAATAAATAAATATTTTCAATACATCAAATTTGATTAAAAAAGACTTTGATGCAATTCACCACAGAGACCAGTAAGAGCTTAAACCTCACTATCTCATGCCTTGTCAGTGATCTCTTTGGCTCAGTGGTAGTGAATAGTACAACAACGCTCTTTTTGCTAGCTGTTTTTGAATAGGATTGGTAATTTGCAATTATACGCCTAGGAATTACATAATAATTTTTTCAGGAAGCATGATCAAAAAAAAGGCAAAAGCCACTTATCGCCGATATGACATAGAGATCAAAAAAGCTCCTCATATAAAACCCCATCCGCATAGCTTCAATGTGCGTGTCAATCGATGGAAATTTGCTAAATTTTTAATTAAAGAACTCATCCACTATCAGGGTAAATTAAAAATTGTGATGAGTCGTCCCTGTGTTTATGGAGTTTTTTCAGGTCCTCTAGGCGGATTTGCTCCTCGTGAGAATTTATGTGTAGGGTGTTTGCGCTGCACAACTCAATATCCTGACATGGTGACTATTTTGCACAATCCCGCACGCGCAGAATTAGGAGATGCATATTTTTTGCCTTACTATGTTGATGCGGTGGCTTATGAAGCAAGCTCAGGCCGTATACTCATTCGTGGCGCAGGATATCGAGGTAAGTTTGGCGGTGCGGGTTGGGATGGAATGTGGACTGATATGTCTGAAATCGTTCGACCCACAAGAGATGGTATTCATGGCCGAGAGTATATCTCAACGGAAGTTGATATAGGTACAAAAAAGCCATTCATTGCTTTAGATAAAAAAAATCAAGCTCAAGGTTTACAGCCTCCAACTCTCACGATCCAAGTTCCTTTTCTCTTTGATACACCAGCCATTGATTTAATAAATAAAACTTTGGCAGATATTCTTGTGGAGTCAGCTCGGCTTATTCAATCTTTATCCATTCTGCCGCTAGAATCCATTCTTAAATATAACCTTAAAGGCTCATCTATCGTTCCACTTGTCTCTTTGCAAAATTATGATGGTTTGAAAAAAATGGATCAGGAGCCTTTAATAATTGAAGTTGAAGATTGGAATGAAGAGGTATTTAAAAAGCTCCTAAGCAACTATCCAGAAAAAATCATCATTTTGCGCACAGATTTTGAAAGTGACCTGTTAGGTCTTTTTAAAGCAGGAGTCCGTAATTTTCATCTAACTGCTAACTACCATGGACGTGGAAAAAATGACAAGTTTGTGCTTGATATGATTCGCGATGTCCATAGAAGTTTTATTCAGGCAAAAATACGTGAAGAAGTGACTTTGCTTGGAAGTGGGGGTATTGTTGCTGCAGAGCATATGGCTAAAGCCATTATTTGTGGGTTAGATGCCGTAGTACTTGATACACCCCTTTTTGTCGCTTTGCAAGCCAGATTTGATGGATCCTGTACTGAACGCAAAACAAGCCAATTTATTTTTCCGGATAACATGACTTTAGAATGGGGCAAGCAAAGATTAAAAAATTTGGCAGCCTCATGGAGAGATCAACTTTTGGAAATATTAGGCGCTATGGGTATAAGGGAAGTGCGGAGGCTGCGTGGTGAATTAGGCAGAGCCATGTTCCAGAAAGACCTTGAAAATGACGCTTTTTTTTGGCATTGAAGGCTATGAATAACGATAAAAATATCGAAGAAATGATTACAAAAAAACATACCGAATGTCTTAGGTACGGTTTCAGCGTTTGGCCGACGCTCGCGTTTGGTAAAATGCCTGCTCTGGGTGATGCGCGCTGGACTTCGGATCTTATCTTTTCTACATGGTCTCAAGCCGAAACCGGCAAACCGCCTGAAAATGGCCTTGAATATCGAATAGGAGATTCAGGCGGTGGATTTGACCTTTTAGATTTCAAGTTCTTGCAGCCTTCTGAGTGGCTATCTAAAGAATTCCTGCCAGACTTGTCACTTTCGTTAAATAAGCGCAACAAAGACCGTAAAATAAAAATTCCTGTGCCATTCTACGGCGCAGGGATGTCGTATGGTTCCGTCAGCGAAAATATTATGCTATCGCGTGCAAAAGCTGCGGAAAGATGGAAAATTTTCACTTGTACGGGCGAAGGCGGTTACCCAAGTTCGTTAGTTCCCTACAAAGATTATGTCATTACTCAAATCGCTACAGGTATGTTTGGAGTCAGTGAGGAAACTATTCAGTATGCTCCTATCGTAGAATTTAAGTATGCTCAAGGCGCCAAGCCGGGTTTAGGAGGGCATCTCCTAGGTGACAAGGCGACCATGGCCGTAGCTAAAATGCGTGGTTCTTTGCCATGGGTCAGCTTGTTTTCACCTTTTCCTTTTCATAGTGTCTATTCCGTTGAAGACCATAAAAAGCATATCGATTGGGTTAAAACTATCAATCCTCAAGCATTAATTTCGGTTAAAGTCTCAACACCTACTGATATCGATATGGTAGCTGTAGGGAGTTTTTATGCCCACGCCAATATCCTTCAAATTGATGGAGGCTATGGCGGCACAGGAGCCGCTCCAGAAATCGCTAAAAAAAACATCGCCATGCCTATCGAATTAGCACTGCCTAAAGTCCATCGATATCTCTCTGCCGAAGGGATTCGCGATGAAATAGTCATTATGGCCAGCGGGGGTATACGCACTGCCTATGATATCGCCAAGGCCATTGCTTTAGGCGCGGATGGATGCGTGCTGGGAACAGTAGAATTGGTGGCTTTGGGGTGTACCCGATGCGCCAATTGCGAAAGAGGCAGAGGCTGCCCATTTGGTCTTACAACTACAGATCATGAACTTCAAGAGCTTGTGGATCCGGAATGGGGAGCTGATCGCATCAGCAACTTATATTTATCATTATCTTGGCAGCTGCAAGATATTTTACGCAAGTTGGGAATGAAATCCATTCAAGAATTGCGTGGCAGACTAGATGTATTAAAGTATATGAAAAAAAGATGAGGTCTCATCAAGTGATTGAAAAGCTGATCGCTTCTAGAGATTTTCCTAGGACATCCATCCCTTTGCGCAAGAACGAGGCTGAAGGGGGTTGTGGAGTCATTGGCTTAGCTTGCGAAGAAAAAATTGCAGGAAAACATCTATTGCCTCCTTTGATACAAATGAGAAATCGTGGAAACGGTAAAGGGGGAGGAATCGCTGCTGTGGGCTTGTCAGCTCAGGCATTTAATACCGAACAGACAATTTTAGATAACAGTTATCTCTTAGCCATTGCCTATCTCAACCAGTCTTGTCAAGCTGAACTTGAAAAAGACTTTATTCATCCCATTTTTGATGTGGATCATATTTTTATCCAGCCACATCTTAAAGATTATAGAAGTATCAAAGGACTCGAAATACAGCCACCTTTGGTCATTAGTTATTTTGTGCGTGTTAAAAAAGATCTGATCGCTGCCTTTATTGAGAAAAATCATCTTGAAGAAAAAAGCCTAGAAATCATCGAAGATGAAATTGTCTATCAAAACACCTATCGTCTAAATCAAAGATTTTACGCTTCTGAAGGAGAAAAAAGAGCTTTTGTGCTTTCTAATGGCAAGAATATGCTTGTCTTAAAAATGGTGGGTTATGGGGATGAAGTTATCCTTTATTATCAGCTTGAAGAATTTTTCGCACATGTTTGGATTGGTCATCACCGCTATCCTACAAAAGGAAAAGTTTGGCATCCTGGAGGTGCGCATCCCTTCGTCGGTTTAAATGAAGCTTTAGTACATAATGGAGATTTTGCGAATTATTATTCCATTTGTGAATATTTGTCCGAACGTAACATTCATCCCTTGTTTTTAACAGATACGGAAGTCGCAGTATTAATCTTTGATCTTTTATATCGAACTTATGGCTATCCCTTGGAATATGTTATTGAGGCCCTTGCGCCTACTACAGAACGTGATTTTACTCTTTTAACTGAAGACAAACAACATATTTATCAACTCTTGCAAAAAACGCACATTCATGGCTCACCGGATGGCCCCTGGTTTTTTCTGTTAGCTCAAGCTGTTCAGGCTTATCGTCAGGAGAAAAAAGGATATCGTCTTATTGGTATTACCGATACCAGTATGCTGCGTCCACAAGTCTTTGCTATCCAAAAAGGAACAAAATCCATTGGATTATCTGCATCTGAAAAGCAAGCTATTGATGCAGTTTTAGAAAGCTTATCTCAGGAAGATAGCCTTTTTTGGCCGCAAGCGGATTTTTATTGGAATGCACGCGGCGGGAGTTACACGGATGGCGGAGCCTTTATCTTTACTGTTTTCCCAGAGGATGGTAAGCAAGCTCGCCTAGAATGTACCGATAAATTTGGCCATTCAATCCATGCAGAGACATTAAATCCTGCGTATGAAAAACCCAGGCAAAATGTTGTGGCCAGATTACCTGATCTCGATGCCCATGAACTGTTTTTATGGGCCAAGAAGCATGTTTTTCAAGAAGATTATGCACGGGTCAATCGATTTATCATCACGTTGGTTGATCAGGCAAAAGATGATGCGAGTCGTGCAAAAGCTTTTACTGTTTTGACAAATCTCATCGATTATCTCAATCCTTTAGGGACTTTGCGAAGGAGTCGCGTTTTAGCCCTCCTGAACAAAGAGATAGGCCATCTTGCCTATTCTATACAATTGAAACCCTCGCCTTTATTCACTTATCTTGCCTTTGGAGATGAAGTCGGGCCCGGGAATTCAGAAAATCAAACTTTGATTATAGATGCCAAAGGCTTTCCTCCTCAAGGTCAAGACTCATTGGCCTTAGCTATTGTAAAAGCTTATCGAAAGGGATTAAAAAAATTCATCGTATTCAATTGCATCGGTCAACGTTTTATTGGCAATGGATTGGGTTCACTTTCAAACGGCGTTAGAATAGATGTTTTTGGATCCTCTGGAGATTACTTAGCCTCAGGAATTGATGGTGCTGAAATCTATGTTCATGGAAACGCAAAAGATCCAATTGCACAAATTATGAAAGCAGGTAAGCTGGTTGTGTATGGCGATGTGGGACAACCTTCTTGTACGGGGCAAAAGGTGGTTCTAGCTACATTAGAGGAAACGCTGCAGGGCGCCCAGCCATTAACGCTGTTGGTCAACCGCGTGTGGTCATCAATGGAACTTGTTTGGATTATTTAGCGGAATCTTTCATGGCAGGGGTTCCTCTCAAAGGAGGCGGCTTTGTGATTTTGAATGCAATAGCCTTTGATGATGAGGGAAATGTTGTAGAATTAAAAACACCTTATCCTGGAAATAATTTATTTTCTTTGGCGTCAGGAGGAGCTTTATATATACGCGACCCTGCACTTAAAATTGTCAAAGATCAGTTGAATGGAGGTGAATTTGGAGAGATGACATCAGCTGATTGGGATTTAATCGTTCCTTATTTAGAGGAGAACGAATTTTTATTTGGCATTACTCAAGAACGCTTGTTACAATTTGAAGGCGCCTCTTTAAAGCCTTCTCAAATCTACAGAAAGATTATCCCTTCAAAAGTACAAGTTTTACAAGAAGAGGAAGCCTGGGTCAAAGGCCGTACTTAACGTTGTTTTTGATGCCTATAAGCGAATCCAACATTTCCAACCTTAGGTGTATTTTTTGAAGCCACGGGGTGATTTCTACTTTTTGGAGGCATGCGGCGTCCATTGATGATCGGTTCAGCTGCAATAGATGGATCTGGCGTGAAGTTGGGAATAATCACTTGAGGTATTTTAAATTTTAATAGGCGTTCAATATCGCTAAGTAATTTGTGCTCATCGATACAAACTAAAGAAACAGCTTCTCCTGTGTTTCCTGCACGACCTGTACGTCCAATACGATGAACATAGTCTTCAGGGACATTAGGAAGGTCAAAGTTAACGACATGGGGGAGTTGATCAATATCCAAGCCTCTGGCCGCAATATCAGTAGCAACTAAAATACGCACCACACCTTTTTTAAAATCATCCAGAGCTTTTGTGCGTGCGTTTTGACTTTTATTGCCATGAATGGCCATGGCAGTGATTCCATCATTTACAAGTTGGGCAGCCAGTCGGTTAGCCCCATGTTTTGTACGCATGAAAACTAAAACCTGTTGCCAGTTATTCGTTTTGATTAATAACGATAGTAATTCACGTTTACGTTTACTATCCACAGGGTGGACCACTTGGGAAATAGCATCGACGGTTGAATTGATTCTCGCAGCTTCAATCATTTTAGGAGAGCTCAATAAATCATTCGCCAGTTTTTTGATTTCATTAGAAAATGTCGCGGAAAAAAGTAAGTTCTGACGTGTTTTGGGTAAGAGTTTCAAAATACGTTTGATATCATGAATAAATCCCATATCCAACATGCGATCGGCTTCATCTAGGACCAGAATTTCAATGTGAGAAAGGTCAATGACCTTTTGTGCAATAAGATCTAAAAGACGTCCTGGAGTAGCTACAATGATATCGACACCTTTACGTATGGCTTTGATTTGAGTGTTGACGTTCACACCACCAAAAACGACAGTGGATTTTAAAGGTAAGTTTTTGCCTAATTCTCTGACACTTTCTTCGACTTGTGTTGCAAGTTCACGTGTAGGAGTCAGAATTAATGCTCTTGTTATAACGTTTGATCTACCCGAAGCTTTTTTCATAAGGTTGTGCAGCAAGGGTAGGGTAAATCCTGCTGTTTTACCAGTGCCGGTTTGTGACCCTGCTAATAGATCGCCACCTTCAAGGATGAGGGGAATGGCTTGAGCTTGGATAGTGGTGGGAGTTATGTAACCTTTCTCTTCAACTGCAGAGATTAATTCAGGTAATAAACCAAATTTTTTAAATGCCATTAGTATAGTTTCTCCATAAGTGGCCATTAGAAATATTTAATTTCCTGACCTTGAATTAATGTTTATGCTCGAAGGGATTGAAAGGAATTGATCACGCTTAAGCTTGCAACGATGAGGTTCTAAAAAAATTTAAAGCAATAAGAAGTAATAATACGCTATACATCTTTAAAAGTAAAGATTATAGTGAAAGGATTGATGAAACGCCAGCGATTGCGCGCGAGCGCGCAATCGCTGACGGCTATCGGACTTAAAAATAAAATTGATGACGAAAAAATACAATATTTGATATATTATGTCCCTTAAGCCGAAAGAGGTGTATTTTTAAATGCGTTGTTCACAGTCTACTGCCTATTTTTATTTTTACTTTTTTGATTTACCCATGTGGCGGGAGGCTGACTGACGCTTGTAAAAATTAACAAGTGTACAAAAGACCCCGCCAAAAGCGGGGTTTTTTTTTGCCCTAAAAGTAGCTATATTTTTTTAACGTTTAACAACGAGATTCTTCATGAGCATTATATTTAATTACCGATTTAATAACAAAAATCGAGGAGAAATAAAACCATTATTAATAATAATTAAGTCAGGAAAAAAACAAGATGAACAACACAAAATTAAATCTTTGTCGTAATCATTGCCTATTGCTGGGCACAACCTCTTGCGATAAACACCCAGCCAACCCCATTTTTTTCTATTCCTACAGCGCCACATGCGCTTCATTTCTTTTCTTTTTTTCATATTTTCGATTTAGCCCTTTTTTTAGCTAGAACGCCTCTTAAAGAACGTAAAGCTTTTAAGCCTATTGCATAAATGAGTTTCTGTTTTTGCTGCCAATTTTGCTAGGGAGCCATGCGCTTAGGCCAGATTTTTAAAATATTATGAAAAAAAAGAGTTTATTATGATCACTTTAAAAAATTCGTATAGTCACACTTATGCCACTACGCAGCGTGCGACTATTGATTTAAGTCTATCGGAAAATCCACTAGGACCTTCGCCTAAAGCAATCGAAGCTATCAAAGACGCCGCTGGAAAGTCACACTTATATCCTGATGAAGAAAAGACGTTAATCGCTTTAATTGCTCAGCATCACAATATTGCGGAAGAGACTATTTTGCTGGGCGCTGGAGCTAATCAACTGCTGGAGGATTTTCTAAAAGTATTCGCCATAGGAAAGAACGTCGTGGTTCCCTCCGCAACCTTTCCTGAATCTATTGCTTGTATGACTACATTGCAGGGGTATGTCAAAACAGTTTCTCTTCATGATAACTTTAGTTTGAATCTTGATGGGCTGCTCAAAGCTTTTACACCCGATACAGGATTAATTCATCTATGTAATCCTAATAATCCGACAGGAATTTGGACTGAGTCCAACCAATTGTTGCAACTAGCTGAACTATCGAGTGTGCCGATATTAGTCTCTGAGGCCGGTGCAGACTTTGTGGGACAAACGCTTATAGAACGATCATTGCATTCAAATATCATGGTCGTGAGGTCATTCTCTAAAGCCTATGGGTTAGCAGGCCTTCGCATTGGTTATGGCATTGCATCGGCGGAAATGATTGCCACAATGAAGTCCAATTTACGTTCTTATCGAGTGAGCTCTCTAGCTATCGCTGCTGCCATCGCCGCCATGCAAGATCAAGAGCATCTCCGAAAATCAATAGCCTACATATTACAGGAAAAGGCTTGGCTAATGCGCGAAATGAGCGCATTGGACTTTAAAATTGTCCCGTCGCAAGGACAAACATTCATCGCCCAAGTACCTAAAAAATTCCGTAGCGCCAATTATTTTTGCGCTATCGCAAAACAGTATGACATGGCTGTCGTCAATTGTTCACTATATCCAGGATTGGACCAATATATTCGCATTAGTCCACAAAAGCACATAATAAATAAAAAATTTGTTCTTATTTTAAAAAAAATACAAGGATGTAAATAAAATGAACATAAATATAACTGAAACATTAAATCAAAGTTTATCTCTATTAACATATAATGGAAATAGCATAATAACACCCAAAGATAATCAATTAAATATTTACATGGGAATAGGTTTATGGTCTGTAAGGGATGGATTAAGCGAAGGTTTGCCTATTGATGTCATGCAAATGTTGCTATCAGCCACAATCATGCGATCAAAAATAATGGAAGCAAATTCTGGCAATTCCTCAAAAGTCATCGTATTAATAGCGGATAGTATGGCTGTTCGAGAAGGAGCAAAGAAAGAAAAAGTTTCTCAGCTTGTCCAAATTTATAAAAAAAGTCTAGAGCCCTTATTAGACTTATTAAACATAAAAGAGTGTTCTAAAATTATTCTATCATCTGACTTAGAAAGTTCGTAGCAGTATGGGGAAGCTCTTAAGTCAGTAGAGAATCTTGAATAGTGAAACAACTGAAAATAGAAGATGAAGCCCACTATGCTTATATTCGCACCCAGACTGCAATCACTCGCTACATGAATAAATATTGAGCATGTAGGAATAAAACTAGGATGGATTTGCTCGAATCTAGCCCACATTTAAGTGATCGATGTGTCACCCCAATCCTTAAAACACTGGGATGAATTAAAATTCGATCGCTGGTGTGAAGCTATCTGTCAAGATTCTACTATGCAATATTTGTATACAAAAGCGGGCTTGAAGCAGTCTGGTCACGAAAAACATGTAAGTGTTAGTGAAGGATGCCCTTATACGGCTTATCCAAGAGATCAACGGTATATCGTACAAACTCAAGATAAAAAAGATATAAAAACTATTTGTCCTATACAAAAGAGAGTGGCAACTCATTGGAAGGGTATTGCTGAAGTTTGTTCAAGTCTTATGCAAGCACATCTCGTGGATCGTACGCTTTTGCCGGAAGATTGCATTAACAAAAAGCAATGCAGTAGCCACTGTATACAATATGTTGAATCATTGGGCAAACCCACCAATGCTTTCTAGTCGATTAGTTTGTGACTTAGTATCCATCCCCTTATCAGATTTCTTAGTTCGCCAATGCTTGAAGATCTTATAGGACGATTGTACTGCTATCTCGGACTAAGGTCGTAGAAAAAGCCAAAAGCTCAAAAATGTGTACTGCTTTAATTAATACTTAACTTCATAGGAAAAAATGATGTATAAACAAATTGGAGCAGTGCTGCTTGTAGCAGGAACTTGCATAGGCAGCGGAATGATAGCTCTACCGATGGTACTGGCTAAATTAGGCCTCATTCCCAGCATATTGCTAATGGTGACTATATGGTTCATCATGTATTACACTTCGTTGATCAATTTAGAGCTCAATCTACAGGCAGGTCAAGGGCTTTCTTTGGGTGCATTAGGAAGGTGTTTTTCTGGTAGAACTGCAGAGTTAATAGGAACTATTAGTCTTAAATTACTTTCTTACTCCTTGCTAGCTGTATTTATTTATGGAGGATCATCCATCCTTCAGGAATTAATAGCCTCGAAGATGGGAGTCGAATATTCATTCGGCAATATCGCAACTTGCTACGCTCTTATCGCGATAGCATTGCTTTTGTTACCTATAAAATTGATCGATTATTTCAATCGTATTTTATTCGTGGGTTTACTCGTAGTGGTTGCAATTTTGCTTGCTGGACTAGCTATAACAATTAACTGGTCTGAATTGCCATTATTTTCTGAACAGTATAGCAATCCATTCAGTATGGGCGGCTTTAATACCGGTTGTATTTACATCTTTTGGATTTCAAGTCATCTTCCATACGCTGACCAATTACTGCAATATGAATGTAAAAATGCTTAAACAAGCATTCTTATGGGGAAGTTTAATTCCGGCTGTCGTTTATATCGTTTGGACCTGCAGCATATTGAGTGTGGTATATCAGGATAATCCACAATTCTATGACCAAATGGCAGGAGGAAAAGCAGAGGTTGGCGAATTAATCCAAGTACTTAGCGGCATTGCTAAATGGCAATCGGTTCAACTTTTAGTCTGGTGGATTTCATTACTTGCAATTGCTACTTCAGTTCTTGGTGTTGGCGTAGGTCTTTGTGATTCACTTAAAGGAATGTTATCCAAAAAAGTGCCTAATACTGGAGTACGCAATATACTAGCTTCTATAATTACGATATTACCGGCTTATTTAGTAGTCATGTATGTGCCTAATGCTTTTATAGCTGTCTTAGGTTTTGCTGGTATGATTTTGGCTGTGATAGCTGTTTTACTGCCAGTCTATTTGTTTTGGCAAATTAAAACAGAAAAATTATATTATCCAGAACTAAAGAAAAAATCTTTGATTCAGCTTTCCACCGGAGTTGCTGTGGCAGTTATCGTTTGTGAAATATTTAATATGTTGTAAAGGGACATTGACATTTCTTGTCTTTGGGGTCAGGCTTGGGGAGAAACGAATCGACACTTTTTAAGGAAAAATTAGCTCGATTTTATCCCCCTCATTTCTATAACCATTTTTAATCAACTTTTTCTTTTACAAAAAGGATTCAATTTTTTTCTTGATTTACTATAAAAATTTTACTACCCTAAGCAGAACAATTTTCAATAACACATTCTTATCTAGGTTTCAGGATCAATGAATCAAAAAAAAGACAAATCTATCGTTAAAGAAGAAGCTAGCACACTTCGCAAAAAAGTCAAGCGAATAGAAGAAAGTCGTTCTTCAATTAAAGCTAAAAATCGAGAAAAATCAAAAGCCATTAAATCTTATCAGGATAGACAAGGTGAATTAAAGGAAAATCGCGATCATTGGAAAATTAAGTGCAAGGAACAGGAAAAAGAAAGTGAAGAACTGAAAAAGAAGTACCAATATATAGCCTCTCTATTTGAAATGAAAGAAGAAGAACTACGGCAAATACTCAAGGAGTTTGAAGAGTTAAAAAAAAAGTACCCTTAGACAGATCAAGAGCAAAAAATGAGGATTTGCAAAAACCATTGAGTAATACATTGGGGAGTTGGCATCCACTACGCATAATTCTCTTATGCATTCGCCTCGTCATAAATTGAAGAATTCAATATAGATGAACTCAAAAAATACTTGGGGTGGTTAATAGATTATAGTAAAGATATTGAAACCTGGTATAGATTTATCATAATTGCAGCTGCAGCACGTTATTGTGTAAGAATGGAAGGCATTCATACAAATATAGTTGGTTCATTTGAAGAAGCAATAGGGCCTATTAAAATGGGTTTCGAAGAATTACAGTTTGCTGATCGCATATCGATATTTCTATTAGAACAATCAAAAGGAATAAAACTGGGAGATCGTTTTATAGGTTCTACAGAAGTAATTGAATCGATTTTTGGAAAGATCAAATATATGGAGCATGAACAAACAGCTTTTGGTTTTACCTCTCTTGTCATTGGAGCTATAGCAAACGTTGGTCTAACCGATGAAGAAACAATTGCAGATGCGATTAAGTCTATTAAACAATCCGACATAGACAATTGGAAGACCAAGGAAATTGGCATGAGCGTTCAATCACAACGAAGAAAATTAAAGACAATAATTGTTAAACTAAAGAATGAAGTGGAACAGAAAGCTTCGGGGATTTTAGAGAAGAAAACTATGGGTTTTTAAGCGATTCGTTTCTCCCCAAGCCTGACCCCGAGTTCTAATGAAATTCCAAAGTTAAAAAAGCAAATTCACTCGATCCTGAAAAAATTATAATCAATTTGAGATTGAGAGAGAGCTGTTTGTAGATTTTCATCAATGCTGGCTCCCAGATACTTCTGAGCCAAGTGGATCCTGACCCTGACCCCGATTCCGAGTTCGATACCTTCTGTGAATGTGAATATCAAAAATACTAGGCTGATTCGGATTTTTAACAATGAAATGAAATTTAATTTATAAATGTAATTATTTTGACATACTTGTTTATTCTTGTTATAATTTTATTTCAATCTAAAGCACAGGGAAAAAAATGTCTTTTTTTAATACAACCTATTCTCAAAAACGTCTTGCAGAACAAAATTTTGATATACCATTCAAAAATCAATACACAGTAGCGAGTAAAATTTATCTATCACAAAAGAGTCATAATAATTTATTTAAAATTCCTAATGCTAATTCAACACTTTCAGGTGCTAAGAAGGAACTTGCTGGATTGCTATTTGTGTCTAAAATACAAGCGTTGCTGGCGTACATGAATAATGATGATGCATCAATTCTATATGAAAAATTAACTGAAAAAGATATTCAATTTATAGCCGAAATAATGATAAGTCCTGATGATTCTGCATGGAATGAGATTGAAAAAGCTAGAATAAGGTTGCCGGGTCATATTAATTGCCTTATTATTAATAGAATTTATGATGCTGTAAATGAAATTATTAGAAATAACAATGATTTTACAAGGCATTAACAACAAAATATTTGCAACACCGAACAATTGTTTAGGCAATGTTATGGAGAAACTTAATAATAGGTTGATTATCTGATCTGAGGATTCCCGAGTGAATGCGAAGTGTCGTTGATTTAGAAGAAAAAATAAGGGTAGCATTAGGATGAAGAAAACCGAAACTTCCTCTAATAGATGCTTTTACTTTATAGGCAACTGCATGTAGCTGAAAATAGGCCATAAGTAAAGAAGCCATCACTTTATTAAAAACTCCTTTGATTTTTACGTCGATGAATGTCAATTCCGTATTATTTGCTACTCGTGAGACGGTAATATTTCTTTTTTTCAGCGAAGAAAAAAGTTTTTTAGGTACATTTTGAAGAACGTTTCTGTTGTTTTGGAAAAATAGACGGCGAAAATGATCGACTGATTTAGCAGCAAATTCATAAAGTAGGCAAAACCATTGGTTACTTAATGTGTCTGTTTTATGCACTTCTTCTGTAAATAGATTGTCGAATGGTTTCCAATGCTCTGCACCATTGTTTATTACATAAAAAGGTGACCCATAGAAGTGATCCATTCCCAGCATGTCAAACTTCTGGCCGCTCCCGAAAAAGACAAAATTCAATTGGCCTGAACGAATACGAGACTCAAAATGCTCTAATAATTTTTTTGATTTTCCCGAATTGAAATAGTCGTTTGTAAAATCAACAGCAATGGTTAAATGCTTAGTATTAGGTTTATCTTTTAGGATTTTTTCAATGTCGGTAATAAGATCCCTCTGTGCATAATTAGCGTGATTTTCATCTGACTCGATACTAGGGTTGAATGTACAAGCATAGAGATCAACCTTATCAATATTGATATTTTTTATCACTGTTTCAAATTTCTGATCATTGCCCAATAAAAATGCGTGTTCATAATAAAACGAATTGCACCAAGTGCGCACTGATTTTGGATTTTGAGCTCTTACTGCCACATTTACCTCTGCAAAAACAGTTTCAGCTGTTTTGCCCAGACCACCTCTGAGAAGAGGTAAAAGGCTTTCAGGAATGATTTTCAATTGATTAAGATAAATAGGCGAGAAGTCTTCCCGCTTATAAGGAGTAAAAAGTTCTAAAAGTGTTGCAAGTTCCGCATGGGCTAACTCAATTTCTTGAATAAACTTATTGGCATCTTCTATTGAATTTTCAGCGTTAATGAGATGGTCAATGATTTTAAATAAGCATGTCTGCAAAATTTCTCTCGTTGCTGGTTCTTTGTTGATCTCTTCCCACTTACTAGTGTTGATTTTGGAAAATAGCCCTTTGAGCATGTTGAGAAAAGATTTTCCCAAAATCTCGACATGTTTCTTATCAGAGCTTTCAAACTTTTCAAAAGTAAGTGACTGGATAAAGTCCTCTTTAGTTTTAAAGTGTATTTTTGAAAAATCATGTTTCGACTTTTCTATGCCGCTTGGCAACGGGAAAGCATCATGTACGAGCCTCCTTAACTGAATAGCACCTAACGCGATACCTGTCTCTTCAACAAAAGCATGGACAAGAGAAGGATGCCTTTTAACAATATTATTAGGATTTAGATCAACAAATAGAGGAAGTACTTTCATTCCTCCAATCAATTCCCCATGGCATTCAAATTTAATTCGAGAAATGGCTGTAGATTTTTGCTTTAAAAATTCCTTTATCAATTTATCATCTTTCATTGAATGAATAACTTCATTAACCTCTTTCTTTATTTGGCTAAAATGCGCAGAAAAAGACTTATCTTTCCTTTTGTCTCCCTCAGTCAAAATTTCGTTTCCCCAATCTTGAGTAAAGTCGAATAGCACATCAGTTTTTTCTTTTACGGCTTTTAAAATCTGTGATGCCCATTCGTGCCTATTTTCTCTAGTAAGTACAGTGAATTTAAGAGGAAGGAATTGGCTAAATTGATCAGTATCGCAGAGAATGAGAGGACTTTTATTTCCTAAAGCAAATCGCTGATTGATAGCTGAGCTAATATCCGGCCGGTAACGGGAAAAAGCACGATGATATTGATACGGCGAATAGGGAGAAATCTGAAAAGCAGATTCAAAAAAGTTCCAACCCATCAGTCTAGCTGTAGAGGCCATGAGAGGGGCGATTTTATTAAGAAAGTTGACAGTAAGGAAGTGAATTCTATTTTTTAATTTTGCGTCATTTGTTTTTTTTTGGGCATCTTGCATTAGGGCTAAATTTTGATGCCAAGCTGCCTCAGATTTTAAAATAGTAGAATTTTTCCCTAAACAAGAAGAGGCAAAGCTTTTCAATTTTGAAATTGTAAAATTTAAAATGGAAGATGTTAAAATCGTTGCAAAAATATAATATTTATTATTTGAAATACTTAACAAATTATTATCTCTCCTAATTTTTTTAAAGAAAAGATATCAGCTATAAATAATTTTTAGCAAATTATATACGAACGTTTGTTCAAGAAAAATCCACACTCTTTAATAAAACAATATAAGCCTGTTCCCCGGGATTTACCGGTCTGGCTTCGCTAACTTTATTGTCATCGCAATGAATCCATCGGTCATTATCTTTAACATCTGCTGTGTAATGACCACCGTCTATTGAGGTGCCATGATGGTTTATGTAGCCTATGATTTCATAAACATATGATTCATTTTTACCAATGGGAACTTCTACAAAACCATTTTTTGGAAACTGAATGGATTGATCAATTTTATTCCTCATACCTGTCGTTTTGTCGAATTCGAATCGTTTAATTTGAATGATCAGATAGGAAGGAGGCTTTAAGATTTGAATGGCTTTAGTCCATTGATCATATTTTTTATCTAAGGGCAGCACATTATACCCATCAGCGATCATTAGCTCATTTTCAAAAAACTTATTTAAAGTTTTTTGAAAGGTATGTATATCTTTATTTAATGAGATCGATATATGATTAGCTTTTTCAGTCTGTGAATCATGTTCCTCATCTTGTGTTTCTATATGGGAGTTAGTTTCAAAAGGAAACCATTTTAATTCATTTAAAATGAATTGCATAAATTCCTGTGCATCTTGCTGACCCAATAGACCGTTGGTCAAAATTGAAGGGCCTTTTTGAGAAAAGATTAGTTTTCTTAAAGCTTTTAAGGCTTTTCTTTGGTTTTCTTCTGTATCCTGAGCATTAAAAACATCATCAAGACATTGCAATACTGGATTAGTATTCTTGCCTAGGTTTATCTGACTTTTTATGTCAGGAATAAGGGAAAGTAATTGAAGTGAAGCATTCATATAACAACTGTTGTGGATAGTAACAAAACCATAAAATCCCTCCTCTAATTTTTTGATGGGTGTTGCAACTTCTGTCCTTGAATTTTTTTCAGTTAACGTATCGTTTAATTCAACTTCGTCTTCTTCCATTGCAAAATCTTCAATCTGCATAGCTTGGGATGAACTGTCATCCTCACTCCATTTTTTGCGCTTAATTTGACAAATTTTAAATTCGAATCCTAAAGAGCGCAATTCTTGAGCCAAACGGATGAGTTCAAGTTTTGCCAAAGTGCTTTGTGATTTTGATTTATATTGGGACAAACATTCAAGAATAGCATCTTTTTGGTCATTAAAACCTTTGATAGAAAAACGGGGTTGGGTTGTCGCATAGAATAACCCTGTTAAACGTCCTCTTGAATCTAAATATTTTTCATTGATCAATGCTTCGAAAAGTTCGTCATGGGTTTGATCTTCAATTAATTTAATGCTTTTAAGATCTTGACTGCTCAAATAAGTAACTAACTTGGCTTCTTGATGGAGTTGCTGACTTTCTTTTTCAAGTAAAGCATAGACAAAGACAAGCTTACGGTTTCGAAAGATCTTGAGGAAATTTTCTTCTTTAAGATGTAACGCTTGATTTTGCACTTTTTTTAAAAAATCACTCTTTTTACTTCTTTTCTCTTTTTGCCCAGCTGAAACCTCGTTCCATAGCATCTTTAAATAATCTAATTCTTGATTGACAGACAAGGCGCTTCTAATATTTTCGGCTGCATTAATGATTTGCGAGCAGACATCTCGGGTGGACTGTCCCAGTTTTTCTTTCACATGGAATAACAAAGTTTCATCTTTGGTATACCTAATGATATCGCAAGGTTCTACATTGTTTGGACATATTTGATCTAAAACAAGCCATCCTTCATCGGGTCCGAAACACTTTCCGTTATTTATTTTATCGTAGAGGTAAGACCGATTATAGTCTTCCTCACTTTCTCCTTTGTTAGCCATACATTTATCAATTAGGAATTGCTCGAATTCTTTTGTGTTCACTTTGCCTTTGAGAGTGTGGACAAAAGGATTAATAACAAACCTTTCTTTAGAAGAATTTTCAACAAAAATAGACCTCTCTTTTTTGAGTTCCGCTAATACGACGGCCGCATCGTCTTTAAAAAGAGTGTGGATAATTTC
The DNA here is from genome assembly GCA_963748975.1 of uncultured Parachlamydiaceae bacterium. Lineage (GTDB taxonomy): Bacteria > Chlamydiota > Chlamydiia > Chlamydiales > Parachlamydiaceae > Neochlamydia. The sequence continues at coordinate 26,759 of CAVVKX010000045.1, forward strand.
TGCCTCAGGAAGCTTTTTTTGAGATAAGATTTCTTTTTCTATGATTTCTTTATGTCGACTCACGATGGGATTCTTTAATATCTCTCCGATGAGTTTCGGCTGCTTGATAGAGCCACTGTTCACATAAGAAACTTTAGCTTCCTTCAGGGATTTCATCACTGCTTGAATACCTTTAGCTAACTTTAATTCGTTTTTCACATCGTTCTGAGTGACTTTAGCATCGGTAGGGACATTTCCAACCCAAGCAAGGGGGAGTTGAGCTTTTTTATCGTCGGGGGCTATCAACGCTTGATTAAGCATGTTTTTGAAATCTTGCTGGAGTAATGTTTGGTAATCGCTCGTAAGCCTGTACCACATTTCACCTACTTTAACATAGACATAGCCACTTTGAGGACGGATTTCTCCCTCCAGGCACTTCATTAAAGACGTTGAAGATCCTTCCTGGCCAAATTTCAGTTTAGTATTTTGTAGAGCCTCTAGAAGCGAATCGCTAGTTTCAAGTGTCGATGGTAAATTTGTTTTAAAAAGTTTAAGAATATCCTCTACATGAAAAGGCCTATCCGCAAGTTTTTGATATCTTCCATGAGGTTTATACTGAATTTGACAAGCCAAGGATGTGTTAAGGTAGTCATCTAGAAACTTTGGCCTAAAATGCACTTTTTGTTCTTGTTTTTTTACATATGAATCGAAAACTTGTTTCACCAATAAAATATCTAATTCGCCCATTAAAAAATAGGAAGGTTCTAAAAAATGAAGGAATTCAAACTTAGGGTCTGCAACTTCTAAACGATCATTCGTCGTAAAGGTTTTGATTCCTTTAACATATTGAGAAAATAAATTGAGTATTTCCGGATATTGTTCCAAAGGGATTTTTTTTTTAATACGTAAAAGACCTTTACCAATTTTGATAATGATGTCATTTTTAGCGTTTTGGATTGATGGAAGAGCACATATTGATGACTCATTTTTGACAAAACATTTGAAAGATTCCACCAAATAATAGAGGGCAGCTGTGCGAATTAATTCATGTCCGGCTGGGTTTATAAGGGTCTCTTTTAAATGTGAGCCCACTAAGTGCGAGCGTGTAATTTCGACGATGCGGTTAGGATCTAGAATTTTTTGCCCAACTTGTATGGGATATTTATAATCAATACAACCGCGTACTACGCTATAAGCTTTTCCCGAAGTGACGGCAAAAATTTCATTTTCAGGCTTAAAACGATAAAAAAAGAAAAGTAACGTTGTGTTTGCGTTCGGATCAAGTTTTTGATTTTTAAGGCTACCCTCTTCCAAAACTCTTATAGCACGGGTTTTTCCCTGAATCTGTTGAATAAAAACTTTTAATTCAAAGTTGTAGGTGGAATTAAATTTATACGGGAAGTCCTGATAAGGATGTTCTCTTGTTTTAGGATTATTTGCATCATGACTTGCATTATAGATTTTCACTATTTTCTTAATGATTTCAATAAGAGAAAGCTTTTTGAATTCTGATGCTTTTAATTTTAAGAAAAGGCGAGTGCGGTTTGAAAGATCCAGCTTTTGAATGCTCGAGTTCCTGAATAGGAAAATCACTCTCAAGATTTGCTTTGGAAGTGGAAATGGGGCTGGGACTTCTGGATCCGTCTGAATACGCGCTTTCACTTTCTGTACTTTCAGGAGGAGGGCTAACACTCATAGGGCTTGGACTACGGGAAGAGGAGGTAGGGGAAATTGACATGGTGCCTTCAAATATATTGATTTATAAAAAGTGTTAGAGATTACACAAAATAAATTATGAGTCAATATTAAACGAGACGAGGGACTTATAGACAAGCTTGACTTTACCAATTTTCTTTGTCATAATTAACTTATGAGGTTTTTATGGAAAAATATCACAAGCTTTCTTCTCAAGAAGAACATGTCATCCTGAATAAGGGCACTGAATATCCTGGTACAGGTCAGTATTATCATTTTGCAGAGCCAGGTGTTTATCTATGCAGGCGATGCGATGCACCTCTATTTTTAGCTTCCGATAAATTTGCTTCCCAATGTGGATGGCCTAGTTTTGATGACGAAATCAAGGGATCCATAGAACGTAGAATGGAATCGGATGGGGAACGTACAGAAATCCTATGCAAGCGTTGCGGCGCCCATTTAGGCCACGTATTTATAGGCGAAAGACTTACTCAAAAAAACCAACGCCATTGTGTCAATTCAATTTCCATGTCATTTCTTCCAGCTTTTACCAAAGAGGGTTATGAACGTGCTATTTTTGCTGCAGGCTGCTTTTGGGGAGTTGAACATTTGTTGAAAAGCACTCCCGGAGTTATCAGCACAACAGCGGGTTATACAGGAGGGACTACAGTCCATCCTAATTATGACGATGTGTGTTCAGGTAAAACAGGTCATGCGGAAGCCGTAGAGGTAACTTTCGATCCCGAAATAGCCTCTTATGAATCCCTGGCGAAACTTTTTTTCGAAGTACACGATCCTTCGCAACGAGATCGACAAGGACCGGATATAGGATCGCAATACCGCTCTGCTATCTTTTATTTGACAGAAGCACAAAGAAGGGCTGCCGAAAAAGTAGCCCTTCAATTAAAGGGACGGGGAATGACTATAGCCACTCAAATACTACCAGCCAGTGCTTTTTATCCTGCTGAAGAGTATCACCAAGACTATTATGACAAAACTGGCAAGGCGCCCTACTGTCATGTACGTGTTAAACGTTTTTAAAACGTTTTACCACAGGCCAAGAACTTTCCACCACATAGATCCTACACCTATCCAAATGAATAAAAATACCAGGCTGATAATAAATCCCATACGCCACCAGTTTTTCAAATTAACATATTCAGAACCAAATAAGATAGGAGCACTACCTGTCCCGTAATGCGTCAAGCAGGCAAAAAGGCTACTAGAAAATGCTAATGAAAGAGCGATTAAGTAAGGAGGAATTTGTAGACCTATACCCACACTTAAAAAAGCTGCGTACATGGAAGTCACATGGGCGGTATTGCTTGCAAATAAATAGTGACTGTAGAAATAGGTTAAAACAAGGATAGGCCAAGCCGTTAACCATGAGGTGCCATCTAGCATATATCGAATATGCGCACTCATCCAGCCTATCAATCCAAAAGTGTTTAAAAATGTAGCTATCATCACTAAAGTAGAAAACCAGACCAATGTATCCCAGGCTTCATGCTCCATTTTTATATCTTCCCATGTTAGCACACCTGTGATCATTAAAATGCTAACACCCATCAAAGCGACTGTTGTGCTATCCAGGCCAAAATAAGACTCACCACAAATCCATAAAATCACTAGTAATATAAAAACAGCCAGAGTGATCCATTCATATTTTGACATAGGTCCTAACTCTTTGAGTTTAGTGACTGCTAAATTTTTTGCTTCGGGTGTATCTATGATTTCGGGGGGATATAACTTATGAACGACATAAGGAATGGTCATAAGGCTTAAAATACCCGGTACACAAGCAGCAAGGGCCCACTGTCCCCAAGTCATTGGAATGTCTGACTCGAGCAAAACAGCTAGGATTAGAGGATTAGCTGCCATAGCTGTTATAAACATTGCACTGGTAATAAGATTGCAATAGTAAGCTGTAAGAATTAAATAACTCCCCATTAAGCGTTGCGAATGGCGCTCAGGTGTGCTTCCAAAGCTAATAGCGAGAGCGCGTACGATAGGGAAAATGATACCACCTGCCCGAGCTGTATTGCTGGGGATGGCTGGAGCTAGGATAAGTTCTGTTGCAGCTATGCCATAGCCTAAACCTATTGTTTTTTTGCCTAATAAGGCTACAAACAAGTAGGCAAGTCGCATACCCATTTTAGTCTTAATAAAGCTTTTAGAAATAAGAAAGGCAGCTACTACAAGCCAAATGATTGGATGAGAAAAGCCGCTAAAAGCTTCTTTCATTGTCAAGGTATGTGTGACAATCAGGACAGTCAGGGCTACAAAAGAAACTCCACCCATGGGTAAAGCTTTACCAATTAATCCTACAATTAGTGCTGCAAAGACTGACAACAATTGCCACGCTTTTGGCTCTACACCAGTTGGCAATGGCGCAAACCATATGCAGGCGCCCACGGCGAGGGCTATTAATGACGGGATTAAATTAGCCCCCTTAAAAATGACTTTAGCTTGATTAGACATTAATGAACTCTCCACTAAGATTCGTAAATTTTGTGTATATCTTACAGGTAAGTGGAATTTCTTTTAATTAGAAAATCTTGCTTGCATTGATGATTGCGTTAATGACATAATGTTAACCTAAATAGAGGCTATGAAAAATTAGGATTCCTTTGTTTTTGATAAACTCATCTAGAACGTCCTAACTCATTTTTGGATGGGGTCATTCGGTAAAAAAACAAAAAAGCCAACGAAGGTAGTAGGAATTCCAATTTTTCACAACCTCATACCGCGTGCGGTATATAAATTAACCTTGGGGATTAAAAACTATGATTAAAGATTTTGATACAATAATGCCTGCTAATATTGAGCAATTTTCTTCTTATATTAAAGAGCTTAGGAACGAAATCACTCAAAACGGCGGCAATGATGAAGATGATGCGATCATTCTTGAAGTGATCGATGTGATTCAAGAAGAAATGGCAAAACGTAAGACCGCCAATTCGAAGAAAAAAGATGTCAAGAGTGACGTGAAGCTTTTTGCCTATCTTAATTTATTTTCTTCGATTATGGATGGAAGCTTTGAAGAAGATTTCGATGAAGACTCATTTTCCGAAGAATTCAATACGGAAGATTTTGAAGATGAGGATGACGAAGAAGAGGAAGATAAGTAAAAAGCCAACACTAATTAAATCTATTCCTTGGTCATGTAATCATCAGAATTTGAAAGAAGTAGGTGAGTGGTTTAACCTATTCCCTACTTCTCATCCCGCCTAAACTAGGGATTGGTTTTTTTCTATGAAAATGCCCCTTTTATTCATTTTTGGAATTCTGCTGATTTCATCTATTTTACAAGCTAATCCTTATCAAAAATCCTCTCTTAACCCTCACAAATTAGAAAGTGCCAAAACAATTCCTTTTGAAGAAGAAATTGTTAAAATGGAAGTCGCTCTCATAGAGATTGTGAATGATCAGCGTGCTAAATTTCGCTATAAATCCTTAAGCATTTCGTCAAAATTATCAGCACTGGCAAAACAGCATAGTTATAACATGGCTCAAGGTCAAGTGACCTTTGGTCACGAAGGTTTTGAAGATCGCGCACAAGAAATCAGAAGGCATGGATGGCATCAAGCTTTTGGGGAGAACGTCGCTTATTTACACCATGTAGGAAATCCCTTATTAGAAGCCCTTAAATGCTGGATGAAAAGTCAAAGTCATCGTGCGAATATATTAGGAGATTTTGATGAAACGGGTGTAGGAATTGCTTACGATATTCATGGAAAATGTTTTATCACTCAGCTTTTTGCTAAAAGGCGTTAAAATTTTTAGAGGTGACAATGACAAATATGAAAACAAAATTTACGGAACAAGCTCGTGTGGAATATCCCATCATTTGTGGAGCGATGTTTCCCTGCAGTAACCCCCAATTGGTTGCCGCAGCAAGCGAAGCAGGAGGATTAGGAATTATTCAGCCGCTTTCTATGGTCTATGTGCATGGCTATAAATTTAAAGAAGGCCTACAGGAAATTCGCCGTCTCACCTCTAAGCCTTATGGCATGAACATTATTGTAGAAAAATCTTCCAAAATTTATGAAAACCGCATGCGTGAGTGGATAGATATCGCACTGGCTGAAGGATGCCGCTTTTTTATCACAGCCCTCGGTAATCCCGCTTGGGTAGTTGAAAAAGTCAAAGCAGCCCATGGTTATGTCTACCATGATGTGACTGAGCGTAAGTGGGCCTTAAAAGCTTTAGACAATGGAGTGGATGGTTTAATCTGTGTCAACAATAGAGCAGGAGGTCATGCGGGTCAATTAAGCCCACAAAAGCTGTGGGATGACTTACATGATTTAGGTGTTCCTTTAATTTGTGCCGGCGGAATAGGTGATGAGGTTGACTTTAAAACCGCTTTAGATAGGGGTTATGCAGGCATTCAAATGGGTACACGTTTTATTGCTACATACGAATGTGCTGAAAAAGAAAATTATAAAGAAGCCATTGTTAATGCAGGGGAGGAAGACATTGTCCTCACTGAAAGGGTTACAGGAATCCCACTATCAGTGATAAAAACTGCTTATGTTGAACAAATAGGCACAAAGGTGAGTCCATTATCAAGATGGCTTTTACAAAACCGCTGGGCGAAGCCTTGGATGCGTATGTGGTATGCGATCACTTCAGGGAGGCGTTTTAAACAAATAACTTTACATGGCGGTTCTACACAGGATTACTGGCAAGCTGGAAAAAGTGTTGCCGGCATAAAAGCGATTGAGCATGTCAAAGATATAATTAAAAAGTTTGTAGATTATGCAAATCAATGAATTAATCAGGGAATTTATCAGGGGATTTGATATGTTTCCAGCCTTCTCCGCCAAGAGCTTGCAAAAAACTTATTAAAGCTTTTTTTTCTTCCTGTTTGAGATGCAAGGGTTCCATCAAAGTATGTAGGTTAGGGTTACGATTACCTCCTCTATCGTAATAATCAATCACCTCTTCCAAAGTGACAAGGCTTCCGTCATGCATATAAGGACCATTGTGAGCTACTTCCCTTAGTATTGGAACCTTAAATGCTCCCCAATCGTTTTTGTTTTTAGTGATCGCATAACGGCCTAAATCCGGATGGGGCACATTCATTCCCACTCCAATGTTTGCAAATTGACCATTACTGAAACTTATCCCATGGTGGCAGTCAAAGCAACCTTTAGTGGCAAAGATTTTATAACCATGAATTTGTTCTGCAGTCATCGCTTCCAAATCTCCTTTTATATAACGGTCATAAGGAGAATTTCCGGAAAGTACAGTCCTTTCAAAAGTCGAAATAGCTTTAGCAATATCATCAATGGTGCATTCGTCATTATCGAAGACTTCTTTAAAAAGAACACGATAGCCTTGGATGCTTTTTACACGCTTATGGCATTGCCAATGAGCTTCATGAGGGTCTTTGAATAGGGTCATTTCTTTTGTATTCGCGATGGGGCCTTTGCTTTGCTCTTCTAAAGTTTTTGCCCTGCCATCCCAAAATAACAAGGGTTGGTAAGCTGAATTAATAACGGTCATTGAATGTCGAGAGCCCTTTTCTCCCCGAATCCCTATGGAAACGGGTCTACGATCTGAAAAAATTTCAGAAGGGGCATGACAGCTAGCGCATGATATCGTGCCATCGGTGGAAAGGCGCGTATCAAAATAGAGTAGACGGCCCAGTTCAGCTTTTTGAGGGGTATAAGGGTTATCTTTTGGCCATGGAATGGGAGGTAAGCCATAGGGGATATTTAATTGGGGGCTTGCTTTAGTGAGTAGGCTTAATGCTTCTGATTGGAGATTATCTCCATAGACGACTGATGAAGTCATGAAAAGAAATACAATAACAAAAAAAAGAGGCCCCATAGATAATATAAAAGCGTTTGTTTGTTAATCGGCATTTTGCATTTAGGGATTATTTGTGCAAGACTTAAGTAGAAAGTACTAAAAAACAAGAAAAAACAGGATATCTGCCCCCGAAGGCGATCCTTATATCCTGTTCTTTCTTGTTCTTTCCTCTCTATAGATCTTTATTCTAATTTAACAATAATGTTGTTTTGAACATTATTATCACCCGCGATATCCTTTGCCACAGCTTCAACGTCTGTTTTTGTATCTTGATCAGGGACCGTTCCTGTAAGAATCACTCGACCATTTTCAGTTTTAATATCTACTTTGGCTGTATCAGCAGCAAATTCTTTATCAGAATTAATTTCATCTTTAATTTCTTTTGTAATCTCAGTATCATTTTTTGGTGTGACGATAGAATCTTTCTCCGTCTGTGAATTAATGATTTGATCTCCCAAAATTTGTAAATGGGAAGCTGGAGCCATGACTAAAAATAGACCTGCCGATGCAAGGGCTATTAACTTGATATTCATCATAAAAACTCCTTCGTTAAGTATCATCATCTTATCTGCTAGAACCTATGACTGTTGTACATTCTCTTTGGGAAAAATAGGATCGTTTAAAACCCTTAAGGTCATTATAGGTCTTTTGATAATAAATTTTCAAAAAAAGATTTTATAAATTTTAAGTAATTAATTATAAGATGTTTGTGTTTAAATGTTTTTTCGTCTAAAATTTATTCTGTTAGTTAATTTTTCTGTATTATATTATTTTATAATAATTATTGACCGGATTTAAAATATTATCTAGTTTAATTAAAAAAACTATCAATTTCCCATGGGAGAATAAAGCTTTGAACATTCAGAGGGTGGGTCCAAATAACATTAATCATGTGCAAGGCCATCCTATTAAGCTGCTCATTAGAGATTCTAAACAGGCGAAATTTTGCAGCTATTCTTCAAAAAAAATTTGCCAAATCGTTCTGCTAATAGTCAAAATTTCTTTAAGCGTTTTGATTTTTCCCTTAATGTTTGAATCCTATAGAAATTGGATCAGGCATAGTTTTAAAAAACTCAAAGTCGGTCATGATGTAGCAAAGCGCAATCTAAATGCTCCGGTTCATGAAAAAAAAGAAATGTTACTAAAAAAATGTGCGGATTGGAATTTTTTAAAGCAAGAGACTATAAAGATCGACAAAGGCTATCGAAAAATAAAAGATAAAATAGAACCTATAGCGCCTGGGCCGGCTTTTGGACATGTCTACAACGTACCGGCTTTAACAGGAGTTTGGATGCCGGGTATAGCTGTAGCTGCTCACTACTTATCTCAAAAAATCGATGTAAAGGGTTTATTTGCCTGTCAGACCCTTGAGGCTTTCCAAAAGGAATTTGAAGCCCTTATACAAAGTCCAAATGATGAACGTAAAGCTTTTATTTTGCCCACATATGCTTCCGATTGGCAGGGCGTTTTTCTACCCAATACACCTCAACATGAGGTTACAGTTTGTATTGAAAAAAAAGGATTTAATATACAAATTGCTTTATTAGATTCACGACCTGTTGATCTATCTTTTAACCCCGCCCATTGCGCGATAGATCACGAGCTGTGGGCTGCACCTTTTAATGTTCAAGAACTGATCCTTCGTCCTCTATTAAAGACCTCCTTAACACCATATAATACGCAATTTTATATGAGCACTGTCATGCGTCAGAAAAGATATGGCTGTGCGATTTATTGTTTACGGGATGGAGTCGAGTTTTTGCGAGACCGTGAATTTTTCAAAAGGATAAAATTAACAGAAGAAAAAAAATCGATAAGAGAAAACTTATATTTGGAATTTATTAAAGCGCTACCGCCTGCTTTTATGGTCAGTTCTCAGTCAAAAACTCTTTTAGAAAATTATGAAAAGGAATATCCCGAATGGATGAACGAAAAATTTCCTGGTAAAGATAAGACTTTGCATGCATGCATGCCTAAAAATTATATCCAAGATAAAAAACAATATCATTACATCTCTTGGAAAATGTATAAATATTATAAATTGATATTGAAACAGATCAAAGAGAACTCTAAAGAAGAATTGATGCGTATTCTTAAACAAACCCTAATTAGTTAAATTCTTAACAACGTGAAAAAAGTTTGGGTTGCGAAACATTTAGCCTTCGTGATGGAATAGAATTTTTACGCGATCTTGATTTTTTTAAAAGGATTAAGCTTACAGGAGAGAAAAAAGTCATTAACGAACAATTAAATTTAGAACTTATTAAAGCCTATCCTCCGGCTTTTATGTTAGGAGCGCAATCCTTGGCTCTTTTAAATGAGTTCAAAGTAGAGAATCCTGAATTACTTAATGAAAAATTTCCCACAAAAGATAAAACGCTAGACGAATGTCTTCCTAAAAGCATGGTGACCGTTGATGGCAAAGAGCAAAATCATTACATCACTTGGAAAATGTATAAATACACCAGAATGATTTTGCAACAGCTCAATGATCTTACTCAAGCTGAATTAAAGCATGTTTTTGAAGAGTTTTTAGTTACCTAAATGTTTCTCATTGGCTTGAATGCCCAAGAGCATTTCTTGGTAGGATAATTCTAAAATATTTTCAATGATGGCCCAATCAGCATCTTCTACAAGCATCCACACTTTTTGACTAAGATCGCGATACCTTGCAGCCACAGCCCTCAGGTAGCCCGCGCGGGAAAAATGATGTTGGTCCTGATTTCCATAGAGGAGTTGATAGAGTTCGGTAATTTTTTTTCCAACAATTTCAGGATTGGCTTTCTTAAATTGACGCCGGTAGATCCACCAGTCCAGCTCATCTTGGGCGGCTTGGTGGGGATCCCACGAGCCTTTCATGGCTTCATGGATACCTTGATAGGCCGCAACCAGATGTGGCAAGACTTGACTATTATATGTTTCTTTTGGAGTATCCTCAGGTAAGCTTTTAAATTGACGTGCTGCAATAATTAATTCAGGAATCACCGTTTTCCAGGCCTGTAGCTGACTTAACCTAAATTCAATGATCACTAAATGGGAAAGGTGTTGGACCAAGCCAGTGATATCGTCATTATAGTAGTCTTGCCAAGCCGCGACTTCTTCTTTAGCAACTTGTTGAGGGTTAAAATGGTCATTTTCTTTTCCATGAATGTTAGAGAAAGAATATGTTAAAAATAAAATCCACAAAATTAAATGAATACCCATCTTCGACCTTTTTCAGAAAATAGTTTTCCAAGCGAGAGTACCAGCACCTATTACACCAGCATCTTTAATAAATTTAGCCGGCAAAATTTGAATTTCAGAACTGGCCGATTTCAAAGCATATTTTTTAACTGCATCTTTGACATGATCGATGACTTCTGGGAGACCTGATAGGACACCCCCCCCTAAAATCAATCTTTGTGGGTTAAAGACATTCGCGATGTTGATACAACCCACAGATAGAGCATGAAACATACCTACAATCAATTCATGCGCTAGTAAATCGCCCTGATGGTATGCCTCAACAATTAATTTTGTCGTAATATGATCTAGATGGCCTTCAGCTCTTTCCAAAAGTTGTTTTCCTGCCTCAGGAGTTTCTTTAATGAGCTCTTTGGCTTTCTTTGCGATGGCCCAACCCGATGCCAGAGCTTCAAAACAACCATGGCTTCCGCAAGTGCACAAAGGACCATCCATTTGAATAATCATGTGGCCCAGTTCGCCGGCAGAGTTATTGAACCCTTGCAGCATCTGTCCACCTGATACAATTCCACTTCCAATTCCTGTGCCAACAAATAGGCAAACAATATCTGAACTGCCTTGTCCTGCTCCGTGAATCCATTCTCCCCAAGTGGCCGCACGCACATCGTTGGTGATGGCAACAGGAAGATTTGTACGATTTGATAAGATATCCCGTATCGGTACATTTTCCCATCTGAGATTGGGTGCAAAACTGACGACGCCATCAACTGCATGGATTTGACCGGGAACGCCGATTCCCAGACCTACTACTTTTTCAGGAGCTGACTTTTTGAGTTTTTCAGTTAGGCTTACAATATCATTCATGATGGCTTGGGGCCCACCCATGACATTAGTGGGTATTTTGATATTGCCCGATGTTTGGCCATAAGAGTCCACAAGGCCTATCTCGATTTTAGTGCCGCCTAGATCGACTCCAATAACGAATGAATTTTGCATGTATTCCCCGCATAAAAATTTATATGTCGCCGAAATCTTTTAGGCAGACTATGTTAAGATGGATATAACTTAAACGAAGTTTTATTTGAAATATATTCAACAGGAACCCTGCACCGAAGAAAACCTTCAGCGAAGCAAGGCATAGGTGGATGAAAAGTTTTTAAATTGCCTGGGCGATGTTAAAAAGAACGCGCGCTCTGAGGGTGTGATCGAAATAAGCCTCCCATTCAAAATCTTTAGATTTTACTAAAGCTTCAATTTTATCAGGATATAACAGGGCATAAGTGGAGACTAACAGCTCGAAATCTTCACTATTTAAAAGAGGTGAGTTTCCTATAGCAGCCTCTATTAATAAAACTTTTGGATCGATATTTAACGCGTCTTCCAAAAATTGTTTGGCACTATTAAGATTTATCTCCGCTTTTTGACATGCAATTTTTAATTTTGTATAAGTTTGTTGTTGTATTGTACAATGAACAAGAGATAAATTAAGCGCATTTTCCGCTATGACATTAGAAGCTTGTAGATTATCTTTTTTTAGAAAATCAGAAATTTCTAGTAAAGCATTGACCTGGAGGTAAACTATTCCTAGCCGATGGGCAATCTCATTGGCTTTCTCAATGTCAATTGAAAGACAGGCCTTAGATAGTTTAGTTAATTGAGCATCTTCAATAGTCAGATCCATTTCATCAAAAATAGCCTTTACCTGTGCTGGATCTTTGCCTACATAAAATTTAGCTATTTCCATTAACAATTCATTTTTTCTAGTGCCGGGGTCCACGCGTTTTGATAGTTCTTTTGCTTTCTCTATATCGATTGAAATGTATACTTTAGCTAGATCTTCAAAAGCGTAGGGCATTAATTGATCTAAATCAAGCTTTTCCAATATGAGTTTTGTTTTTTCTGGATCTGTCTTCACATAAGCATGAGCTATTTGAATGAGAATGTCATCATAAACCCATTCATGTTTGTCTTTTAGTTGTTCGTTTTGTTTTTTTTGAATAAACAACAAGATTTCTTGTAAAAATTTATCAGCCTCTAGCAGATCTTTTTGACCATCTATGCAATTTCTTATAACCATTTTTCCACGAAAACTATCTAACCGATGCAGCCAATGATAAAATCCCGTTTCTTTGACCAGTTCCATGCTCTTTTCAAAGTGACCTAGTTGAGTATAGGCTATAGAAGCCATTTGTTTAATATATAATAGATTTCTAGGTGAGAAAGCTTGACATGCATCTAGAACTTTTTGAATCAAATGAGTGTATTCTCTACTCATCTTTTTATTGCAAAGTATTCGCTCAAATCCCCAGGTTTTTAGATGTTCATCTTCAAGCGCATTCACTGACTCAAAGAGCTGATCTAGATTACCCTCCATCCCTGCAATTATTACTTCTTTGACATCAGAAAATTTAATGAGGTCGCTAAAAGAAAAAGCTTTTTTTGGATCAATTGTAGCAATGATTTTTATACAATCCAATAAATAATCAAAACCTTGCTGTATATTTATCGTTTGTTCCAGCATTTTGATTAGCGTTTTAGGATATTTTGAAGATAAAGCTTTCGATGCTTTGACTATAGTAGACATATCCACAAACATATTTTTAGGGTCATTAATTTCGACAAAAGCTTTTTTGAATTTTTGTAGGAGTTCTTTCGGATAAGATGTCGCAAATTGATAAGTTAGAGTCTCAAACTCTTTAGGATTGGGTATTAAGGATATAAGGCTAAAAACTTTTTGGTAGGCTAAAAATGCTTGCTCTATAAATTTAGATTTTCGCAATTCCTTGGCTAATCTTTTTTCTATCAAAGCACGCGATTTATTACTCGTACGGTAGAATGACAAAAAAGATTTGCTATCCAGGTGGCTCAGTAAGACACACTGCATATCTTCAGGCAATTGGCAAAAATTAAAGGGTACTATCGGACCTATTGACTCTTTAGGTTCAGCATCAGGCACTATAAATTGTGGGCGATTGTGATTCTTAATATTTATTTGCATCAATTGTTTAGCTTGTAATGTTTTTTTAACAAGCTCTTTAAAGATTTTATTTCTTTTTATATTAGAAAAAAAATGTTTAATCCTTGTAATTAATCGAGCCAAAAAATTTTGTTTATTGAGAGGGGAGTTGTTTTCGTAGCCTTTATTTTTAAGGGATTTAAAAGCATGTATAAAAGCTTTGATCTCAATGAGATTATGCTCTGTCTTAATCGGCGTATTTTTGATGGCTAGAATCAAATCATTTAACGAAACGTCTTTAAAGCCTAACTGAAGAGGCGCTATTGGTTGATAACTAAAGCGCCTGCCCTTAGAGCAGCTGAAGGTTGGCTCTAAATCCCGAATGATGGCTGGGGTTATTCGGACAATAGTTCCTTTAATTTTTGTTTCCATAAATGAGTTTTAGAGTGGTTGTATTCAATTATTAATAAAACAATAACAAATATTAATAATTTAAACAATTTAAAAAGAAAAATTCACACATCTAAAGCAAGCCCATGTGAACCGTTAAATGGCGTTGGCTACCGCAAGCAGGGCTTGTGCTGTGATCATAGGAGGAAGAGTAAAAATGGCAGCTGTAGCTCTCGCCGCAACTGACTAAATTACAGATTCTTCAGGTGCTGGGTACAGTTCGAACTTTTTCCTTGGCAAGACTATCAAGAAAAATTGATTAAAATTCTTTATATGTATTAATATCAAACTTTACTTTTTCTATTGCAAGAAAAAAGATTACTGATACGTGCACTTAAAATAACCAGGAAGTTGCCATGTCTACATATATTGCCCCAACTCTGACAAATGTCAGCTCACATTTGAATAGAGAAGCCTGTCTAGGAGCTTCTGAAAAAATACTTACAATTGAGGAAGCTAGAGAGAAGTTAGCTGAATTACAAAAAGGTTCAAAGGAATACATAACGTTGCAAAACGCATTAATAAAAACATTAGGCATCACCAACATATCATTAAAAGGGGTAAATTATAAGGTATACAATTGGCCAACAACTGAAAAAATGCTTGGTGGTTTTGGTACAGCAGAACATGTTCAAATTGGAAAAGTAACAAAATTGGAAGGATTAACTGAAAATGCTCCACTACTTGTAGTTGCAGGAAAAATTAATTTAAGATTTGAAGACATCATTGCTTTATCCGGTGATTTTTATGGTGTTCCTAACCAACCCATTTCTTTGCCAGGGGGGAATGATGAAGCGAAAGAAAGCCGCTTTATGGCGGCATTTGACACATTAGAAAATGCTGATCCCGCAGAACTTCGCGAGGTTCTTAACGCAATTGAACATGAGTGCTTACAGATTACAAATTCCGTATTGCCTCATCACTGTTACAGTAGTCAATTGATGGATTCCGCTGTCCGATTAACAGCTGCTAAAAAGGATTATCAAGCATTGCTAGAAGACAATAGTGATCATTTTTCATCTCAGGCCGCTGAGGTGTATAAAATCGGTCATCGAATTGCTCTGAATAGTGCCCAAAATTCCGGCAAAACCAAGGATACTGAAAGATTGGCTCGATCTTATGCAATAGAAGCTTTTGCATGTCATTTTTTAAGTGATCTTTTTGCATCCGGTCATGTGCGCAATCAAAGAGGTGATCTGGAGAACTTTTTAGTGAAACAATTACAATTTAAAGAAAAGCGAGCCAAGCCTTTGTCGGCAATATTAACAGCTGCTCAACATGAAAAAGATGGGCGAACAGGGGTCAGTGTCAGTAACCGTAGAGGAAATCTCTGGCGCTCCTACGGTGATGGATATTTTTTCAATCCACAAAGTGAAGAAAATCAGCAAAGAGTACTTGAAGCAGTCTTAAATTCCGTAAAAGAAGTATATAATGCCTACAGGAACGGTGAAACAACTAGTCATATGGATACATGGCTGCCAGAACCAACGGGCGAAAATTTTCCGCCATTGTATAACATCAAAGATAATTGCCTCTTTTTACATGATGAGACGAGGGAAATTAAAATCATCTCAAAACTAGATTATATGAGAAAGAGTATTCCCTTGGCACTATCGCAATTACCAGAAAGTTATATAACAGGATTTATTAAAAGTAAAATATCACTTGCGCCACCTATTATTGTTTCAAAGGTTATTTTTCCAATATTGAATGAATTTACAGACATTGTATGGAAAGGCATCGGAATCGCATCACAAGCTCAAGTTCATCTTGTGAGTGAAAATATTAACAGTAAATTGGACGATATGGCCGAGCTTTTAAAGGCATCATACAAGATAAGTATGCAAATTTTAACCATTACAAACGAGGTTCTCTCGAGGTTAGAAATAGTTGAAATCAAGCAGAAATGGATCAGTGAGTATGGCGAAATAAGAGAAGCTGTCGCGTCCATTATGGACATGATACATGCATCTTCAACAAATATCAACTATAACGCTAACTTCCAGAAGTATGCAGATAAAATGGAAGGGGCTTATCTTAGACTTTCACGGGTTATAAATGAAGGTACATCTTCGCAAACAAATCTGATAAAAACTTACAAAGAATTGATGACTACCGACAATTCCAAAAACGCTGGCATGGTTACAACTGCTGTCACCATGTGGTTTCGATGGTTATTAGATTTGCAAACAAGGGCTTTCGGAGTTTTTATTGCAGGCAAAATTGCCAATCAGGAGGCAAACGTTGATACTATCGAATCAATGAAAGCTGATTTCGAAAAAAACATTGAAATGCAGATCAAAAAACATATAGAAGAAATTAATATATCACTCATAGGAAAACCACTTAGTTATATATGCATTCAGTACACTAATGCCAAAATAAAACAAGTTGCATTTCAGTAAATGTTCATAGGGAACAAATCCGTGGAATGCTTGAGTCTTCTCCCTTAATCAACTAAGGAGTTAAACGATGAATGTGATGTCTAGTTCAATCAAAGTGTATCCTCAGGTTGCTTTGGTTGCTAAAACCCTCAATAATGAAATTATTGGTCGCTCAGCTATTGATACAATCAACAAAGCCATGAATGACATCGATCTTCGGGAGCAAAGTCAAGAAGTCGTTTCGGGAGCAGAGCCAGAAAGTACACAAGTGCTGAAATTAATTATCAATAAAGTCAAACACATTTTTGAGAACATAAACAATCACACTACCGAAGACTTTATCTCAATATTTTACTTGAGTAAAGTTATTGATTTTCCAGAAATAACAGACGTTTTTAACAAAATGGTTATCACTAGATCCCCCACAGATTCTGAAAAGAAGAGATTGGTGAAAGATATCGCGAAGCTAATACCGCCCAGTTTATCTGAAAACCAATTGAAAGAGGATTTTAGTGAACTTATTAGCCAAATCGGTAAGGATTATTTAGATCCTACTCTTATTGAAGATAAGTTACGCGATATACGAAAACGCAATGACTTCCACAAAAAACTTCAAGAAAAAGGTTATGAATTACTTCGATTTCAATTAACAAATACCGATCAATTGAGAGCGGTGAAAAGTCAACATAACGCAAGCCAAAAAGGACTCTTTGATCAGTGGATTTTTTTTAAAGATGGTGATATCCAAACTGTAGAGAAGGATATTTTGGGAAATATTTGCTTCCAAATTCAAAAAAATCCTGAATTACAGAATTGCATTGAGCTAGCACAGCAATCAATGAAATGCACAAACAATAATATCTTAGTCTTTTTAGGGACAACTCAGGTGGGAAAAAGTTCTACTTTGAATTTTCTTTCAGGCCAAATTCCTTTTATAGATCGAGGCTATCTCTATAAAGAGGATTTTAAAATTCTTGATGAAAGGTCAGATCAGAAATCGGCTTCTATTAGCAAAGAGGTATTTTCGTATTTGATCAACGATCGTTTGATTAATGTAGCTTCTTTGTCAGATTCAGATGAAGAGATTGAAGAATTTAAGTCAGATAGTTCAGGAAGTCCAGACTCTAACCAACAATTTTACATTCCAACATTTAATATTGGAGAGAGGATTAGTGGTGAATCGGATAATGAAGATAAGAATAATTTACGCAAATTTATTTTAAAGAATTTCCATGAGATAAAAAGAGACTTCGTCTTTAAATTCATTGTCAATCTACTAGAAGGGGCAATAAGGCGAAAAGAACGTTCTGAGAGATTGCAAGGACCCGGTATAGGATTTAGAAATCCCATTTTTAGCTATGGTGTGGGGAAATCAACAACTAGTGTGGCGCAAGCAAAAATCCAGGATTGGAATGCTACAACGATCGACTTGCCCGGCTCAGGAGATTCTAGGGGAGAGGTATACTCCCTTTTATCAGCTTTCAGCACTTATCGCACGCTTGAACAAACGAATTCCGTGAAAGGTGCCGCCATTATATTATCCTATGAACAATTAACAATTGAAGCGACAGCTATTGAAGGTTTAATTAAAGTTTTATCTTCAGCTGACAATATGATGGGAGAATCAATTGGCCCGAGTAACATTTGCATTTTGGTGACTAAAGTTCCGTTAACTAAGAAATCCAAGAACGGAAAGATGGTTCCAAGGAAGTCTCATGAAATTACAAACCTTGTTGCAAAGGAATTGAATAAGCTCAGTAATCTTCTAGCTCAAAGTGAATCTCCCGATCTTTTGAGACTTAAAGCTCTCTTGACAGAGGTTATAAATGGGAAACGATTTATGCCGATTACACCTTTAAAAGATTTGGAAGATGGCTGTTTAGAAGAGAGTGATCCCACGAATGTCAACAAAGAAAATAAAGAAGAAATTATTAAAATGTTGTCTAATTTGAATCCAATAAAAGTGAATTCAAATTACTTTTCTCAAACGTACAGCAGTCAAAATGGTAATATCAGTAGAATTATAGGTCAAATTGAAGAT
Organism: uncultured Parachlamydiaceae bacterium; assembly: GCA_963748975.1. Classification (GTDB taxonomy): domain Bacteria; phylum Chlamydiota; class Chlamydiia; order Chlamydiales; family Parachlamydiaceae; genus Neochlamydia. Next base: position 45,267 of record CAVVKX010000045.1, read on the forward strand.
GCTATTCTTAATATATCATCTGTTATCAGAAATGAACTCGAAGAACTTAAGTCATTGTTTAAAGCTCTCAGCGAGAGATACAAGCAGATCTCAATAAGTATTGATATCGCGTATAATTATATAAATGAAATTAAGAAGCACTTGGAATCTGAGCAAAAAATATTTGATGAGGTCATGGCAAATTATTTAGTAGATGATGGTAGTAGAAAAGCCAATGCTTTCTCCATAAAAAAGGAAAGCAATTTGACGGCAGATGAAATAAAAAATTTAGCTATTATTCATGCAAAGCAAAAAACCATTGGGGAGACTGATAGGTTTCAAGCTTTAGAAAATCCGTATCAATCTAATACGAACTCTGATATTCGTGTGTTTGAGGAAAAGGTAAAAGAAAAAAAAGAGGACATTAAACATCTAGAAAAAAAAATAGCCGAATTAGAATCCAAAAAGGAAACAGATGGAGAAAAGAATGTTATTGTACAATCTAAAAAATTTCCTGATATGGATAATTATTGGTATCCTGGAGACCAGACTACAACTCTCGAACATTATTCAGACTATCCTGTCAAGCCAAATTATAAATTACAGGCTACTAAAGGAATCTTTAGAGTAAATGTTAATCGCGAACAAACCGCAGATAAATATCGAGCAGAATTCATAATTACAAGAAGAGAGAAAGCAGGCATTTTTTCTAAATACAAAATGACTTGTCAAGTATTTTTGGAAGCTTCAGCGAGAGACATAACTAATCATGAAATTAAGGTCAAACAGGTGGAGTTAAAGCGTTGCCAAGAAGATCTTCTCTCATTGACTCAACGTCTGGAAACATTTAAAGAGACAGAGGTCTTGAATGAAAAATTAAATAGATTTGAGCAAAAAAAGCGAAAAATAGTGTCTGAAACTCAACAACAGTACCATGAATCTCTTGCTAAATTGCAGAAGGAATTGCAGATTAAGGAGGATAAATCTCAAATTATGAGCATATCAGATATTCTAAAGCTAATGATAGGAATGCTTGTAAATAATGCGAATCAATCATTTAAAGAGATTCAACACACTTTAGACGAAGCCCAAGCTTATTTTCAGAAGCAAGATCGTCCTGCCATTATTTATAAAATAAAATCTGGCATCAAAAATTATCGTACATTGGATCAGCTATTGTTGATCACTAAAGCGCTAAACTTTAAATCAAGATATAATAATGCTGTAACAGTTATGAATATTTCTGAAATGGAAGAGGCGGAGGAGCTTATTATATCTCTGGAAGACAAGATCAAAAATGTTGTGACTGACTTGAAAAATTGCGAGACTCAGATTGATATGATTCAGCAAGAAAATAGCTGGCTTAAGCTTGATATTGACAAATATGATAAAACGCTTGAACGCATCTTTGCAGATGAGGATAAGAAGGGGAATTGTATCTTGATATAATTAACATCGAGAGTGTAAATGGACCATTCAATTTGGACTTAATTTTTTTGGCTTTCTTATACAGCCTGAGCGAAAGAGTTTCATTCTGACTTGGATAAATCAGCTTTAAGCAATGTCGACAAGCAAAACTGGTTTTATAAAGAAATAAAGATTGGACGCGCTTATCGTAGAATGGACAATAGCAAAAATATCGATAATCACCGTAATGACATGCTAATGGGGGATAGCTTAATCGAAGCAAAGTGCAGAGATCTATTTCCTGTCCCTTCAAGTAAAATAAATTCATCTTCAATTTTTATAGAGATATCATCCAAGGTAAACGTGCTAGGAAACGTCGAGCTTTAAAAGACTTGTTATATAGAGTTTTTTGCTTCTCCATGCGTATCTTCGAGATCTACATTTGCCACTTCTGTTTTATAACACATCTCTTGTGCTATATCATCACATTGTGATATATTAAAGAAAAGTGAGGATACTGCAATGACTCAAACATTAGGTCATCGTTTAAAAAAACTCCGTGAAGAGCATGGAATTAATCAGGAAGATTTAGCAAAAGTGCTCGATCTAGATAGAACTGCTTTATCTCTTATTGAAAATGATAAGAGATCTCTTAAAGTCGAACAACTGGTCAAAATATCTAAATTCATGAACATTTCTGCTGATGAATTGTTAAATTTAGAATCACCATTAGAGATTATCCTGGAAAAAGAAATAAGCGCCCCGGTTGAAGAAAAAACTATGCGAATTAGCGTTCCAGCGAAGAACCTAAAAAAATTCAAAGAAGTGCTTCTATACCTCCTAAGTAGAGTAGGAGCTAAGCCAAATGTTGGTGAAACAGTTCTTTATAAACTGCTGTATTTTATCGATTTTAATTTCTATGAAAAATATGAAGAGCAATTGATGGGAGCCACTTACATTAAAAATACATATGGACCTACCCCTCTTGAATTCAAGGAAATTATCAAAGAAATGGCAGCTGAAAATGAACTGGAATTAGTAAAAAGCCAGTATTTCCAACGAGAACAGAAGAAATATTTACCGCGAAGAGACCCGAACCTTAGTCTTTTATCAGCGATAGAAATAAAATGTATTGACGATGTGCTTCATAAACTTGGCAGTATGAATGCTACAGCAATCAGTGAATATTCTCATAAAGATGTTCCTTGGATGGTCACTCAAATGAAAGAAATTATAGACTACGAGACAGTTTTTTACAGAACTCCAGACTACAGCGTAAGGGAATACACTGATGACGACCTTCGCTAAAATCACCCGAAGACCAGAATTTGAGAGAGACCTAAAGCAATTACTCAAGCGTTATCGCGGTTTGGAAGATGACTTGACCGTTTTTATCAATACGCAGCTCGATCTTACTCCATAAGCAAAAAATTGACAACCGGGGCATTGTACACATCAACAATTTAGGCATCGAAGAGCCCAAAATTTTCAAAGCTGTAAAGTTTGCCTGCAAATCTATTCATGGTCGTGGTGCTGCGTCTGGCATCCGATTGACATATGCTTATTTTGAAGAGGCCGATCATATTGAATTCATTCAAATTTACTTCAAGGCTGATGATGAGAATGAAGATAAAGAAAGAATCAAAAGTCTCTATGGAAAGCGTGCATAGAATCTAACCGTTCAATTGAGCATTCCTTGTCGCAACTTGTTGTTTGCAACTGCACCATTTGCGGATTTTAATTTTGAAAACTTAAAGAGAGAATGTGAGTTTTTATCACTCACAATGAGATATGGGGGTGGTTGGACTCGAACCAACGAAGACCGAAGTCGCGGGATTTATAAATACACCAAGCAATCAGCTATCACAACAAATCCATTAAGTGCATCTATTTGAGGCCTAGTTGCTAACCTAAGTAACTCATGCGAAAAGATAAAGAAAATTAATCCCCTAAGATCTACTCCAAACATTAAAATGATAAAGAAACTTTCTGGATTGGCATTTAATTGATAATCCAGATTACCATTAATCCAGTTGTATTCTCCCATATAGCTGGTTAAATGGATGGAAAACCATACAACCAACAATCCATATTTCAATATGAACGGCCATTTTAACATAAAAGTGGAAATCCATTTCGCTAGGTTTTTTTATATCAATTATGCTCAGAAAAATTTCCAATGATTTAACAGATTAGGTTAAACGCATGACGAATAATTTAAACATATAAAAAAGTAAGTGGGTGACTTAAGCCACTAAGAGATGTCTAGGCACCTAAATGGTAGAGAAACTTTCCGGAATAACATCTATCTGATAATCCAGACTACCGTTAATCCACTAACATTTCCCCATATACCTGGTTGAATGAATGGCTGGAAAACCATCCAGCCAACAATCCATTTTACAATACAGATGTCCACCTTAACATAGATATGGAAAAACATTTAGCAGGGTTTTTATTTATGTCAACTACGTCTCAGAGGAAAATTCCAAATGGTTTAACAGGTTGGTTACACACATGACGAATAATTTAAACATATAAAAAAGTAAGTGGGTAACTTTAGCCACCAAGAGATGCCTAGACAAAACGGTAGAGAAACTTTCTGGACTAACACTTATCTAAAAATCCAGACTACCATTAATCCATTGACATTGCCCCATATACCTGGTTAAATGGATGGTTGGAAAGCCATACAACCAACAATCTATATTCCAATACGGATGTCCACCTTAACATTAATATGGGAAAACATTTAGATGGTTTTTATTTATAGCACTAAGCTTTAGAAAAAAATTTCCAATGATACAGATTAGGTTATACATATGATGAATAATTTAAAGATACATAAGGTGCTTGATGCCATTCCAATCAAAAGTTATCACCACAAATCTATTAAGGTGTCTTTTCTATTCGCTACTAAGGTCAGTCGAAAATTTAACTAATACATGCAAAAAGATAAAGGAATCTTAACTTCAAAGATAAATATCCAAACATTTGAGTGATAATCCAACTTTGTGGATTAACATTTGACAAATATCCCAAAGTACCATTAATCCATTTGTGTTTTCCCAGACAATTAGTTGAATGGAATTGGAATGCCATACAACTAACAATACATATTCATATAATTTAAAACCCTTATTGATTATTTGGCTTATTTCAAAAAATGTTCGTATGTCATAGCCAAAAGAACTTACATCAAATCCGTGGATGCATTGAAGCGAAGGCTTTATTGTACATCCTTTGAGCCAATGATACCAACTAACCACAATAGACACTTTTCGATTTAAAAACGCGATTATAGATCTGGATTATTATTCTTAATCTTTAATTTTCTGAGAAACTTAAGACCTATCAAAATGACTGCAGCGGTCGTTAACAACTGAACCGTTAGCGGCACTAATATTGTAAAGAGGGGACGCATGTAGGCACCCATAAAAAGGAGGGCTGGAATGAGGAGAGGAGCTTGGAGAAGAGCTCCCAATAAAAAAGACCACGAAAGCACGATCGGAACTAATGCGGTGGATTTCGGAGAGTTTTTTAATCATTGTTACAAGACCATAGATCCCCGAGACGACGATACCTATGCAAGAGAAACTATGGATGATGATTCCGAGTAACTCATCGAAATCGAGTAGCAAAACAAAAAGGCCAAAGGGGATGAGAGTGTAAACCAATGTCCAAAGAAGGGCTATGCTGGTCTCGAAAAAGGTTCCTTGACCTCCCAATTTTTTTGCACATTGCCAAAAGGCAAAGGCAGAGACGTTCACCAAAATAAAAGTAAGTTCGCTAAAAAAAATAAAAAAACAGAGAAGGGAGAGAAGACCCAAAGGGGTTGTAAACCATGCAAATGAGGTGCCGCTAAACCAATGAAATAGAGCGTTCTGGATAAAGGCGATCAAAACCCCTAGTGCAATGATGCATAGCTGTGAGAGCATAGATTGTTGATGCAGAGTTAAATAGGGGATGACTCTAAGCACTTTATTTCTGAATATCGCCATTTTTAATCTTTTATTAGTTCTTGACCTATCAGCTGGAATACCGAATAGAAAAAATCGCCCGTTTTACCAACAAAAGAGTGCTGATTCGCATAATTTTTTGCGCCATTAAACATATACTCCACAGCTTCTGTAGTCTTTGCTCCTATATAGTGCCCTGCAGCAATTCCCACTACAACGACGATTGCCCAACCAAAAGGGGTCGCAACGAGAAGTGTCGTTCCGGCTGCCCCAATCGCATAGGCAGTAACTGTTGCGCCTACCCAAAGCCCTGCTGATCCCGAGGTTGCTATAAGCAGGGATTTTTCAAACTCTTGTTGAAGGGCCGCATCTAATGCGTCATATCCCACAGACGCCCAGCCAACACATGTGGAGAATGTGCCCATCTTAGTGCCTACATTGTTGAACAAAGGAATCATCTTGCGCATGCGACCTAGATCTGTGCGGTTCACCAAGTCGAGATAGCTGGTCTTCATTTTTCCCTTTCTAGCCATCTTCTCGCCGAATGATCTGCGCGTTATTTTTTTGAGCTCTTGAGAGGTGTAGCACGACCTTAGGTGTTTAGAAACATGTCTACCCTAGAATGAACTTGCTCCTTGATTTGAGTGGAGAGGTCCAAGATGCGCGTTTGCAAATGCTGCCTGACTCCCCTGGCTTTAAAGCTTGGTTTACGTCGCAAGGGATCTAGTTGTGTCTGAAGAGTATCCATTGTCAACATATCTCTCTCCAGTTTTTCTAAACCATGAAAGAGGCCGCATTGCTGGATCGAGGTTGCTTTATAGAGCGCTCCTTCACTGATCATGTCTAGGATAGAATCATTAGTAATAGAATCATTCCAAAACTTCCAGGGCGTTTGAATAATGGGATCGTTAAGCTTTTTTCTGAACGGAGAAATATGAGAGGTATAATCTGTTAAGATATCTTTGACTGCCAGAATAACTGGCATCTCAATTTCCCGCTCCTGCATTTCCCATAATGTTTGACGTTCCTGAAAAGTGTACAATCCAATTTCCTGAGCAATCGAATTGCAATGGAAATCGATATCTCGAGGCTGTGAGACGGGAAAAAGAGGAGTGAAGGGCGCTAATGCCTGATTAGAATTGACAATCTTTATGCCTAAATTTTTATTGAGCTGGTTAAATTCCAGTGTGTAATCGGAGAGAGAACCCTCAAATTCTTCTTTTTCTTTAGATCCTTCAGTGAGTCGCTTCTTCCAGAAATATGTAGCATGTTTTTCTCTCGGCTGTTGGTGCGTCGCGAATGAATCTAACAAATCCCCTCTTTAGCATCAAATTTTTTTTCAACGAACCTTTCAAGATATTGAACAAGAAATTCGTTTTATGAAACTTTTGGTCAATGATATTTCCGGGTTCGAAAAATTACTATATGTACAAGCATTGTCGACAGCTTCATAAAGAAACTATCTTGTCTGAAAAATATTTTTTAAGATCTAAAGACTTTTTTGAAGGAAAAATTTTAAGATCCGAGAAAGATATATAGCTTATAAAAGAACCTTTGATAAAGCACAGCCTCCTCCTCCAGAATTGCTAGTTGCTATTGCGGGTTGTTGTTGGGCTCTGATCAAAAACTAATCGAGGATCAACTCAATCAATTCTCTGTTTATATATGGGAAGATGACAAAGAATTTCCGTTCAATAAGGATTGGAGAGCTTATGTAAGAAGCACATCCTATAGTTTTAAAGCTTTTAAAAATTAACCATTTATATGAATCGACTTGTGCAATCAGTGGAATATTCTGATTTCACTTGCTAATTCTTTTAAGGTTTGGATCAAATGGTCCGTTCAGTTTCTTCTAAGTTCTTTCTAAAAAAGAAATAGCAGAAAAATTAGGACATAAAAATATATCAGGTGGTCTTAAAAAAGCTCTTAAAGAGTTGCTGGAGGAAGGTGCTATAATTCATACAATTCCAGAAAAGATAGGAAGTCGTTTGCAAGCCTATAAAATCCGAAAAAAATAACACTTATTTGGATGAAAGCATACTTTCTTACCTAGAGAAAAATTCTGATCTAGTTTTGTTGTCGTCTATAGCCGAAAAAATCCATAAAAACCTTGACGAACAGAGAAAAGAAATGGATAAAATCAAGGAAGATGGATCAAGTCTGGTTAACGCGAGTTTTGGATATGCAACGAAAACCTCCTTTTAGAAAAATCCTGATTATTTAGCATCTAATATTTTGACAATAAAGCATAATT
>CAVVKX010000046.1:0-88753 GCA_963748975.1 uncultured Parachlamydiaceae bacterium
GCTGTCCGTCCACTCGTTCGTTCGTCTTGCTCCATAAGTAAGATGATGCGGGTAGGGCAATTCCAGCAGCCGCGCGCCCCACGGATCATCGTGTTGATCACGGCCCAATCGGGAGGCGGAGCGCCCAGCCCCTCAAAAAGCCGGCGCTTGGCCTGGAAGTAGTGCTCAAAATCCTTGTGATAATCCAAATGGTCCTGCGTCAGGTTGGTGAACACGGCGACGGCAAAGTGAAATCCCCACACGCGCTCCTGGGCCAGCGCATGGGATGAGACTTCCATCACCGCCGCCTTGCCCCCCGCTTTCACCAGTTCCCCAAAGTAGGTCAGCAAATCCAGCGACTCCGGCGTGGTGTTGGTGGCAACCTTGGTTTTGCCGCCCATGCGGTATTCAATGGTGCCGAAAACACCGCTTAGAATTCCTGCCGCGGCCAGAACGCTCTCCACCAGATAAGTCGTGGTGGTCTTGCCGTTGGTGCCGGTAATTCCAATGAGTTGAAGGCGCTGCTCCGGATGAGCCAAGATGATGCGGCCCGCGTCCGCCAGAGCCCGGCGAATGGCCGTCAACCTGGATCCACGCGTGAGGCCAGTTCAGGTGGAGCGGCGCGTTCACTGACCACCGCCACGGCGCCCCGTTCCAGTGCCTGGGGAATGTAAGCGTGGCCGTCGGCCTTCTCCCCTTGAATGGCAAAGAAGAGGGTTCCCGGCCGCCACTTCACGGGAGTTGTAAGCCAGCGAAGAAACCTCCACCGTCGCGTCTGCACCCGTGTGCAGAACCGGCAATTCGCGGAGTAGTTCGCCTAACTTCATTTTCACTCGATTCATTTCAGAATCGCCAAGGCTATCGTCAATCGACAGATCGGTCAATCACCAATTCACCTCGCCATTCGCACCCAGATGCGGGTTCCGGAGGGCACCTTATGCCCGCCACCGGGTTTTGTTCCACCGCCAGGCCGCTGCCCACAAAATTAAGGTCAAGACCCAATTTTTCGCATTCCTCGGGCCACGCGGCGCGCCGCCCATCCGGAAAAATCCGGAACCGTCACCAGGGGGCCATCGCCCAGAATCACCGTGCTGGAAGCAATCCCTGTCCGGAGGACGCGCTGGACGGCGCCATCGGGCGATGGGCGACTGGAAAAAGATGCTGGCTGTACGGGTGATGTGGCAGCTCCAACGGATTCCCGATCCGAAGGAAGGAATCCCAGGAAGTCCTCCGGTTTCTGGTCCAGGAGCCTTCGCGGGTTTGGGGGTAACGATCTGAGGCCACCGGGAGGGATTGTCCTGAGGAACGTTCAAGTAACCAAGAGTCTGCTCTGCGATGGATCGGAATACCGGAGCTGCCACTTCTGCCCCGTAATATGCTCCCACCGGCGAATCAATGACCACCAGAATAGTCACCGCCGGGTTGGTAGCGGGAGCAAAGCCTATAAACGAACCAATGTGAAGCGAGTGGTTGTACGAGCCGTTCGCATCGATCTTTTGCGCGGTGCCGGTCTTGCCGGCGGAGGTATATCCACCCAATTGCGCGGCCTTGCCGGTGCCGTGGTCAACCACCGCGGTAAGAATTTCGCGCATGGTCTCGGCCGTGTGCTCACTCAGCACGCGATGGCCCGCGGCCGGCGGCAAGGCATCATGGTGCGCGCCCAGGAAAACGTCGTGCTGTTGTGGTGACTCAGCTATTAGCTTATTATATTGCATTGGAAAGGGGAGCAGATATTGATCAACCGCGTAATCTAGCGAAATCAGTGACTGTTGAGTAAGAAAATATCTTTTTTGCCTTGTAATAGCTTGAAATTTAGCTAATCTCTTTGTATATTGTTTCTACTATGAATAAAAACGGCAGTTTATTTAAAGGTTCACTTTTAGTGGCAGGGACTACTATCGGCGGGGGCATGTTAGCTCTACCCGTGGCTACTAGTTTAGCCGGATTCTTACCTGCCTTAGTGGTGTATTTTTTATGTTGGGTTTTTATGGCTTCAACAGGATTATTGTTCCTAGAAGTTTCCACTTGGATAAAAGGAGAATCTAATATAGTTTCAATGGCACGATTGACTCTTGGAAGATTCGGTCAGTGGGCTGCCTGGGCAATTTATATTTTTTTGTTTTTTTGTTTGACACTGGCCTATGTGGTTGGATCGGGAAGTTTAATTGCTCAACTTTTTCCTAGCTTTATACCGAGTTACTATGGACCTTTAGTCTTTGTTGTTTTATTTGGCCCATTTGTCTATGCAGGTGCCCATGTGGTCGGTCAAATCAATATGTGGCTTATCTTCGGGTTAGCTATTTCCTATGCAGCCTTTGTCCTTTTAGGATTTCCTCATGTTAATTCTCAAAACTTAGTCTATCGTGACTGGTCTCTAGCTGCGCTAGGTTTACCAATAGCTTTCACCGCCTTTGCTTATCAAGGGATCATCCCTACACTAGTTTATTACATGCATCATAATGTGCGTTTAGTGCGTTTAGCCATTCTTATCGGCAGTTTTATCCCTCTTGTCACCTATGTAATCTGGCAGTGGTTAATACAAGGCATTGTGCCAACTTTTGGCGACCAAGGGCTAGTAGAAACATTACATAATGGAGACACAGCTGTGGTTCCATTAAAATTTTTTTTGGACACTTCTGCAATCTATTATATCGGTCAATTTTTTGCTTTTTTTGCCCTGGTGACTTCTTTTTTTGGAGTGACCCTGGGTTTACTTGACTTCTTGGCTGATGGTCTGCAACTAAAAAAAGATGCTAAAAATAAACTTTGGCTGTGCCTTTTGATTTTTATTCCACCCCTTATCATTTCCTATAGTCATCCTCATATTTTCTTGGAAGCACTGGACTTTGCAGGAGGTTATGGCTGTGCCCTCTTGTTGGGATTATTACCCGTCCTGATGGTTTGGTTTGGAAGATATGTTCATGGCTTTAAAGGCATTTATACTTTTCCAGGGGGCCGCTTACCCTCATCTTGCTGCTCTTGTTCGTCTTGTTTGAATTAGTGTGCGAAACTTATAGCAAAATTTTCCTCTAAGACATTTATATCAGCTTAAAATCCCCAGTATGCATAGATGCGTCCGTCATCATTATGATAATAATAGGGATATCCATAGTAATAATAGTGTCCCGGATAGGTGTAAGTATATTGAGGAAAAACATCATGGTCGTAATAATAATAAGATTTATAGGCTTTTTGATCCCAAGCTCTAGTGGGTTGTTCCCAATAGGGGTGCGATTGGGTGTAGTAATAAGCTTTAGAATTTTTGTTTAAGCGTTGATAGGCATCAGCTGAATATTGGATGACAAAAAAAGACAGCATGATAAGAATCAATAAAATTCCTTTCATAACCCTCCAAAACTCGCGATAGTTAAACTGTTTAATATATTTCTTCTTCATTTGAAGAATAGGGGGAGCTGTAATAATAGCTTGGGTAATCATAACTGTAGTTATAACTCGGATATGCATTATTATAATAGGAATAGGAAGGATAGTTAGAATAAGAATCATAAGGGTAACTATAATAAGAAAAGGTATCATATGGGTAGTCGTTATAATAAAATGGGTACCCACCCCATCCCCAATTATTCCAATAGCCGTGATTTCCACCCCAATGTCCACGTCCGCCCCAATGGCCGCCGCCCCAGTGTCCTCCATGTCCGCCCCAGTGTCCGCCACCCCGTCCCCAGCCTCCATGATGTCCTCCGCCACCATGTCCACCTCCGCCATGACCTCCACCGCCATGACCTCCTCGGCTTGCAATAAGTTGGCTGTCGTTAATTGCAAATTTTTCAAGGGCATTCAGGTGAGTAAGAAAGGGGAAATATAAAAATACACTGAGAAGTAGAGTGAAAAAGCAGAATTTTTTATACATAGAATCCTCCCAGCATTGATACTTACTTACCCTGAAAATCAGGGTAAGTATTGGCTTATTCTGCTTTTTACCAGCCAAAATATAGGCCGGAACCACCTACTCCGGAATCAGAATAGTAGTAGGGATCTCCACCGTAGTCATAATAATAGTAAGGATATCCTCCATCGGAGTAACTAGAGTAATAACCACCATCATAGTCACCATATCCGAGACCATATCCTCCATACCAACCACCGCGGCCCCAGTCACCGCCCCGGCCCCAGTTGCCACCATGGCCCCAACCACCGCCGCCGCCGTGGCCAAAGCCACCATGCATGCCACCACCACCACCATGGCCACCTCCATGAGCTGCACTTAAATTAATGGAGAAAAATGGTAAGCTTGCAAATAAGCAAAAGAAAACGACTAACAAGAGGTTTTTATACATAAACCCTCCATTAGCGAAGTTTTAACGTTATCATATACGTTAGTAGAGAATGTGCAAGGGAGACAAAGATAAAGTCCTTAGAGGACTAGGAAAATTAGTCAAAAGACACAATTCAAAGAAAGGAAACTAATTTGTCCTTTAAAGAATAATTAACATTTAACAAGACGCTTCTCTCCTTTTGCAACAAGTTCTCTACTAACTTCAGATTACTGATCCCCAAAATTAATCAGGGTTATAATTTGACCTTCATGAATCAAATTGATGTTTAGAAAGATTTTTAAACCTCCGATACTTGTATTATACTCCCCCTAAGAAAATAGCGTCAACTAGACCAATAAATCTTTATCTGCTCTCATGCATGAATTGATGATTTAATTTACGGAAACACTTGTTATTCAAATATTTAGGTAATTCCCGCGTCAGAGCGACAGGAAGAGGTCTAATGCCTTATCCTGCTTTTGCTTTAATTTGAATCTCATAAATCGACATGCGCGAGTGCAAATTATGCATAAAATGGGCACAGTGACAGCCTATTTCACGCTATAGCTTTTTTTACAGACAAAATCAGGTGGTTATCCACCCACATTAATATTCACATTGACGCCGGTTCCCCAATAGTAGCCGGGATGATAGTAATAATAGGGGTAGCCATCATAATAATAGGGATAAGCCATGCTTGTGTCATAATAAACAAAACCGGGATTGTACCAGGCACTTCCCACATAAACATTATTATGCCAATGGTCATAATGCCAGTTATGATCATCGTAATGATGTTCCCATCCATGATTATATCCATGGTCATAGCCATGATCGTATCCATGTTCATATCCCGCGTGATATCCACTGTGATATCCACCACCTCCTCCTCCACCGCCCCCATGACCCTCGTGAGCCTTCAAATTTGTCACATGGATGAAAACTAATGATAGAATAAAAGTAATCGTGCAAAGGAGCATTTTGCTCAAACAGGATGACATGATTTATCTCCGCGTTAATATAAAATCTTGTTTTAACGATTTCGCGACTTTTGAACAAGGCAGAAAAATTGCTTCTTCTTTTTAACCTTCAAACAAGGCTTGTACAAACATCTCGGTATTGAATGCATCGAAATCCTCAACGGATTCTCCGAAACCAATATATTGTATAGGGATACCTAAATGTTGTTGGATAGCGATAACAATACCTCCTTTAGCAGTCCCATCAAGTTTAGTGAGGACCAATCCACTAATAGGAGTATGTTTATGGAAAATGGACGCTTGATCAATGGCGTTTTGCCCGGTCGTAGCATCCAAAACCAATAAGATTTCATGCGGACTTCCGGGCAATATTTTATGGCACGAACGTTTAATTTTTTCAAGTTCCTGCATGAGATGGGTCTTCGTATGCAGTCTACCCGCTGTGTCGATGATTAAAATATCGCTATGACGTGCTTTGGCGGCTGTAACAGCATCAAAAGCCACTGAAGCAGGATCACTTTTGGAGGCGCCTTTAACAATATCAATATCGAGTTTGTGGGCCCAACGTTCTAATTGTTCTACAGCAGCAGCTCGAAAGGTGTCAGCAGCAGCCAAAAGAACTTTTTTACCTTGATTTTGATAGAATTTTGCGAGCTTTGCAACAGAGGTTGTTTTACCATTTCCATTGACACCCACAATTAGAATCACATGGGGAGTGACTGAGGGATTTAATGCAGTTGGAGTCTTGCTTTTCATCATTTCTACGATATCGCGTTGGATTTCCTTTAAAAGCTCATCAGGCTTGGCGTGGGGTTGACGAATATGCAAATCGCGGATTTTTTGTGTCAGTTCAGATGACAGCTTAACTCCCAAATCTGCTTCATAAAGAATACGTTCGAGTTGCTCCAACGTTTCTTCATCAAGTGGTTTGGTAAATAAAGCCTTTAATTTATGGCCAAGAACAGAGCCAGTTTTTGTTAAGGCTTTTTTTAATTTGTCGAAGCTTCCTTTTAAGAAATTTAAAATCATAGAATATTTTTGTTGATAAAGTTGAACCGAATAGTGTTAGTATAACACATATAACAAGAATATAAAGAAAAATCTGGACGCCCATGGATATTCACGAATTTCAAGCCAAAGAAATCCTTCAAAAATATGGTATCCCTGTCCCCCATTTCGTTGTTGTCTCTAACCTTCACGAAGTGGAAAATGCCATTTCTGCTATGCATTTAGAAAAAGCTGTTGTTAAAGTTCAAGTTCATGCAGGGGGAAGGGGCAAAGCCGGAGGTGTGAAACTAGCGAAGAATAAACAAGAAATTCTTGATTTTTCTAAGCAACTACTGGGAATGCGCCTAATTAACTCACAAACAGGTAAAGAGGGCGTCGTGGCCCACCAACTATTAATTTCTCCTTTGATCGATTTTCGCAAAGAGTATTATCTAGCCGCTACAATTGATCGTAAACAAGCGCAGGCTTTAATCATTGCTTCTCCTCAAGGGGGAATGGAAATCGAAGAAGTGGCTGCTCAATATCCTGATAGAATTTTAAAAATCCCCCTTTCACCTGAAGGGCGCTTAAGGTCTTATCATTATCTAGAGCTGAATAAAATGATGGGTTGGCAGGGTCCATTGGCAGAACAAGGAAAACGCATCGTGGATGCCTTAGCTAAGGCATTCATCGAAAATGATGCTGCTTTATTGGAAATCAATCCTCTGGTTTTGACCCTTGACGATCAATTACTTGCACTTGATGCCAAATTCAGCTTTGACGACAATGCACTGTATCGTCAGCCTCTTGCCAAGACCTTTTATGATGCCTCTCAATTAAATCCATATGAAGCTAAAGCAAAAGAATTTGAATTGGCCTATATAGCAATGGATGGAGAAATTGGGTGCATGGTCAATGGCGCTGGCCTAGCCATGGCGACGATGGATATTATTCAATACTATGGTGGCTCTCCAGCGAATTTTCTGGATGTGGGAGGAGGTGCTTCTAAAGAGAAAGTGGCAGAAGGTTTTAAAATCATCCTTTTAGACCCTAAAGTCAAAGCTATCTTAGTTAATATCTTTGGAGGGATCATGAACTGTGCAACCTTAGCGGCAGGAATTATTGATGCAGCTAAGCAGTTACAAGTTAAAGTGCCTTTAGTGGTACGTATGGAAGGTAATAATGTCGATAAAGGAAAAAAGCTGCTGGCCGACGCACATTTAAATATCATTATTGCCAATAATTTATCTGAAGCAGCCGAAAAAGTAGTTATGGCCACAAAAACAAAGTGAGTCCAATTTTATATGTCCATCTTAGTAAATAAAAATACAAAAGTCATTACGCAGGGGATCACCGGGAAGGCGGGGACTTTCCATACAGAACAGTGCATTGAGTATGGCACACTGGTTGTTGGAGGGGTAACTCCGGGTAAAGGGGGACAGACACATCTGGGATTGCCGGTTTTTGATACCGTCCTAGAAGCAAAAAAAGCTACAAACTGCGATGCGTCAATGATATTTGTCCCGGCACCTTATGCTGCAGAAGCTATCTTAGAAGCTGAAGAGGCAGGAATTCCACTTATCGTATGCATCACAGAAGGAATTCCTGTACGTGATATGCTAGAGGTTAGCAAACAAATGCGAGCAAGCAAGACTAGCCGCCTGATTGGCCCTAATTGCCCAGGTATCATCACTCCTGGAGAATGCAAAATCGGGATTATGCCGGGCTATATACATAAAAAGGGGAATATTGGGATTGTCTCTCGCTCCGGAACGTTAACTTATGAAGCTGTCTGGCAAACCACTTTGCTGGGGTTAGGACAATCCACTTGCGTAGGCATTGGTGGAGATCCTCTCAATGGGACGGATTTTGTAGATATTTTGAAATTATTCGAAAAAGATCCGGAAACTCAAGCCGTACTGATGATTGGCGAAATTGGAGGCGATGCTGAAGAACAAGCTGCAGACTGGATAAAGCATCATTCCAACAAACCGATTGCAGCTTTTATTGCAGGGCGAACGGCTCCACGGGGAAGGCGTATGGGCCATGCGGGTGCAATTATTTCTGGCGGAAAAGGAACTGCAAATGATAAGATCGCTGCCTTAAAAGCAGCTGGAGTGAAAGTGACTGAATCTCCTGCTGAAATGGGCCAAGCTGTTTTAGAATTATATAACCTTTTCATAAAGAAAAAAATCAATGATCATGATAAATAATACTTTAGGTGTCCTTACTAAGGATATGTTAGGGACTTTTGATTTCAATACATTATGGCCTTTAAATCAAATTAATAAAGAAATGAAGGGCAAGACCCAAGAGGTTTTAAATAAAAAGTTTAAAGATGCAAATGTTGAAATGTTACATTGTTATCCTTCCTTAAAAACTATCTTTATAAAGATAGAGGAAGAAAATAAAACTGAGCCTTGTAAATTGTTTATGAGGATCGTTAAACAATTGCATGTCAAAGCCCGCGAGTTATTTTGCAATGAAAATCCACCTGCTAACGTTGATAAGATGATTTGGGAATTCAATCATTATAAATACCTCATCGATAAAATTCATCGTCAAGAATGGCTAGCCAAGAATCCTCTACCCTATCCCCAAGCAAAAGATGGTGCCACTAAAGAATATAAAATTGATGTTTGGGCAAAGGTATGTTGGGCTAATAGGGCAACTGAAAATTGGAATAATAAAGATGTTTGAAATTCAGGGAAAAATTCCCATTCGGATCTACCCTTTTTTTTGGCTTTTAGCTCTTATCATTGGCTGGCTCAATAGCTTTTCAGAAATGGCTACCCTAAATTCAGCTTTGATTAAAACACTTTTATGGGTGGTGGTGATTACAATATCCATCATTGTACATGAATATGGTCATGCACTGTCCGGTTTGGCCTTTGGGCAAAAGGTGCGCATAGATCTTGTGGGTTTTGGAGGGGTCACACATAGGTTAGGGGGAACCAAGCTCAAGCTCTGGAAAGAGTTTATCATTGTTCTTGCAGGCCCTCTTTTTGGTTTTTGCTTAGCATTTGTCACTTATCTATTCTTAAGTAAAATCGGCGAACGCCCCCTCAATTTATGGCGTTATGTCTTGGAGATTACTTTTTATGTGAATGTTTTTTGGACGATTGTCAATTTGCTTCCTGTACAGCCTTTGGATGGTGGTCGTTTATTAAGTATAGTTCTAGAAGGTTTTTTTGGGGTGAGAGGGATCAAAATCGCCTATTTTCTCAGCATTTTAATTGCAGCAGCTGTAGGTTTGATCTTTTTTGCTTTAGGTGCTGTCCTTGCCGGTTCTTTGTTTCTCATCTTAGCTTTCGAAAGCTATCGTTCTTGGCAAAGCAGTCTTGCTATGCGTGACCAAGATCAGAATGAGGAGGCCCAAATGCTGTTAAAAAAAGCCGAAGAAGATCTGCGGCTAGGCAAAAAACAAGAAGCCTACGATAAGTTTAAGTTAATTCGCGAAATGACTCAATCGGGGGTTATCTATACGATGGCCACTAACTATGAAGCTATTTTATTAAATGAGCGGGGCGATTACAAAACAGCTTATGACATACTCCTTCCTCTCAAAAATAAACTGGATAGCGCCTCTTTGCAAATGTTACAATATCTGGCTTACCGCAATCATGATAGAAAAGAGGCTATACAATTAGGTAACCAAATTTTTAATGAAACTCCTAATTATGAAACCGCCTTTATTAATGCCATGTGTTATGCCGAGTTAGCCCAACCTAAACCGGCTGTAGGTTGGCTTGAATCTTCCGTACGTTATGGCATGCCTCACCTTGATGCTATTCTTTCAAAAAGCGAATTTGATGCCATTCGCGACAGCGCTCCTTTTCAAGAATTCAAAATCCGTCAAAAATCCTAGCTCTAAATAAGCTGTGCTTGAGCACAGCTTATTTATTAAATGGACCTCACATTTATTTAACTTGAAGAAAACCAATCATTAATGATATAATTTTATTTATAAACGTTTTTTTAGGTTTAAATGGATCCATTAAAAGTTAACCCTCCAAATCTCCCCAACATAAAGCTAGAAAATAACCTTCCCCCCAAAAAAATGTCGCGTGCCAAAGCCATTCAAATATGCCAAGAAAAATATCCTAAAGAATTTAAACGAAAGAAAATTCTCACTTTAGTTATTGCTATTAGTGCCATAGCTTTACTACTTATTCCTTTAACTGCAACAGGATTGGCAGCCTTGTCCATCTGTACCTTTGAGATAGGTTTATTAATAGTTACACCAATTGCAATCCTAGGTATTAGTATTCTCATAAAAAAAATAGACGACAAATCACTCTATTGGTCTGGCGGTCTTGCACGTCTTATCCTTGACCAAAAGGAAAAGGAAGCGCGTCAGAAAGCTGAGAAGGCGAAAAAAATAGAAGTTAAACTTAACAAAAAAATTAAAAACTAAGACACGAAGATACCCACATACTTTTGTGCAGAAGTCAATATAAAACATCATCGCCGCCGCTTCGCGCTAAATAAACTTATGCGCCAAGGCATGCTCGTGTCTTTGCGTTTAATTTTTCTTTTCGTATTTAGTTTTCTGTCATTTCATACAAATTCTTTACGAAAAATCAATTAATTTGATATAACAGTTTCTGTTTCTTAAACTTTTTGGAGTATAAATCATGAAATCAAAGTTTGTTTTTATTTTAATGAGCTGCTTTCTTCCTATGTTTCTTTCAGCGACTGAAACAGCAAACAGTGAAGATAAAATTCCTTATGACATGCATGGTGAGCATGACAAGACAGATATTTTTGCCATTCAATTAGATTCCAGCGAAGAAGAACAAGATGAAGAAGAAGAAGAACTAGAAGACCTTCAAAAATACGAACAAAGCAAAAAAGTATAATCATCTATTCGCCGAAACCTTTAGGTGAAAGGCTTCGGCGAGTAGGGTTCTTATTTAACGCGAATTGAGATAAAGCGCGTAAATTCCCCTTGTTTGACAAGCAACAAAAGTGGTTTACTTGCTTCATTTGCATCCAGCATCTTATAAAATTGATCCACTGTAGAAGTCACTTGCTGGTTAACACTCAAAATCAAGATGCCCTTTTTCAATCCGGCCCAAGCTGCAGGACTATTGGGCAGAATTTTTGAGATCACCACACCTTTTTGTTCCCCATATCCTAAGGAGCGTGCTAATTCGGGAGTGAGTTCCTGCACTTCAATACCTAACTTATTTTCTTTTTGACTTTTGGCGGGGGCTTGCTGCTCATTTTGTTGTGGATAATTTCCTACTTCTACAGCGACATCAGAAGTGGATTTACCTTTTCGAAGTATAGTTAATTTAACTTTAGATCCGGGGATCATCAGAGCGATTGCATTGCGCAAAGCGCCTATACTGCTAATGGAATGACCATCATACATAAGAATCACATCACCCTGTTTAATGCCGGCTTTATCTGCAGGCGAATCTTTATTAACGTCTGAAACTAGAGCGCCCTCTGCCTTATCCAAACCCATAGCCTGTGCCATATCGGCATCGACTTGTTGTAGGACGACGCCAATAAATCCGCGTGAAATGGATCCATTTTCTAAAATTTGGTTTAGATCATTTTTAATGATATCACTAGGAATGGCAAAGCCAATGCCCATATAGCCACTGCCATTGTTAGAGACTATGGCAGTATTCATTCCCACGACTTCACTTTTTAAATTCAGAAGAGGTCCTCCCGAATTTCCGCGGTTGATAGCGGCATCTGTTTGAATGAAGTCTTCGATGCGTGCGATATCCAAATTATTGCGGCCTTTAGCGCTGATCACACCCACTGTCAGCGAGGCTTCTAATCCCAAGGGAGTTCCTATGGCAATGGCCCATTGACCGATTTTAATATCGTCGGAATTACCTAATTTTAAATAGGGTAAATCTTTAGCATCAATTTTTAAAATGGCTACATCCGTGCTTGGATCTTGGCCGATGACCTTTGCAGTAAAATGTCTTTTATCATTTAATGTAACTTCTATTTCAGTGGCATTTTTAACCACATGACTATTAGTAATAATATACCCATCGCTAGAGACGATAAATCCGGAGGCCTGACCCATTTCCATTTCAGGTGTTTGTGGAGTCAGAGCTGAGCCAAAAAAGCGTTGGAGAAAATCGTCGTTGAAAAAATCAAAGCTTGGATTGTTTTCTTCATTTTGCAAAGATTTGGTCTTCACTTGTATGGATACGACAGCCGGGATGGCTTTTTGGGCAACAGAAGTAAAATCTTGCTGGAATGTGCTGGGTTCAGTCACCGCCGTTGCATTTAAATTTGAAATCCTGCTAGCGGCTAAGGCAAGGCTAACAAATGTAAATATCGTTCTTTTAAGATGCATAGTTTTTCTCCTTTATCGATAAAATTTCAATCGTTCTTGCTATAATTAAAAACCCTTTTTCTATGCGGTCTAAACCAAAATGTTCGTTCGGCGCATGAATTTGGTCATCCGGTAAACCTAATCCCATAAGGACCATTTCGCTGCTACTAGCTTCCGTTAGCTTTTGTACAATGGGAATGGATCCTCCTGAATAGGTAAAAACGCAGGGAGCATTGAAAACTTCTTCATAAGCTTTAGCAAAGGCCTGCACAACTTTTGAAGACGGATTGGAACGCGCTGCATTTCCTCCTCCGTCGTGAATATGGACTTTGACTTGGATGCCTTCCGGAGCTTTTCTTTCGATAAATTTGGCGACTTTTTTCGCGATTTTTTCAGGATTTTGATTAGGCACTAGCCTGCAGGATATTTTGGCGATTGCTTTTGAGGGAATCACAGTTTTAAAACCCTCTCCGCTATATCCTCCGGATATCCCATTCACTTCAATGGTGGGTCTTGTCCAAGCCCTTTCAAAAGGGGAGTAGCCTTTTTCACCGCCGGTAGCTTTGGATCCAAAAGTGGCGATGTAATCATCTTCATTAAAGTCAAAAGCAATGCGTGACTTTTCCGCAGGGTCTAATTCTTGGACGGTATTGTAAAAGCCAGGAACTTTTACACGGCCTTTTCTATCGCGAAGTTTGGAAAGGATGTCGATCAATGCATGTAAAGGGTTATACGCCATACCACCATGGGAGCCGGAATGAAGATCTGTTTTAGTTCCTTTAACCTCTACATCCATAGTCACAATTCCTCTGACACCTAATGTGACGGCAGGCGCATCGGGCTTGTTGATTCCCATATCCACGATAGCTAAGTAATCAGCTTGGAGCTCCTTTTTTTTCTTGGATAAGACTTCAGAAAGTCCCAAGCTTCCGCACTCTTCTTCTCCTTCAATGCAAAACTTTACATTGATAGGAAGTTTTCCAAGAATATCTAAAAGACCTTTTATGGCAAATAGTGTGTAAAAACATTGGCCTTTATTATCTTCCGCCCCGCGGGCGTACACTTCCCCATTTCTTACAGTCGGTTCAAAAGGAGGCGATTGCCACTCATTTAAGGGGTCGGTTGGCTGAACATCGTAATGATTGTAAATGAGTAAAGTGGGTTGGTCGGAGCCTGCTTGCTTATTTTCAGCAAAAATGACAGGATAACCTGACGTTTGCCAAACTTCTGTATTAAACCCCATTTTTTTGAGGTAGTTGACAACCCATTGCGCACACGATTCAACCTGCGGTTTGTATTGTGGCTCAGAGCTTACACTCTGAAAGCGCAAAAAGGTGAAATAGTCTTCTAAAGCCTCTTTTTCGTGCTTTTTATAATACTCACGCAAAATATTAAGTTGGGGAAGAAGTATCGTTTGCATAAAAATTTTCCTCTGGAAGAAACCTTGATTACATTAATTCTATAGCATTAGCTAATCTTTTCTCTCAATTGATAATTTGTTGGGCAACGAATTCATGCCTGCTCGCCGACGGCTTTGGAGTTAAGTGTCGGAGCTTTAGCACTTATGCATCAAGCTAAAAATATTTAAAAAACTTAAATTAAAAAATTATTTTTCACGCGAAGCGTTTGCGATGCATGATCATAATCAAAACAACAATAGCTTGCATCGCTTTTGGATTGCGAAGGCTTTCCCATCCTATTACCCATAAGTTTATTTGACGCGAAGCGGTCGCGATGTGTTTACAGTGCATTTTCAGAACTAATATCGCATCGCTATGGAGTGCGAAGGCCTTCCTTCGCTTTCTAAAACAAACACAATCAATCACAAATGTCAAAATTTAGATCCCACTTTATATTTCAAAATTGTTATGTAAAAAGCGAAGGAAGGCCTTCGCACTCCATAGCGATGCGAAACTTCTTCACCTTTAAAGATTGTTTTACTCATCGCGACGCTCCGCGAATTCACACATTACTTTTGCTAGCCTGATGCATATGATTTAAAGTTATTGTGATTAATTTATAAAAATATTAACATTGTTTAATTTAATGGAAAATGTAAAGGGGTAATTTATGATGCCTGATAATGTTAATAACATAAGAAGAGAAGATCCTCTTGGTAAATTAACTTGGGGATGGCGTGATGTCAAAATAGATGATTTAATCCAAATCTCTCAGAAAAAAAATTCCTGTGGAAAAATCTGGACAGCTATCAAATTGTTTTTTTTAGGTAAAGGTCTTTTCAATGTTCATATTGTCAGTGATTTAATTACGGGACATCCTCAATATCAGGAAATGATTTTAAAATTCCCTGCTCTAAAAACTCTAATAAAAACGCATGATGTAGCCGTCAAAAAATTTGTAAACCTGAAGCCCGAAAAAGAAGCTGAACCACCTAACAATCATTTTGCTGAGGTAAAGCCAATCCCTGTAAAACAAAATGCATTACCTAATTTTGAGCCTCAATTGATTTCTCAGAAGCAACATGAGCAGGAACAAATTAAAAAAGCTCTTCTTGAACAAGAAAAGCTCGAACAAAAACAAATTGAAGCACGTCTTAAGCAAGAACAGGAAGATAAACAGTTAGCCCTTCTTATCCAAAAAATGCATCATCATCAATTTGACGAACATGAAAAAGTCATCCATGAGCCAAAACTTATTCCAAATGAGTTGATACAACCTCCTCTCCCCATTGAAATCCCTTTGAAAAATCCCCCTAAAAAGCTTGAGAAGCCTAAAGATGAAGAAAAAATAGAAGATTTAAAATTGGACGACATTAGACTCGTTAATCTGGAAAAAGCGATACAAGAAAAACTGGAGTTTTTAGAAGACCTGAGCTTAAAAGATCTAGCTCAAATGGGTATCGTTTATAATGCCAGAGAGTTAAGTAAAGGAGCCGTCAAAAAAAGTATCATTGAAGATCTTCAATGGTTTGATTTCCCTAAAGGTTCGAAATTAATCAGGTTGATCGATCAATTTTTGAGGAAAAGTTGTCGAGGCTTCAACTTCTTTTATGAGGCACTTAAATCCCATGAAGGGAAGTATAAAGGTCCATTTAATGAAGTGATTAAAATAATTGATGAAAACCCATTGGCAGAGTTTTTCAAAAAGAAATATATAGAAAGAAAATTTGATGAAAAACCTAAAGTTCATCTTCCCAAGCTTAATTTATTGCATATGAAAGGAATCAATATAATTTGGCCTAAATATATGGATGAGTACTTAGATTTCGTGTATGAACTTGGAAATCAGCTTGGCTTGGTTGCTGTATTGAAGGTAGATGAACTTATTCAAATGGGTATTGTCTATAAAGCGGATGGTAAAATCAAAGATCAAGAAGTTATAGTGGGTGTTTTTAGCGACATCGAATGGTCTAAACCCGTAAGTGCTGAAGTTAAATGGCCTACACTCCTGGATAAATTATCAGAGAAAATGTTGGTTGATAAGGAAACGGCCGGTTTTCATAAACTTTACAAAGTATTCAAAGAATATAAAGGTCATCCGGAATACATGGACATTTTTAGTGACGCCGTTAAAGTAATCGATGAAAGCCCTTTTGCTTTCCTATTTCAAGAACCTAACCTAGTTTTAAATTAAGCATGCAAGGTTTTATATATAAGTAGGCTGAAGAAAACTATCCATAGCAGAAAGTAGACACCTAAAGCCCTTTTGACTTTTTTGTGATGTTCTTTTATTAAATCTGGATGGGCTGTGCATAATATCAAAAAATCAATCCTCTGTTTTATGCTGAAGTGATGCCAATTCGGGGTGTCATATCCGCCGCTAGTGTGCGCGACAGCTTTAAGTGCTTCCACCATATACTTAGGATCAATTCCCAAATCAAAAACATACAAATCCGCTTGTCGTTCAAACAATCTAGAAAAATATCCAAAAACAAAACGGAAATAGATGATGATTATGCCTGCATATAAGGAAAATATGAGCAAAGGGTTAAAAAAGTCCCACCAAATGGAAGGGTGCACCGCATTCTGCTGTTCCAAAAAATTCAGAAGGTTATCTGAAAAATAATAATAGATGAGCCCGGCGCAAATGATCATGCCTGATAAAATGAAAGGGTAGATCAGGAGATGCTTATGTTTGTTATGGCCTATTTCATGCGCGAGAATGGCTTCTACCCACTCCGGCGAGAAGTCCCTTATCAAACGATCTGTAAACATCACGTAACGAAAGCGAGGGACGATGCCAATGATTCCTGCTGTGAGTTGGTCATACATCATGGTCCAGATTTTTAGTCCGGCATGTTTGAAATTTGCTTTGTTGCATATTTTTGCAAGCCTGTCCTTAAACTCTCCTTCAGGCAAGGGCGTACATCCCCATATTTTTTGGATGAAATAGGGCAAAAAAATGAGCAGAACAATAACTAGGGCTAGGCTAAATGTGGCTGAAATTACTTCTATTAATGTTAGGTTTATTTGATAGTGTGTGGCAATTCCATCGAAAATGTCCAAAGCAAGGGTCATGAAGAGGAATGGCAATGTAAAGGGAAGGATCAGTCTTAACTGTCTCCAGGCATAAATAGAGGCTGCTTTTAGTTCGCCATACGAATAATGACGCCTATAGGAAGTCATGTAATAGATCCAAAGCCCTCCTAAATATAAAAACAATTCCCATACTGCGTTGAGTGATTGAACATTGTGCATGTAGGGAATACTGCGAAATATCCTGCCGGCATCTAATAGATATTGATAAATGATCAAATACACTAAGAGCAGAATATGAACGAATATTTGAACAAAGCCTGGTCGTTTTTTTAACATTCCATTGAGGACAAATTGTATTAAAAAAATGCATACGCATAGTAAAAAGTAGAGTAAAAGGGAAACTCCAAAGGCTAGCAGGTCTGAAGTGATCCATGGAGAAATCTTTTCAGGTATAGTGTTGATTAAAAGCAGAGCTAAAATGAGGAATAAGATATTCGTAAACATAGGGATGAATTATAACTTCAGTTGTCATTTATGCAACACTTATCCCTATAGTCAATATTAATAAATTCTGATATAACTTTCTTTTTTACCCTTAGGAATATTTATGAGCCCTATTGCCGATATGCATTGTGATTTGCTTCTTTATCTCTCTCAGAATTCGGGGCGGACTGCTTTAAATCCCGAGGTCCGTTGCTCTCTTCCTCAATTACGTGCCGGCAATGTTAAGTTGCAAACGATGGCAGTTTTTACATTAACGGAAAAAGGATCAACACTTAAAGCTCAAAATCAGCTCGAACATTTTGCTCAGTTACCACAAAAATATCCTGAAGATTTTTATATCGTAAAAAAGAATGATCCATTGGAGCCCATTTTTCCTACACATGCGATAAAAATTTTATTAGCCATAGAAAATGCTTCAGGTCTGTTTGAGGAAGACGAACCTTTGGAAAATGGTTTCCAGCGTATCCAAAGCATAGAAAATAATGTAGGGAAAATTTCTTATATAAGTCTGACTTGGAATCTAGAAAATCGCTTGGGAGGCGGAGCTCATACAACTATTGGTCTAAAAGAGGATGGCCGTAAGGTTATCGATTTTCTTCATCAAAAAAAGATTGCCCTAGATTTAAGCCACACATCTGATCATCTAGCTTATGATATCTTGAATTATGTAGAAAAAAAAGACCTTAAAATTCCTATAATAGCCAGTCATTCGAATTTCAGGACAATTCGTCATGTTCCGCGTAACTTACCCGATGAAATTGCAAAAGAAATCATTCGACGTAAAGGTGTCATTGGCTTTGTTCTATATCGCGATTTTGTCGGAGCGGAAAGCCCTTTAGATTTTATACGACAATGTGAGTATTTGCTAAAGTTAAATGGCGCATCCCATGGATGTTTTGGAGCCGATTTTTTTTGTGGAACTGATTTACCGCCTGCTTTTCAAAAACCTTTAGATAAACTCTTTTTTGTAGATTTTCAGGATGCTTCAGTTTATCAATCTATTCTCGATTTATGGAAAAAAAACTTGGGATTATCTTCAGAAATTTTGGAAGGAATTGCTTATCGTAATTTTCTTAATTTCTATGAATGTTACATAAATAACCCAAACGAATCCTAATTTTTCACAGCCTCTCTGGAATGCGAAGGAAGGCCTATCCTATTACCCACAAGTTTATTTAACGCGAAGCGTCGCGATGCGTTTACAGTGCATTTTCAGAGCTAATATCGCATCGCTTTGGAGTGCGAAGGCCTTCCTTCGCTTTCTAAAACAAACACATTCAATCACAAATGTCAAAATTTAGATCCCACTTTATATTTCAAAATGGCTTTGTTGTACAATTCACCACTGAGCCAGTGAGATCACTGAGAAAATGTGAGATGGGGAGAATTAGGCTGTTTTTTTCATACTTTGGGGCATTCCTAAGAAGGTATAAAATTAGATGCTGGGTATCGCTTAGACTTGGTTGTTGAAGGGCAAGTGATTATTGAAATCAAAGCTGTCTCTGAGCTGTTACCTGTTCATGAAGCACAGCTTTTGTCCTATTTGAAACAGGCCGGAGGAGGCAGAGGACTATTGATCAACTTTAACGTAAAATTGCTGAAGTATGGTATTCGTCGTTTAATAGTATAACCCTCCTCAACTTTCTCATCGCTTCTCTGTGATCTCACTGGCTCTGTGGTTATTTATGCAACAACGCCTCCATTCTGGTTCAAATTCCTTGCAAAAATCGTCAACATCGCAAAAAATTGATATCAGTGTAAGAATATCTCGTTTAATCATTTTGACCTTCCAGGTTAATTTTTGTTGTCGTAAACAAAATTTTTAACTCTGCGAAGGTCTTTTTTTCAACCTTAAATGACTTATTTTAAAACTTTTCGTAGATTTTTCTTATCCAAAATTCGCGTCTTTAAAGATTGTTTTACTCATCGCGACGCTCCGCGGATCCACACAATTATTAACAAGTCGTCCCTTTTTTTATTTAAGCATTGATGTTGCGTTCAATCATTCCAATTTGACGCCGTAAGGTTTCATCTGCGTTAAGTTTCTTCTCGACTGTCTTACAAGCATGAAGGATGGTTGAATGGGTTTTATTAAAAGCTGAACCCAGCATTTGTAAAGATTCATTGATCATTTTACAGGCTAAATACATAGCCACTTGTCGAGGAAGGGCAATTTCTTTAGTTCGCGTGGAACCTTTTAAGTCGCTGACACGTACTTGGAAGATGGCTGCTACACTTTTAAGGATTTGCTCTACACTGATTTTTTGCTGTGGTGCATGCTGTAGCATTTCACGCAAGGTTTGTTCAACAAAATCTTCTGTGATATTCAGATCCATTAGCTTGCTATGTGCACTCAGACGGTTGATGGCTCCTTCGAGTTGCCTCACATTATTATAGATATGTTCGGCGATAAAGAAGGCGACAGTGTTCGGGATTTCCAAACCCTTTTGTTGAGCTTTATGCTGAAGAATTGCGACACGTGTCTCCAGTTCGGGAACTCCAATATGAGCCACTAAGCCCCATTCCATGCGTGCAATCATACGTTCAGATAGTTTAAGTTGTGAGGGGGGCTTATCGCTAGTGATGACAATCTGTTTGCGTTGGTTAATCAATGTTTCAAAAGTATTACAAAACTCTTCCTCAAAATTGAGGCGGTTTTGTAGAAATTGGATGTCGTCCACTAAAAGAACATCCACATCGGAACGATAAAAACGCTTCATACGGTCAACTGATTTATTGCGCAGACTATCGACAAGATCATTAATAAAAGCTTCTGTCGTGATGCACTGAACGCGTAGTTTTTTATGGTTTTCGCTGATATGATGGCCGATGCTATGTAAAATGTGTGTTTTGCCAAGACCTACACCTCCATGAATGAAAAGAGGGTTGTAGGATTGTCCAGGTCGGGTGGCAATACCGATAGCTGCAGATTTCACAAATTGATTGGCGGGTCCCTCAATAAATGTTTCAAATCTGTAATGAGGATTTAGTTTAATTTCCTGAGCTTGAGTCTCAGGTTTTTTTTCCTGCTCGGGTCTTGTTGTAATAGAGATTTCTTGTGACCTTTTCACAGGGGGAGCTACTTTGAAAGAAAGGGAAGGCTCACCTGAGGCATTCACAGGTAGAAAAGCGCATAGTTCTTTCTTAAAGTTAGAAAAAAGGTACTCTTTAACAAAGATATTAGGAATTTCAAGTTTAATTTCTTCAGGTGTGGCTTCAAGCACCTGAATAGGAGCAAGCCAATTACCAAAGGCTGTCGTTGAGCATTTAGTCTTTACACATTCTAAAAATTGAATCCAAAAATCATAAGTTTCAAGCACTGTCATAGTTTCGATCCTTAATCATAAGTTATGTGTCAAAAGCCAAATCTCAATTTAATTATAACGTCGGGCAAAAGCCAAACATTCACTTAAATCAAACTGACGTCAGCCCTATTCAAAGTTCTTGCAAGTCAATTTAAAAACTATGAAAACATTTCTCAGGTTATGAACAACGTTTCCACAGCTTAGTCTGGAGCTATTTCGTTGGAACAAGCTATCATTTACATTCTTTGCCTGCAAGCAAATTATCCTTTGTTTTTTTTGTTTAGTATTAAATCTCTGAAAATCAGAACCGCTAATAGAAAAAAAATCCAAAATATACATTCAAATTCAATATTTTGTTTATAAAATATTACTAATAAGTGACTTATATAAATCCTTTGTAGACGAAAGGAATCTTAAATGATGGTTTTTAGGAAGTTGCAGCATAAAAATCGCGCTATTAAAAACCAAGTCTTGATCTTTCAGCTTGACACCCACAGTTCTATCATTCATCCTGCTGAAAGATTTTCAAATTACTAAAAAAATATGAATGAAGATACTTTTTTACCTTATGCCCAACCATCCCTTGATACTCAAGATGTACAGGAAGTTGTAACTGCCTTAAAAACGCATACTATTACACGAGGACCAACTGTAGAAGCATTTGAGCAAGCTTTTGCACAGTATTGTCATGTTGACTATGCCGTGGCTTTTAATACGGGAACAGCGGCATTAATGGCTGCTTATTTTGCAGCCAATCTAGATGCAAAAGATAAACTTATCACGACTGCAAATACTTTTGTAGCTACTGCAGGTGCAGCTATTTTACGGAAGGCAACTCCGGTTTTCTTGGACATCGATCGATCCAGCGGAAATTTGGATTTATTACAATTGGAATACACGCTATCACAGCCTTCATCTCGTCAACGCATGTGTATTGCACCGGTGCATTTTGCAGGTATTCCTGTAGATATGCAAAAATTGGAAGGGATCATAAAAAATCCGGACGTTATAGTCATTGAAGACGCCGCGCATGCATTGGGTTCTACCTATCCTAGTGGAGAAAAGGTAGGTTCTTGTGCTTGGAGCCAGATGGCTATATTTAGTTTTCATCCGGCAAAAATTATGACTACAGGGGAAGGTGGAATGGTCACGACAAAAGATGAGGCGTTTTATCATCGTCTCAAATTATTTCGAGATAATGGGATTGAACGTGACCCTCAATACTTACAAAGGCAGCCTGCTCTTGGTTATTATGAAGTGGTTGACATCACAGGAAATTATCATTTTACAGAGTTTCAAGCGGCCTTGGGATTAAGTCAACTTTCTCGTTTAGATCAATTTATTGAAAAACGCCGAGATTTAATGAAGATATATCGTGATTTATTAAAAGATGTTCCGCATATTCGAATGTTTTCAGAAAGTTACGATTCTCATACAGCTTACCACTTATGTGTTGTGCAAATCGATTTTGCAGCTTTGAAAACAAAGCGTGCCCAGGTCATGCAGAAAATGAGAGAAAAAATGATAGGGACACAGGTCCATTATATACCTCTCTATCAACATCCTTACTTTAAAGAAATGTGTGGCGAGATCAGTGAATATTTTCCTCAAACAGAAGCCTATTATGCCCAAACGCTTTCTCTTCCTCTTTATTACGATCTGCGTCCACAGGATGTAGAACGTGTTGTTTCTGAACTGAAAAAAGCTCTGAAAATCCTAAATGATCTGCTAACTTTAGATGAATTTTTTGGTCGTATCTTGCAGGTTTTTTGTGGAGTGGAGCAAGTATTCAATTTCTACATAAAGGCTTCTTACCGAACGAATAGTTTTTTGTGTAGAATAGGACAAGTCATTAATAGTTTTTTCAATATGGGTCGTTTTTTCGGCTTGATCTTGCATCTCTTTATTTACCGATTGAAAGGTCAATATCTGAGTTTGTGTCGTTGTCAGTAATTGTTGAAACTGTTGATTCAAAGTCAATGAAACGTCGATAATCTCATGGATTTCTTGTCCAAACAGATCAATGTCGCGTACAAGGTCAGGAACGATAGCAAGAATTTCTTCCACAATTTGTTCCATATTGAGTGTGGCAAGCGCGGTTTGATCTGCCAATTCCTTAATTTTATCTGCAATGAGAGTATACCCTAATTTTTTTAAACCCGTTTTGCTAGCCCTGATGGACGTATTCAGTGATAGCAGGTTAATTTGGTCGGCAATGGCAATTAAAGTATTGATTACGCTTGTGATTTTATTGATCTCAGATTTTATCGAAGATAAAGCGGTGACCATATTCTCTGCAGAAGAGGACATTCTTAGGGTAATCGCTTCAAATTCGTTTAAGCTCATTTGACTATAAATGACCTCATGCGCCGTGAGATGGATTGTATTATTCACTTGGTCCAAATTATTAGAAAAGTCATGAACAACTTTAACAATATTTTTGGAATTTTGCACGATCGTTTGAACAGCTGTTTCTTGAACCTCCAGATTTTGCTCGAGTTTTTTTGTTGCAGAGAAAATTTCCGAGGTATTCTTGGAAAGATGCAAAGCAAAGTGGTCTGTTTCATGCATGATTTTTTCAAACACTTCTGCGATTTCATTGAATGATTTTGAAACGGCGCCCACCTCGTCTGTATTATATACAGGTATGCGAACGGAAAGATCGCCCCCAGTTAATTGTTCAACAGCTTTTTTTATATCAGCAAGTGGACGTCTAAAAGCTTGAGCACAATAGGGCGTAAGAACTAAAAATGTACCTAAAAAAAATAAAAAAACGCTGACTATTTCACGAATATGGTAAATATGCAACTCTTCAGATAAAGATAGTCTGAGTTTTTCTGAAAGAACATTGTACAGTTTATTGCTTTTTCGCAGGGTTTGGTGTCCTAATTTTTGCAGTTCTTTCCATGAGTGTTTTAAAGAGTCCTCTTGATAAATTATTAACTCCAAAACATTAGAAAAATTTAAGGCTGAGGTTAAAAAATTTTCGAATGGATTATTTTTTTTTGATATTTCATCGTCTGGAAAATTTTCATTTTCTCTCATTATAGCATTCAAATTATCATCAATGGCGTCTTGATGAATGAAAATTTCTGCTTGGATTCTTTGTGTAAAAGGTTCTAATTCAGTGGACAGAAGATCCGTAAGCGCGCTTTGAAAAGAAGGTAACTTATTGTACAAAATCTCGCCTTGCAGACCATGCATGCTATGGGTATAAAGCTCCAAGTCAAAGATATTAACAATGGTGACCATAAAGAGATTAAGTTGATCTTTTAAATTTGCAAATAAATCTTTTAAATCTGCCTCATTAAGCTTCAAATTGGGCTGATCCTTAAGAATAGCGTTCACGGCAGATTGGAACTTTAATTCATACCCGTTGATTTTTTCAAAATAAAGGTTTTCATTATCCATAGGCGTGAATTGGATGTAGTTTTTTAAATCATTTGCAATTGCTGTAAATTGAGAGATTGATGTGATCAGTTGAGCTTCATAGTGTGCTTCATTCATTTCTGAAGAGTTGTTCTGCAAAGATTGAACGTTTCTAACGGTTTCATAAATGTTCATGGCTTTCTTATGGTAGTCTAAACCTGTTATTTGTCTTTGTAATAAACTTGTTAAACTAAAATAAGTCAAAAGAACATTCATAATTAAAATAAGGGAAGCAACAATGGCACATCCAAGCACAAAGATGACTTTTTTTAAAAAATCAAATTGCAGAAGGTATTGTTTAATTGGAGAGTGCTTTCTCGTCATACAACCTTTATAACTTATGGCGTTTGGGATGAAAGAACCAACTCAACACAAGTTGCAGTTTTTCTGCGATGGTGTTTAACTCATTCATCGTATTTCCTAATTGCAGAGTTTGTACACTATTTTCATTCGCATGCTTAACTAAAAAATGGAGAGATTTATCAATTTCTTTAGTGATGTAAGCTTGATTTTTCATAATTTGATTAATGGCTTGGAATTTCTCAGCTTGATTTCCAATTTGACTCGTCATAATGTTTAAATGATTATTTACAACTTTTAGATTGTCTGAACTTTCATTGAGATCATTGAGAAATTTAGTCGTATCTTTATTGATGCGATCAATATTTGAAAAAATACCCTTGATGATGTTTCGCATGTCTCCCGTTGAGGCTTCTGTTTTATCTGCGAAACGCTTTATCTCTTGTGTAATTTTAATGAAACTTGATTTGTTGACGGTCACATTTGAAGCTACAATGGCGGAATTGAGAGACAGCAGCGCCGCTTGATTACTGACTTTGTTCAAGAAAATAAATAGCGATTTATTTCCTTCAAGTTTCTCTTTTAAAATTGTTAGGTTCCGGAAAATATTTGTCGAAAGGGTGGAAAGTGATGAGATGATAAATCTCATCTTTTCTACGCTTTTTTTTGCGCTTTCAGATGTTGTAATTTGCAGCGAGCCTAAAAACAGTTCATTCATCGTTGATGCTAATAATTGCGTGCGGTCAACGATATTTTTGATATTCTCCTCTGCTTTTTTGATCTCGTTTTCGTGGTTTAAAAAATCCTGACTTTCTTCTAACATGGCTTGTGAAATTTGTTGAATGGATTCAGCTTGTTGCCTACCCAATCGTTGCAATTCGCTGACAACTTGCTGAACTGTTTGAGTCATTTTGTCAAAAGATTGACCCACAGGTCCGAACTCATCTCCCGCTGAAGAACAAAAGCATTTCTTAAATTTGCCTAAAGATAAAGACTTAATATGATCATTTAGCTCTAAAAAGTGACTAGTCAACACGTGAAATATGACATAAAATAATACAACGCAAGTTGTAGCTATAACAACCAAAATGCATGCAATTCTAATTAGTAAGTGACGATCTTTGTAATTATTGTTATAGTCAAAACCATATTTTAGTAAAGAGTCAACTATTTGTTTGTTGTTTTTAATTAAGTTAATAACTACTTTTTCAGTTGTAGGTATAGAATGATTTTCTATACTAGTGATCCATTCATTTACATTTCCCAGATAAGATGTAATAAAATTTTTATCCATTGAGTCATTTAAAAAGACTGGGTCATTAATCAAAGCTTGAAATTGAGCATTAAGACTAAAATCATTTTGTATAGCTAAAATTGAATTTTTTAAGCGTATTAGATTGATGTAAAAGAAAAGTTCGTAGCTTTCTCTTTTTTCTTCTTTCTCTTTTATTAAAGAGTCCCATGTGAATAATTTGTAGGTAAAAATTTGCATACGATATAATTCGCATAAAATAAAATTCAGCACTTGATTGTAAGGCAATAAATTCACCGGCAATAGCCCATCTTCCAAAGTTTCAAACATCAATTCAGCGAGAATAATTTCAATGACTGGTTCAACTTTTTCAAACTGAAAATAGCTGTTGATGGGCTTGTCTAATGAAATATGTTCCATTAAATTAAATAACTGCTCGGCTCTTTCCGGCTTTTTTTTTGCAATTTTAAGATCAATCAGCTGTCGGTTTTTTATCTTACTCAGATCGAATAAAATCTTATTTTTAGAGAATTCTATATTATATTCAGTTGTTTCTGCACTTTCATTTAGATTATTTTGGGTAAGCAAATGGAATTCTAAAATGTCGTTAAGAAGAGAACTCCAAATTTTTTGATTTTGGAAATTAATGATTTGACTATTTGCACTGTTTATGAATAAATTTTGCCCGATAATAAACCAATAGAGCGGCAAAGGAACGCAGAGCGTAAAAATCACCGTAAAAAGTAAGAACCGTTGGCGAAATGTAAAATAATTTAAAAAATTAATCAGCGATTTGGAAAACTTAATGGCCATGCGTTGTACTGATACTTAGTTAATAGACCTCTTGTATAATTAAGCAAGAGGTCTATTTTTCTTGTATGCAATTTTTTGATTAGTTCCAACAAAAAAGAAGATTGTTGTTTTAATTACTTAGGAGCCAGTGAGATCCCATGAGAATCTCTCAAGATTTGTTTTGCCTAAAAAACTTTAGTGTCGATACACTTCAGCAGTTAAAACTCTCGTGTTTTGTGGTAGTTTTTTAAGAAAATTAACTGTAAGCAAGTATTAGAGCTTTGGCCATATTAGAAATGGAAGGATTGGGTTCATTTTTGAGGATATTAGCTAATTTCAAGCCTTCTTCTTTTTTTCCGAGCATAAATAAAGCTTTTGTTAAATTTAATAGAGTGGGAGCATGGTCGCCTTCAATTTTTAATGCTTTATCAAAGCATTTAAGCGCTTTAGCAGGGTTATTCATTTGTAAATAAATAGCTCCTAATGTTTGGGCATCATAAGCGCTTTCTGGATCTAAAACGCAAAGAGCTTCAAAAAAGGGGAGAGCAATATCATATTTACCCTGACGTATATAGGCATATCCAGCCGAGCGCATCTCTTCAAGGATTTCTTCGGACCATCCTAGAGACTCACGCCAATTGATTTTGCTCATGATTATCCTTGAAGAAATTGGCCGACTCTACCCACTATAAAGCTGAGCCAATTATTCAGCTTTTCCATTTCCCGAAAACAACCTTTCAACGTTTCTTTCTCTTGTTTTTCATCAGCATTTTCACAAGGAATATCGTCTAATTTCTGTTCATCTTGTGCTTGGTCATCATAAGAACCCAAGCTAGGAATGACCCTATAAGAAAAAGGTGAGCGACGGATAAAACGGAATTTTGGAGGGGGAAAAAAGAATGCCCATGGTGTATAAAGAGGAACAATACCTAATAAGATATCTAATTCAGATAATTTAGGATAAATGTCTAAAACTTGAATTTGTGGAGGAATGGAGGAAGCTTGATCTAACCGGAACTGCTGGTTAATCTGTTCGATCATCCGCGTCCGCATAGCATACAGGTTATAAACGCTAATGTCCAATTTATCAATTGTTGTCATAATTTTACCCTATTATATAATATTCTTGCCTTGGAAAATGTTTCAAGAGCATAATCCTTCCATTCAAAGGGAATATTTATCATACCCCTAAAGGTATTTTAACAGGATTGAATTATTTTAGCAAAAAAACAGATTATTTGGCTTGTTTTTAGGATATATGGCTAGTCCACACACATCAGTTTTACTCTCGGAATTCTTAAGTTATTACGAAGGATGTTCTCTGCATTCTTTTATTGATGGCACTATAGGGGCAGGTGGACACGCTCTTGCTTTACTACAATCGCACCCTGAAATTCAAAACTTCATAGGTTTTGATCAGGATCCTATAGCCTTATCTATAACTAAAGAACGATTATTACCCTGGAAAGAAAAAATACGCCTTATTAAAGCGAATTTTTCTAACATGAAACAACACCTTGAATCACGAGAAATAGGGCATATCAATGGTATTCTTTTAGATCTAGGGGTATCATCGATGCAGCTGGATACTCCTGAGAAAGGCTTTAGCTTTTCTAAAAATGGACCTTTAGATATGCGTATGGATCCTCAAAATCCATTGACTGCTAATGAAATTGTCAATTTCTGGTCTGAACAAGATTTAGGAAGAATTTTTCGTGAATTTGGAGAGGAAAAACAATGGCGCACAGCAGCGCGTGTTTTAGTAAAAGCACGCCAGGAAAGCCACTTGAATACCACACAAGATTTGGTGAATATTCTCACTCCAGCCTTACGCTATCATGCAAAAAAAGGGATTCATCCATTGACACTTATATTTCAAGCCTTACGTATTGCCGTAAATCGCGAATTAGAAGTTCTGGAAAAAGTTTTGCAAGAAGCCTTTTCCATTTTAGCTCCAGGAGGAAGGATGTCCGTTATCACTTTTCATAGCTTGGAAGATCGTATAGTGAAAAATTCTTTTCGTTTTGCTGCAAGTGATAAATGGAGTACATCCGGCATTGGGGGATTATTTTTAGATAAACAGCCTGAAGTAAAGCTACTTACAAGAAAGCCTATAGGGCCGAGCCCATTGGAGATACAAAAAAATCCAAGGAGCCGCAGTGCGAAACTTAGAGTCATTGAAAAATTATGAATGTTCAAAGCAAACCTCAAAGTTTTAATCGTTTTTTTGTAAGGTTGTTGATTTGCATATTCATTTGCGGATTTAGCATTTATGCACATATTTTTAAGCAAAATGAATTAACTGAACTACGCATGGCTATCCCTTCGCTAGCTAAAGAAGTTCGCAATATTCAGGAAGAAAATACGCGTTTAAAATATGATATAGGGCAATTTGAAAGTCCTATTCATTTAATGGAATTGATGCGCATGCCAGAATTTGGGAATTTGAAATTCAGTTATAACCAGGATGTGATTATATTACCACTTCCTCCTCCAATTCCAGGGAAAGACTTTGCTGACTTACAAGAAGAGGCTGTGCACTAATGCCCCTTAAGCCTTCCACACCCCCACATTTAAACGATCGAAAAAGACTTTTAGCTCTTGCCGTTTTTATTATTATTTTATTTTCTTTGCTAATTGCTGTCTTTTACAAAATACAAATTGTTGAGGGCGATCGTTGGACTAGGGTGGCTAATCGGCAGCATTACTTTGTCATCAACGAACCTTTTTTAAGGGGGCGGTTCATTTCCAACTCTAGCATTCAGAGGGCCCATCCTGAGAGTGAGCAAGCTTTCGTTGTGGATGTTCTCAAATTTCATTTGCACGTGGATCCTGATTCAATTCCTGTACAGCATCACAAAGAGATTGCAACAATTTTGATAGCTATGTTGGATCTCCCGGATGAGGCTAAGCAGCATTTTCGTGAACAATTTGATTACAAGAGCCGAAATAGAAAACTCATGCATTGGCTTGATAAAGAAGTGCGTGATGCAATTTTAAATTGGTGGCTGCCTTATGCAAAAATGCATAAAATCCCACGCAACGCGCTATTTTTTGTAAATGATTATCAGCGTTCGTATCCATTTGGCAAGCTTTTGGGACAGGTTTTGCACACAGTTCAAAACCAAAGAGATGAAGTTACAAAACAAGCCATCCCTACAGGTGGTTTAGAGCTTTATTTCGACCATTATCTTAAAGGTAAAATGGGTAAGCGACGTTTGATGCGATCTCCTCGAAATGCTTTTGAGACAGGTGAAGTGATTTCAAAACCACAAAATGGTGCTGATGTCTATTTGACAATCAATCATTGTCTCCAGGCAATTGCTGAAGAGGAATTAGAAAAAGGTGTAAAAACCGCTAAAGCAAAGGGTGGTTGGGCTGTTATGATGAACCCGTTTACGGGTGAAATTTTGGCCTTAGCTCAATATCCCTATTTTTACCCACCCGATTACCAGGTTTATTTTAATGATCCAAAATTAATCGAACACACCAAAGTAAAAGCTCTTACAGATACTATTGAACCAGGTTCCATTTTCAAACCCTTACCCATGACTATAGCCTTGAAAGCTAACGCGACATTACGTAAAAAGGGGGAGAAGCAGAGCTTTTTGATCCTCATACGATGATGCCAACTTCTAATAGTTATTTTAAAGGACGTGGAAAAGCTCTTGTCGATACCCATTTGCATTATTATCTGAACATGTATATGGCCATTCAAAAATCTTCCAATATTTATCCCGCACGGCTCATGGAGAAAATTAATGAGAGATTAGGTCCCCAATTCATTCGTGAAAATTTAACTGATACTTTTGGATTCGGTTCTAAAACATATCTTGAATTACCTGCTGAAAGTTCTGGGGTGGTTCCTACTCCAGGAAAAAAACACCCCAATGGAAAAGATGAATGGAGCATTTCTACTCCTTGTTCCCTAGGTTTTGGCCATAATATTCAAGTGACTAGCCTTCAAATGCTGCGTGCTTATGCTATTTTTATCAACGGTGGATATCTTGTTCAACCAACGATTATCCGTAAAATTGTCAATTGTAATGAGGATGGTTCACAATCCATCTTTTTAGACAACACCAAACCTGAGAGAATTTCACAATTCCCCCATGTGCTAGAAAAAGAATATTGCGAAGAAATGGTAAATTGTTTGAAATATAGCACAAAAATCGGAGGAACTGCTAGGCGAGGGGATGTCCCCGGATATTCAGAAGCGGGAAAGACGAGTACAGCAAAAAAAATTGTTAACGGAGCTTATTCTGAAACGATTTATTGCCCTAGTTTCGTAGGATTTACACCCACAAAAAATCCGGCCTTTATTTTAATGGTCACCTTAGATGAACCGGAATATGGCTATGTCCAAGGGATTGGTTTAAAGCACCACGGAGGAACCTGTTGCGCACCGATTTTTCGAGAAATCGCCAAAAGATCTTTAGCTTATATGGGCATTGCACCCGATGATCCCTATGGCTATCCCGTTGGTGATCCGCGACGCGATGCTGATAAAGCAGACTGGGCTAAAGAAATTCGGGAGTTGAAAGAAATGTATGAAAAGTGGAATAACAAGTAGGAGTCATTCCTAAAGGTGACCTATGAAGCTAAAGAAATTATTAAAAGGTATTCCTGTCAAAGAAGTGAAAGGACCTAAGGATGTATTGATCACTGGTCTTTGTTCTAATTCCAAAGTGGTGGCGCCTGGAAATTTATTTGTGGCTAAAAAAGGACTTGTTGATAATGGGGCGCATTACATACGCGAAGCTGTATCTGCAGGTGCTACGGCAGTTTTAACCGATATCTTTGATCCTTCTTTGCGTCATATTACGCAAGTAATTCATCCTCAAGTTGCTGCGATTGAAAGTCTTCTTGCCGCTCAATATTATCAGTTTCCCAGCCAAGACTTGTTTATGGCGGGTATTACAGGCACTAACGGTAAAACAACCACATCGTTCCTTGTTAAACATCTCATGGATCAACTGAACTATCCCTGTGGATTAATTGGAACCATAGAATATATCATTGGTAATCACCGCTACAATGCGACACGCACAACTCCGGATGTGATAAGCAATCATAAAATGTTGCGAGAAATGGTTTTACAAGGTTGTAAATCTGCTGTAATGGAAGTCACTTCCCATGCCTTGGATCAAGGGCGGGCTCAAAGTATTGAATTTGACGTGGCCATTTTTACGAATTTAACTCTAGACCATTTGGATTATCACCTAACGATGGATCAGTATTGCGAAGCCAAACAAAAGTTATTTCAAGGGTTAGGTCGCAACCCTCTCAAGCAAGTAAAAAAATTCCCTAAGACGGCTATAATAAACATCGATAATCCATGGCATGAAAAAATATTACAGAATTGTGAAGCGAATGTCTTGACATATCGGCTGGACAACGCTGCACAAGTTAGAGCAAAAGACATCCAACTAAAACCCACGGGTACTTATTTTAAAGTCTGCTATAAGGGTCAAGAAGTTGACTGCCAAAGTCCACTTGTAGGTCGCTTTAATGTTTACAATTGCCTGGCAGCTCTTTGTGTGGGTCTTGTACGCAACGTTCCTTTAGAAAAACTGGCCGCTATTTTATCCACTTTTCCTACGGCGCCGGGTCGTCTCGAAGCTGTACCTAATGATCTAGGGTTGAAAATATTTGTCGATTTTGCTCATTCTGATGATTCCTTAATGAATGTTTTGGAATGTCTACAGGAATTTAAGAAAGGGCGTATCATAACCATTTTTGGCTGTGGTGGAGATCGGGATCTTTTAAAACGCCCCAAAATGGCTCAAGTGGCCGAAGAACTTTCCGATTTTTGCATTGTCACTTCCGATAATCCTCGCTCAGAAGATCCCCTAGACATTTGCCAACAAATTATTAAGGGTTTTAAGCAAAATAACTGGATCATCGAAATAGATCGGCGTGAAGCCATCAAAAAAGCGATTCATATGGCTACTCCAAAAGATATTATCCTGATCGCAGGAAAGGGCCATGAAACTTATCAAATTTTTGCTCATAAAACCATCGAGTTTGATGATCGAAAGATTGCCTCTCAATTATGTTTTCAACATGCCAAAACACAACAATAATCTATGTCAAAAACTAAATTTTATTCGCAAGAAACAGAATTAAAATCTTCTAAAGGTGATCACCGTGACTTTGGGGTTATTAAGGGATTTATAACCAAGATATGTTGCTTTCTCCTATTGTTATCAGTGTCTTCCTGTAGTTACCATCCTAGAACAGAAGTGCCAAGGCCACCTCCGCGCCCCAACACAATGATTCGACCCCTGAGGATTTTGTTATAAAGAAATATCCAGTTCCAATTTCAGAAGTCTCACCTCCTATCTCAACACCCATGATTAAAAAAACTTTGATCGTGATAGATGCGGGACATGGAGGAGATGATTTCGGCACACGTTCGGCTTCTAAACCGAAATATCATGAAAGATCTTTGAACACTTACAACGGCACTTATCTTGAGTGATTTTCTCACACAATTGGGCTATCAAACGATGATGACGCGTTCCATTGATGAATTTATTCCTCTAAAAGCAAGAGCAGATTTTGCTAATAAGAAAGAGCCGACTTTTTTGTCAGCGTGCATTATAACTCTGCACCTGCAAAAAAAGCTGAAGGAATCGAAGTTTTTTACTATAAGTCAGATGAAAATAAACTGCGATCTTTAGAATCACAAAGGTTAGCTTCTTCCATTTTAGCTCAAGTTACAAAGTTGACGCATGCCAAATCCCGCGGTGTAAAACATGGCAATTTTGCTGTCATTCGAGAAACAACGATGCCTGCCGTGCTTATCGAAGGAGGCTTCTTGACAAATGAAGAAGAGATGGAAAAGATTAAAGATCGCAGCTTATGTCAAAAATGTAGCGTGGGGTATCGCACAGGGTATCCAAGACTATCTAAATATGCGACAGTAAGCATCTAACGTGCCGAAAATCCTATGGCTTTTTGAATGGAAAATCTTTTGGCTAATCGACTCAGACCACGTACATCTCTTTGTAATTGATCTGCACAAGATATTAAATTTAGATGAAGTTTAATCACTCCATCCTGATTTTAAAGAAGAAAACTTTATCTTGTCCATTGACAAATTTCAATTTCATTCCATCGGATCGTGCTTTACAAGATCGGTGCTATGTTTTAAACTTTAAAGTCTTGTTCTCGTAGCTCAGTAGGATAGAGCGGTTGCCTCCTAAGCAACAGGCCGCGCGTTCGAATCGCGCCGAGGACGTTTTTTTGTTGAGATTTCTACTCTTAAATATCTTGTTCTTTACAATCTTTTCTAAGCGCATTAAACTGCAAATGAACATCAAAGACATAAGGAATATTTTTATGACGCAAGCTGATATAGGTTTAATTGGTTTAGCCGTTATGGGGCAAAATCTTGCCCTTAATATGAACGATCATGGATTTACAGTAGCCGTTTATAATCGTACACATTCGGTTGTGGACAATTTCCTTATCGGTCCAGCTAAGGGGACAAAAATTATCGGCACGCATTCTATACAAGAATTATGCAAAGCCCTTAAAAGACCTCGAAAAGTTATGCTGATGATTAAAGCCGGTACACCAGTCGATGACACTATTAACGAATTACTTCCTTTTCTAGAGCCCGGCGATCTAATTATTGATGGCGGCAACAGTCTTTTTACAGATTCAAATCGACGCTCACAATTTCTTAAACAAAAAGGCCTCTTGTTTATAGGAACGGGCATTTCTGGTGGGGAGGAAGGCGCAAGGCATGGTCCGTCTATTATGCCGGGTGGTAATCCTGCAGCATGGCCTTTGGTGAAAAATATTTTTCAAGCCATCAGCGCTAAGGCGGATGATGGGACGCCTTGTTGTGATTGGGTGGGCGATGAAGGAGCCGGGCATTATGTCAAAATGGTTCATAACGGAATCGAGTATGGGGATATGCAGCTGATTTGTGAAGCCTATAGCCTTTTGAAAAACGCTTTAGGTATGGACCAAAAACAACTTTCAACTATTTTTGAGCAATGGAATGAAACTGAGCTAAATAGCTATCTTATCGAAATAACCAGTTCGATCTTTAAACATCTGGACCGAGATGAGAAGCCTCTTGTGGATAAAATTCTGGACGTTGCGGGACAAAAGGGTACGGGAAAATGGACAGTGATCAATGCGCTAGATTTAGGTATGCCCCTAACTCTTATAGGTGAGGCTGTGTTCGCGCGCTGCTTATCATCATTAAAAGAGGAACGTGTAGAAGCAAGCAAGGTTTTAGTGGGACCCCAGATTGCATTTCAAGGTGATAAGCAATCTTTTGCAGAAAGCATTAGGCATGCTTTATATGCATCCAAAATTATTAGTTACGCCCAAGGGTTCATGCTCATGCAGCAAGCTGCTAAAGATTACAACTGGAAAATAAATTATGGTGGTGTAGCTATGATGTGGCGGGGTGGATGCATTATCCGCAGTAAATTCCTTGATAATATCAAGGATGCCTATCAGAAAAATCCACATATTAAGAATTTGTTGCTAGATGATTTCTTTAAAAATGCCTTAACTCACGCTCAAGCCGGATGGAGAAGAGTTGTTTCGAAAACGGCGGAAATAGGCATTCCAGCCCCTTGCTTTTTTACTGCACTTTCATTTTATGACGGTTATCGCAGTGCGGTTTTACCAGCCAATCTATTACAAGCTCAAAGAGATTATTTCGGTGCACACACTTATGAACGCATTGATAAGCCGCGAGGACAATTCTTTCACACTAATTGGACGGGATCGGGCGGGAAAGTGAGCTCGACATCTTATAATGCATGAGGTCTAATTTTAATAGTTGATTCCTTATGCAAAGCGTACGTTGAAAAAAAGAGGCTTGGAAAAAGCATTTCCAAACCTCTTTAATTGGATGAGAATGCAGAAAGAATTAGGCAACAGCTTCCTGTTGTTTTAATTCCTGCTTTTCTTCTTCAAGAGCTTCTTCCACTTTAACTTCTTCTTCAACTATGGCCTCTTCTTTTTTTACTTCGGCCTTAATTTCCTCTTTCTTTTCTTCAATTTCGGCCTCTTCCTTTTTTACATCAGCCTTAATTTCTTCTTTCACTTCTTCAACTTTGGCCTCTTCCTTTTTCACTTCAGCCTTAATTTCTTCTTTCATTTCTTCAATTTCGGCCTCTTCTTTTTTTATTTCAGCCTTAATTTCTTCTTTCTTATCTTCTATTTTGACTTCTTCATTTTTAATTTCAGCCTTAACTATCTCTTTATTTTCTTCAACTTTGTCGCCTTCTTTCGCCAATTCGATCTTGGCAGCTTCATTTTTACCAACTTCTTGGGGTGCTAAAGCTATGGCCTCTTCTTTTTTTCTTTCTTCTTTCTTTTTAAGAAGTCCGAGAAGTTCTTGAATCTTGATAGCTAATGCTGTAGAAAATACACCTACAACAAGAGTTGTTAAAGTGGCTAGGGCTACAGCAAATACTCTGACAGCTAAAAGTAAAACATTTTTTGCCCTTAATATTTCTGTCTTTTTTATTTGCTCATCGACATTTTCTTTTTTAGAGCACAGTACAGTTGCTTTTGCAATAGGAGATGCAACAACAAATGCGGGTACGGTCAAGACATCAATGATAGTTTCAAGTGCTAAAATACCGGAATTGCGCAGCATATATAAGCGTCCTTGAAAGCAAGCTTTGAGACCCTCGCCTTTTTCTAAGTTGGTTCTTGTTTCTTCGAGTTTATCTGTTGTCCATTTTATCACTTTGTTGGGATGTTCTCCCATAAAAGGTGTGACAAGTGTCATAATTTACCCCTTTTGATATTGAAAAAAATTTAAGGTTCCTTTTGGTTTAAAAACCCATGCACTCGCTTATATTCAAGGAATCTTTATTTTTCAAAAGAAATTTTGCTTTTCGTGGTTAATTTTACGGGGGATGACCCATGGCGCCATTTAAATACCAATCTTGTAGCAATTTTAAAGATTGTTGAATAGCCTTTGCAATTTCTTCCTGAGCTTGTTTTTTGGGGAGTTCTTTATATTGATCCCAAGAAATGGGCATTCCAAAGACACAAGCTGTTTTTCCCCAAAACTTGGGAAAAGTCCGGCTTTTTGGCCATATATCATAGGTGCCATGAATGTAAACGGGGACAATGGGGCACTGACATCGTGCAACTAACATGCCAATCCCAGGTTTTATGGGCAATAGGCTGCCGTCCAAGGTTCTTTTTCCTTCGGGGAATATGACAACTTTTTTCTGATCCTGTAAAAATTGGATGATCAATTTTAAGGAATTTGAATCCTGACCTGTGCCAGTCACGGGATAAGAGTTTAAATTGGATATTATTTTTTTGAAAAGTCTGTTATTAAAAAGTGATCCTCGTGCTAAAAAGTTCACTTCATCGTCACAAGAAATGCCCACTAAAGGAGGATCAAAAAATGAAGCGTGATTCGGCGCTAAAATACAAGGGCCTTTAGGGATATTTTTTTTACCAAAAACTCGATGGCTATAGAAGAGATAAAAAAATCCTTTTGCGATAGAGCGAACAAATCTATAGAAAATTTTCATAGGCGTAGGGGAGAAGTAATTACCCTTCTAATTTGGGTTTCAATCTTGTCTTAGTTTCATC
This sequence comes from uncultured Parachlamydiaceae bacterium, assembly GCA_963748975.1. Taxonomy (GTDB): domain Bacteria; phylum Chlamydiota; class Chlamydiia; order Chlamydiales; family Parachlamydiaceae; genus Neochlamydia. Next base: position 37,157 of record CAVVKX010000046.1, read on the forward strand.
TTTAAATTCGAGAATTTTAAGGATGATTTCATCGATAGATAGATCAGAAGTATCAATGACTAAGGCATCAGGCGATTGTTTTAGGGGTGACATCTCGCGCGTCATGTCTAAATTGTCTCTTCGATTTAAATCTTCCAAGGCCTTTTCCATGGTGAGGTCTTTAGATTCATTAGGATATTTGCTTTTTAACTCTTCGAATCTTCTTTTAGCACGCACTTCAGGACGACCGGTCAAGAAATACTTTGACTTGCGCATCGGGGAATACAACGGAACCCATATCGCGCCCTTCAAAAACTGCATTAACCCCTTCGGCAAATTGCCTTTGCAGGGCAACTAACTTATCTCTCACTACGGGTATAGCTGAAATTTTTGAAACATGGGAAGTCACTTCATCGAGGCGGATTTTATCACTGACATCCTCTTCATCCACGAAATAATGACGGTCTCCATGCTTAATTTTAATGTCAAATTTGAAAGCATCAAGAAAATTTTTTAATTGCGTTAAGTCATCAGCATTGATTTTATTTTTTAAAATTCCATAGGTGACGCAGCGGTACATAGCCCCTGTATCAAAATAAATGTATCCAATTTCACGTGCAAGAGTTTTTGCAATGGTACTTTTACCTGTAGCGATGGGACCATCGATGGTGATAATCATTCTAATTCTTTTCCTCCATAAGTCATATACAAACTACCTTGATTAGATTTCTTCTAATAAATGATTTTTAGAAACATATACAAGATTGGCGAAGTAAACACAAGTGAGTCTAGCATATCTAGTATTCCTCCTAGTCCGGGAATTTGGCTGCTATTCTTTAAGCCTGCATCTCGTTTAAGAAGTGACTCTGCCAGATCCCCTATTTGTCCCATACAACTGAGGACAAGACCTAGACAAAAACTTTGCCCTAAAGACAATTGGATAGGAGTAAATGGCGTTAACTTATAAAAAACCAAACTTGTAATTAAACCAAAGAAAAGCCCACTGATAGCTCCCTCCAGCTTTTTCCGGGACTAATATAAGGAGCCATTTTGTGTTTTCCTAGTCCACTACCCACAAAATAAGCTCCCATATCAGTCATTTTTGTGACAGCTAACAAATAAAATAGCCACCAGCGTCCTTCTTGATGTGAGTTTTCCGGAAAAAAATAGGCTATATTAAACCAAGCGCTAAGAGGGATAGCGACATAAACAAGACCGAAAAAAGTGATAGAAAGGTTAGCTAAAGGATCCTTACCAGTCATAAAAAAGTAGAGAAAAGATATGAGTAGCGTTAACAAAATAACTAGATAAGGCAAAATCTCTGCCTGATGATATTGTGTGCTTGCAAAAATAGCGAGAGCATAAAAAAAACAACCGCTTAAACCAACTTTTACAAGGGGTTGGTAATTTTTATTTTTTGCTATTTGAAATAATTCATAGACGGCAATGGATATTAGAGTAGCAATGAAGATTGCAAAAAAGGGACGAAACGCAGGATAAGGAGAAAACCACAAAAGTAAAATGGCAACCATTGTAGAGAAGCTGCCAAAGGTCAGCCTTTGTAAAAAGTTTTTCATGAGCCTCCTAAACGTCGGTTCCGCTTTTGAAAGTTTATAAGAGCCTCAAGCAAATGATGGGGCGTAAAGTCGGGCCATAAGGTGTTTGTCGAAAAAATTTCTGCATAGGAAATTTGCCATAACAAGCAGTTGCTGACACGTAATTCGCCGCTTGTACGAATCAGAAGATCAGGATCCCCCCAAGGGGCAGTATCTAAGTATTGAGAGATCAATCCTTCTGATATTTCTTGAAGCTGGACTTTTCCGTTTTGAACATCTCTAACAATAGATTGAACAGCTCTTTTAATTTCATCACGGCTACCATAATTTAATGCAAAAATAAGATTAACTTCGTGACAATTTGACGTGATTTGTTTGGTTTCTTGAATAGTATCATTCACATAATCGGGTAAAGCAGAAAGGTCTCCTATCGTGCATAGGCGTGTGCCTTCTTCTAAAAATGTGGGACGTTGCTCAGTTAAGTAAGTATTTAAAAGCCACATCAAAGCGTCAATTTCCTCCTGAGGGCGGTTCCAATTTTCCGTTGAAAATAGATAAAAGGTAAAATTTTTGATGCCCAATTCTTTTCCGGCTTTGACGATTTCGATGAGGGTGTCCGATCCTTCCCGGTGCCCTTCAGCCACTTCCATTTTTTGTTTTTTCGCCCAGCGGCGATTGCCATCAGGAATAAAAGCCACATGTTGTGGAATACATCCCAAGTTTAAGCCTGCCGTTTGTTCTGCTGTGTAATAGCGTTTTTTTATCGTCATATTCATATTTTAAAGATATCTTTCAGAATGATTGTTCTATCACGCTGCGGTCCTAGTGATATCATACTTATGGGTGCGCCACAAAGGGTGACAATTTTTGCTAAATATTTTTGGGCATTAACTGGCAAATCATTAAAACTCTCAATTTGACTTGTCGAAGTCATCCAGCCAGGGACTGTTTCATAAATGGGCACAATTTTTTCTAAATCTTCCGTCAAACAAGGCATATGTTCAACACGTAAGCCATGAATCTGATAGCCCACGCAGATTTTAATGCTTTCCAAATGGTCTAAAATGTCTAATTTTGTCAATGCAATGGAATCAATTCCATTTAAACGCACAGCCGTACGTGCCAGCACTGCATCAAACCAACCGATACGACGTTTACGGCCTGTAGTCGTGCCAAATTCACGAGCTTTATGATGGTCTAGGAAACTTTCATCATCTTGGACTTCCGATGGAAGCGGCCCATTGCCCACCCGCGTGGTATAAGCTTTAAGGACACCTATTGTATGGTCGATGCGTGTAGGTCCAACACCCGCCCCCGCGCACATACCGCCTGCAATGGTATTAGAAGATGTCACAAAAGGATAAGTACCCAATGATATATCAAGGAATGTTCCCTGGGCACCTTCAAAAAGCACATTTTCTTTATTATCGATAGCTTGGTTGATAAGTTCTTCTACTTCAGTGATGAAAGGTTTTAAAATTTCTGCTAATTGGCTGTATCTCTTATGTATTTCTTCAAAATGCATCTTTTCAGCGCCAAATAGTTTTGTCAGTTCTTCATTTTTTAATTGAAGCACACTTTTTAAAACCTTCCCAAAAATATCTGGTCTTATTAATTCTCCCATACGGATCCCTAGTCTACTCGCTTTATCTGCATAACAAGGCCCTATACCCCGACCTGTAGTTCCTATAGAGCGTTCCCCTTTTTTCTGTTCCAGAAGTAAATCCAGAGCACGATGATAGGGGAAGATCACATGGGCTGAGGGAGATATCCATAAACGACCATTCACATGGACACCACGATGTTCAAGAGCTTCAATTTCTTGGATAAGGACTTCAGGATCGATTACAGTCCCGGCACCTATATAACAATGGGTATGTGGATGAAGGATACCGGAAGGAATCAGATGCAACTTATACTCTTCTTGATCGATGATGATAGTATGGCCGGCATTATTACCGCCTTGTGAACGTACAACGTGTTTGGCTTGGGATGTTAAAATATCAATGATTTTACCTTTTCCTTCATCACCCCACTGTGCACCAACCAAAATCACTTGCGGCATAAACCTCCTAAATAGCTTGAAAAACACGACCCTTAAGACTAGTCTCCCGCTTTTAATACTTCCATAAAAGCGCTTTGTGGGATATTGACTTTACCGATTTCTTTCATGCGTTTTTTTCCTTTCTTTTGCTTTTCCCACAATTTCCGTTTGCGCGTGATGTCTCCGCCATAGCATTTAGCTGTTACGTTTTTAGTGATGGCTCGGATTGTTTCACGGGCGACAATCTTTCCTCCGATTGCAGCTTGAATGGGGACTTTGAAAAGCTGCATGGGGATCACTTCAACTAATTTGGCGCAAATGGCCCGACCTTTTGAATCGGCTTTTGTACGGTGCACAAGACACGAGAAGGCATCCACAGGTTCTTCATTGACACGAATTTCTAATTTAATGATATCGCTTTTTTCATAGCCATCGAATTCGTAATCAAAAGAACCATAGCCTTTAGTGATTGATTTCAGCTTGTCATTGAAGTCAGTAATAATTTCATTAAGGGGTAAACGATAAGTCAGCAACAGACGACGTGCATCCATCGTTTCTGTCTTGAGGCAAATTCCTCGTTTTTCCATTCCCAAATTCATGATCACTCCTAAATATTCAGAAGGAGCCATGATATGGCATTTCACCCAAGGCTCTTCGACATAATCTATAAAGGTGGGATCGGGATAGTGGGCAGGATTATCTACTTCTTTCATCGTTTCATCATTGAGATGAAATTTATAAATGACACTGGGAGCGGTAGAGATCACATCTAAATCAAACTCGCGTTGAATGCGTTCAAAAATAATTTCTAAATGCAGCAATCCCAAAAAGCCACAGCGAAAGCCAAAACCCAAGGCCATACTGCTTTCTTGTTCAATGTGCAAAGAAGCATCATTTAGTTGCAACTTATCTAAAGCATCACGTAAAGCTTCAAAATCCGTGGAGTCAATTGGATATATGCCCGCAAAAACCACGGGTGTAATGAGTCGAAATCCCGGAAGAGCTTCAGCTGCAGGATTTTTTTGCATCGTAATTGTATCGCCAATCTTTACGTCTGATGTTTTTTTGATATTAGCAATCATGTAGCCGACTTCGCCGGGACGTAAAATGTCCACAGGCTTTTCAGCTGGCGTGAATTTTCCAACTTCAAGCACTTCAAATAACTTATTAGTTGCCATCATGCGGATGTGCGAACCTTTTCGGATCTCTCCACTCACAACACGAATGTAAACCATGACCCCACGGTATATGTCGTAATGAGAGTCAAATACCAGCGCTCGCAAAAGTACATCGTCAGGTTTTTTCGGTGCCGGAACAGAGGTAAGTATTCGTTCTAAAATCTCATCAATTCCTAGTCCAGATTTTGCAGAGCAGCAAACGGCATCAGAAGCGTCCAAGCCAATCACATCTTCAATTTGCCGTTTGACCCCTTCAATATCGGCGCTTGGAAGATCGATTTTGTTGATCACAGGAACAATTTCGAGATTGCGTTCGATGGCTAAATGAACATTAGCAAGAGTTTGTGCTTGAACTCCTTGAACAGCATCGACGACTAATAAAGCTCCTTCACAGGCTGATAAAGACCTGGACACTTCATAGGTAAAGTCCACATGGCCAGGAGTATCAATCAAATTGATTTGATAAATTTCTCCATTGTGAGCTTGATACTCCATCGTCACTGGATGGGCTTTTATGGTAATTCCGCGTTCGCGCTCCAAATCCATATCATCAAGTAACTGGTCTTGCATATCCCGTTTAGCAACAGTATGCGTCAGTTCCAAAAGACGGTCGGCAATAGTAGACTTACCGTGATCAATATGCGCAATAATGGAAAAATTGCGTATATTTTCTCGTTTATACTGATCCATGCAATTCCTAAATATAAGGATAAATCTAAAAATAATTAATCTTCTAAATTAATCCATTCCTGAAATGATTTCAAGTATTATCCTGTTCTTTCCAGATGACAGACCATTAAATCAATTTCTTGAGATTAGAATTTTAAATCATTAGAAAAGTTCAGATTGAGAACCAAACCTGGTCAAAAATAAAATATTGTCTTCAACTAGAAGCCGGTTTCAAGCGTGATTTAGAGGCGCAAGTTGGGTTTTAATGGTCAGTCAAAGGTTTTTTGATCAATTGACTTCGTACAAAAATAGATAAAAATGACGTTTTCATGAAAAGGTCAGAGTGCACGAAGCTTTGCATTGTATATAGTAAACGTTGATCAGCGATATGTTGATGATCCGAGATGTCGTTAGGTTGATAGAGAGGCGTCTTAGAAGTTTTATTAACTAAAAACAAATCCGTCTCAGACAAGGTGTCATAATGATGATTTTCATAGATTATTTTATCTCCGACGACATTAAATTCAATATGCGCAAATTTTGAACCGCTTTTCGGGTCAATAGGTATGACGACAGAGAGGGCAAATGAATTCTCATTTGTACTACTAGTAGGCCTAATTAAAAAAGTACCGACTTCTTGATTAAATAAAAGTGTTTCAGCTCCTTCTCTTGTGCTAGCTCTAAAATAACGATGGTTTGCGATTTCGGTGGCCATGATGGATTTTTTAGGGTTTAAGTCGAGAAAACTGATGTTGGCGTTGTCCAAATCAAGGGTGTTATTAGCTTTTATAAAATCAAAAGCTGGATATTTGGATGCATTGCAGAATAATGAAATACTGCAGAGGCCTGCCTTTTTTGTTTCAGGACTTAATAATTCGGTCCTAAACATATCAGAGTTCAGAAGTTCTGGACAAAAAATATAAAGTTTTTCTGAACCTTTTTCTTTTAAAATGGGGATTCTAACCCGATCGGGTTTGCTTGGATTGACATTGGCTGCCAACACAACAAAATGCGGGTCCGAGCTGGATCTAAAGTAATACGTTCCGAAGGCTGTTCCTTTTAATAACTGACTATCATCATCGTACTGAATTACTTTTCCATTGAATGTATTTCTGATTGGATATAAAGCTAATTCGTCTTTTGTTAGACTTTTAAAAAGCTCTGTAAAAGTAGCTATTTCGTATTTTCCTGAATCGTAGGATTTTATAGGTCGGATTTCTTGTTTATAAATATCGCTAATCTGTGAGGGCTGAAAATATCTTGTTGGAAAATTATTCATATAAAATCCTCTTTTAATTAAAAATAATAATTAATTAATAATATATTATTTTTTATTTTTATTAAATAAAAATCAACATTAAAACCAGTTTAAATTATTTATTATTAATCTGTTAAACCTTGGATAAACAACAAAGAAGATCTCCTGATTGATAACTGACTTTGAAAGAATTTCCTAAGCTAATATTAGATAAGCTCATAAATTCTTTATTTAAATTTGCTGCGTGTAACTCCCATTTAAGTCCCTCAGTGTTAACATCCTCTGTTATACTTAACGGAATTAAAGAAATTGTTTGGCCTGGAAATGTAAGGATAAGATTTTGTTTTTCCAAACAGAAAATGGTTTCATCCTCAGATTTAATGATCAATTTTGACGGATAACGAGTCAAAAGATAAAGAGTGTAAAGAAGATGATCCAATCTTTTACCTTGAGTTCCAAAGAGAGCTAAAGATTCGACTCCCTGATCAAACAATATTTGAATAGCAAGTTCTAAATCACTTTCATCTTTTGCTTGAGGATATTTGATGACCTTTACATGAGAATATTGACTGAGAGTGTGTGAGGAAACGGAATCCAAATCTCCGACAATTAAGTGAGGGTCTATATGCATTTGATTACAATGCTCTAATCCACCATCGACAGCGATGATCTTGTCATAAGCGGCAAGAAGGTGTTGCGTTTTAGAGTAAGAGGCGACTTCACCATTGGCCACTAAAGCTACTTTTGGGCAGAGAGGCAATATATTCATAGTTTTTGCTTGATTTGCGGCCAAGATGACTCGAACATCCACAGAGTTTCCCCCACTAGAACCTGAATCTAGCGCGTCTACCAATTCCGCCATGGCCGCCTAAGCGTTTATACATCCTATAAAAAGAAATTATTTCCGTAAACATAAAATTGACTGTTTTTGGAATTTGAATTTTGCTATAATGATCGCATAATTCAAGATTATTTCATATGGAAACATCTTCTTACAATAAAAACAATCCATTTCTAGCTACTGTTAAAGAACGTTATAACTTGACACTACCTGGTTCTAAAAAGAATACGCAACATGTGGTTTTGGATATAGCTGGATCAGGCCTTACGTACAATGTAGGTGATAGTATAGGCATTTTCCCTACTAATCATGCAGATTTAGTCTTAAAGACTTTACGTGCTATGCGTGCAGAAGGCAACGAAGTTGTCATAGATAGACATAGCGGACAAAGCTACCCTATACGTGAATTTTTGACGGCAAAAGCCAACGTAACCGACCTAAGCAAAAAGCTGCTCACAGTGCTTTTTCAATATCAAACCAATGCCAAAAAAAAAGATGCCTTAGAAGCTTTGGTGACTGAAGGGTCTCAGGATAAGTTTAAAGCCTATCTTCAAACACATGAACTATGGGATGCCTTAGAAGAAAATCCGGAGGTTTGCTTGCCCTTGCAGGAACTATGTAATTTACTGATGCCTTTACTTCCGAGGCTTTATTCCATTTCATCATCCATGTCAGTGGTAGGGGATGAAGTGCACTTAACTGTAGGTGTATTGAAGTTTCATAGCAATGGATATCAGCGTGTAGGGGTTTGCACGCATTATTTATGCGAAGTGGTGCCTCTAAACTTGCCTCTAGTGCCCATTTATGTGCAGCCTCATCATGGCTTTACCTTACCCACAAGTTCAGATGCCCCTATAATTATGATAGGTCCCGGAACAGGTGTGGCTCCTTTCCGCGCCTTTATGCAAGAAAGGATGGCTCATCAAGCTCAAGGCAAACATTGGCTCTTCTTTGGCGAATGTAACCGTGCGACAGATTTCTTTTATGAAGATTATTGGTTAAATTTGGAACGTCAGGGAAGGCTACGCCTTGATGTGGCTTTCTCACGTGACCAATCCGAAAAAGTCTATGTGCAACATCGCATGCTGGCTCGCGGAGCTGAGTTTTATCAATGGATCTTGGATGGTTCTTATATTTATGTTTGCGGTGACGCGTCGCGCATGGCTAAAGATGTGGAAGCGGCATTACATGAGATTATTCGTATCCATGGTGGTAAAGATGAAGCAGAAACTCGGGCCATGATCAAAAAATTGCGTGCCGAAAAGCGTTATCTCCGGGATGTGTATTAGAAACATTGTTTAATCTCTTAGCTCCATGGTTGTGATGATGGCAAAACATTGAACACCTTCGCCACATCCAAAGTCTGTTAAGCCTTCGCCTGAAGTTGCTGTAATGCCAACTTGTGAGACATCTAGCTGCATAACGCGTGCGATATTCTGTCTCATTTCGAGCAAACGATTTTTGAATTTAGGCCGTCGAGCTTCTATCGTCAAGGCCACATGAGAGACTTTTTGAGCTCCCAATGTCTTCATTGCTTCAGCCAAATAGACTTCACTATCTGTGATACCATCTTTTAAACAAAGATCATCTGCCAAAGCTCCCAAAATCAATAGGCCTGTTAGAGAACTGATTGCATTGCAGATTGCATGAAAAGCGACATCACCATCTGAATTAGCATTAAAGCCAGGCACCTGATCAAATATGATGCCGGCAATGATGCAAGGTTTATTGGAATCGGGTAATAAAAAGCGGTGACTATCCTGACCTATACCCGTCCTAACAATCATTTTCCAATTTTGAAAAGTTTCTGTCATTTGCTCATCTCTTTTATTTAAATTCGAAGGCGTCATTTTAGAGATTGAGCTTATTTTGAGAAATATCTTTTTGAAAAAGGTAAGGTTTAATATAAATACCCATAAAAAGGCCCATAGTATCAAAATTAATATGAATGCAATTAATGATCACGTGATTGTCAAAGCAAAACAACCTGATTTTTTGGGAAAGGAACAACCACATAAAAAGAGAAATGAAGTGATCATTAGAAAAATTATATTAATCACATTAGCAGTCTTGCTAGCCGTTTGTTTAGTTTCCGGAATGATCGCCTTTACGGCTACCTTTTTACCCTATTTCACGTTCGCTGCAGGAGCCCTAGTGGCATTTAAAGTCTTAGCAGTGATTACAGGAGTTGCCCTAGGAACTTTTGCTCTGTCACAAATGCTTAATTTTATTGCCTCAAAACTTCCGCGACCTCTACAAGTAGCGGCTAATGCTATCCACGCTGCTATTATTGAAATATTTTCCTTGATCGCATTATCTGCAAGTTATCTAATAGATTTAGAGAAGAGTAATCCTAAAAAAATAGAAGGCATTGATCAACAGCCTATTTTGTTAATCCATGGCCTTTATCATAATAGCTCTGCTTGGATTGAATATCGTAAGTGTCTAACAAAGGCCAACATCGGCCCGGTTTTTACGATCAATCTAGGTCACCCTTTTAGCTCCATTAATGACCATGCTAAAAAAGTAAAACTTAGGGTGGAAGAGATTCAAAAAATCACTGGGCGCAAAGACATTATGCTCATCGGACATTCGATGGGAGGGGTTGTAGCCTCTAAATTTGCTATTCAATGGGCCCAAGACGGCACGCATGTGACAGATATTATCACAATCGGTTCACCCCTAAAAGGATCGACCTTAGCAAACTACATCGGTATAGGAAAAGAGGTGCAGGAAATGCGCAAAGGGTCTGCATTTATCAAAGATTTAAGCGAAAAAATTTGCAAGCAAACGGACATCAAGTTTTTTCATATAGCAGCTGAAATGGATGAATTAGTGCCGACTTGTAGCGCCTTACTTCCTGAAAATATAAAGGCAAAACGCCTGAACATTTCAAACTTAGGCCATGTGGGCCTTTTATATTCGAAAGATGTCATCGATCCCATCATCGACTATTATAAAAACCGACCAGAAGTTTAAACTCTTTAATTCAATTTCATAAAATTTAAATTTTTAGATAGATTTTTATTGTATTTAAAATATCTTCTTGGTAATAAGATGGGTGTAAAACGTTATACTTTTTGTTCTCTTTTTACGACATATTCAAACGCTAAATATTAAATTCTTACTTGTGGTTTCATCATAGACATGGAAATTATGAAAATTAAGGGGGAACCCCTCTCAAAGGCCATATCAAGGCTTCGGGTGCTAAAAATGCCATTACTAAACTTCTAGTTGCTTCACTTTTATCCGATAAAAAATGCCGCTTTTACAATGTTCCAAACATTGGAGATGTCGCAGTCACTGTTGATCTGTGCAAAGAAATTGGCATGGAAGTTCAATGGGATCGCGCTGAAGGTGTTATGGAGGTTATTACTAAAGAACTGAAAACTTCATACATCCCTCAAAGGTTTTCCGGGGCCAACAGGATTCCTATCCTGATGATTGGAGCCCTTCTGGGACGTACTGAGGAAGATATTATTGTCCCCACGGTGGGTGGTTGTACCATCGGTGTACGTTCCGTAGATTTTCATATCGAAGCCCTTGAAAAACTTGGGGCTACAATAGAATACCGTGGAATGAAGCGTGAAGGAGCCTATTTTGCTCACGCCCATAACGGCCTGAAGGGAACGGTTGTGACACTTCCTTTTCCTTCTGTAGGTGCTACTGAGAATACCATCTTAGCATCAGTGACGGCAAGGGGATTGACAACAATAAAAAATGCAGCCATAGAGCCTGAAATAGTGGAATTGATTTTGTTTTTACAAAAATTGGGTGCTATCATCACTTTGGATGTTGACCGCACAATCCACATCCAAGGCACTCGACGCTTTTACGAAGTTGAACATACTGTGATTCCTGATCGCATTGAGGCTGCATCTTGGGGTATGGCTGCAATTACATCTAAGGGCCGTGTTTTTGTGGAAGGTGCGCAGCATCAAAATATGATCACTTTTCTAAATAAAATCAGGGAAGTCGGTGGAGGTTTTGACATTAAGGGCAATGGTATTGAATTTTATTATGATGGACCCTTGCAAGGTGGACTTCATCTGGAAACAGATGTCCATCCTGGCTTTATGACTGACTGGCAACAGCCTTTTGTTGTCCTTCTTTCCCAGGCTTCAGGATCCTCTGTTGTCCATGAAACGGTATATGAAAACCGCTTTGGTTATACTGACGTATTGAAAGGAATGGGAGCGGACATCACCCTTTTCAGACAATGCCTGGGAGGGAAAGAATGCCGCTTTGCTTCACAAAGTTTTTCTCATAGTATTATCATTAAAGGTGCCTCCACGTTATCTGCCAGAGATATTTCTATTCCTGATTTAAGGGCAGGTTTTGCTTACGTGATGGCTGCTTTAATTGCCAAAGGGACGAGCACAATTTCTGGTTTGCAATTCTTAGATCGTGGATATGGCGAACTCTTTCAGAAGCTGCTTTCTTTGGGGGTCGATGTAACACGTAGCGAACAAAAAGAAGAAATAGCTCCTAAAGTTGAGCTGCCGATTGTTGAGGATAAATCAGCAAAAGTTTTCAAAAAGAAAAAGCTTCCAGTCCTTCAGCCGGCATAGAAAAAGGAAATCCTTAAGATAGGATGGTTCTTAAGAATCGTCCTTCTATATTCTTTAGGATCACTTATCCAAAACCCTGAGTTTATTAGGAAAAGCATGAATAACTCCATAAAATTGATGACTGTATTGATTTTAGCTGCCGTGTGTGGGACGATCTATTTGCTTGTGTTCGGACTTTTTAAAAGTGATCGCCCCCTTTATTTTGGTGTAGCGCTTCAAGAAGTTCCTCATGCGGAAAAACTCAATCAACTTCAATCTAGTTTACAGCTGAATCCTCAAATCCTAGTGTTTTATCAAGCATGGCCTAGTGTCGATCAGATTTCCTCTGCGAGGTTCCCCCAGGAGGTTTTGAAGGATGTTTGGAACGCTGGAATGGTTCCTTGTCTAACTTGGGAACCTTTTTCAGTCGATAAGGACCAACAAAAAATGATTTCTTTCGATAAGATCAAGCAAGGGGCTTATGATACCTATTTGAAAAAATTTACGGATGGCATGGCTAACTTGCAGTTTCCCACCATCATCCGATTTGCTCAAGATATGAATCTTGCTAAGTATCACTGGGGAGAAGATCAAAAGGACTTTGGACCCGCAAGTCCAATATTGTATAAAGAGACTTACCAATATGTGATTCGTTTTTTTCAACAACAGGGTGTTAAAAATGTTTTATGGGCTTTTAGTGCTAGCGCCGATTCTATGCCTCAAGCTGAATGGAATCGAGCTTCCCAGTATTATCCCGGCCATGCATACATTGATATTCTTGGTATGGACGGTTTCAACTGGGGCGAAACAAATAAAACAGAAAAATGGAGAGCTCTTTGGCGTGGTTTTAATATAATCTTCGAACCTCTTTACCATGAATTAAAAATGTTGGCCCCTCAAAAACCGATTATCGTATTTGAGACGGCTTCCGTACAAGCAGGAAATGACCGCAATGCCTGGCTCATGCAAGCTTTGGAGACATGCCGAGCTTGGAATATTTCTGCTTTTATATGGTACAATGTCAAGAGCGATGTAGATTGGACGATTGTCAACTTGGATCAAAAAGTGCGCGGATATTTTACGCAAAAGCCTTCAGCACAAGAATGGGTGAAAAATTTAAAAAAATAACTTTATTCATTTAGCCTTATAATCTAAAGGCCTATTAATTTTCATTGATTTCAATAGCTTTCATTGTTATACTGCATACAGTTTATTAGTAAATAACAATACTCTTATCGATCTTCATTGTTTTAGGGGGCTAAAAATGAGTCAAAAAAAATCGTACGCAATTATTAAAACCGGTGGAAAGCAGTATCGCGTAGCAATCGATGATATCATCGAAGTGGAAATGCTCGATGCAGAGCCAGGTGCAAAAGTAGAATTTGCAGAAATTTTATTTATTGGCGATGAAACTTCGCCAAAAATCGGTTCTCCTTCTGTCAAAGGATTTAAAGTGACAGGAGAGATGCTTGATATCGTTCCGGGTCCTAAAGTGACTAGCTTAAAATATAAGCCAAGCCATAATAATTATAGGAAATTCGGACACCGTCAGCATTATGCACGAATTAAAATTACTGAGATTGCTAAAGGATAACGGAGGACAAGATGGCACATAAGAAAGGACAGGGTTCTACACGTAACGGACGGGACTCTCATTCAAAACGTTTAGGGATTAAAGTAGGCGCAGGCGAATTAGTCAAAACAGGTAGCATTCTGGTTAGACAGCGTGGGACGAAATGGCATCCTGGTAAAAATGTGGGTCGAGGAAATGATGATACTCTTTTTGCTTTGACTAACGGCATCGTATCTTTTCGCAAATCCGATCGGACTTACATTTCAGTTGAAGCTGGTGTCTAAAAAAGTAAGAAGCCTAAGGTAATGAATGATAGGTTTTGTGATGAACTATCATTCATTCCTCATCCAAATTTCTCAAAATCATAAATCATTTCCCTTCATCCTTTACCCTTAAATTTTGTTAAAATTATGTTTGTGGACCGTGTGATATTAGATCTCGCTGCTGGCAAAGGTGGCAATGGTATAGTGGCTTGGCGTCGAGAAAAGTACATTCCAAAAGGTGGACCTTGTGGCGGCAACGGCGGAAAAGGGGGCTCTCTCATATTCCAAGCCGATGCCCAAGTTTATTCATTGGAATGGTTTCGCAATCGGCGCATTTTAAAGGCCGAAAATGGCCGTCAAGGTGGGCCTAACAGACAGCAAGGAAGAAACGGCAAAGAGCTCGTTTTAAAAGTGCCCTGCGGCACTCTTGTAAAAGATGCCGAAACGGGCGAGCTACTTCATGATTTTACACAGGATGGTGAAAAATGGGTTATATGTAAAGGAGGACGCGGCGGACGCGGCAACGATAGTTTTAAATCACCTACCAATCGAGCGCCTAATACGTGTACGGAAGGGGTTGAAGGAGAATCTTGCAGCGTTGAATTAGAATTAAAGCTAATTGCTGATGTAGGTTTAGTGGGCTTTCCTAATGCAGGAAAGTCAACCTTAATTTCCTCTTTGGCTTCTGTGCAAGTTAAAATCGCCGCTTACCCATTTACAACCTTAAGACCCAATCTAGGATTTATTCAATACGAAGACCTTAGCCGCATTTTCATTGCCGATATCCCAGGGATTATTGAAGGGGCCCATCGTAATCGCGGGCTTGGGTTTGAATTTCTTCGGCATATTGAACGCACCAAGCTCTTACTGTTTGTTCTTGATTCTTCAGGTATCGATGGACGCGACCCTAGTTCTGACTACGAAGTTCTACGTAATGAAATCGGCACCTATAACCCTGAAATGCTTGAAAGGCCTTATCTTGTTGTTTTGAACAAAATTGATACGGAAGAAGCGGCACAGCATATCAAAGATTTTCGCAAGAAAAAATATGTTGATAAGAGCCGGATTTTTGAAATTTCAGCGATGCGCGGAGATGGCTTGGAGGAATTGAAAATAGCCATCAGGTCTCAAGTTCCGAAAGAAGAATAAGAGCTATTAAAGTTCTTCGAGGCACATTTGTAAAGCGTCTTTCCAATCAGGCATCCGTATACTGAACGTCTTTTGTAGTTTTTCATGGCAAAGCAAGGAATTTTGTGGACGTTTAGCAGGCAGAGGATATTCCGCTGCAGGGATGCTAAATAATTGGGGAACTTTCAATCCTTTTTTTGCGGAATGCAATTCAAAAATAGCTTTTGCAAAGCCAAACCATGAAGTTTTTCCTGTCGAAGATAGATTGTACAGGCCGTCTTGTCCTTGATAGCGGGAGATAACTTGCGCAGTAGATTCAGCAATCAGACGACTCCATGTAGGAGCCCCATATTGGTCATCAACAATTTTTAGCATGTCCCTCTGCTGTGCCAATTTTAACATAGTTAGCAAAAAATTATGGCCCCGGCTTCCATAGACCCAACTTGTACGTAATATGACATGTGGGCAGCCTGATGAAAGAATAGCCTGATCTCCCATGAGTTTGGATTGAGCATACATATTCAAGGGTGCTGTTGGGTCATTTTCTTTGTAAGGATGCTGAGCGCTGCCATCAAACACATAATCTGTCGAATAGTGAATTAACAAAGCTTTAAGTTTTTTTGCTTCCTCTGCAAGAATTTGCGGAGCTTTGGCATTGACCGCCAGGCAAGCTTCTTGTTCTGTTTCAGCTTTGTCGACAGCAGTATAGGCTGCAGCGTTGACAATGACATGGGGATTTGTCTGACGCAAAGCTTCGCGGATAGAATCTGACGAGGATAGATCAAAAGTGCTACGCTCACAGGCTACTACTCGGCCTAGGGGCGACAAAGTGCGCTTCAACTCCCAGCCAACTTGACCACGACTTCCAATGATAAGGATCGTTTTCATACAAATACCTCTGAAGTAGAGAATGGAGGGGCCTTTTGATCTTTGCCGGATAGAATAGGGACGGAACCATGCAGAGGCCAGTCGATAGCCAAATCATGATCATTCCAAATGATGGAGCGCTCAGAAGCGGGATCATAAAAATCAGTGGTTTTATAAAGGAAATCTGCGTAATCGGAAAGAACTAGAAACCCATGTGCAAAGCCTTTAGGAACCCAGAACATACGTTTATTGTTAGCTGACAAAACCACCCCAACCCATTGGCCAAACGTGGGGGAGCTTTTACGAATATCAACCGCCACATCATAAACTTCACCTGTGACTACACGTACCAGTTTGCCCTGGGGTTGACCTATTTGGTAATGTAAACCACGTAAAACATGTTTAGGGGAACGAGAATGATTATCTTGTACAAAATTTTCGTGAATATGGGCTTTTTCACGGAAAGCTTTCAGGTTAAAGCTTTCGAAAAAAAAGCCTCTTTCATCTCCAAAAACTTTAGGTTCAATGATTTTTACATCATTTATCGCAGTGTCGATAATTTGCATAGAACATCTTCCTCATTTTAAGATGATGAAGATTATCTTTAGGAATGCCTTTTGGTACAACCAAAAAACAATCTTCACTGTCCTACTATAGAATAGCCATAAGTTTATTTAACACGAGGCGTTGTTGCATAAATAACCACAGAGCCAGTGAGATCACAGAGAAGCGATCATAAAGTTTATCCTCAGTTTATAAAGAATGCCCCAAAAACTGTTAAGCGAACATAAGAAGTCTTGCTGAAACGGGCATGTATAGATTTAAAGTACTCTTTGGAAGAGATCTGAAAGGTCGAACATTTCAAGGACAACAGTCTGAGGCATATGTTAAAGCCAGAGCATTAAACATCAAGACAAGCTTAGGAATGCCCCAAAGTATGAAAAAACAGCCTAATTCTCCCCACCTCACATTTTCTCAGTGATCTCACTGGCTCAGTGGTGAATTGTACAACAAAGCCTTTTAACTGCTGATGTGGAGGAAATTAATAATTATACAATAAATTATAAAATATAAATTGTAATTTAATAATAACTTCTTGCAAAAAATATTGTATTGTTGTAAATTTTTTATATTGTATTTTTTATAAAATAATTTGAGGTTATATGGATAATTGCATTGTTAAAGGATTTAAAAATATTGGTGAAGATATTTGTCATCTGAATTCAGAAAGACCTAACCGGGTGAGAGGCTTATTGTGGTTAACAGCCAGTGTTGTGGCTGTGGCTGCCGGAGCCGCTCTTTCTGCTTTAGGTGTGGCATTGTGCTATGGGGCATGTTTCGCAAAAGCTACGATTGCTGGCATACCATTAGGTTATTTTATGGTTGGTGTTGGGATCCCCTTAATATTGTCAGGCGTCCCCGCAGGTCTTTGGGTAGCTTCTAAGTTTGTATCTAGAGGCTGGACAGATTTAACTGCTAAGCGTATAGACATTAAAGCTTAAAGCCTCATGAAGGTTTTTTCTCCTGATTTTCTTGAGAAATAATCTTTTTTAAGTTTTGCTGAAGTTGTAAGTTTCCTGGAAACTCATGCAGAAGATTTTCGGTGAGTTTCCGGGCTAACGTCCAATTTTTTTGTTGGTAAGCCTGTCTGGCAAGGAAAGATTTGGCTTCCTTAGACTGATTAATGATTTTTTCATAGATTTGAGCAGCCTGGGTAAACTCACCTTTCATGACGGCTATTCTTCCTAAAACTTCTTGACCCTCAAGACTTTGTGCAAGTTGGGGATGTGCATTAATGACCTCCTCAGCTTGTGCATATAATCCTCTTTGTATATCTATTAAGCTGATGAACCAAGCTGCCTTAGCTCCTATGTCATTAGAGTAGGATTGGAGCTTTTCCAGTGCGGGAATGGCTTCATCAATTTTACCTTCAGATATCTGTATTTCTGCCGTGAGTAATAAGATAATGGGCGAGCGTTTTTGCTCAAGGGCGAACTTTAAAGCTTCGTGATTGCCTCGATTTTGACGCAGGCCATTGACGAATAGCTCAGGAACCCATTCCGGGAATTCGGAAGACAACACACTGAGTGGATGGAGTTGTAAAGCTGCTTCGACCCAGCCTTCAGAAAAGAAGGCTACAGGAAAAATTTCTTGGTTGTTTAAAAGAGCCTGTATATTTTCCGGAAGTGAGAAAGAAGAACCATGGATGAGCTCTTGCTGCGCCAAAAGATCAAGTTCTTTGTACAAGGGGGGAATGTTATCTTGGTTTGGAAGTTGGCTCAATTGGGGTTCAGCAGCGTGATTTTTTTCGTAAAGCAAAGTCCCATTTTGACGATAATTCAGGATTCTACGCAGCGAAATTTCTAGC
This sequence comes from uncultured Parachlamydiaceae bacterium, assembly GCA_963748975.1. GTDB lineage: Bacteria > Chlamydiota > Chlamydiia > Chlamydiales > Parachlamydiaceae > Neochlamydia. The sequence goes on from CAVVKX010000046.1 coordinate 55,431, forward strand.
AAAGGTGCCCATGATGAGCCTTCAAATGGATTATTATTTAATAACGCAAGGGCTTCACGTTCATCATGCGTTTTTAAAGCCTCCAAAAGGCGTAGCCAATAGGTAGCTTGATAATCTATCAAAGCATCTAAATGATTAGGGATTTTTTCAAAATTCTCAACGTCCCAATAGTGACCAGGCTTTAAATTCGTCACATAACTCAGAAACGGCTTGGATTTCATGTCAGGGAGTTGAACATTTTTCCAATCATAGGATGAAGGTGGTGCGGAAACACGGCTCCAAAATAAACTTTTTAACCAAATTTGATCATTAGGTTCTTGAGAAAGTAACTTTTGCCAAATCACTAAGGCTTTCGTATAATTTTTTTGACGACGATAAAACTCAGCCAGTTGATCTTGCAAATAAATATCTCGTGGATTCAAATGGGCAGCTGCAATAAAGTCTTGTTCCGCTAAAGGAATTTTATTTTGTGATTCATAGATGTTCCCGCGAAAGAGCAAGATTTCTGAATTTTTTGGATTCTGGACATATTCGGCATTAAATATGTCTAATGCTTCTTGGGGATTTTCACGCAATTTGATCAATGCAATTCGCATCAGACGTTCGTTTTCAAGCTCTCCGGTCCATTTTTTATCTTTCAGCATTTCATAGGCATGAGCCTTCTGGCCTTGTTGAAGCAGGGCATCAGCATCTAAAAGTGTCCATGCAGGTAGATTTTTTTCACGATTTTTCCATAACTTCCTGACGTTTTCAAATTCCATTTGGTTAGCGCTTTTAATCAGGGCATCTGCTAAGCTAAGTGCACTTTTTTCGTTATTTTTAAAGACGTCTTTATTGAATTGATAGATCATCATCAATTGATCCGAATCGCGCAGTTCTGTGGTGGCGTCCACAAATAGACTTAACCATTTTCTTCCTTCTACGGAATCTTTTTCCATCTCTTCTTTATATTGATGAATGAGGGGGAGAGCCCTTTTCGGTTCTCCTTCGTGGATATATCTTTCGGCCATTTTCATGTCTGCTTCTTGCCGCTCTTTTAAAACATGGGCGAGAGGTTCTTTTTCTTTGGATTGCCATACAGCGTATCCCACGAAAGCAAGGACAAAGATGATAAAACAAATAATTAGAATATTAGATTGTCTCACAATGCAACTCCATGAATTTTGGATCAGGTGTTCATTTAATATTAAAACACTTTTTTTGTGAAACTAAAATAGGAAAGCGAATTACAATATAGAGAGCAAAGAACAGCAAGATCAGGATATAAGGATCGCCTTCGCCAGCAGGATAAGTGGGGAGTTCCATAACTTTAGATACAATAGACCTCTTAAAATCCTGACACCATTCTCAATATGTGGAATTGTAACAAAGAAGATAGCATGATCTTTTCACCCTGTTATTTTTTTTCTTTTTGTTTAATCGGCAGCATAGTACAGGTATTTCATGAAGATTTTAGTCGTTAATGGCGGTTCCAGTACTTTCAAATTTGCTATATTCGAGGTGTATGAAAACTTTACTTCCTCAGCGGAACCTATTTGGAAGAAAAATATTGAATTCAAAGATAATGCCGATGACCGTAAATCTGCCATAAAAAACAACCTGAAAGAAGTCCCGTACAAGATTGATATCGTAGGGCATCGCATTGTTCATGGAGGGAATCTCTTTCAAAAGCCAACGCTTATAACAGCTGAGGTAAAAAAAGGCATTCAGAAGTTGGCTCGTCTTGCTCCTCTGCATAATCCTGTCAATTTAGAGGGTATAGAAATTGCCGAAACTCTTTTTCCTCAGGCTAAACAAGTGGGAGTTTTTGATACAGCTTTTCATGCTACTATGCCTGAAGTGGCTTGGACCTATCCCGGTCCATGGAAATGGAGAGAGGAAGGCATACGCCGGTATGGCTTTCATGGAATTAGCCATCAATATTGTGCGGAAACTGTTCAAAATTTCATGAAGGCCACTCCAACCAAAATGATCACTTGCCACCTCGGCAATGGTTCTTCCTGCGCGGCTATCCTCAATGGCAAAGTCATCGACACGACCATGGGTTTTACACCCATGGAAGGTTTGATGATGGGAACGCGTAGCGGAAGTGTGGATCCGGGTATTTTAATTTATTTGGAAAGGGAAAAAAAATTCTCTACTCATCAAGTGGATCAATGTTTAAACAAAGAATCAGGTTTACTTGGTATTGGAGGGACCTTTGATATGCGCGAAATTATAGCCAGAAGTAAAAAACAAGATATGCGGGCTACTTTGGCTTTGGATCTTTATGTTTATCGGCTCAAACAAGGGATTGGTTCTCTAACCGCTGCATTGGATGGTTTGGACGTAATCTGTTTTACTGGAGGAATTGGAGAAAATTCAGCTGAAATTCGTCAGAAAACTTCGGATGGACTTCACTATTTTGGTATCAAAACAGATCCAATAAAAAATTTGCAAGTTGATAAGGATTTGGAAATTTCATCCAGCGATTCAAGGGTCAAAATATTTGTGGTTCATGCACGCGAAGATTGGCTCATTGCAAAAGAATGCTTTCAATTTTTTCAAAGTCTTGCAGATTGAAACTCGATAAATTTACCCTCTTTTTGCAACTTCTCAAGTGTTTTAACAATTTCTTCTGCGTTTGGACGATTTTCAGGTAAAGGTTCAAAACATTTTAAAAGCAAATTTTTAACATCTGGATCTAAGACTAAAGCATTAGCTGTTAAGTAATTATTAAGTTTAAATTCAATATAATTCTTAGACGATTCCATGATACGATTCATGTGAAAATTCACAGGATCATTTAAGATATTTAAAAATCGTCCATTGGGCTCCATTAGCTCTAGCAGGACTACACCAAAGCTGCATATATCGGTTTTTGTTGTTAATGCTTCATTTCTTAGAAGTTCCGGCGACGCCCACCTCAAGGGAGCTTTATCCGCTTGCCATTTCTCTCCCTCTTTTATAGACATACCGAAGTCTGTAACAGAGAATTTTAGTTTATATTGGCCGTTTTTATCTATCTTATGTCTTGCCAATATATTACGTGCGGCAAAATCGCCGTGAATAATTTTTGCTTGATGCAGCGCGGCTAGGCCCTTCGCAGCATGAATGGCAGCGACATGTTTTTCCTCGACAGATAAAGTTTTATGAGCAGTTAAATGTCCTAAGTCGTCTAAGTTAAATAGTCGGTCTACAAGTCTTTTATGGCCTTCTGGGGTTTCAATCGTGTAGGGAACGGATACAAATTCTTTAAACGGTGTATTAATTTTTCTTAAGTTTGTGCGTACAAAATCAGCTTTTTGCAATTCTTGATAAGCTTGGTTTTCTATAATATCTTGATTAACAACGGTCTCCATTTGTTGAGGATCACTTTTACGTGGAACAAAAACCGCTACATTATATTTAGACTCATTCAATAAATCCTTTATTTCCTGAAAAAAACCCGATGAAATATCTAACTGCTTTAAAGAAATCATATCATTTCTTGCTAGAGGTGAATGATCTTTAAAAAAATGATGCAGCATCATATATCTTGTTTGTAAATCAGGATCATTTCCTAATTTGGGCCTGAGTCTCTCCGCAATTTTTTCCATGCTATTTGCAAAAGTTTGCATTTTTGTGGGATCTTCAGCCAGATAGGCTTCATAAGCTTCATCAAAACTCTTCTCTAAGCTATTTTTAGGCAGAGCTCCAGTCCAGGCAGATTGGATTGTATGGATCACTTGATCGAAAGTTGAAGAAAGTTTTTTTTCTGTATGATTGATTTTATCTAATAGATTTGCTTTAGATGTTTGAATTGCAGATTTTATTTCCTTAAATTGTCTTTTTTCAAGGTCCACCCTATGCACAGTTTTACCAATGCCTCCACCCACTTTATTTGCCTCATTTAAAACTTTACCAAATATTGTTTCAGTTTTTCTTAGGGCCTCAAATGAAAATACGAAGGAAGTGGCCTTAACTAATGGGGGCATTTCATGTGCTGGCTGCTCTGCACTGACCGTGGGTTGGTTATGATGGATGGGGCTATAGTTTGATTTATTTAATGTTACGTCTGTCTCACGTAAACTCTTAAGGGGTACATAATCTGGCTCAGTCCTTTCGTGTTGAGGAATTTGTTGATAAAGTGTATTTCCATTCATCTTTGATTCATGGTGCGATCGAGTTAACCTTTCCGTAGTCTCAATTACATCTAAAGGTATGTAATCTTTGTGGGTCTTTTTTTCTTTGGATGTGTGTGGATAAACCGTGCTTTCAAAAATTCTGGATGTGCGATCTCCTTTATGTTGGGGTCTGAATACGCGTTCTTTAAGAGATAGAATCACCTGAATACTGCTAGTTTTAGATGTGGATAACTTAGAGATGATTTTATCCAGCAGATTTTTACGCGTGGCTGGTTTCTCGGCAGGTTCGATTTGCTTTGTCTCTTTATTCTGTTGTTTAAGAGGAATGTAATGCGCATCATTATTTTGTGGAATATTATTAAACATAAAATAAAAAGTTGTGAATATTAAGTTATTTATACTATAATTATAGCTTTTTTTATTTTATATTCGCAAATTAAATATTTTTTTAATTATTTGTTGTTTATAAACTAAATTAAAAATTAAATGAAAGATTGTGAAGAATTAAATTGTTGCGAAAAACTATCTATCCGAGTAGGATTATTATTTTCTTATAAGGAAAGATGGCTGAGTGGCCGAAAGCACGTCCCTGCTAAGGACGCATACTCGTAAGGGTATCGAGGGTTCGAATCCCTCTCTTTCCGCATCAAGCTTTGGTGGCAACCGCTGCCAAAGCTTTTTTTATCCAAAAGCTGCCAAGTAAGGCAATTACATAAGCTATACCAGCCACAAGTGCAATGGTGGCTCCGCCTGGCCAATCCATGGAATAAGCGGTTTGCATGCCAAATAAGCAAAAAAAACAGCTTATAAAAATAGAGATGAGCATCATCGTTGACAGACGCGACGTGAAAAGGTTCGCTATGGCTGCTGGAATTGTCAACATGGTCATGACTAAAATAATCCCCACAATTTGAATAAGTAGTACGATAGAAACTGCTGTTAAAACAAGTAATAATAAATAGAGTGCATGAACAGGTATTCCTTGCAGAAGGGCCTGTTCTTCATCAAAACAAATCGCCAGAAAACGTTTATGTAAACATAGAACTGTGAGAAGGATGACGATATCCAATCCAAATAAAATCTTTAAGTCCGTAGGCGTCACCCAAAGAATATTCCCAATAAGAAAGTTCGTGAGTTCGACGTTAAATCCTGGTGTTTGGGATATAAATAAGATACCTACAGCCATGCCAATTGACCATAAGGCTGCAATGACGGATCTTCGCTCACGATAATGCAGATGAATCCAACCAATGAGAAGAGCAGAAGCTATAGCAGCTACTAACGCGCCCAAAAGGGGAGAGGCCCATAAAACGCCTTTAGTTCGTTCCAACCAAAGGCAGAAACCAATGCCACTTAAAACGGCATGTGAAATACTCCCGCTGATAAAAACAATCCTTTTCACCACTACATAGGATCCAATAATTCCGCTAACAAAGGAGGCCGCCAACCCTGCAATAATGGCAGCAAGAAGGAGGGGGTTGGTTTGAATGGCTTCAAAGAAAGAGATCATGGTGTATTTCTCTGCATTTGTATCAATGGAGCATGATAAAGCCCCATGGCAAAATGTTGACAGACTTCCTCCGGTTTTAACAAGATCACATGATTGTGTACAAGGATCACACGCTGCACTTGTTCAAGAGCCGTGCTCAGATCATGTGTGACCATCAGTATCGTCATCTTGCCTCGCTGACTGTGTAAAATCTCGTAAATATCAGCTTCGGCTTGAGCATCCACGTTGGCAGTCGGTTCATCTAAAAGTAATAATTGAGGGTTCGAAGCCAGGGCTCTGGCTATGAGGGCACGCTGGGCTTGTCCTCCTGATAGAGTGCCAAAAGAGCGGTTTTTAAAATCTACCAAGCGTACTAATTCTAAAGCATTTAGAGCAGCATTTATATCTTCGGAGGAAAATTTTCCATACCAGGGAAGCTTGGAAAGTCTTCCAGATAAGACTAATTCCAAGACTGAAATGGGAAAGTCGCGGTCGAATCTCTGTGTTTGAGGAACGTAAGCAATTTGTTGTCTAGAAGTTTGGGGATTGGTACCAAAGACTTCTAATTTACCGGAGGAAGGTTTTAAAAAACCCATTAATAGTTTGAGAAGGGTTGTTTTACCGCCACCATTGGGTCCAATAATACCAATAAATTCTGAAGGATTGATGATTAAATCCACTTGGGTCAATACAGGAGTTTCTGAGTAAGAAAAGTTAACGCGATCAAAAGTGATGATGGGTTTCACAAAAAAACCTTAGGGCTAATATATAGAATAAGTTTAAAGCCTCGCGAATTAATTTGTCTATCGAAGAGTTCCCGAATATATGTGTTCTCTATGACTCATTGGATGATATATTTGTGTTGGGTTGGAGGGCAAAGGCTTTAGCGATGGTCAGCAAACTTTGGATATAATTCTCAGAATAAGGGTCCAAATTCACTACATTAGCTCCAATTTGAGCGGCGATCAATTTAGCGCCTTTGCTACTGTACTGCGCTTGCACAAAGATTGTTTTTATGCCATAGGAGCGTGCGGCATTAAGGACCTGTGTCAGCTGTTTTGGCGTTGGATCCTTTCCTTCAAATTCTATAGAGAGTTGTTGGCAGCCATAATCCCGACAAAAATAAGCATAGGCAGGATGGGATACCATTATGACAGCATTGTGAGGTTGTGTAAGGATGCTTTTTATTTCATGGTCAAGTTGATCTAACTCAATATGAAATTTAGCTAAATTGTCTTGGTAAATTTTTTCATTTTCAGGATAAATCCGTGTAAGGGCCTTTGCAATTGTCTCAGCTTGGATTTTTGCTTGAATGGGACTTAACCAGTAATGTAAATCATAGCATCCTGCATGGTGGTGTGAGCAACAGGCATGCCCGTTTTCAAAAGTGATCATGTCAACATTTTCGCGCATGTCTGCAAATTGCATGCGTGGATTGTAATTTTGCAAAGCAGCCCTGACTTTAGGTTCAAAACCTTCTCCCACATAAAGCCATAAATCAGCTTTTGTTGCAGTCAACATCTGTTTAGGCGTAGGCTCATAGGTGTGAGCACTAGCACCTGCTGGGACCATTAAGCCTACTTGAACTGTGGCACCAGCGATTTTTTCAACAAAAAATTTATGGGGTGCTACGCTGACAAGGACATAATGGGAACGAATCTCTTCAGAAAAGATTTTGTTGTCTACAAAAGGAAAAGATAAGGATAGCAAAAAAAGGAGAATAATTTTTTTTAAGGAGAAGAGGTTTTTCATATTAAATATAATAAAATGAGTTACTTGTGTACACTATGCCAAATTAAAGAAATGATTGCAAGAAATAAAAAAGCGTTATTATTCCTTGCAAGTTATTGTAGGGTTCTATTAACCTCTTTAATCGATATGTTTTGAGGAGAGGTGTCCGAGTGGCTTAAGGAGCACGCTTGGAAAGCGTGTGTACGCCATAAACGTACCGTGGGTTCGAATCCCACCCTCTCCGACACTTGGGATGGTCTGACACTGCAACGAGATTATCAAACGGCTTACGCAGTTTTATGATCGCTTTTCTATCCTTCATTTCCAAGTTCGAAAATAAAAAATTCAGGATTTGTCGTTTTTCGTCTACTTTCGAGCGATGCTCTTTTCCATCAGCTCCTTGATATCTGACACATCCAAATCGTCCATCGTCATAGAAAATTAGATGGTTTCCTTGCTTATCTTGCCCTATTTCAGCACATGCAGGACATCGTGCTACCACTTTGTTACCCTTCTTGCGGCAATTTTCAAGCTTTAAAATGTCAAGGCACATCTGTAACCTCTCCTTTGAAGGCCACTCCTCTAAATCCACGTTGAGTTCCTGTTTGTCGCTTAATGGAGTGAGATTGTGTTTTTCCAAACATTTCCAGCATCAATTCTGCCAGTTCCTTACGAAGGACAGTAATAGATTTAGGATTCCATTTCTTGGCAGGACAATAATTGGCATAAGCCTCCTCAATTTCTCCTACTGTCAAATCGCTTGAAGTAACTAAAGTAAGATTGTCATTAAGGAAATGGCGCAAGTTATCGCTTTCTGCTAATAAGGCATCAATGCGCCCTTTTTGAATTGAAGACAGAACAATATCACTCGTTGTGTAAATGTCATCTCAAAGCATTTGTAAACCAGACAAAGCCCAGTTCAAAATTCCACTTCCTTCTTCCTTTATTAAAAGTTTTCCGAAGTTTGGGATCTTTTTTTTTCTGAACGACTTGGTTATACTCAACAAGTAAGAGACGCCTTCTCCATGCATTTACATCACCCTCAAGGTGTACATGAAGCCTCGAGTTGGCTGTGATAACGATGCAATAGTTGCCTTTCATTTGAAAAGACTCACTATTATTCTTCTTTTCCGCATCGAACCAATCATCCCCAGTAAGTCCTTTCAATACATAGGCTCCTTTTTGCATGAGGAATTTCGAAGGGACGTCAACGCCTACTAAAAGCGTTTTCTTAAGATAGCGGTAAAGCTCGAACCTCTCGCTTAAAAATTGTGTGCGCAGTTCTGTAACATTTTGAAGGCCAACCAATTCTTGCAATACAATGGATATTTGAGATTTCCCTTGGCCTGCTTCTCCTCCTAATATTAAAAGCCTTAGGATCAAATTATCCCCAAGCAAGCAAAGTCCTGCATATTTTTGGATCAAAACAGCATCTTCTTGACTGACAGGAGGCAAGAGAAGTTCATTAATAAATCGATCACATTTTGCATCTGCTTGAAAGGCAATAGGTGATTGATTTCTTGAGCAGAACTCAGGAGAAAAGGAAAAAATGCGTTTTTCTTATAGACTTGGAAAGCCGAAAATGTCTTTTGAAAGGTGCCTAAGTCACTGTACTTTTGTTCTTTTAGAGTGACGATGATAGGCTCTAGGGCTGTTGATTGGAGAAGTTTAGTAAAAGATCTAATATTTGATATAATAATCTCTGGCGTTTGGGCTGCTTTAATTGCTCTCACATAATTATCTAAAATATTTAATACATCATACATTTCAATACCATTACTCTTCAGGAAAACTTTATACTTAAATATTTAACTGATTTTTTGAACAACATGCATGATTTATAGATTTGCATCAATCCTTATCATACCCTTTACCCCAGTAACACCAAGTTGATTAATTAAATAATTTAATTGACAAAATTATTGCTTTATGTAATAATGAATTATTAATTAATAAATACATTAATTATAAAACTTAAAATAATATATTAAGATGTTTAATATTGCATATGAATTTATTACACAACCAGTAAAAAAGATCGCTTTAAACTATGTAGAATCAAACTATCCTTCTACAAGAAGGCCGAATGACCCAGCTAAAATGATTCAAGAACGAGTCAGACAAGTAGGCGTTGCCAATGCATTGAATGATTTAGCTAAAGTTGCTTTAGTCACCTGTGTTGTAGCTCCTATTGCAGAAGAATTGATTTTTCGGGGAGCAATACAGTATGGTGCCACATGGATTACAGGAAGCGAGGAATTGGGTTTATTGACATCAACAGCTCTGTTTGCTCTTGTTCATTATTCTAATAACAAAAATCCTTTAGATATCGCTTTTCAGTCAGCAGATTGTTATTTCATCTACAATCCTACGAGAGCCACTGGAGGCCTATTAGCAAGCATAGCAGCCCAATCTTTTCATAATTTATCACGCTTGCTTCCCGTTTTCATAGGTGGTTTAAGCCAAAAAGAGAGCCCTTAGAACGAAACAAGGATCAATCGTTAATTCCCTAAGATTATACAATACATTATTTTTTAACTTTTATTTTTTAATATCATTAATACTTATTCTTTTCCATTTTGCAAATGGTCCCCTTCCTAAACATTCAAGATGGCCTGCATTTTTCTCCTCTCTGAGAATACGACGAATTAAGTCAATTCCAACAGTTGGGCAAAGCTCTTGTAGTTCCTGGATTGAAAACTCTCCTTGAAAATGCTCTAAAATGTCTAAAATAAGTGCAGTTTTAGAACCTCGTGTTTCTGCTATTAAACCAACTCGCTTTTCAAACAATCGATAAGCATGCCGTAACGTCCCTAAAAAATACTCCCACCAAGGTTGTAAGGAGTGCTTGCCCTCATGCCAATTTTTAGAAGATTTTTGGAGACTGTCATAATAAGATTCCTTATTTTCCTCTATGACTTTTTCTAAACTGATATAACGACCGACTTCATAGCCAAAATCATAAAGTAAATATAGGGTTAGCAATCTAGACATTCTCCCATTACCATCAATAAATGGGTGGATGCAAAGAAAATCAAAAATGTATGTGGCAATCAAAAGCAATGGATCAACCGTTCCTCTCTCAGCGGATTGTTTAAACTCTCGATGTAAGCTATCCATGGCCTGGGGAGTTAAATAAGCGTGACTGGTTGAAATCTGATTATCCTTTCCCCGTCCTTAGATACTTCTTCAATTGTATTGTCAGAAGTCTTCCATTTCCCAGCTCGAACAGAGGTAAATTTATACATTTCCCCATGAAATTGTTGGATAATGTTGGGAGTGAATGGAATATGTTTATGATTTTGATGAATTGTATTGAGTATGGAGCGATACCCCATTATTTCTTCTTCTGAACGATTTCTTGCCGAAGTCTTTTCTTGAACAATTTCTACAATTCTTTCGTGTGGCGCAGTAATGCCCTCAATTCTATTTGAACTTTCCACACTTTGAATGGTGGCTATTTCTATAAGATTTTTTAAGGTTTGAGGAGACTGATTCTTGAATAAGTCTTGCTTGCCTTTAAATTCTCTAATTTCCCCCAAAAGTTGCAAAATATTGTGCGTAATTTGCTGCTTTTCAATAAATTGATTTTCAAAAGAGTTCATTCAAGCCGCCTTCTATATAGGTATTGTAATCACATACAGTACCTATATACTAGGTATTCACCATAAAGTCAAGTTCAATCCTTAATATATAGGTACTAAACAAAAACACAGTACCTATATATTAGGTATTTCACATCTTAAGCAGCAAAAGGAATTATTTCCTCGAGAAGAATACCAAACTTACGCCATGGAAAAGTTCGAAGACCGTCCCATGTCTTCCGACACTTGGGATGATCTACACTGCAACGAGATTATCAAACGGCTTACGCAGTTTTATGATCGCTTTTTTGTTAAAAATTTATATTAATTTTTGTGGGTTCTTCGAGAATTGCTAATATTTCTGTAGCACAATAAACTTTATCACGTTTACCACTACTGATTTGTTTAATAATTTTTGAATCCTCGAGTCTTTGTATACCTCTTTGAGCTGTACTGTAAGCGATTTTAAGCTCTTCTGAGATCTTATTTATAGTAAGATAAGGATTTACTGCAAAGTGCTGTACTATCAATATAGGAATATTAGATGCATTGCTTGCAACTTGCATTTTCCATTTATTCAAAAAATCATTAATTCTCTCTGTTCGTGACAATACATCTTCAGTTTGTACTGCAATACCATTCAAAAAATAAATTAACCATTCATTCCATTTGCCTTTAGCACTCACGCTATAAAGCTGCTTATAATACTCGTTACGCGTAGCTTCAAAAAAAGCGCTTAAGTACAAGATCGGTGTTGGCAACATTTTTTGCTCGATAGAACAGCTTCACGAGTGATAAATGGTCTTATTAGAAGATGGGGATTTGACAATTTGCCTCCTTCCCTAGCTAATTTACCTAATAAAAAATCAGCTCGTGATAAAGCATTTACTAGTTGAGGGTTCCAGTTAATCTTAGGTGGCAAGGGATTGGGTAAAAAGGCCGTATATCCGCTTGGAGATTTTATGATTTGTCCAGCAGGTGATTTTATAATGTCCATCTTTTCCTCTAGGTATAGCAATATCTTACTGCTTATTATCGAAATTGTCAATATTCGATAATAAGAAAGATTTCTATCACCACCTCTGCAAATAAGAATATATGTTATTATCGAATTTGATTCTTATCGATAATAAATTGCTTAATAGTCTCGATAATTTTTCTTTGATCAGCGTCTTGAGGAAATGATAGAGCTGGGATCAAATTTTATTTGCATATCTAACTTCTGTTTTATGCAGATAAAGTGATGATAAAAACAAGTTTTTTGTTTGATTAGATTCCCGATCTTTGGGGGGGGGGGTCAAGAAATTGTCATGAGCTTTACTATTTATCCAAATAATTTTTTTGGACTTGTCTGAACACGATAACCAGTTAAAGCAGCTTGAATACAAAGAGAAACTTCATCCTCTATTTTTAAAAGCTGATCATCAGTTAGCGTTGAATTCAGTATGACATGATAGCCATCCTGAGCTCGAATTTTGTGTGATAAGATGCGAATCTGAGGATATCCGCACGGATCCTCTCCTGACTGCATCAATTCAATTCTTTTCCTTAAGTGTTCCTGTTTTTGCAAAGGGATACCTAGAGGTCCAGAAAAATAACAGCTTTCGTCAAATTTTTTCTTAGGAACACAAATTGAGTAAAGATTGCCCCCCTGGGGGCGTTTGTCCATAAGTTTTACTAGATCGCTGCAAAGCTTACGAGCTACTTCTTGATTAGGAATGTAATCCTGAACAATTTTATGGAGCAAATCAAAAACATAAGAGAAGTTATGGCCAACTGCAATGTTTGTTCTTCCTAAAAAGAAATCTAATGCTGACTCAGCAACAGAGGTTGATTCTAAAACACAATCGCCACAGATAAGCTCTTTTCTTAGATAGTGATCGTTAGCTAAAAATCCTTTTCCTATTTTTTTTTGATACCATGTAACAATATGCTTATCCTCTTTGATATGGCGCAGTGCTGTATCATGCCTTAAGGGTTCGAAGGACTCGTAGGCTATGGGTTCAAATTTTTGCTTAAGTTTTCGTGCAATGATATTCACCAGCATTAAATTCAAGTTTTGTCCATGATTAATTACATAGTGTGTATCTTTGAGTTGTTCTTGCAACTCAAGAGACCGCCCAAAAGCTACTTGACTGCTTTTGTTTTTAGTCCTTCGCTTTATTTTTTCTAGGGATTTTGCAATTCTAGGGATTGATTTTAAGCGGATGAGTTCTGCATCAAGATTATTCAACCGTTTTTTTTCAAGTTCTTGTATGACCTTAGGTTTAGGGTGTAATTCTTTTTCTAATATTCGCTGTTTCATTTGATTAAGTGCTCGTGAGAATTTAGAATGGGCTTTACTCATTTCTTTGATTTTCTTTTCTATTGGACGCTTCTTCATAACAAAAACCAAAGGTCCGATACCTAAGGTTAAAACTGCTAACACAATAGCCTTCCATCCTGTAGTCTTTTTTTGAATTTCTTTTTCAATTTCTTCTTTTTTTTCTGTTTCCAAAGCGACGATGCGCTTATAGAGTCTATTCTCTACTTTTATGAAACTTTTTACATGATTGGGATCGTAAGCAGTCACCGAACAAAAAATATCGTCATATATCTTTTTGATCTTCTCAAAGTCGACACTCTTTACTAAATCGTCAACATTTAGAAAATGGGACGATAGGTCTGATTGTGATCGATAACTGATAATTGTAGGCTGAACGCTCATTTCTCTATCCGCATTAATATATTATTTATTAAATATTGTATAGTATAAAAATAAAAAAATCAATATTAATAAATATATAAAAAATCAAAGTTAGTAATAATTAAAGTGATTATTTTTTTATTATTATATAATAAATGAAAAGTGTAAATACCAGGTCGTTCCTGCAAGTTTTTGATTTGTGTATTTTATATCTTTGCTGAATTAACTTGGTAATGCTCTCAGTTGTGGTCATTTATGCAAACAAAATCTTTTCTAATTACTACATAGTTTTGTTTTAAGTTTAATTTATTATTGTTTAATTTTTTACACATTCTTTAAAATTATTTATTATAATAATACTTTTATTAATACTTAATGCGTAAAATGTTTGATTTGAATGTTAGTTCTTCTCAGCCTTTTGAGATGTTGAAATGGGATTCCAATCTTTCCATGTCAAAAAAATCAGCGATATATGAAGAAAATGGAGCTTCACAGGTAGAAAAAACTACAGTCCCACCAATTAAACTCACGGTTATTCCTTTTAACCAATCAGATATTATCTCTGAACTACATCCTGAAAAGCATAAAACTTTATTAGGATTTGTTGACAGGTTTGGTGGTCTTTGTCAACTTATTTGCAATCGAATCTTGTTAGATGATTTATTAGGTAATGGCGAAAATCTGAATTCAATAAAAAATCATATTACTATTGAGAGAATGGATGAGGAAAAGATAAAAAAAAGTCATCTATTAGATGTATACTCGATCTTTCGAAAAGCCATTGCTTTTTTATTTGGGATATATCCAGATAATATTTTTTCATGCTTTGACCAGTGGAAGTTAGTTAAAACATCAAAGGGTCATTTAAGAAAAGTCAATAGTAAAATTTTAGAAAAAGGTTTAAATGATATTAGAGAAGGAGAAATCTTAAAACTTGAAGTTTTTAGAAAAGGAATTTTGAGTTTTTCTGGACATTCCTTATTAATAAAAAAAATGTCTAAAAAAAATTATATCTTTTTTGATCCCAATTCAGGCGAGCATAGAGATTTATCATTTTGTCAATTGAGTAAAAAAATTAATGAGCAACTTAAAAAATGGAATGGCACAGATATATACCTTACAAAAGGAAAGTGCTTTTTAAAAAGACTTTGAAATAGGATAGGGAATGATATTTAAATGGAAGAAATTAATGCAGTTGATTGATTTCAATTAATAGTCTCGATTATTTTCCGTTGATCAATGCCTGATACTCAGCCGACAACTTGTACTTTCGCCCTTTATTTGACGGATCAACTACAGTTAAGAAGCCATTTTCAACCCAATTGGCACAGAGTGCTGCACTTGTGCGAGGTTTAAATCCAAATAATTCACCAATTTGACGACTTGTAATGGTTTCAAATTCTTGGAACAGTTCAAGTGCTTTGCGTTGCTTTGGATCAAGTTTTCTAATCAGGGAACTTTGATCGATTGAGTTTCGAATTTTAGTTTCCTCCATGCGCTTCAAAACATTTTCAAATGAAACCATCATTCCCTCTACAAAATATTCTACCCATTTCGTGATATCTGCTTCAGCACGACCCATGTAGTAATTGTGAAATTCCCCAATACTGATCGCTTCATAGTAAGCACCTAAATTGCGGGCATAATACTCTTCCAAAGAATAAAGTCCTTTTAAGTCATATCCTCCTAAATGTAGAATCAACGTTGTAAGCAATCTGGCTGTTCTGCCATTACCATCATAATAAGGGTGAATGGTTGCAAACTGATAATGAGCAACCCCTGCAACAATAGGACAGGGTATCTCAGTATTTTTATTAATCCAACTTACTAGGCCAGCCATCAAACTTTTCACATCTTTAGCCTCTGGAGGCATATAAACAATTCTTTTTGTCCTTCCATCCCGAATAACATTCTGACCATTCCTATAGTCGGTTGGCTTAGCATTTTTTTTTCCGTTGGCCATAACAAGTGCATGAAGTGTCTGGATCATTTTTTCTGTGATGTTTACGCCTTGTGCTGCCCATTTTTCTACTTGGGTTAGTGCAGCATAATAGCCTTTCACTTCATGTTCATCACGTTCACGTCCGGGAAAATGGCCTTGATGTTTCAAAACCTCTTCAACTTGTCCTGGATCAAGTCTGTTCCCCTCAATCATTGTCGAATAATGAGTCGTATAGAGGCGCGCTGTTTCTCTTAAAGAACTGAGAACTGTTGGCGTTAAAGGTAGGTGTAATATCTTTTGCTTTGCTGCCTCAATACGCATAAGGTAGTTCATGACATGTGAGGAAATGATATAGTTTGGGTCAAATTTTATCGGCATAATAATGGCTCTTTATCTGCATAACTACCTTCTATATTATGCAGATAAAATGCAGATAAAACAAGTTTTTTGTTTATATTTTATAGGTGTACTTCAGCAGCTTTATCGAGCTTGCCCTGCTCAATGTAATCTTTAACTCTCTTAATTTCTAAACGTAAACTTTCTGCGCCAATGCCACCGAGAGGTACCTTATTTGCAAAATCTATAGTTTTTAGTGCTTTTTCAAAATCCCCTTTCCGATAATGTTCATTTGCTACAGTTAAAAAAACATCTCCCATTATTTTACCGGCATCACCAATCTTAGAGATAAATTTCATAGAATCACGATACTTTGCTTCTTGGCAACAGGATAATGCGAACTCTTTGTATGTTGATTCTCTAAGCTTTAAACTAATAATATGATGATCTACAATTTCGATAGCTTTTTTATGATTGTCTTGCTGGAAACACCTAAATGCTATTTCTTCGCATATTGATTCCCTAAACTCAGGCTCAAGTTGCTTGTGAAAATCTATCATTCCTAGAGCCACTTCAAAATTGTATTGCTCGAAAAGGAGTAGTGCCAATTCTGTATATGTAGAAGGATCATCAGTTTTATCAGCTACTTCAAAAGCTATTTTAATGTTGCCTTGCCGCAAATAGGCTAATGCGATTTCTTCATAAAATAAATCACGAATTTCAATGTCGGCTATTAAATTAGCTAATTTAAGAGCTTTTTCTAGTTTGCCTTGATTGACAAAAGATAAGGCGATTTCTTTAATTTGACTACCTATATCAATCCATTCAATAATTTCACTAGCTTTTTCAAAATTATCTTGCTCGATATAAGCCTTTGCAATCTGGTAATAATTGGTTTGCTGTTCTTGAAAATATTGAACTTTCTCGTTAGCTTTTGTAGCCTTTTCTTAGGCAAGAAGTCTAATGATTAAAGAATGAATATATTGAATGTAAGAAATAAAAGGAATCAGAATAATGAATTAAAGCAATTAGTTTTTTATAAATTAGACCTCTTGCGAATTAACGATCAAACGAATCCTAATTTTTTCATAGTTAATTCAGCATGAGGTTTAATATGTTCGTAGTAAAGAAAACTTCTCGCTTTTTACAGATATGTGAAAAAAAGCGGCGCTAAAGCGCCGACACTTCAAAGCCTTCGGCGAAGTTTTTGGTTTGTGCGTTCTATACTTAATTAAATCCTGTTAATTTTTCGTTTAAGATATTGATTGTAACACTGTCTAATGCAGTTGATTGAGCGATTTCATTACAGCATCGCGCATAAGATCGATTTGATGGCTGATTTGATCTGCACTATTTTCATCTTGGGAGATATTTTTCCATTGGTTACCCCATACTTTTATAAGGGCATTAAGATTCTCGGGTACAGGATGAGGCATCAGAACCGCCATGTCGCTCATTGTGGCGATATAGGTCCAACCTTGAATCGGATCTATTTTATTAGCATTTATTTGATAAAGATTGCTATTGACTATTGATTGCAACTCTCCAAGACCCTTAAGCATTTCGAAACCGGCTTGACGTACATTGCGGTTTTTTTCTGTTTGCTCTAAACGCCAGGTATTTAACACTAAAGCGATGATGGCTACAACTAAGCTAATAATAGCCACAGCATTGTTATGTAATTGGGTGCCGAAGCTTTGTTGTTTTACCATTTTTAAAAATACCTTTATATGCTTTGTCCAAATCAAGGATTGCACTAATCATGATTATTAGGATTGACAAAATTTTTGCAATGGATATATTTGCTAGTTATAATGCCATTTTATGGTTATTATAAGCATCTAGATAAGTGCCTCTGGTTAAGGCTAGGGGAGAATAGGGAAACAGGTGTAAATCCTGTGCGGTGACGCCGCTGTAACAAGTGACAAAAGCTAAGCAGAGTCCTAAAAGATCGAACTCTTTTGGGCACTGCACAAATGAACCACTGTCTTAGAAAAGATGGGAAGGTTAGCTATAGGAAGAACTTGAAGTCAGAAGACCTGCTTATCTATGAGGCTGGGAAAGTCCAACAAAAACCTTCTCAGCCTCTACGCTCATCACATCTTAAGACGCGAGTTTTCGATAAGTCATACTTTATCTAAAACTCATGTTAAAAGATGAACTGTCTCGTTAAAGGCAGGATGGGGAAAATAAAGAGCTAAATCATTCTCTTGCGGGCTAATTCCCTAGCCGTTTTCTCCTCAATACTGTGATTTAATCAATCCCTTGCGGGATCGACGCATAACATCTTATTTGGGGTATTTCCATGCAAGTTTTACAAGAACCTATACTAACGGAAAATAAAAACCGCTTTGTTTTGTTTCCTATTCAGCATAAAGATATTTGGGAAATGTATAAAAAAGCCGAAGCTAGTTTTTGGACGGCTGAGGAGATCGATCTTTCTTCCGATATCCGTGATTGGGAGAAGAAATTAAATGATGATGAAAGGCATTTTATCAAACATGTATTAGCTTTCTTTGCTGCAAGCGATGGGATTGTCAATGAGAATTTAGCCGTAAATTTCCTTAGCGAAGTTCAATATCCAGAGGCTCGCTGTTTTTATGGTTTTCAGGTGATGATTGAAAACATTCATTCTGAAACATATTCCCTTTTAATCGAAACCTATATCAAAGATTCTGAAGAGAAAAACACTTTTTTTCATGCTCTTGATACTATACCTTGCGTGACAAAAAAAGGCGAATGGGCTTTGCGGTGGATCTCCCAAGGAAGTTTTGCGGAAAGATTAGTTGCCTTTGCTGCCGTTGAAGGCATCTTTTTTTCAGGAAGCTTCTGTTCCATTTTTTGGCTCAAAAAAAGAGGACTCATGCCCGGTTTAAGCTTTGCTAATGAACTGATTTCACGCGATGAGGGTTTGCATTGTGATTTTGCTTGTTTAATCTACTCTCAGCTGGTTCACAAGCTTCCTGAAGAAGTAGTGGTGAGTTTAATCAACGATGCTGTTTCTATTGAAAAGGAGTTTGTAAAGGACGCCTTACCAGTGAAATTAATCGGAATGAATGGCGACCTAATGTGCCAGTACATTGAATTTGTGGCGGACAGATTGTTAAATGCCTTAGGTTATTCCAAAATATATCAAACTCAAAATCCATTTGATTTCATGGAGCTCATCTCTCTGCAAGGAAAGACCAATTTTTTTGAAAAAAGGGTTTCCGAATATCAAAAATCCGGTGTGATGGCTAATAAACGAAACCATGAATTCAGCATGTCTGAAGAATTTTAAGGAGGTTAATCATGTTTGTTATAAAACGAGATGGAAGAAAAGAAGCTGTAAAATTTGATAAGATCACTGGGCGCATACAAAAGCTCTGTTATGGTTTGGACTCACAACATGTGAATCCCATTTTTGTGGCGATGCGCGTGATTGAGGGAGTTTATGATGGTGTTAAGACAAGTGAATTAGATACCTTAGCTTCTGAAGTTGCAGCCACAATGACGACTAAACATCCTGACTATGCTCTGCTCGCTGCACGCATTGCGATTTCTAACCTGCATAAAAATACTAATAAATCCTTTTCTGCGACTATCCAAGCCCTTTACCATTATGTGGACCCTAAAAGCCGCAAACCTGCTCCTCTTATCGCGCACGACGTCTTTGAGATTATTCAGCGCCATGCCGAACTGTTGGATTCAACTATCATCTATGATCGCGACTTTGGTTATGACTATTTTGGATTTAAAACATTAGAAAAGTCTTATTTACTGCGCATTAATGGTTTGATCGCTGAAAGGCCTCAACAAATGCTCATGCGGGTTGCTATTGGCATTCACAAAGCGGACATAGAAGCGGCGATAGAAACTTATCATCTGATGAGTGAACGCTGGTTCACACAGGCCACCCCTACACTTTTTAATGCGGGGACACCTACTCCGCAACTCTCTTCATGCTTTTTATTACAAATGGCAGAAGATAGCATCGACGGAATTTTTGATACGGTGAAGCAATGTGCAAAAATTTCAAGAGCTGCCGGTGGCATAGGCTTAAGTGTTCACAATGTACGCGCTGCGGGTTCTTATATTCGTGGCACAGGAGGAATTTCGAATGGAATTATTCCCATGCTTAAAGTTTTTAATGATACGGCGCGTTATGTAGACCAAGGCGGAGGCAAGCGTAAGGGGTCATTTGCTGTTTATTTGGAACCTTGGCATGCCGATATTTTTGAATTTTTAGATTTAAGGAAAAACCATGGAAAAGAGGAATTGAGGGCTCGTGATCTTTTTACAGCCCTTTGGATTCCAGATCTATTCATGAAGCGTGTCGAAGCTAACCAAGAATGGTCTCTTTTTTGTCCCAATGAAGCACCCGGTTTAAACACTAGTTGGGGCGAAGCTTTTGAAAATTTGTATTGTTCCTACGAACGAGAGGGACGTGCAAGGAAAGTGATCAAGGCTCAGGAGCTCTGGTTCAAAATCATGGAAGCTCAAATTGAAACGGGCAGTCCTTACATGGTTTACAAAGATGCTTGCAATCGAAAGTCTAATCAACAAAATTTAGGAACTATTCAATCCAGCAATTTGTGTACAGAGATCATTGAATATACTGCACCTGATGAAGTTGCGGTATGCAACTTAGCGTCCTTAGCTCTTCCTCGTTTTGTTAAAAACGAAGGATTTGACCATCAAAAGCTTTTTGAGGTCACCCAGGTGGTCACTCGCAATTTGAACAAAATCATCGATGTTAATTTTTATCCCGTGCCTGAAGCAGAAAATTCAAACCTTCGTCATCGTCCCATTGGCATTGGCGTTCAAGGTTTGGCAGACGTTTTTCTCATGTTGCGCTTGCCTTTTGAATCTAAAGAGGCACGGCAACTAAACCTCGAGATTTTTGAAACGATTTATTTCGCAGCCGTTACAGCCTCGAAAGACCTGGCAAAAATTCAAGGCGTTTATTCAAGTTACGAAGGTTCGCCCCTATCGAAAGGTATTTTCCAATATGATATGTGGAATCATATCCCCGGAACACGTTGGGGTTGGAAAAAGCTAAAAGAAGAAGTTGCAAAATACGGGATAAGAAATTCATTGTTACTAGCGCCTATGCCTACAGCCTCCACATCGCAGATCTTAGGCAACAATGAATGTTTTGAACCTTATACATCTAACATATACTCAAGACGTGTTTTGTCTGGAGAGTTTATTGTGGTGAATAAGCATCTATTGAAAGATTTGATTAAAATAGGTCTATGGAATGATGATCTTAAAAATAAAATCATAGCTGCCAATGGTTCTATTCAAGACATCGAAGAGATTCCTGATCTTTTAAAATCCTTATACAAAACGGCTTGGGAAATTAAACAAAAGAGTTTAATAGATATGGCCGCTGATCGGGGTGCGTTTATCTGTCAGGCTCAATCTTTAAACTTGTTTTTACAAAATCCTTCTTTTGCCAAACTCACTTCGATGCATTTTTATGGGTGGAAGAGCGGTTTAAAGACGGGTATGTATTACTTAAGAACAAAGTCAGCAGTGGACGCCATTAAGTTTACGATAGAAGCTGCCAAACCAGCAGCTGTATGCAACCTCTCTAATCAAGAAGATTGTCTTGTATGTAGCGGTTAAAAAAATGCGTGCCCGTGCGCAAAAAAATAATTGAGCAGGGCACATAAAAATACTAGGCATTTGTTAACTGAATATCAGTAGCTGGCGGTAATTGAGTCTGACAGCATGTCCTTTTTACATATAGGCTGGTAGTTGTAACAATTGACACAGCCAAAGGATACAATATTGCTGAGAGTATGTAATTGGATTCTGCTTCGTTATTGACAAGGTCAAGGGGAATAAATGATTTTCCATTTTTTGTGCTTTCAGAAAAGCAATAGGATTTTTGTATATCAGGATCCGGTCCACATAAAAAAATAGCGCTAACGAAGAAAACTTCAGGGACAGCTAAAGCTCCGACTAAACACGCAGTTAATATCATCCGTGAATTTGACGAAATCCGTTCAACTGTTCCTGACGCCAGGTGGCTGACATTTCTGCGAATGCAGTTGAAAGCCGCTCTTGTTTTCGATTGAATAGGTCTAGAGCCACTAACACTTTGCGACTCAATTGTTTGATTTCCATTATTTGAATTTGTATCATAAATGATCAATTCACTACTTAAGCTTGATGTCATTGTAACCTTTAATTTTTAAATTTATAAAATATTTATTTTACTATTTTTAATTATTCAATTTAATTTTTTAAAAAATAGCTGTTAAATTATACAAGATTAGTTTGTAAAAATCAATAAATAGACAATTCCTTATCGAAAACTCGCGTTATCTAACTTGAATTTTATGGCAGAGGCTTTTACGATGATAAAAATGAGTTTTGGATAAAGACATGGAATTTTCCGCAAAACTAAAAGAAATGACTTTAAAGGCCAAAGCAGCCTTTAACTTTCTTTCTAACACTTCCGCTACTCAAAAAAACCTTGCCCTAAGTGAGATTTCTAAGGCTTTGCTGCATTATAGCGACGAAATCAGCCAAGCTAATCAAGAGGATCTTTCTCAATGCCAAGCAAACGTCAAAGAAGCCATAGCCATTGAATCACTGGACATCATTGTCAAAGATCTATTCCATGTTATGGATCAGATAGATCTTGTGGGAGAAGTCTTCGATCAAACTGAGCTTCCCGATGGATTAAAGTTAACAAAATATCGCATACCTATAGGTACTCTAGGCTATGTTTTAGATGCGTACCCTCGCAAAATGATTATAGCTGCTGCTCTAGCCATTAAATCTGGCAATGCACTGATCCTCTATGTGGGAAAAGGCTCAAATCAAACGAGTCGTATTCTCATAAAACTGATTCAAGAAAGTCTGGAAGCTGCCAACTTGCCCATCGAAGTTGTGCAATTAATCCATCAGGTCGATGAAAATTCTTTATTGGATTTTGTAAGTGTTAGGCAGGGCTTGGATCTGCTTCTTGTGAAAGGTGATGCAACTTTGATCGCGTATTGTCAGGAACATAGTCGAATTCCGTTGATGATTGATGAACAACCTGCAGTGTGTCATCTTTATGTCGATGAATATGTTAATATCGAAAAAGCTGTAGAAGTCACCTACAATGCCAAGACACAAAATTGCTTGGCGAATAACTCGATAAGCACACTTTTAGTTCATGAGAACATTGCGCCACAATTTTTACCCCTCTTGTTTAGAACACTCCATGATGAAAATGTGGCCTTGCGATTAGACAGCAAATGTTGGAATAGCTTTGTTTCATTGTTTACAGATACCGGTGATTCACAGCTCGCACAGTCAGATGACTGGGATCAAGCCTGGCATTCCAATATCCTTAATATTCAACTTGTTGCAGATATGGACGCAGCTATAGCCCATATTCGTTTGCATGGCTCTGGTTATTGCGATGCGATATTGACTGATCACCCCGGGCAGGCTTTAGCTTTTGCGGCTTTAGTGAAATCTGCTGCGGTGATGATCAATGCATCTACACGTTTTTTTAATGGGGAACAAATGGGTCTTGGGCCAGAGATGTTGACGAGCACAGAAAAATTTCATGTAGTGGGGCCTGTAGGTCTTTATCAACTCATGAGTTATAAATGGCTCATTCAAGGTAATTATCATCTGCGCGAATGACTTAAAAACATTTATTTATTTTCATCAATGGAGTAATATCCAATTAAATTAACATCAGTTTGAGGGAACTATGAAAAAGCTTAGCGGTCTGATCATAACCATTGTGGTTCTAGTGCTTCTCTACACGGTATTTTGGTTTTATCAGGCGCATCAAGTCAAAAAACTTTTCCTTTACCATCTCAATGAATATGAAAAACCCGACGATCAAGGTTATTACGTAAAAGTTGATGACGTCTCTGTGCATGGTTATCCCTTCAATTATGTTGTCAATTTGTCCCATCCACGTTATGAAAAAAAGCAAGATCCAAAAGATTCTGCACATTATTTTAAAGTCGCACTTGATGGGATCATGAAAATCGGTACAGACATATTTGGAAAAAGCTATTGGATTAAACAAGAGGGTGATCTCAATTATCTCCCAGGTCCTGAAGAAAAAGAGGCAAAACGCTATGTTGTCAAAGGAAATATGAAACTAAAAGTTGATGTAGCTCATCCACAGTATGCACGTGCTTTAATGCATCCTTTTTCAGGCCTTCCGGAAGTATTTTATAAGGAAAACCCTTCTTTTCAAGAGCTGTTAAGCGAATTGAAAATGGCTAGCTATGAAGATCATGATTTTGGAATGTATGAAATTGATGCCAATACTTCGAAACAGTTAGTCGGTTTTTCGAAAGGAAATATTCGCTGGAACTATGGTTCAAAAGGTCAAGAAGAAGAAAAATTCGTCCTCAATCTCGAATTAAAGGATTTCGAAGCCACAGAAAATGGCCAGCCTTTACTTCCCCATCTTAAAAAGTTAATGGATCTAAGTACGGATGCAACAGTTGATGTTCCTTACATTTTGGGTTCGGGCAAAAATAACATAGCTTTGGATTTTGAAGCCATTATCCCTCAGAATTTTGATGGTTGGAAATTCTTCAACTATAAGAATCTGGACATCACACTGAAGAAGCTGGAAATGGACAACCTTTATGGCCATACTACAGCTAGTTTTGATATGAACCTCAAGGAAAAAGAACAAGATAGTAGAAACTTACGCTTAACATTAAGTGCAAATTCCATCATTACAGAAAAAGGTTCGGAAGCTATTCATCGTCAATTTATCGAAGGTCTTAAACAAAATGTGGCTGCACATCCAGAAGATGAAGAAAATAAAGTCATCAACGACTTATTGAAGTGTTGTGAGGAAAGGTTGCAGGACATTATCCCAGACTACACAAGATTAGGTAAAATGCGCTTTCTTTTTGACATGGATATTAAAGTCAAAAATGTTTCCAAAAACCCAATCTTAGATAAATTGATTCTCAACAATCTTGACGCCATGGCTGAGCCTTATGGAATCAAATCTCATGGTGAAGCGGATTTTGCGAATGATCAGCCGAGGGGAAAATATGAAATTGATTGGATCAATTTCAAACAAATGATTCATGACATAATTGCCTATTATAATCGTATCCATCCTATATTTGAAAAATTTTCTAAAGCGAATCATCAGTCGCTGCCTGTGGATGTCATCACAACGGCACAAGAAAAAGAAATCGTAGATTTCTTCAAATCAATCTCTAATGACCCTTCGAAAGATAATAATACTATTACGATTACAGTGGATTTCTCTGACATAAACAATCCTAAGATAGGCCAGAATAATTTAGAACAAGTCAAGCAAGCCTGGGATAAACTAGTCGCAGATATAGTAAAAAAAGAAGCTCCAAGTCCAAAGCCAGCTAAGCCCTCTGAACCTAACGCTAAAGAAGAAAAGTCAGTAAAAAGTTAGAAAAAAAGATAAAATGCATGGATAATTACGATGTTAAATTATTAACGCAGAGACGGGGAGTCGGAGAGACGCAGAGGCTGTGAAAAATTAGGATTCGTTTGATTTTGTTTGGAATTTTTTTAGGATTTTCAATTTTTTCACCTCCTCTGCGTCTCTCCGACTCCCTGTCTCTGCGTTAATATGTTATTCTCAGTTAACATATTATTTTTGCGGTTCAGGGGCGGCTTGGCTATTATCTTGCTTTAGCGTTGTTTTAGTGCCTGTTTTTTGATCTTTTAGATAGTCGTCATACCAATAATAATTGTTCTCAGGATGTGCGGCATTGTATGCGCGGATTTTTTCACATTGATGGCAAACAGGTCCTTCATTATCTCCAAAAGTATACCCTACTATCAATAAAGTTCCTAAAATTAAGCTCGATGTTGCTGCTTTCATCTAAACCTCTTAAAATTGTTATTGCCATATTGTCATAATGGCGCTGATCACGATAAGATTCAAAAGCAGAAATCCAGTATCAATGAAATAGGCAACAAAAGGTTTCTTGGCCCAGATCACGCCTGAGAAATGTGTGGTAGCTATAAAACCTAACCATAAGAAGAAACCAAGCGCTATGCCATTTCCCATACCGACGATGCCAAAAGTGTGGATCATCATATTTAAAACAAAACAAAGGATGAAAGCGACGATTATACCTCCGACATAATGCAACAGACTAGGTTTTAATTGACTCAGATCAAAACCGTTTTCCTTGGCCCAAATCGTTCCCAGAACTTTAGGGGAGTACCAAATCATACCGAGGACTACATTAATGATTGTACATACGATGACGGCCCAGATGTTTACATGGGTGGCTTCCATGATATTTTCTCCTTGTGCATTTTAAGGCTACTGTAATATTAAAAGAAATTATTGTCAAAAGAAGTCTGTAAAGCCTAAAAGAGATAAAGTTCCCCCAGATTGGATGATCAAGGCTTTTCCTTGAAGATTCTCTTTCAATATCTTACGCTTAGCTTCCTGAAAAAGCTTAGCATTGTAAATGGGATCACATAAAATCCCTTCATCACGTGCGATTGCCTTAATAGCTTCAAAAGTCTTGGCATTTGTGGATCCAAAAGCTTTTGCCTGCAGGGGTTTGGATAATGAAAAGCTTTTCGGCCAAGGACAATTAGTTTTCATAAGAGAAGAAAAATGGGATTGATATTCTTTTAATTTTAAAAGAAAAAGATCCGGGTGGCCAGCCATAAGCGTCACGTGTATATGGCCAGGATGTTGAATAAAAGCCAACCCTAATATTAACGCCATAGCAGTGATGCCTGTACCACTATCTACAAAAAAATGGTCAAATTTAAAATCTAATTGTTTTTCATTACTCAATATATCGCAGGGAAGTGTCAAAGCTCCAGGAAGTGCTTCTGGCGTACAGCCACCTTCTGGAATAATAAACAACTTTTTTTGGGGAAAAAGCTTGTTGGCATAATCTGCTGCCATTTCATTTACATGTTTCCACTGTTCTCGGGCGATCCAATGAATTTGACTTTCAGGGACGAGAATTTTTGTTAGTAACGCATTTCCTTGAAGCTTATCTTGTTTTGTTTGACATAAGAATAGTCTGCAAGGTATGTGATTTTCATTCAAAAGCTTAGAAATGCCCAAGACATGGTTAGAGTTTGCCCCACCTATAACAATGACTTCTTCAACATTGTGCTCAATGAGATAGGCTATCAGAGAACCAAATTTGCGAAACTTTGAGCCATGGAGGCCTAGCTCGTCATCACGTTTGACATAACATCGCAAATCGTTAGAATTAAAAGTTTTGAGGTGATGTACACGTGAATGATAAGGATAGTCAGAAACAATTTGCTTTTTGATCGTATTTTCTAAAATCGATAACATTTTTTTACTAATTTGTGCCAGACCAGATAGTGCAAATTTTTTAAGTACACTGCGTAATATCTATCGTTTATAATGCTAGCAAATTAAAAAGGTAAGTGGCTCACATTCTACTGAGTTTAAATTGGAGCTCCTAATGTTAGCAATAAAATCTATTAATCCTGATGCCATTCAAAATGTGCTGGTGCCGTTTAAACCTAAAAATTCGTCAAAATGTACACGCATCACTGATATCATTCAAAGATTTTTAGTCTCAAATACAATAAAATTAGGCGTCATCTCCGCTGTCATAGCGGGAGCTGTGGTGATATTAGCGTTAAGCCACGTTGTGGTCATCACGGTTGTTGCAGCTGTCATTACCGGAGTAGCCTTATTAGCATTAGGCCTGCATATTGTTGTTAATAAAAAGAAAATGATGTACGAAACTACATTATTTGTTGCCTTAGTTTTGAAAACTTTTATTCCCAGCAAATTTTCTTGGTGGCATCCGGTGACTTCTCAACTTATCTTGGGTGCTATTCCTTTGAAGAATTTCGCTCATGATGAAAAAATAGCCAAGAAATTACAAATTAAAGCAGTTTTATCGCTTGTTGAAGATTTTGAATTGAGGACGAAAGGTCTACTTACAGTTCCATGTGAACCCTTTGATTGGCGCAAGCTAGGTGTTAAACATTTAGCTTTACCAGCCATTGACTTAAAGCCTGTCCCTTTAGAGTTGTTGGAAAAAGGAGTGGATTTTCTTGAAGGACACATCGATAAAGGAGAGTCTTGCTATGTACATTGCAAGGCCGGGATAAGCCGAAGTGCTACTTTAGTCATCGCCTATCTATTAAAAAAGAAGCTTGTAAAGTCCATTGATGAAGGGATTGTCTATTTAAAAAAACGTCGTCCTTTCATCTATATTTCCTCTGAAAAAAAGCGTATTTTAGAACTCTATTTTCAAAAACACTGCATAAAAAACTAAAACACAATTAATACAAATGACTGCTAATGAAAATATTCTAGTTATTGGTGGGGGAGCCGCCGGTTTTTTTGGGGCTATTGCTTGCGCGGAAGCATCCTTGAATAAGAAAATCATCTTATTAGAAAAGAATCGACAGCTCTTAGCTAAAGTACGTGTATCCGGAGGGGGAAGATGCAATGTCACACACGCTTGCTTTGACCCAGCAATATTAGTTCAAAATTATCCTCGGGGGCATCAGGCTTTGCGCGGACCTTTCACGCGCTTTCAACCGCGCGATACGATTCAATGGTTTAAAAAGCATGGTGTAGAACTCAAGGTTGAAGAAGATGGGCGCATGTTTCCTATAACGGATGATTCGGCCACTATCATGGATTGTCTAAAGCATGCAGCCAAAATGGTAGGTGTTGAAGTGAGGGTGGAATGTGGCATTGAAAATATTGTTTACCTGAATCCAGGCTTTATTTTAGAGCTATCCAACGGGTGTTTCTTAGAATGTGGGCGTCTATTACTAGCCACTGGAAGCCATCCTAAAATCTATGCATGTCTCCAAAATTTAGGGCATCATATTGTACCCCCTGTACCCTCATTATTTACTTTTAACGTACCTCATTCGCCTTTACTTGAATTGGCAGGCGTTTCTGTCCCCAAAGCAGATGTGCGTATTTTAGGCACTGATCTCAAGCAATCAGGACCCCTTTTGATCACCCATTGGGGTTTTAGTGGGCCTGCCATACTGAAACTTTCTGCATGGGGGGCACGCATTCTACATGATATGCAATATCAAGCCACTTTGATTGTTAACTGGCTACCGAATATTACACGAGAATCTCTGGTAGATATGCTAAATACTTTTAAAGCACAAAATCCTGCGAAATTAGTGGTGTCTGAATGCCCTGTGCCCCTACCAAAAAACCTTTGGAAAAAATTGTTACAGATCGCTGGAATACCATCAGAGTCACGCTGGTCCTATTTTTCTAAGGCAAATCAAAATGCTGTGTTGGAAATCTTACAGCAAGGTGCATTTGATATTCGGGGTAAAAGTACCTTTAAAGAAGAGTTTGTCACATGTGGAGGAGTCGATCTAGATGAAGTGAACTTCAAAACAATGGAAAGTAAAAAGTGTGCAGGGCTGTATTTTGCCGGGGAAGTTTTGGATATCGATGGTGTGACAGGAGGTTTTAATTTCCAGAACGCATGGACAACAGGTTGGATAGCCGGACAGGCCATGGCAGCACCATAACCCATCTGCGATAATCACCACTGAGTCCACTGAGATCATTGAGAGGGTATGAGAAATTCTAAACTTCTAATTTTTTCACCGCCTCTGCACCTTTCTCATATTCTCTCAGTGATCTCGGTGATCTCAGTGGTGAATTATCCAACACGTTCACGTTCATGTACAAAGATTACCATTTGGCGAGGGGCGGCATCGAGCACAAAATGGCCTCAGGGTTGCCTCCGGATTCGAATCCAAACTTTGTGCCTCTATCATAAATCAAATTGAATTCCACATAATGGGCTCGATACTCCAACTGTTTTTCTTTCTGTTCCAAAGTAAAGGGCTGAATTATACGACGTTGATAAATAGGCATAATCGTGTTTAAAAATTGGTTTCCGACAGTTTTCCACAAGTGCAGGTCTTTGTTGAAGTCACCTGTATGATAATGGTCAAAAAAAAGACCCCCTACCCCTCGTTCTTTTTTGCGATGCGGAATGTAAAAGTACTTGCGGGCGTTTTGAGAAAATTGGGGATACAATTGTAGATCAATTACATCTAAAGCCTGTTTGGCTGTGTTATGAAAATGATCTGTATCTTCTTGATAAGGAAAACCCATGGGGGTTAAATCAAACCCTCCGCCAAACCAGAAACGATCTTCTGTTTCAATATAACGGATATTCATGTGTACAGTGGGGGCATGCGGATTTGCCATATGCGTTATCAAACTAACACCAGTGGCAAAAAAAGGTCCGTGGCTATCTTTCATAGGGAAGTGTGGACCAGATACACCTGACCAATTCACAGCAGCCTTTTCAAATACATGGCCTCTTAATAAAGATATCTCTCCACCACCGCCAGAATGGTGCTCCCAATCTTTTCTTAGGAACCGGTGTCCTGCTTCGAGATTTTCGAAAGCTTGGACGATATGATTTCTAAGGTCTTGTAGAAAGCTGACGATTAATTGTTGTCTAAGTTTATTCATAATTTAAAAATATAAATTTTTGTGTTGTATAGATCTTTGATTTCTATGGTTTTTTGTGCATGCCACTGAGGAATTGAAAAAGTATTGGTTGCCACTAAAGTGCCTTTCTTTAGTTCTGATTCAAATTTTCTTCTAAGTTTTTGCATCGCGCCGGGATATAAGTAACACACAATGATCGACGCATTTTGCAAATTGACCTTAAAAAAATCTTGTCGTTTTA
This sequence comes from uncultured Parachlamydiaceae bacterium, assembly GCA_963748975.1. Classification (GTDB taxonomy): domain Bacteria; phylum Chlamydiota; class Chlamydiia; order Chlamydiales; family Parachlamydiaceae; genus Neochlamydia. The sequence continues at coordinate 85,992 of CAVVKX010000046.1, forward strand.
TCCTTAAATTCTTATGTCTCGAAAATAGAAGTATGATCTTTGAAACAAAATAAGGTATAGGAGAATTTTCATAGGCTATGATCGTACAATGAGGATACTTTTTTGCTAAAGGAAAAGCCAATGAGCCCCAACCAGAGCCAAGTTCATAAATGATGCCTCGTCCTTCATCTGGTAAGTTGTCGAGCAAGGCTTTTCTTGCAAGTAAAGAACTTGGCATGGGTCCAATACCGTTTTTTATAGACCACGCGACTATTAAAATTAAAATTAGGCAAATAAAAATAAAGAAAATAATGTTAAAATAGATCATAATAAGCATAAGTATGATTTTTTAATGTTATATATACTTTTATAAAAAATAAGTAAATAAATATAAGGAGTGCATAAAAATGTTAGAGCTCAAAGACGATCAAGCTCAGCAAGCTATTAAAAACCTTATCGAAATGTTTGGAAAACCTTCTTCTTCGTTCGAAGCTGGACTTGTGATTGAAATGATCGAATCTAGTCTAAAATTATTTATTGAAAATTATGATACGGGACAGTTAAAGCTCATCAACCGTTCTTTAAAAGAGATGCGGCATGCTTATCGCATCTTTAACAAATTCAAACACTCACGCTGCATCAGTATCTTTGGCTCTGCGCGTACTCCGGAAGATCATCCCGATTATTTAGCTGCTAAAGAATTTAGCACAAAGATCGCACAAAAGGGGTGGATGTGTATCACAGGCGCTGCAAATGGAATCATGAAGGCCGGGTTAGCGGGTTCACAGCGTGAATCTAGTTTTGGATTATCCATTCGTTTACCCTTTGAAGTCCCCACAAATACTGTCATTGAAGGTGACCCGAAACTCATTGTTTTTCGTTATTTTTTTACACGTAAATTGATGTTTCTGACTCATTCGGATGCCGCTGCAGTCTTTCCGGGAGGTTTTGGGACTCTGGATGAGTTATTTGAAATCCTCACGTTAATTCAAACAGGAAAAGCTAACATTATACCAGTTGTATTAGTGGAAGGGCTCAAGGGTGTGTATTGGCGTGACTGGAAGAAATATATTGATCATCATTTGTTGGTGAATGGCTGGATCAGCCCTGAGGATCTCCATCTATTTTATATTGCGAAATCTGTTGATGATGCTGTAGAACATGTACAAAAATTTTATCGTCGCTTTCATTCCAGCCGTTATGTAAGAGATAAATTAGTGATGCGCTTAAATGAAGAGTTAACAGATCGCCAAGTAGATGAATTAAATGAGAAATTTAAGGCTTTAATGGCAGAAGGAAAAATTGAAAAAGGGGGAGCTTTGCCGGAAGAAGCGGATCACTTGCAATTGCCGCGCCTCATCTTTCGTCATACAAACCGTGACTTTGGCATTTTACGTGCAATGATTGATACCATCAATGAGTTTTGACAATTTATTTCTTGCAATCTGCCACAAAAATATTGTATATGAACGCAAAATTGTCAATGAGGCTGTTCATGAAGTGTCCATTTTGTCATCATCCTGATCTTAAAGTGATCGATTCACGGGATGCGGCTGAACTAAATGCGATTAGGCGCCGTAGGGAGTGTTTAGAGTGTTTACGTAGATTTACTACTTTTGAAACAATAGAACTAACCGTTCAGGTGCATAAACGGGATGGACGTTACGAAAACTTCCAACAGCAAAAGCTCATCAATGGTCTGGATGCAGCTTGTCGCCATACGACCATCAGCCATGATCAGGTCATCTCATTGGCAGCGCAAATCACGGAAGAGTTATTGCAGCAGCAAGTGCATATCATTAGCACCACGGAGCTTGGTGAAATTGTGATGAAGCGCTTGCATGCTTTAGATGAAATTGCTTACATTCGCTTTGCCTGTGTTTATCGTAGATTTAAAGACATCGAGCAGTTGATGCAAGCGATTAAAACGATTCATCCAAGAGAAAATGACAAAAAAGTCGCGAAGGCAGTCAAGGCTAATATGGCCGTTGAAGTTTGCCAAGATGAATAATTATAATGAGGAGATTCTAATGGGATTGAAAAAAAGTGATATCGTCAAGTTTAAGAAAAAGCTTGAGGATCTGCGCTCTCAATTAACGCATACTTTAAAAGGTTCGACAGCTGAAGTAAAAACTCCTGACGAAGCCACAGGCTATTCACAGCATCAAGCTGATCAAGGCACTGATGATTTTGATAGGACAATTAGTTTAGAAGTCACAAGCCGAGAATATCACATCCTAAGGCAAATTGAACGGGCATTGGAAAAAATTGACGACAATACTTATGGGATATGCGATATTACTGGAGAGGAAATACCTATTGCACGTTTAGAGGCTGTTCCTTATGCTACTATGACTGTAAAGGCACAAGAACAGTTAGAAAAAGGTTTGATTTAGTCATGGTCTCATCCTCAAAGCCCTTTTTAAGGGCTAGGACTTTATGTTTAATTAGTATCCTTATTTTATTTTTGGATATAGTCACTAAATATTGGGTCTACCATTATTTGCCTGTTTCCAATCGCTTTTCTCTCTGGTATCCTTATGGAGGGATCGGAGTTTTTAAAAATTTTCTTGGCGTTGAGTTTTCCATTAACCATACAATCAACCATGGAGCTGCTTGGGGGATGTTTGCAGAAGCCCAAGACTTCCTTCTCGTTTTACGTATGATCATGATTGCAGGTTTAATCGCCTATTTGCTTTTTTATAATAAAAATAAAGCCTGGCAACTTCCTCTTGTATTTATTACCATGGGTGCCTTAGGCAATGTGATTGATACTTTTATGT
>CAVVKX010000047.1:0-24539 GCA_963748975.1 uncultured Parachlamydiaceae bacterium
GAAGAGAACAGATTTGTCCATCAATTGTAATTTCCAGAGGATCTTTACTTTCCTTGAATCGTCTATAACCATCGTTAGTTTGAAACAGGTAAGGCATCGAACGAAGCTCTAAAAGCCAATGGTTATCAGCTGATGATGTTTTGGAGGTATCTTCTACGGAAAACATAGAACCATCTGCAAGGCTATAGACCCCTTTGGAATACCCACCTGCGCTAAGTCCTGAATCCGGTGGAGTTTGCACATTAATAACGTAAAATCCGGGCATGCTATTGAATTTTTCTTTATGCAAACGAAGCATTTTATTATAGGCATCAATTTTCTCTTTGATCTCTTTTTGCATTTGTAAAAGTCATATTTTTCAAGAGCTTCCTGATAAAGATATTGCGCATCCCTATCCGAAACGTAAAGATTTTCTTCTAACATCACTTGTAAAAGGAACGTTTTGTTCGACATTTTTTTTCCAATGATTGACATTCAAGAAATCCAGGGCATAGCCTAAAGAAGCTCCGACTCCATAATGTCTCCATTTAGGGGCGCGTTCATTAATATCATCATCTTGCGCATAACGCTGCATTGTATTCAATATGTGCTTTTGACCAGTCCTTTCACCAAAATACGCAAAGACATCCAAATTTTTGGCTGCTGCATAATCTGCTAAACCTTCCACGATTTGCTGGCGAGCTTCCCATACTAAAGAACTATGGCTCAACAATTTTCGACGCTGCTTATTGATCGCAATAAATGTTTTCAATTGCGCAGTAGCTTCTGCATGTGCATTACCATCAAGAGCTTTCATAAAATCTAAAAGAACCAATTCTTCTAATTGCATCAATGCGATATTTTCAGAGTTTTCACTTTCAGGGTAAGCCATCTCCCCTTCTACTTCTTGACCGGATGACTTTTCACTTTCGAAGTATTGGATCTGATAAACGTGAAAACGTTCATGGACAAGAAACAAAAAATGGCAAAAAGTCTGGTTAGGGCATCATATCAAGCCTAAATACGAAAGCTTGTTGGCCATTAATCTCAAAATCAAACTGCATGGGGGCGGCAGTGATACCCCAGCGATCATTATCGCTGAATAGAACTTCGACGCCATTAACAATTGTTTTTTTCCAGCCACCTTGAGGAAACTTTATATTAAACGCATAAATATGACCATTTCCGAAAGTTATAAAAATGGGTTTTCTACTGATATTATATCCAGGCCAAACTTGCTGCATTCTTGGAGAAGTAGAATTTTAATAATTTCAAAAACCAGTGCTATTTTTTGCGTCTCGCTTGTCAATTGTTCTTGGGAAAATAATGCATAACTTAATAGCAACGAAACTAATGTAATAATAAAAAAATGTATTTTCATAATTCCTAAAAATTTGATTTGACATATAATTATACACCGATTTTAAATATTAAATCAATTAATAAATTAAAATAATTTTTTAAAAACAAAACTATTGATGATTTTAGAATTAAATTAGCGATGTTTTGTATGATTTTTGCTTGGTCATGCTAGGATTTGAGGGTTGTGTGGAAAAAATCTGGGAAGACGATAAGCCGGATTCTGTCAGCTAGCTTGCTAAGCAGACGAGCAATCATTCATCTAGGGATCCTGTCGCCAAGATCCTCAAGCGACCTGTCAAGAGCACAGCGGAGAACTGTATAGCCTCATATTCGGTCTTGCTTCGGATAGGGTTTATCACCTCCTCGAGTTTCCTTAGGTGGGGCTGGCTCCTAAAGCGGGCATTTCACCCTGTCTGTCTAGGTAAAGCCTAGACAGCGGAATATTTTCTGTTACACTTTCCGTAGCCTTACGGCCCCCAGTCTTTCACTGGTATCCTCTCCTGCGAAGTCCAGACTTTCCTCTCTTGCCCTTAAAGAGCAACAGCGATTGCTTGTCTTCCCAGACAAAGAACATTACTATTTAAACTTTAGTCGTAGCGGCGTCTGCGTGTGTTTTGTTGCAACGGCTAGTTCCTTCTAAGGCTTCGCTTTCCTGCCAATAGTGGATGCGAGAGCAATGTTCGCAAAAGACGAGGCGTTCGCCTTTACGCACGAGGTTTTCATCTTGAGCTGTCAACATAATATGGCAGCCGCTGCAGCATCGATTTTCGATAGGAACAACGACGCGATCTTTTTTGTTGCGCAGAAGTCGTTCATAGATGCGGAAAACTTCAGGATCAGCTTGAGCGACTAATTCATCGCGTTGCGCTTTGAGGACGCGCCCTTCATCATTGATTTGGCGAATGCTTTCATGAATTTCAGGTTCAAGAACTTTGCTGCTTTCAGTGGTTGTTTCTAAGCTTTCATTAAGGTTTTTAAGAGTTTCTTCTTCAGCAGCTAATTTATCATAAAGATCGCTAATGCGTTGTTCTTTTGCGTACGTTCTCGATCTAGCTTGAGACATTTCTTGGCTCAGGGCATTAAATTCTTCAACTTTTTTGATCGATTTTGCTTGACTTTCAAGCTTTTTAATTTTAGCCACGATATCATTGAGTTCGCCTTCCATCAGGCGGATATTCTTTTTCAGCTCGAGTAATTTCCGCTTCCTTAACTGGCACCTGATGATGTAAGGTCTGACTTGACAGCATTGATATTATCCAAGCTCGCTCTTGGCGTTCATTTTTTAAGCGCATAAGTTGAATCATTTGCATATCAAGTTCTTGAATTTCTAAAATATGTTTGAGAGCTTCTTGCATGCTTTATCCTAATAGTTAAAGGTCATCTTTCTCGACTTTGGTATGTAGAGTATCCTTTTTTAGGATAAATCTCAAGAAAAAACTCTAAAATTGTGTGATTCCTATTGACAGACATTTCATAAGATGAGAAATAAAGTTTAAGAAATAAGTATATAAAAAACCTGAATACCACTATTTAAGGTTACGTTATGGCAAATAAAAAAGATCCCATTAAGGGTCAGGTTACATTTTCAGAACAAGACAGTTTTTCAAAAGAACCCAAGACAAAAGAAATAACCAAGCCGTCAACTACCGCATCACAAAAGCAGTTAACTGATTCTATTTCAGAACCGACCCCTGTTAATATTATGAAAGAAAGAGAAAAAATAAGCACCGACTCATCTGGATTAGTTAGAAAAAAAGGTCCTGTGACACGTATAATCGTTAAGTACGACGTTGGATTTAATAACTCTGTATATTTAAGGGGTGATGGGGCTGATTTATGCTGGGATCGTGGAATTATGCTCAAAAATGTGAAGTCTGACGAATGGATATGGGAAACTAACGTTCCTTTCAACAAATGTGAATTTAAAGTTCTAATTAATGATCGTCAATATGAATTAGGCGAAAATCATCGCTTGTTATGTGGTACATCGTTTGAATACACCCCCAACTTCCATCGTCTATAGTAAGCCTCTTCTCAAATCAGTCAAAAGAAACCGAATTCGACGAACACTTTATTACAATGTACTAACAAGATTCGAGCTTGCACTCTTTACACTTTTACGTTAAATTAGTGTATCCAAGATGTCATTCAGGAGTTCTCTATGCCGCTTCTCGAAAATTATTTTATTAAAACTCCCGAAAATAAAAGAAATAAGGCGACGATCGCTTATCTGGCTGCCTTAGATTATATTGAAGTCTCTGCGCCGCATATAAGTCATGCGATATTGCAGGAACTAAAAGACCAGCGCACTCATCTTAAATTAATTGCCTCAGAAAATTTCTCTTCTTTAGCTGTGCAGCTAGCGATGGGTAATCTTCTAACTGATAAATACGCCGAAGGGTTTGCCCACCATAGATTTTATGCCGGATGCGAAAACGTAGACACTATTGAAGATGCCGCCGTCAATGAACTTAAAGCTATATTTAATTGTGAAGGCGCTTATGTACAACCTCATTCAGGTGCAAGCGCAAATCTTGTAGCTATTTGGTCTATCCTTGTCCAGCGTATTCAAAATCCTGCGATCGAAAAACTTGGTAAAAAAACTTTAGATGAACTGACTCCTGACGAGTATGAGACAGTGCGTCAATTGATGCTAAACCAAAAAATCATGGGGATGTCGCTAAACTCAGGAGGCCATCTTACCCATGGTTATCGGCATAATATTTCCAGCAAGATGATGAAAGCTGTTTTGTATGATGTCGATCCAAAAACTGAACTTCTAGATTATCAATCATTAGCCGACATGGCAAAGCGTGAAAAACCGCATATTCTTTTAGCCGGATACTCAGCTTATCCGCGTAAAATTAATTTCGCCAAAATGCGTGAAATTGCAGATAGCGTTGGGGCTGTACTCATGGTAGACATGGCACATTTCGCAGGTCTTGTGGCAGGTAAGGTTTTTACTGGAGAATACAATCCTATCCCCTATGCACAAATAGTGACTTCAACGACGCATAAAACTTTACGGGGACCGCGCGGTGGTTTTGTCCTTTGCACAAAAGAGTATTTGGATGTAGTTAATAAAGGCTGCCCTCTTGTACTTGGCGGTCCACTCCCTCATGTCATTGCTGCCAAAGCAATAGCTTTCAAAGAAGCTAACACTCCTGAATTTTGCCAATACTCGCAAAAGATTGTGGAAAACATGCAAATGCTCGCGGCGCAGTTTCTAAAACGTGGCGTTCGACTTGTTACAGGGGGTACGGAAAATCATTTATTGATTTTAGACCTAACCAAATTTGGTTTGACGGGTAGACAAGCTGAAACAGCCCTGCGCGAAGCCATGCTGACGGTTAACCGAAACGCTATTCCTTTTGACCGGAATGGTCCTTGGTATACTTCTGGCGTACGTATAGGTGCAGCCGCTGTCACAACACTGGGAATGGGGACTAATGAAATGGTAGAAATTGCAAACATCACTGTAGATATACTGAGCAACACAAAACCCACAACGAATGCCAAAACCGGCCAGCCAAGTAAAGCGCAATCTCTAACCGATCCGGTCACACTGGAAAACGCAAAGCGTCGTGTAGCCGCACTTTTGCAACGTTACCCCCTTTACCCTGAAATTGTTATAGAACAAGCAAAGGATTTTGCAAAAGCTTCTTGATTTCACAGACTAAAAATACGATAATGGATCTTAAATGATTATTCGGAGAATTATCCATGGCTAAAACAGATAAAGAAAAAGACAATAATGCCCCTTTCGTCAAAGTAAAAGATCGCATCGACAGTGCAGTCATTGAAGCGCGCCGCATTTTTTTAAGTGACGCTATCGACAGTGAAGTAGCTGAAGATATTATCCATAAATTATGGTATTTAGAACTGACTGATCCCGGAAAGCCTATCCTATTAGTTATTAATAGCCCCGGCGGTTCTGTGGATGCCGGTTTTGCCATTTGGGATCAAATCAAGATGTTGAAATCGCCTGTCACCACTTTGATCAGTGGACTTGCAGCTTCGATGGGTTCTGTATTAAGTCTCGCAGCCGCTCCTAAACGTCGTTTTGCTACTCCACAATCGCGAATCATGATCCACCAACCTCTTATTGGTGGTGTGATTAAAGGTCAAGCTACAGACCTCGAAATCCAAGCCAAAGAGATGCTTAAAACACGTGAAACTTTGACAAGAATTTACATGGAATATACCGGTAAAGATTTTGAGACTATCGAAAAAGCCATCGATCGGGATACATGGATGAGCGCTCAAGAAGCACTCGATTTTGGACTCTTAGATGGGATTATAACATCCATGGAAGAACTCAAAATTTTCACCTAATCTGGGAAACAGGATAAAGAAAAAAAACAGGATATAAAGATCGCCTTCGACGGCAGGATAAGGACATTAAACCTCTGGTAATTAAGGTTCTGAAATACCCCATCTATCCTGCCACCGAAGGCGATCCTTATATCCTGTTCTTTTCTTGTTCTTTCCCTCTATGCTGGTAGTTTTTCAAAACCTGTTATTTTTTAAGTTTTCTTATGGTCCTCAGTTTTTCTAAATATTCAGGATGCGGAAATGATTTCATTCTCTTTGATAACCGTCATTTAATATTTCCTACCCATCAACCTTCAATTTTCTCAAAGCTGTGTCACCGTCAGAATGGTATAGGTGCCGACGGAGTCATTCTCCTTGAAAATTCAAGTAAGGCACATTACAAGATGCGTATCTTTAATCCCGATGACAGTGAAGCCGAAATGTGTGGAAATGGCATCAGATGTTTACTCAAGTTTATTCAAGATTGCGGCATTGAAGGGAATCAATTTACCATAGAGACCATGAACCGCATTCATAGTATAAAATTTGAGAGCAATGATGTTTCTGTTGAAATGGGAAATCCCACTGAAATACGTTGGGATCTTTCTGTAGGGCCATGGATTGTGCATCATATTAATACAGGTGTGCCTCATGCTATTGTTTTTTTGGATGACCTCAATAATTTAAATTTGCATGAAGATGGATCCCGTATACGTTTTCATTCGCTATTTACCCCTCAAGGTGCTAATGCAAACTTCGTACAAGTCGATGAAAAAGGGATAGTGCATGTAAGGACTTACGAACGTGGGGTAGAAAAAGAAACCTTGGCTTGTGGGACAGGCGCAACAGCCGCTGCATTGGCGGCAGCAAAGATTTATGAGCTAGCTGCACCGGTCATTGTAAAAGTTAAGTCTGGTGATACCCTTAAAATCGATTTCAAACAAAGTGGCGATGTTTTTACAGATATCCGCATGCTAGGTCCTGCTCAGCATATTTTTAGTGGAGCTATTCATTTAAAGCTTTAACATGCGCCGGTATAACTTCGGCAAGAGCGTCAAGGTTATATCCTCCTTCCAATAAGGATACTAAACGACCTCCAGCATGCTCAACGGCTATTTTTTTCACTATGTTTGTCAAATCGACAAAATCTTGAGTCGTCAGGTTAAATTCACCTAAGGGATCTTTTATATGGGCATCAAAACCAGCAGAAATAAAGACAAATTCCGGCTTAAATTCTTGCATTTTTTTAACAAGGGAGTTTGTAAAGATCTCTTTAATTGCTTCTCTTGGATTTCTTTGGGGATCTAGAGGATAGTTAAGGTTGAATTTTTCGCCTGCTCCTTCACCGATTTCATGCGTGTGTCCCGTTCCTGGATATATTTTTCCGTTATGCGTGCTGAAATAAAAAACGGATGGATCTTTGTAAAAAATATCCTGGGTGCCGTCCCCATGATGCACATCCCAATCCACAATTAAAACCTTTTTTAAATGATATTTTTGGCAAGCGTACCGGGCTGCAACACCAACGTTGTTATAGATGCAGAAACCTCTTCCTATATCAATGCCAGCATGATGACCAGGTGGGCGTATAAGGCCAAACACATTTTTAGCTCGCCCTTCCATGACTGCATCTACGGCTTCTAAAGCAGAACCGACAGCATGACGCGCCACTTTGTCAGATTTTGGGCAAATTGCACATCACCTGTAGATAACTGAAAAGAACCATCAAGCTTTTCCACTTTTTTTACATTCTTCAATATTTTTTTTCACCTCATCTAGATATTCCTGGGTATGACAAAGAAGAAGCTCACTATCTATTGCTTCGCGGTGTTTCAGGGTATTGTTTTCGTTAAGCAAGCCTTGTTTTTGGAGCGCACTTTTACCCACAGTAAACCTAGCAGGAGCTTCAGGATGACGAGGTCCTGTGAGATGCTGTGTGAAAATGTCATTTTCTGCGATGAATGTCCGATGCATAGGTAACTTTTCGATGTTTTTTACAATTTTTCAAACTGTTCTTCAGAGGGCACTTTAAGAATTAATAGCAGTCCAATAACAAAGAATGGGATGAGGATGCTTATTCCTCCACGTTGACTCGCCGTCAAATAAATCATGAAACTTACAAAAAAAGGACCCAAAAAGCCTGTAGCCTTTCCTGAAAACGCAAATAAACCAAACATCTGATTCTGCTTTTCTTTGGGAGTTATTTTAGCCATCAAAGCTCGACTGGAAGATTGTAAAGGTCCTACAAATATTCCCAATAAAATTCCAAAAATCCAAAACATTTTCAAAGATTCAATAGATAAAAGGGCCGCAGTAATAACAATGAGTGCGATTAAAGAAGTGATGATCACAGCCTTACTTCCTAAAAGATCATCACACCAAGCAAAGGCCAATGCACCGAGTCCTGCTGCAATATTCAACGCTATAGCAAAGATCAACACATCATGTGGAGACATTTTAAATGTCCCGGCAGCGTAAACCCCACCAAATAAAAATAAGGTTGTCAAACCATCTGTGTAAATCATACGTGCTATTAGAAACTTGACTAAGTGTCGGTAATGATGAATTTGCATAACTGAATTCTTTAGTTGATCCATTCCTAAATGAAGAGCTTTAACTAAAGACTCTTTTTTAGCCACAGGTGTAGGAGTCAATAAAAACAGCGGCAGCCCAAACAAACCATACCATAAGGCTGTGAGTAAAAATGAAGCTCTGGCAGGTTCTGCCAAACTTTCATTTAATCTTAGCCATGAGTTCTGCTGATTGAAAAAAGCCATCAAAACTAAAATAAGACATGCCATCCCACCAAAATAGCCCATACTCCATCCAACCCCGGACCACATTCCTAATTTTTTTCAGGCGCCAGATCGGGAAGCATGGCATTGTAAAAAATAAAGGCTAGCTCCGACCCAATGGTTCCCAATCCTACTAATATTAATGCCATAGGCACGTAAGTCGCATCAGGCTTAACAAACCATAACAATGCCGTTGAAACAAAACATAGGATATAGAAAATGCTCATCCACCCTTTACGATTGCCTTTATGATCTGCCATTGCTCCTAAAAGGGGGCCTCCCAAAGCAATAATGAGACCAGAAAATCCTAAAGCAAGCCCCCATTCATAGCTTCCTTGAATTTCATTCGCTGCTACATTGCGCGTAAAATATGAGGCAAAGATAAAAGTTTGGATCAGAGTTGCATAAGCGCTGCTCCCCCAGTCATACAAGGCCCATGCAATGAGGGTAAATTTGGAGGATTTAATTTCTTGTTTTTCCGGCACAAAAACAACCATAACAAACTCAATTCAATCATCATTGTGTTCTTATACGGAATTAATCATATCTTAACTTTTAATATCTATAATTATTTGCAAAATTTAAAAATAAAAAATTGAGAGCTAATGTTTATTTCATCCCCTCTTTTTCAAGCCAATCCTGCAGTTAATGCTGAAAAAATAAATCAAACTGAACCATTTTTTGATAAAATCGTTTTAAAAGCCAAAAAAGGTATCCCCGAAGATTTAGATCTAAAGGGTTGTATTGCCTTTACAAGAGATACAAATCATAAGGGATGGCTTCATAAGCTCATTTATGCAGTACAGCGTATTATCGCTTTCCTTTATCGAAAAAACAGCTTTTTTGATGTCCATTTGTCACATGGCATTGTCATTCTAGACAAAGATAAAAATAAAAAAGATCATTTGATTATTGCACACTCTGTGGTCGGTAAAACATCCATTCGCACTGCAAGCCGAAATTATCTTCAAGAAAATTATGTCACAGAATTGGTCATTTATCGTCCTCGCAATCCTAATCTACGTGAATTGATCTACAAATATGGCTATCAAACGTCCTACACGAATCCAAAACATCTTCTTCCTCAACAGCAGGAAGCAGCAGCCAAAAAAGGCAAAGGTCAATTTTCGATTCCCAAAATGATAGCTAGCGTATTTGTAAAACAAAAATTAAGACAAAAAGCTGATAAACGAATCGCCTACTTAGCAGCGGATTTACTATTGGGTAATCAATTCTTAACTGTGAAAGGTAAGGGTCAGGAAGCCATGTTCTGCGGGCCTTATGCGCTAGCTGTATTGCAAGGAAGTGAGCTTGTTAACTCTTTGACAAAAGTTGAACAGGTATCCCTCATTAATCTTAAAGATCGCGCAAAGATCGCTTCTCAGATTTTTGCGAAATACAAGAAAAAGTCTATAAACGATGTTTCAAAAGCTTATTGGAATAATACCGTGCTGCGCATCAAGACTAACTTTGCAACTTCAGCACATGTAGGAGAAGTTTTCCATTCTATCAGCAAAGCAGTTGTGATCGAATAATCCACATAAATTTCACCACAGAGCCAGTGAGATCACTGAGAAAGTGTGAGATAGTGAGGCTTAGGTTTAGGCTGCCTTTCTCTCCCCTCCCTCTTTCAATTTCTCATATTTTCTCATCGCATCTCACTGCCTCGGTGGTCATTTGCAAAGTCAATATAAAACAAAATTTATTAAATAATATTATATATTATAGTATAATAAGAATACTTGATATTAAAAAATGGTGAATTAGATGAGAGACTTTATAGATAAATCGAAAATTAATAATGTAGATGATATCGTCAATCAATATGAACATATGTACTTTATACGGGAAACAAGAAGAAAAGAGATCAATCATGATGGACACAAGTATGTTAAGGTAGCGGAATTGATCCAACAAGAAAAAGGTTTTAAGGGTGTAATATTGCGTATTGGGGGGATTATTGCCACTCTATTTAGTTTAAATATGGCACTATTTTCAAAAAACATTGAACATGCCTGTGAAGGACAACGTTTCAAAAGTATTTATGCAAGGGTTGATGACGGGACTGTTGATGTGATTAACAATAAACTTAAAAATATACTACTGGAGAAACTGAATAATAATTATAAAATTGATAGGACTTATCAAAATCAAATCAAAGATCTTATTAAAAATTCGTTCCTAGAATTGCACGATAAAAGTGATTTAGCTAAAATGTTGAGCGACAAAGATATAAAACCTGAGGAGGCCCAGAAAAACGGGCAAGAAAAATTAGAAGCATTTCATGCCGTAAATCCTTTAGCTAATTATGTCCAGCTTAAAGAGCTTGAAAGTTCAATTGAATGTCCGAAAGAATTTACATCCTCATCCCTACATGCATTGAATACCCGGCATGATAAAGTCGAAGCTGCAAGAAAACAACTTAGAGAATTAAATTTAAATGATAAGGAGCGTGGCATTCTTGTAGAAAAGCTTTTGCGTGGGGGAGATTTTGATGTTAAGGCTCAAGGCTTAGATGAAAAACGAGCAGATTTGTTTCAAAAACTTTGCAATGATATTGGGGATCTGTCCATTGACCTTTACAAAGGTCCTTTGACTTCGCAGAGAATTCTGGATTTTGCTGAACCGAGTGGCAGCAAAGTAAAGAATATATCACAAGAAGCATATAACGAAGCTATGGAAGTTATTGAAAGTAGGACGGTGGAAAAATAATACAAATTGTTATAATAAATTTAAAAAATCTTCTTCTACGAGAATCTTTATATTCAATGTTTGTGCTTTTTCTAACTTAGAACCGGCACTTTCTCCGGCCACCACATAGTCCGTTTTTTTGCTGACACTGTCAGTCACCTTCCCCCCTCTTTCTTTAATAATGGCTGCTGCTTCATTGCGACTATATTTATGGAGAGTTCCGGTTAATACAAATGTTTTTCCATTAAACTCATGTCCCCCAAAAGACAACAGGTTCATAGAATGAGGCTTCACACCATATCCTAAAAGCTTTTCCACTTCCTGTCGATTTTTTGTATCCCTAAAATGATCGTAGACTGCACCCGCTACTTTTTCTCCTACTCCCTCAATTTTCAGGAGATCCTCTTTAGACATTTGCATAAGCTGATGGATATCGCCCGCTTTAATAGCTAACGCTTCAGCTGTTCCTCTGCCCACATACTTTATTCCCAACGCCATGATAAAACGGGATAGTGTGACCTCGCGTGCTTTTTCAATACTTGTTACAAGGTTGTTAATGGATTTAGCTTTAAAATTATCGAGCTGGGCAATTTGTAGTTCTGTCAAATGAAAGAAATCGGAAGGTGTGCGTACAAATCCTTTGTGAAAAAGCTGCTCCACAACTTTCTCTCCCAAATTTTCAATATCCATCGCATCCCTACTGGCGAAATAAATCAATTTTTTAAGCTGCTGTTCTGGACATCCTTCATTATTAGGACAGCGCACGGCTACTTCCCCTTCGACTTGGACGACAGCAGTTCCGCAACTAGGGCAGGTCGTCGGCATCTGCCAAGGATGAGAATTTAACGGACGCATGTTAATATCCACACTCACAACTTTAGGAATTACATCTCCGCCTTTTTCAATAATGGCTACATCCCCTACACGAATATCTTTACGCTTTATTTCATCTTGATTATGCAAAGTCGCACGAGAAATTGTACTACCTGCTAAAAAAACGGGCTCTAATTCTGCAAGGGGCGTTAACACGCCTGTGCGTCCAACACCAACAGAGATATTTAGAATGCGTGTCGCTGCCTGCTCTGCAGCAAATTTATATGCGATAGCCCATCGCGGATTTTTATCAGTGTTTCCAATTTGCGCCCATTGATGAATGTCATCCAGTTTGATCACGATGCCATCAATGTCAAAAGGCAGTGTTTTTCTTAGTTGATGAATTTTTTCAGCATATTTCCAAATGCAGTCTAGGTCATGACATAGGGCATATGTGTGCAAGACAGGCAAGCCCAACTCTTTAAGATAGCCATGAACGCCATATTGAGTGCTAAGGCCTTTTAAATTTTCATTGGCTATCCCATAAAAAACAATATTTAACTTTCTTCTGGCCACTTCGCGTGGATCAAGCAACTTTAAGGAACCTGCTGCAGCATTGCGCGGATTCGCCCATAAAGACTCTTGTTCTTTTTCTCGTATTTCGTTTAATTTTTTAAAAACTTCGTGGGGCATAAAAACTTCTCCACGAATTTCAAGTACATCAGGGATGTCCTTTTTTCCCAATTGCAAAGGAAGAGCTGCAATAGTTTTAATATTGGCTGTGACATCCTCGCCTTTTCTACCGTCGCCACGTGTTAAACCTCGAACAAAAATGCCTTTTTCATAACGGACGGAAACAGCAATGCCGTCCATTTTTAACTCGCATGTAAAGGATGGATTTTGTTTCCCCGTTAACTTTTTTATTCTATTAATAAAGTCGACAATTTCATCTTTGCTATATGTGTTAGCTAAGGACAACATAGGAACTTCATGCTGAACGGCCTTGAATCCCCCACTCAACATCTCACCTACACGTTGTGTGGGTGAAGTGAGTGACACCCATTCCGGATGTATTTTTTCAATCTCCTCAAGCTTTTTTAATAACAAATCAAATTCTTGATCAGGAATGACAGGGTCATTGTCAATATAATAACGACGGTTATGTTCCCAGATTTCTCTGCAAAGTTCTTCATATTCATGTTTATTCATAGACAGGATTACCTAAAGGTCACTCTGAAGATCATTGTTGCCAGAGGTGCTAAATGAATTTTTAAAGAAACGCCCTGACCAAAATCATCCTTGATGATTTGTGGATTAGGATTGCGTTTGTCAGAACCACCATATTTCTTATCATCGCTATTGAATTCTTCTTTTATAGAGGCCACATTTTTCAAGGAAATCATATAATCCGGATAAAAGTTAGGAGTAAAATTATGCACACACAAAAGAATACCATCTTGTGAACTTTTTCTCAAATAACTGATCACACTATTATGCAGATCATTAAAATCGACCCACTCAAAGCCCGTAAGGTCAAAATCTTTTTCCCAAAGGCTACGGTTTTGCAAATAGAAATGGTTTATGTCCTGTACCAACATTTGAAGACCATGATGATTTGGATATTGGAGCAAAAACCATTCAATTTGACTTGTACAAGACCATTCATTCCATTGCCCTATTTCTGCGCCCATGAACAGCAGCTTCTTTCCCGGTTGGCAAATCATGTAACTCAAAAGTAAGCGCACATTGGCAAATTTTTGCCATAAATCCCCAGGCATTTTACCTATAAGGCTATTTTTTCCGTGCACTACTTCATCGTGCGATAAAACGAGGATGAATTTCTCAGAAAAAGCGTATAAAAGGCCAAAAGTTAAATCATTTTGATGGTAATGACGATATAACATATCTTTGGACATATAACGCAATGTATCGTTCATCCAACCCATATTCCATTTTAAATCAAATCCAAGGCCACCCTGGTCAACAGGAGTAGTTACTCCTGCAAAGGCAGTGGATTCTTCTGCTATCATCAAAATGTCCGGATGATACTTATGCACAACTGAATTGAGATGCTTTAAAAATTCGATAGCCTCTAAGTTTTCATTACGTCCATATTTGTTTGGAATCCAGTTGCCCTCCTCGCGTCCATAATCCAAATATAGCATAGAGGCAACGGCATCGACGCGTAAGCCGTCGATATGCATTTTATCAAACCAAAATAGAGCGTTGGCGATAAGGAAATTGACGACTTCATGACGCCCGAAATTAAAAATGTAGGTATTCCAATGAGGATGAAAACCTTGGCGGAAATCAGCATGCTCATATAAAGCTGTGCCATCAAATCGTCCCAAAGAAAAGTCATCCGTAGGAAAATGACCTGGAACCCAGTCTAGGATGATGCCGATATTATTTTCATGTAAGTGATTGACAAACCATTGAAAATCTTCAGGGGTTCCAAAACGACTTGTGACGGCGTAAAAACCTGTCACCTGATATCCCCAAGATTCATCCAGAGGATGTTCCTGTATGGGAAGCAATTCAACGTGAGTATAACCCAACTGTTGACAATATAAGGCCAACTCAAGGGCTATCTCTCGATAGTTCATAAAGCGCCAACCCTCTTTTTTCCTCCAAGAACCTAAGTGAAGTTCATAGACATTCATCGGTTTAGGCTCGTCTTTTATTCTTAGACGTTTTTCCATCCAAGGCTGGTCGCTCCACGGAAACTTATCAATGTTTGCAACAATAGAAGCTGTCGCAGGACGCATCTCACTAAACAAGGCCATGGGATCAGACTTCACACGCAATTCATTACTTTGGGTGCGTATTTCAAACTTATATCTTTCGTCTTCTTTTAATTCCGGCACAAATAATTCCCATACACCTCCTCCACCCAATGTTCGCATAGGATTAACACGCCCATCCCAATAGTTGAAATCTCCGACAAGTGAAACACTTTTTGCATTGGGTGCCCATACACAAAAGCGTACTCCATAAACGCCATAATGTTGAATTAACCGTCCACCCATGACATCATAGAGATGGTAATGCACCCCTTGATTAAAGAGATAGAGATCCAATTCACCAATCGAAGGTAAAAAAGAGTAGGGATCATGACCTAATAAGCCCCCATGATGATAAACTTTATAATCATTGAAAGTTGTATAAGCGGGCGCATGATATTCAAATAATCCTGCATCCTGAACACGTTTAGCTTCAACGGTTTCACCAAATAACTCCAAATAAACTTTTTCGGCTCCCGGACGCCAAAGCCTGATGACTTTGCCGCCGCGGTCATCATCGTGAAGTCCAAGTATATGATGCGGGTTGTATTCATCGTAGTTGATTAAACGCATAATACTGTCCACTTCCAGTGTCATATCTAACGCGAGTTTTGGATAAGGAATTGAAACCATTCGAGAGATATTTTCTTTCAGGTTTGAAAATTTTTCCGAAGCTCTTAGCAGATGGCGCTAAGGGCGAGGAAAAATTTTTCAAATATGACAGAAAATATCTCTCGAATGGTTAATTCCCTATCCAAAACTCGCGTTACTACCATTAAGTTATTTTTTTGGATCTTATGCATTTCCCCTTTCGTTTGCAATGCTTATGAAACAAATTCAACGCGAAGACACATATTTGCGCATAAGTCAAAAGAAAACATCATAAATATTTGAACCGCAAAGCGTTGCGATGCAAGAAAAGAAAGTTATGCGCAAAAGTATGTTTGGGCCTATGCGTATTAAAGCTTCTCAGCGTTTTCGATGCAGCTTGTCGGTTTAACTTTGGATCGATCATTTATTTTTGGAATCGGTCAAAAATATAGATCTTTCCTTTTTGGACTTCAATGGGCATTTCTATTTGATTCATCTGTCCATTCAATCTAAATTTTTGTACATGGTTAGGAAAATGAAATTGCATTGACTCATTCGTTTCTGAACGGAATATCATTCTGCGGATAGTTTTTTTCGACCATTCAAAATCTAAAACACCTAATTTCTCGCAACGAATTTGCAAAAAGCGCCCACAGTGAAATTCCGGAGGCAAGGAAGGAAGCACGTGGATATTATTCTGAATGAATTTAATAAAAAGTGACCGAATCACCTTAGCTCCTTCTGAGAGAAGGAAAAGTGGAGAGGATGATGGATCAGGTTCTGTCAATTCAAAACCTTGGTGCTGTTCGTCCTTTAAGCGAGGGGATAAAATTCCCTCAAACCCTGTATTAAAGAGATTTTGAAGGATTGTGTAAGCTTCCATCTTTGATGCATTTTGGCAGATTTTTAAAAAAGCGGCTGTGCCTTCATAAGAGAAATTTTGTGGTGGCTGAATCATCTGTCCTAGACGTAGCCAAGTAGGTAGGATTTCAACCAAATCATTTCTTCTTTTGACCATGTCCCAATCTTGGCTTTTATGGCTACCCAACGATAGGCGCTCCGTCAAAATTGGCAAGGTGTTGTTTGATAGCGATAAAATGAGTTCTACCTGCAAAGCATTTGTTGAAGGTACAGGCATCCAATCTGATAGGCCTTTCTTAATTTCCAAAGCTATTTGAAAGGGATGTTTAGTCAAAAAAATCCGATAAAGAAAATACCCTTGGGAGCTTTTACCCCAAACTTGGATAGCTCCCTTTTCCAAATCCAGTTGCACGGTAAATTCCTTTACAGGACCTTTTGCAGGGATAGGGATTTCAGCAAGAAATTTGGGCTCAGCTTGGGAAAGATCATGGACGACAATGAGTGCAGGAAAAATTTTTAAACGCAAATTTGTTCCGGGTAAAACACAAAGAGTTCCTGGAGTGTGCGAAAAGGGTTGCAATCGTTCGGCAATTTTAATGATCATACAATCTGACCTACTAAGCCTTGTGGGGTATTCATGATCAAATCCACTTCGACAAGTTCGTTAGGGCCATAAAATTCGCTAGGAATCCAAACCATGAGGAAGTTTTCTGTATGGCCGCAGATTTCTCCCGGCCTTGAAGGGTCAAGGTTTTCAGTCAAAACGGTCATCTTGCGTCCGACAAATTGTTCTCTCAATTGGAAAGCCCTCTGTTCCGCTTCACGTAACACTTCTTGCTTTCTTACTTTGATGACATCCTGCGGTATTTTATTAGGCATCAGCGCTGCTTTTGTACGGGCTCTTTCGCTATAAGGAAACATATGGACTTTTGCAAACTTCACTTGAGCCATAACATCTAATGTTTCATTAAAATCAGCCTCTGTCTCTCCAGGAAAACCTACAATAACATCTGTCGTAAAAGTAAAATCTGGATCTGCAAGTTTTAACCTGTCAACGGTGTCTAAAAATATCTGCCGGGTATATTTTCGATTCATGCGTTTCAAAACTACATTTGAACCTGCCTGAAGGACAATATGCATGGAATGACATGTATGTAAACCATTCAGAATGGCATCGGCTAGATCATCATCGACTTCATCAGGATCGATCGATGACACGCGCAGTCGTTCAATGCCAGGCACACGATCGACAGCTCGTACTAAGTCAGCCAAACGATCCGGTTTCTCCCCTGCGGGCTTCGCTCCATCAAAATCGCCGATATTAATTCCTGTGAGGACAATTTCTTTATAGCCATTTGCAATAAGGTTTTCAACTTCACTGACAATTTCTGCAATTGTGCGTGAGCGAGACCTTCCACGCACGTAAGGGATAATACAATATGTGCAAAATGAGTTACAACCATCTTGGACTTTAACAAATGCTCTTGTATGGGCTTCAAAGCGTTTGATAGAAAATTCAGGTAATTCTGCAGCCGGAAAAACGGATTCTAAAAGTTTTTCTTTGTCTTTATTCGATACAACATGTGTCACTCCAGCGATTTCGCGCACAATATCGGGCTGCCTTTCAGCAAAGCAGCCTGTGATTACAAGCTGACTTCCTGGATTTTCCCTGGCCAGTCGCCTAATTTCATGACGGCTACTTGCATCGGCCGATTCAGTTACTGTGCATGTATTGACAATACAAATATCGGCTGATTCACCACCAATGGCAGGCGAATATCCCATGGCATCTAGTTGATCATGATAGGCTTGTGATTCGTATTGATTCGTACGACAGCCTAATGTAACAATTTTAAATTTCTTTTTTTTCATAAGTGCATCCAGTCTACCAAAAAACCGACTATTTTACCTTAGATTTATCTTAACGCGAGTTTTGGATAAGAAATTATGTCTATTCATTAGAGATTTTCATTCAGAATCCAAAACGCGCGCTATCTTAAGACCAGAGATGTTTGAAATCTTGACGTAAAGAAACATACCGTCCGAGGCCCACAACGAGATGGTCATTAACAGGAATATCAACCAGATGGCTTGCTTCGATGAGTGCTTTGGTCACCACAAGGTCTTCTGATGAGGGGGTGGGATCGCCGCTAGGATGGTTATGTACTAAAACTAAGCTCGCTGCCTTATGGCGGATAGCCGGATGAAAAACATCGCGAGGATGAACCAACGCATGGGAAAGGGTGCCGATGGCTACCACATGATGGGAAAGTGCATAGCCTTTATTGTCTTGTAAGATGACTAAAACAAGTTCGCGCTTCTCACTTTCAACTTCATCTCTAATATAATGATAGGCGTTTATGGGATTTACAATGCGAAACTTTTGATCCATTACTTGACGTGAGGCCCTCAAACCTAAACTTAAAGCTGCTTTTAGTTGAATCGCCTTAGCCTGGCCTAAACCTTTGACTTGCTGTAATTCTTCAATGGAGGCTTCGGCAAACTTTTGCAAGGTTCCAAAACGTACTAATAATTCTTGAGCAATCTGTAGGACTGAGCTTCCTTTGGTTCCGCTTCCTAAAACAATGGCTATTAACTCTGCAGAAGACATGGCTTCTGCGCCATGCTGGAGCATTCTTTCGCGAGGTCGCTCTGTCTCGGGCATCTGATGGATCGTATAAGCCACTGTTTGTTTGTTCATGATTGGACTTCTTTGCGTTTCAAGTCTATAGCAATTACAGTGTTGTTATCACGACTGCCTAATTCTAGGGCATGTTCCACTAATAAATTTGCAGACCTATCTATGGTCATGTTTTTTGTCATAGTAATGGCTTCTTGAGAACCAATCCAATCGGTTGTGGCTCGTGTGAGCATCAACAATTTAAGCTTGTCATTAAACTTGGAAGTATCAATCTTCATAATTTCTGGTCTAGCTGAAAGACCAGGTATTTCCACTTGGGAGCCAATACCACGCAATGTTTCAGACACTTCACCTAACCGGTAGATGCCGTCATTACCTTGAATGACTTTCCCATTTCTCCATGTTAAAGCATTTAAAAAATTCTTATTTGCGGAATTAATGTCTTTTGCTTCATCACGATAAACCGCATCGGTGGAAATTTGATAGCATTCCCCCCCCTCTCCCAGAATAAGTCGCGTGTCGCCTACGTTTGCCGTCCAAACAATGTCATTATTGGTTTCAGGATCTTTAAAGACCAAAGCCGTGCAAATGGATGTCTGAGAATGTTCCGGCTTTATTTTATCCAAATTCTTTTTTTCGCATTTCCATTCGTCATTTAGGTCGGCAAATGCATTTTTCAACCCCATCCAAACATTCAAATGGCTGATTGATTCTTTGGGATCTAAATTTTCCTTAAAGAACCGAACCAGATTTTTCTTGCAATGTTCAGCACATTTATAACCTCTTTGACCATCAAAGAGAGCAAATATTTGTACATCAATAGCACGCCTATTTATGTGCTCAATTTTAAAAGAATCAATCAAATATCGGACTCCCATTTCCACATCATCAATTTTTTTATCCGAAAGACCAACAGTACTACTTACAGCGTATTCGAAAGCTAAATCTGTCTTAAAATTTTGGATATTAATACTTTCTAGCTTATTAATGATCACTGGAGATTGAGAAGGCAGGACTAATTTTTCAGGTGCTTTTTTAGGTTTAGATAAGGAAATTTTTCCCAGTCTAGCAAGTTTATCATCTACTTTCTTTTTATCATAGGCCATGCGAGATTCTAAATGGACAGAAAATTTTTCACGAAGAAATTTGAATTTAGCTTCATCTGACTCTGGAATGTTTATTATATCAATATGAAAAGACTTAAATTGAACTAAACAATCTAATGCATCTTTTCTTGCATCTTTTACAATATCCTCACCTTCCCTTCCTTCAGAGCAAATTAGAAAACGAGTAAGAAAGTCGAAAGCAAGTTTATAATTCTTTTTCTTGTAATAATCACCGCCTTTCAACAAAAAATCGTGGATCTCTTCTCCTGATAAACTGATTTTATTTATTGGCTTAAGTGGTTCTGGAATCAAATTATTCATGCCTAAGGCATTCACATTTCCAGCAACCAAGTTAACCATTTTTTGTGGTTGCTCAATTTGTTTATCTTCCACAACTTTTTTTTCATCGTTTGGCTTTTCATACCGTTCGCCTTCTGCTACTTTTGCGATTATTAGAGGGATTTTATCTTCTATAACAAGCTTTTCTCCTGAGTCGATTCCTTTGTTAACCAAGTTCTGACCAGAAACGCCGATGACTAGGTTGGTCGAAAGTATATTGCCATTATTTTCTTTAATTGGAGGAACGGGAAATACTACTTTCTCTTCTTTTTCTTTTTTTGTTTCCTCAGGTTTATTGACTAAGTTTTGAACAGCAATAATTTTAGCGGGCTGATCAATCTTCTGTGGCTCAACTTTTGCTTTATTGCCTTCAATTAATTCACTTTGCTTTTTAGCTTGCTCCCCGCTTATGTCAGCTTTCTCTTCTTTAATATTTTTATCTGGTGATGCTTGTTCTTTCTTTACAGGCTCTGGCTTGGACTTAACATTTTCTTGAGCTTGATCTAGTTTTTTTTGTGGAGATGGGGGTTTAGGGATCTTTGAAGGGATACTTGCCAGTTTTTTAAGCTTTTCATCGTCTTTTGAATTTTCGCTTTCAGCTTTTGCTGGAACTTCAGGATCTTTTTTTTCTTCTAAAACAACTTGCTTTTGAATAATTTTTTTTGGGTCTTCATTAACATCTACAGTATTTTCAACTTTACCGTTTGGTTGCTCCTTCAAATCATCAGAGGGTTCTTTTTGTTTTGACGCTTCAACATTAACAGGAAGCTGGGCTTCGCTACCTTCATCTTTTTTTTCGTTTATCTTTGCCGGTTGGACGTCCTTCTCTCCAATTCCTTTAGGCTCTACTTGTTTCTGAACATCCTGGGGTTGTTCAGGGACTGCCTTTTTGTTAGGTTCTGGATTTTTTGTAGGATCCACTATGCCAGCACTTAGGGGGTTCTTTTGAATATCTGCTAAATTTTTCGCATCTTGTTCAATAGCGCCTACACTTTCGCCTTTTTTTATTTTAGGTTCAAACGGGTCCTTTTCCAGTTTTTCTAATAGAATAGTTTTGATAATAAATTTATTAAGTAATCTGTAGATACATTTTGTGATAAAAAAATAGGGGAAAAGTAGCACCAAAGCTGCAATTTTTAACGCAGTAACGAAATGACTCTGCTTTCCTTTGATTGGATTTACTAAGACAAGATTTGAAGCACTCGAAACTAAAACAATAGCGACTGGTTTACGACCTTGCACATTCCAAACTTTCTCGGAAAGTCGTCCTAAAGGAAATTTTTCCTTTTGAAATACAGTTTCACTTGTTTGGGTCACAGGAATTAGGAAGGGAAGATCGCTATATAATTTTGTCATACTATAACCTAGAAATTTAATTAATAGAAAAATATATCATTTTTGATATAAAATCAAGCTTCCTTTTAAAAAGAATTTAAATTATAAAGCCTTAAACATGAATGGTTCAGATTAAACATAAATGAATTTATGGCTTTTCGTTCATGATATCTACAGCAATCATTGTACTATTGTCTTTACTGCGACATTGAATGGCTTTCTCAACAAGCCAATTCGCCGCTTTACCCACACTATATTCTTGAGTCTCATCAATCGCTTGCTGTGAACCAATCACATCACCGATTCCATCTGTAAATAGGATTAATCGCAGTTTCTCATTAAATTTAGATGTATCTACTTTCATGATTTCA
Organism: uncultured Parachlamydiaceae bacterium; assembly: GCA_963748975.1. Classification (GTDB taxonomy): domain Bacteria; phylum Chlamydiota; class Chlamydiia; order Chlamydiales; family Parachlamydiaceae; genus Neochlamydia. The sequence goes on from CAVVKX010000047.1 coordinate 21,982, forward strand.
GGGCGTGCAGACAGCCCGTTGATTTCCTCATGATGACCTAAACAACGCAAAGGTTGAACTACTTTAGCCAGCCTATAAATTCCCTGCTCATCCTTTATGACTTCTCCGTTTCTCAAATTAATGGAGGGTAAAAATTTCTTATCCATAAGTTTATTATCGTCAATGGACTCGTTGCGATAACGTGCATCTGTAGAAAGTTGAATACATTTATTTCCCATACCCATGAGAATACGAGAATCCCCTAAATTCCCCGTCCAGATCACATCAGCATGGGTTTTAGGGTCGTTAAAAATTAAGGCAAAGCAAACCGTAGATCCAGAAGCAATTCCCTGATCTTTCCAGAGATCGTTTACTTTCACAAGCGACAGTTTCAGGGCATTCCAAATGTTCAAATCACTCAAGGAATCTTTACTATCTAATTCCTGTTTCAAAACATTAAGGAGATTTTCTTTTACAAATTGCGAGCATTTATGACCATTTGCATGGAATTTATCCGAATGTCCGTCCATAACGGCAAACAGTTGGGCAGGAATAGAGTCTAGACCTTTTTGTTCAATCTGAAAAGATTCAATGAGGTGGCGATCTTCCATTTTTTCTGCTTCCAATAATTTTGCTATATCAACGCCTAATTCAGTCTCAGGAATTCCTGCAGTGGCACTGACTCCATAGGCATAAAGAGATTCTTCCGAAGATTTTTTACAATTGTGAATACCGATCTTTGCTCCATTAGAGGGATCATACGCATGAAATACAAGAAGGCTTTTTATATAATCATAGGATGAGTCTTCGTCCATATAGGATTCTAGAGCTTGATTGGGCAAGTGTTCGAAATTGAATACCTTGTGTGGTTTAGTCAAAGAAAGTTTTCCTAGTCTATCCAATTTTTCTTTTACATAGCCCTCATCAATTTCAGGACGATGCTCTTTATAGTAAGCAAACATTCTTCGAAAATAGTTATATCTTTTGCCATTTTGGCTAGGGATGTCATCGTTTTTTACTACGTTTAATTTAATTAGACATTCAAAAGCACTATTCAAAGCCTCTTCCTTTCTATCATCTGCTGTGCCTTGCAAATTAATCACAAAACGAGCAAATCGCTCTAAGGCAGCATCATAATTTTGCATTTCAGATTCATTAAAATATTTTTTCCCATCAATTAGAAGCTGTTCCAAATCCTTTTTTTCTTGGCTTTTCAACTTTTTTGCAACAGGGAGTAAAGGCTTTATTTGAATTGGCTCTTGGTCTTTTGCAGGATTTACTACAACTTCTTTTTCAGAAGAATCTGTTGATTTATAAATCGTGTTCTGCCCAATGATATCCACGGAATCTGCCGCTTTGTTTAAGGCATCATTTGAGATAGGTGTGATTGCCCCTATGATTGGATCATCTTTATTTTCAATAGCTTGTAGCTTATGGACATTATTTTGTTCGAGCGGCTTTTTCTTATTAGGCTCAATAATAAAATGATTTTTCCATCGATAAACACATTTTGTTATAATGAAAAATGGGAAAAATAGAACTAAGGCAACAATTTTCAATACCGTCCTAAAGGTATCCTGCTTTTCGATAGCTATAGATTTGACTGTCACAAGATTAGAAATTTCTGAAACAAGAACAATACTAACTGCTTGGCGATTTCCACCTACATTCCAAATATCCTCTGAAAAACGTCCCAGAGAAGCAAACTTTTCTTTCGAGACAGATTCGCTATGTAAAATAGGGGTAAAAACGGGAAGAGTAGAATAATTCTTTAACGGCATAAAAAATCCTTTGAAAAGTCATTAATTACAAACTCATAGGATGATAAGTTTTTACGAAAATAAATACAAGTTACGAATAACGCTTAACAGCCTAATAAACATGGCACGGAAATTGAATAAGCTATGACAGACCTCTTGCGTAAATTGCAGGGGATAGGGGGTTTCCTATGATAGCTATAAAAAAAACCGTCAAAAAAAAGACTAGCTCAACAAAGTCCGTAAAGTCAAGATCGGTCAGCCGAAAACCTGCAGCAAAAGCTTTGGCTAAAAAGAAAATCACGCCTAAAAAGGTTATTCAAGCCAAAAAGCCCGCTGCTAAGTCTGTCTCCCGTCGTGCAAAAGAACCTACATCGACAATTTCTACAAAATTGGCATCAATAAAACGCATTTTAACTGGCGAGGGATGGAGAAGGATGATGATGAAAAATCGCAAAACCGCCAAAAAATAAATATGGGGGACGAGCACCTCCTGCACGACGTCGCGGACGTCGTCGAGGCGGGGGCGCCCGCGCTCGATGCCCTCGCGTCGTTCCAGGCCACACGGAAGGACGCGGGCAAGGATGGCGCCGGCGTGGAAGGGCTGCTGTTCGCGGACGAGCGTGCGCTCCGGGGGGTGCGCGCCGCGGCCGCGTGGCGGCCCGTCCTCGACGCCATGCTGCGAGACGGCGGGACGAATCCCTGCGGAGCTCTGCGGATGACGCCGGCCGGCCTCGTCCGCACGCGCGACGCCCTGCCGCTCACGGGCGACGCGCTCCCCCGGAGGGGTGAGCCGCGCCGGTGCGGCGAGCCTCACGTTCC